>NZ_JBHVEY010000030.1:0-97749 GCF_042802055.1 Rhodococcus sp. NPDC057529
GTCGTCGACTCGACCGTCGTCTCGTACTCCGACGTCGGCGGCGTGGTCTCCTGGATCGGCGCCTCCCGGGTGGGGACGACGGCTGGGGCGACCGGCCCCTGGACCATCTCTTCGGCGGGGTTGAGGTACGTGTACAGCGTGTACAGCACCACCCACAGGATGCACAGCACCAGCGTCGACGTCCGCACCCGGCCACCGAGGATCTTGGCGGGAAGGAACGAGGAGTTCAGAATCCGGTCCAGTCCGCGCCGGGGTTCGTCGGTCATCCCTCGCCCTCCGCTGCCCGGACCGTCTGGAGGTCCGGTTCGACGGTGATGCCCTGCCGTCTCATCGCGGTGGCGATGCGCACGCGCAGTGCGCGCCCGACCTGGAACTGTTTACCCGGCAAGGTCCGCGCCACGACGCGGACACTGACCTCGTCGACCGTCAGACTCTCCACTCCCATCACCGTCGGCTCGTCGAGCAGTAGCTTCTTCAGTCCCCGATCCGCGAAGGCCTCCACACCGACCTGGTGGAGCACCTCGTTGACACGGTTGATGTCGGAGGTGGCCGGGACGGGAACGTCGATCACGGCACGCGCCCAGTCCTTGGACAGGTTGATCGCCTTCACGATCTGGCCGTTGGGAACGGTGATGACCTCACCGTCCGAGTTCCGCATCCGGGTGACCCGGAGCGTGACGTCCTCGATCACACCCTCGGCGTCCTCCGAAGACCCCGTCACCGCGAGTTGCACCGTGTCACCGAACCCGTACTGGCGTTCGGTGATGATGAAGAAGCCGGCGAGAATGTCCTGCACGACGCGCTGCGCACCGAAACCGAGCGCCGCACCGAGCACGGTGGCCGGGGCCACCAGGCTGCCGATCGGCAGGCTCAGCTGGTCGAGAACCTTCATCGTCGCGATGACGTAGATGATGGTGATGATCACCCACGTGATCACCTGCGCCACGGAGTGCCGGTGCTTGGTCGCCTCGGACCGCACGAGGGCGTCGCCCTGCATGTAGTTGCTGTCGATCCGGTCGGTCACCTTGCGGCCGCCCCAATTGACGAACCGCGCCATCAGGATGGCTCCGAGGACGGTGAGGGACACCGCGAGCCCCGTCGACGAGAGCCAGTCGAGGAGGTTCTGGGTGGGAGCGAACACTGCCGCCGCCGCTTCCATGGAGATCAGGACGCCTGATTCTCGCGCATCCGCCACCGGATGCCGGATTCGAGGAAACCGTCGATGTCACCGTCGAGCACCGCCGACGGGTTGTTGACCTCGTACTCGGTGCGCAGATCCTTGACCATCTGGTACGGGTGCAGCACGTACGACCGCATCTGGTTGCCCCAGGAACTACCGCCGTCGCCCTTGAGCGCGTCCATCTCGGCGCGCTCCTCCTTGCGCTTGACCTCGAGCAGCTTGGCCTGCAGGACGCGCATCGCCGACACCTTGTTCTGCAGCTGCGACTTCTCGTTCTGACACGTCACGACGATGCCGGTCGGGATGTGCGTCAACCGGACCGCGGAGTCGGTGGTGTTCACGGACTGCCCGCCGGGACCCGACGAGCGGTACACGTCGACGCGGACGTCGTTCTCGTTGACGTCGATGTGGTCGGTGGTCTCGACCACGGGCAGGACCTCGACCTCGGCGAACGACGTCTGGCGGCGACCCTGGTTGTCGAACGGGCTGATCCGGACCAGCCGGTGTGTGCCCATCTCGACGGAGAGCGTCCCGTAGCTGTACGGCGCCTTGACCGCGAACGTCGCGCTCTTGATGCCGGCCTCTTCCGCGTAGGACGTGTCGTAGACCTCGACGCCGTAACCGTGCTTCTCGGCCCAGCGGATGTACATGCGCATCAGCATCTCGGCCCAGTCGGCGGCGTCGATGCCACCGGCGCCGGAGCGGATGTTGACCAGCGCGTCACGCTCGTCGTATTCACCGGAGAGCATCGTCTTGACTTCCATCGCCGCGATGTCCTCGCGCAGGCTGTGCCGCTCGGCGTCGGCGTCCGCGACGGCCTCCGCGCCCTCGTCCTCGGCGAGTTCGTAGAGCACCGGCATGTCGTCGAGCCGCGAGCGCAGTTCCTCGACGCGGCGCAGTTCGGCCTGGGAGTGCGACAGCTGGCTGGTGACCTGCTGGGCGTGCTCCTGGTCGTTCCACAGCTCCGGATCGGCGGCCTGGTGTTCGAGCTCGTCGATGCGGCGGCGCAACTCCTCCACGTCCAGCACCGATTCGACGGTGCGGAGGGTGGTGTCGAGCTCGCTGAGGTCTGCGGATACGTCGGGATGCACGGTTCCCAAGGTTACCGGGTGCGGACAGGTGCCCTGTCACCCCTTCGTTCCGGCCGAAGTCACCCCTTCCGATCACGGGGCGTGAAAGCCTTGCGGACCCCGGAAGCACCTTGTTGCATGCACGGGTACGCACTTGTTCGTGCCGCCATCCCGGACGGAGTCGACGATGACCGTGACCGACCAGTACCTGAAGAACAACGAGGAGTACGCCGCCGGATTCACCGGGCCGCTCCCGCTGCCCCCGAGCAAGCACGTCGCGGTCCTCGCCTGCATGGACGCCCGTCTGGACGTCTACCGGATCCTCGGCCTCCAGGACGGTGAGGCGCACGTCATCCGCAACGCGGGCGGGGTGGTGACGGACGACGAGATCCGCTCGCTCGCGATCAGCCAGCGGCTGCTCGGCACCACCGAGATCATCCTCATCCACCACACGGACTGCGGGATGCTCACGTTCACCGACGACGATTTCAAGAAGTCCATCCAGGACGAGGTCGGAATCAAACCGGCCTGGTCGGCCGAGGCGTTCCCCGATCTCGACGAGGACGTCCGGCAGTCGCTGCGCCGCATCCAGGCCAGTCCCTTCGTCGCGGCGACCACGTCCCTGCGTGGGTTCGTCTTCGACGTCGCCACCGGCAAGCTCGCCGAGGTGAAGATCGACTGACCTCGGGCCGGCGCGGTACGAGTAATCTGTGCGACCGTGACCGACCTCGACGCCGACCTGCAGCTTGCCCTCCGAATCGCCGACGAGGCGGACGCGATCACGAAGGCCCGTTTCGGGGCACTCGACCTGTCGGTGGACGACAAACCCGACCTCACCCCGGTCACGGACGCGGATCTCGCGGTGGAACGGGCGGTCCGGGCGACGCTGGAATCCGAGCGGCCCGCCGACGCCGTCCTCGGTGAGGAGTTCGGCGGCGACGCGCAGTTCTCGGGACGGCAGTGGGTGGTCGACCCGATCGACGGCACCAAGAACTTCGTGCGGGGCGTCCCCGTCTGGGCCACGCTGATCGCGCTGCTCGAGGACGGCGTTCCCACCGTCGGCGTCGTGAGCGCCCCGGCACTCGCGCGCCGCTGGTGGGCGGCATCGGGTCACGGCGCCTGGTCGACGTTCGACGGCTCCGAGCCCACTCGGATCACCGTCTCGGCCGTAGACCGGCTGGGTTCGGCCAGCCTCACGTTCTCGAGCCTGTCCGGGTGGAAGGAACTCGGTATCCGCGAGCAGTTCCTCGCCCTCACCGATGATGTGTGGCGGGTCCGCGGATTCGGTGACTTCTTCTCCTACTGCCTGCTCGCCGAGGGCGCCGTCGACATCGCCGCCGAGCCCGAGGTGTCGTTGTGGGATCTCGCACCTCTCGACGTCCTGGTGCGCGAGGCCGGTGGCCGGTTCACCAACCTCGCCGGCGCCGACGGCCCGCACGGCGGTAGCGCGCTGGCCACCAACACCCTTCTGCACGACGAGGCGCTGTCCCGACTGCGCTGACGCAGTACTACAGGCAGCAGTCCTCATACACCCCCGCCCTCCTCGGCTCCCGAGGAGGGCGGTTCTCGCATGCCTGCTGCCTGCACCTCCCGAGAATCGGGCTCGAACCCGATCGGTGGGAGCTCGCGGGCACCGGAACTTACTCGATAGTAGACACTCACCTTACTGCTGAGTAAGATACTTGGTGTCCACGCCCGAACACCGAGAAACAGCTGGTGATCATGAGCAAGCAAGACACTGTTGCCCCCAACGGCAGAGCGAAGCGGAACCCCCGCGACACGTCCGCCGTCGGACTGAATCCCGTCAAGCGCGACGCCATGGGTGCCGCGATGCGCGTGCTGACCAAGATCACCGGATCCGATCTGGCCGAGAAGTACAACCTGCGCCAGACGATCGACCGGGTGACCTACGAAGGCACCAAGACCGGCTTCAAGACACTCGGCGCCGCGACCCGCGGATTCCAGAAGGTGTCCGGCGGCGGCACACCGAAACGCCTCCCCGACAACCCGACCGCCAAAGCCGGCTACTTCGACCTCACGCCGAGCGACGAGCAGCAGATGATCGTCGAGACCGTGCGCGAGTTCGCCGCCGAGATCCTGCGGCCCGCCGGGCACGACGCCGACGCTGCCGCCTCCGCACCGGCGGATCTCGTGAAGCGCGCCGCCGAACTCGGCATCACCCTCATCAACGTCCCCGAGGAACTCGACGGGGCCGCCAGCGAGCGCGGCGCCGTCACCAACTCCCTCGTCGCCGAGGCCCTCGCCCACGGCGACATGGGGCTCGCACTGCCGATCCTCGCGCCGAGCGGCGTCGCCGTCGCCCTCACCCAATGGGGCACCGACTCCCAGCAGAAGACCTACCTGCCGTCGTTCACGGGCGAGCAGGTCCCGAATGCGGCCGTCGTCGTCAACGAGCCCCGCGCACTGTTCGATCCGTTCGCGTTGCAGACCAAGGCGGTCCGCTCCCCCAGCGGCTACAAGCTCAACGGCGTCAAGAGCCTCGTTCCCGCCGCCGCCTCGTCGGAACTGTTCATCGTGGCGGCCGAACTCGACGGCAAGCCGTCCTTCTTCATCATCGAGGCCGACACCAAGGGACTCGTCGTGGAGGCGGACCCGAGCATGGGCCTGCGCGCCGCGGGGCTCGGCCGGCTCAACCTCACCGACGTCGCCGTGCCCGAGTCGGGTCTGCTCGGCGCCGCCGACGCCGACGCGCGGAAGGCCGAGTACGCCGACGCGATCCGGCTGGCCCGCCTCGGCTGGGCGTCACTCGCGGTCGGCACCGGGCAAGCCGTTCTCGACTACGTGATCCCCTACGTCAACGAGCGGGTCGCGTTCGGTGAGCCGATCAGCAACCGTCAGGCGGTCGCGTTCATGGTCGCGAACATCGGCATCGAACTCGACGGCCTGCGCCTGGTCACGTTGCGCGGCGCCTCCCGCGCCGAGCAGGGGCTCTCCTTCGCACGCGAATCGGCCCTCGCCCGAAAGCTGGCGTCCGAGAAGGGCATGCAGATCGGTCTCGACGGCGTCCAGCTGCTCGGTGGCCACGGTTACACCAAGGAACATCCCGTGGAGCGCTGGTACCGCGATCTGCGCGCCATCGGCGTCGCCGAGGGCATCGTCCTGATCTGAGCGGCCGGATTCGAACTAAGGAAAAGTCATGATCAACCTCGAACTTCCCAAGAAGCTCAAAGCCTCCGCGAACCAGGCGCACCAGGTTGCGGCAGAAATCTTCCGGCCGATCTCCCGCAAGTACGATCTCGCGGAGCACGCCTACCCCAAGGAACTCGACACCATGGCCGCCATGGTGGAGGGCCTCAACGACTCCGGAAAGGGGGCGGCGGGAGCCGCCCTCGGACGCGGCGACGAACCGAAGGTCATCGGGAACGTCAACGGCGGCAACATGTCGTCGCTGATGAATGTCATCGAAACCTGCTGGGGCGACGTGGGTCTCACACTGGCGATCCCGTACCAGGGTCTCGGCAACTCGGCGATCGCGGCGGTCGCCACCGACGAGCAGCTCGAGCGTTTCGGCAAGGTGTGGGCGTCGATGGCGATCACCGAACCCGGTTTCGGTTCCGACTCCGCCGCCGTCACCACCACCGCGGTCCTCGACGGCGACGAATACGTCCTCAACGGTGAGAAAATCTTCGTCACCGCCGGCGAGCGTTCCACCCACATCGTCGTGTGGGCCACCGTCGACAAGACCAAGGGCCGCGCCGCGATCAAGTCGTTCGTCGTCCCGCGCGACGCCCCGGGCCTGAGCGTCGCCCGCCTCGAGCACAAGCTGGGCGTCAAGGCGTCGGACACCGCAGTGCTGCTGCTGCAGGATTGCCGGATCCCGAAGGACAACCTGCTCGGCACGCCGGAGGTCAACGTCGAGAAGGGCTTTGCCGGCGTCATGCAGACGTTCGACAACACCCGTCCGATCGTCGCCGGCATGGCGGTCGGCCTGGGCCGCGCCGCGCTCGAGGAACTGCGCAGCATCCTCTCCGACGCCGGTGTGGAGATCTCGTACGACACCCCCGCGTACAACCAGCACGCCGCCGCCGCCGAGTTCCTGCAACTCGAGGCCGACTGGGAAGCCGCCTACCTGCTCGCTCTGCGGGCAACGTGGATGGCGGACAACAAGAAGCCGAACTCACTCGAGGCGTCGATGTCGAAGGCGAAGGCCGGCCGCACCGGAACCGCCATCTCCCTCAAGGCCGTCGAGCTCGCCGGCACGTTGGGATACTCGGAGCGCCCGCTGCTCGAGAAGTGGGCACGCGACTCGAAGATCCTCGACATCTTCGAGGGCACACAGCAGATCCAGCAGCTGATCGTGGCCCGCCGTCTGCTCGGGAAGTCGTCGGCCGAGCTGAAGTAGCACCCGCGCACGGCCCATCCCGTCCGGGAACGGGATTCACTCGAGGTCGCGCCACCGGACCAGTACCTCGTGCACCGCTTCGGCGCCCTGCAGAGGGTTCGGTGGCGCGGGCAGGTCCGCGGGATACAGCAGGAACGGCGTGTTCTGAGGTCCACCGAGCCCGCCGTGCGATCCGACCTGGTCTTCGAATGCGGCGACCTCCCGGGTGTCCGGCCAGTACCGCCCGCCCACCATCAGGTCGGCGACGTTGTCGAACGTGTCCGTGCGGCGGACGCGGTCGAGGGCGCCGGGCCCGAAATCGGTGAGCGGATCGACACCGTCGACCGCACCGGTGGCGACGTCGATGCTGCCGCCAGGCCCGAGCACGACCGAGCCGCCGTCGTCGCGGGCCACGAGCACGAACCCGATGCCGGGATGTGTGACGAGCGCCGGAATCAGGTCCGGGTAACGGGCGTCGATCCATTCGCGGGTGGCCCGGCCCGGCAGCTGCGGGAAGCTGACCAGACCGAGATTGCCCGACGCGAGGACCACCGGATTCTCGCCCGGGGTGACGGCGACGTCGGGAGCCGCTTCCGACCTGAGGCTGGCCTCGGCATAGCCGAGGCCCTCGGCGCCGCGCCCACGGCTGCCGAGCGTGACGGAGGCACCCCCGCGGCGACCCGGTGCATGGCAGGCGTCGAGCACGATGTCCTCGACGCCCTTGCCGTAGCGGTCGCGGAACGTGGCCCCCTGACTCTGCCCGTGATCCGACAGCACGACGATGCGGTAGGGCCTGCCCGCCTGGGCGGCGACAGCGGCGATCAACCCGATCTCGGCGTCGAGTGTGCGCAGGACCTTACGCGTCTCGGGGCGTTCGACACCGGAGTGGTGGGCGACCTCGTCGTACCCGACCAGGTCGACGTACACGGGGCTGCGGCCCGCGATGAGATCGCCGACGACCGCGGCGACGACGACGTCCGTCTCGACGACCGTCGTGAACGCACGGACCAGCGGATACAGCCCACCCCGCCGGACGCGCGGGACGACGTCGGCGCGGCGTTGCCGGTACGCCTGCACGTTTTCCCGCAGCACCTCGGCGACGAGCCGGACCGCGGTGCGCACGGCGCTCGCCGGGTCGACGAAGTAGTCGGCGTATCCGGTTGCCCTGCCCCCCATCCGGGCGCCTCGCATCCGGCTGACCACGAGGACGTTGTCGTCGGCGCCGCCGGTGACCAGGTTGCCGCGGCTGGCTCCCCCGGTGAGAAGACCGGGCAGGTGCGCGCGCTCGAGTTCGCGGGCGGCGTTGTCGGCGGGATTGCTGAAGACGGCGACGGTGCCGCGGGTCTTGTCGTACCACCGGAACGCGGGCACGTTGTGGTTGTCACCGTGCAGGATCCCGAGCTGGCTCGCACCGGTCTGACTGCTCCAATCCGTGTGCCAGGACGCCAGGACGTGGGAGCCCCGGTGCACGAGCCCGGCGAGGTGCGGCGTGACGCCGTCGCGGATCGCGCGTTGCAGCACCGCGTGGCCGAGTCCGTCGATCTGGATGCAGAGCAGCCCGGGCTCCCCCGGCGCCGCGTCCGCACCCCCGCGACGTCGCAGCCGGGACCGGTTGCGGCGCACCAGCATCAAACGGTACGTGTCGTCACGCCTGGCCGCGATGGCTCCGGCGACACCGGAACCGACGACGGACATCACCAGGGCCAGCACCAGCACGTCGGCGACCCGTTCCGTGGTGGCGACCGGGACGACCCGCACGGCGAGCACCATGATCAGCCAGTTCCCGGCGAACACGCCCAGGAACAGCAGCGCGGGACCGACCCACAGCATCGCGCGCACGAGCAACGGCCACAGGGTGACCGACAGCAGTCCGTACACGAGGGCGAGGAACAATGCTGCCGGGATGGTGTCGAAGGGACCGCCCGCAGGTGTCGGCTGCAGCCGGACCCCCGGCAGGATCAGGTCGGTCAGGACCAGTGCGACGGCGGAGACGAGCCACAGCACGAGAAATTCGGTGATCGTCCTGGCCGCCGAGCCCAGAGAGCGCATCGCAGACCTCCCTTTTGGGGGATCGTAAGGTCTGACAGGGAGTGGCGCGGCGGAACTCACCGCAGCAGCGTCACCGCGACGAGCGAACGGGACCGCCATGACCGAGAACGCAGGGGTGCTCATCCGGTGGCGAGGGCATGCGACGGTCGAGATCACGGACACCGGCACGACGATCCTGACGGACCCGGTGCTGACGGCACGGGTGGCTCACCTGCGGCGTCGCCGCGGCCCCGACCCGATGGCCGACCCGGTGCGGCCCGACGCCGTGCTGCTGTCCCATCTGCACGCCGACCACACCCACCTGCCCTCGCTCACCCTGATCGGCAACGACGTTCCGATCGTCGTTCCCCGCGGCGCGGTGAACGCGTTTGCGGGACTGCGGGCGTTCGGCGACCGGCTGATCGAGTTGTCGCCCGGTCAGGACGTGCGACTCGGTTCGGTGACGGTGCGCGCGGTACCCGCCGTGCACGACGGCAGGCGGTGGCGCCGGGGCCCGCAGCGGGCGCAGGCGCTGGGTTACGTCGTCGACGGCGCGGCGTCCACGTATTTCGCCGGGGACACCGCGTTCGACCCCGCGATGGCGGAGTGGGTTCCGCGCTGCGACGTCGCACTGCTGCCGGTCGGAGGGTGGGGGCCGAATCTCGGACCGGGACACATGGATCCGGAATCGGCCGCCGCCGCGGCGAGGTCCGTGGCCGCCGCGGTGTCGATCCCGATCCACTTCGGCACGCTGTGGCCGATCGGAATGGACGCGGTCCGGCCCCGCCGATTCCACGGCCCCGGTGGCGAGTTCGTCCGTCACGCGGACGCGGACGGCCTGAAGGCAGTCGAACTGGAGCCGGGCGAGACATTGCGGTGACTGTCGGTTACGACCGGCACCGGTGCCGCTGTCCTCTACCCTGACTGGTGACACGGTCCCGCCTATCCGAAGGGTTCGACATGTCAGTGCAGCACGTGCTCACCAAGCTGACGGACGCCGTGGGAGCTGTGCGGGTGATGAACCGCGCAGGCCTCGTCCCGTTTCCCCGAGTCGACCAGGGCGTCCGATCGATTCTGGCGGTGCGGAAGTACGGTCCGTTCGCAGGACCCGTCCACGCGAACGCCGAGGCAGGCCTGGACGCGGTGGCCATCGTCGACGAGCGCGGCCCCCTCACCTACGCCGACATCGAGGAACAGTCCAACGCCCTGGTGCGTGCGTGGCAGGCCGACGGCATCACTGCGGGTTCCGTCATGGGATGCATGTGCCGCAATCATCGTGGCCTGGTGCTCACGATGCTCGCCGCCGCCAAGAACGGCACCAAGCTGGTGCTGATGAACACCGGTTTCGCCCGGCCGCAACTCGTCGACGTCGCTGCCCGCGAGCAGGTGCAGGCCTTCGTGTACGACGACGAATTCCACCAGGTCGCCGAGGCCCTCCCGGACGAGGTGCTCGTCTATCGTTCGTGGGCGGACGAGAATTCGTCGTCCCGGGTCCGCACGCTCGACGAGGCGATGCAGGGCCGGGACCGCGCTCCACTGCCCGCACCGTCCGCGCTGGGCGGATTCGTCCTCCTCACCAGTGGCACCACCGGCACGCCGAAGGGCGCTCCCCGCGGACACACGTCGCCGCTCGCGTCGGCACAGTTCCTCGACCGGGTTCCACTGCGGCGCGGCCAGACGATGATGATGGCTGCCCCCGCCTTCCACGGCACGGGAGTTTCCCAGTTCGCGCTCGCGCTGGCGCTGGGACAGACCGTGGTGATGCATCGGAAGTTCGATCCGGAGAACACGATTCGCCTGGTCGAGAAGCACCGGTGCGACACGCTCGTCGTCGTCCCCACCATGTTGCAGCGCATCATCGATCTCGGACCGGAGACCTTGGCGAAGTACGACACGTCGAGCCTGAAGATCATCTTCGCGGCCGGGTCCGCGCTCTCCCCCGACCTCTGCAAGCGCACCACCGCCGCGTTCGGCACGGTGCTCCACAACCTGTACGGCTCCACCGAGGTCGCCGTCGCCACCGTCGCGACACCCGCCGACCTCGAACTGGCGCCGGGTACCGCGGGCCGGGCTCCCGTCACGTGCCACGTGGAGCTGTACGACGAGTCGAGTCGACGGATCACCGAACCCGACACCGTCGGACGCATCTTCGTCGCCAATGGTCTCAGCTTCTCCGGATACACCGACGGTCGCGACAAGGAGCGCATCAACGGTCTGCTGTCGACCGGCGACGTCGGGCACTTCGACCGCAACGGCCTGCTCTTCGTGGACGGCCGCGACGACGACATGATCGTCTCCGGCGGCGAGAACGTCTACCCGCTCGAAGTCGAGAACCTGCTCGCCGACCGCGAGGACGTGCTCGAGGCCGCGGTGATCGGCGTCGAGGACTCCGAGTTCGGCCATCGTCTCAGGGCTTTCGTCGTGCTCGCTCCCGGGGCCGCGAAGGACGCCGAGGAAATGAAGGCTCACGTCAAGGCGAACCTGGCGCGGTACAAAGTGCCCCGCGAGATCATCTTCATCGAGGAACTCCCCCGCAATGCGACCGGCAAGTTGCTGCGCCGCGTCCTGATCGAGATGGACGTCTCGGAAAGCTGATCGACGGCCTGCACCCCGCTCGGCGTTCCGGCGCCGGTCACGACACCGAATACGGAGACAAAAAAGAACCGGTGTCCTGGAATCCAGGACACCGGTTCTTCGGTGGTAGCGGGGACAGGATTTGAACCTGCGACCTCTGGGTTATGAGCCCAGCGAGCTACCGAGCTGCTCCACCCCGCGCTGCATGAACAAAGTTACACGAGCGAACGAACGGATTGCAAATCGCCCGAAAAGAGGCCGACTAGCAATCTTTCAGCACCACCCGAGTCACATCCGTTACCTAAAAGTTATGACCTGTGTCACACTTTCGGGAAAATCTGTAACGTTTTCGGAACCCGCAACTCGTGGGTCGACCTGCGGAAACGCGGTGCGTTCATCCCAGTATTTGGACGCCCGTCACAGAAAATCGACCCGTGACCATTCCGTGATCGCCGCGTACGTTCGTTGCCAGCCCGAAACCAACGGGCAACGCCGACCCGCCGCAGCTCGACCTGCCCCAGCGGGATCCGGAATCCCGACACCTCGAGGGGCAGGACGAGGACAGATCGATCACCGGGTCGGCACACCAGCCGTCACTCACACGACCACCTCGTCGGCAGGCGCGGAGAGGAACCAACCACATGTTCAATTCCAGCATCGTCAAGCGGACCATGGGCGCAGTCGCACTCACCGGAGCAGTCATCGGAGTGCCGCTCGGCCTGAGCACCGGCACCGCTTCGGCCGCTTCCGGAGACTGGGACGCTGTCGCGGCGTGCGAGAGCAGCGGAAACTGGGCCGCCGACACCGGAAACGGCTTCTCGGGCGGCCTGCAGTTCACCGACAGCACCTGGGCCGCGAACGGCGGCTCCGGCTCGCCGGCGAACGCCTCGCGCGAGGAGCAGATCCGCGTTGCCGAGAACGTCCTGGCAACCCAGGGACCCGGCGCCTGGCCGGTCTGCGGACAGTACCTCTGATCCGCACCCCACACATGCCCGAGTGCCCTGCGCGCAGCACGACCGCGCGCAGGGCACTCGCGCGTTGCAGGGCATCGGCATACATCATCACGAGCCGTTTCCCCGCCATTTCCGCGTGAGCCGCTCCACAAATTCGTCGTGATACCCGTCACATAACAGCAGTGTAACGAATCAACTCCGAAACGATATCGACAGCATTTGACCTGCAAAAACAGGCCGAATTCCCACTCGGTACCGGACAACTGTCCACCAATTTCGCCAGGTGAACTGCGGGCGAAGCTCCCGTACGGTCGCTCTCGGCCCGAAACAACCGGGCGAAAGCCGGCCCGCCGCTGCTAGCTCTGCCCCGCGGGTTCGGAATCCCCGAAACCTTCGAGGGGCAGGGACGCGGCACAGAAATCGCAGCCCGGTGCGACGACGCGAACGTCGTCGCCCGCAGGCCGGCCACGCCAGCAAGCGCGGAGAGGATTGACCCCGCATGACCCATCACAGCATCAGCAAGCGTGCCCTCGGCTGGATCGCCGTCACCGGAGCCGTCGTCGCCGTCCCGCTCGGACTGAGCGCCGGCACCGCCTCCGCCGCCTCCCACAACTGGGACGGCGTCGCAGCGTGCGAGAGCGGCGGCAACTGGGGAATCAACACCGGAAACGGCTACTACGGCGGCCTGCAGTTCTCGCAGAGCACCTGGGAGGCCAACGGCGGCAGCGGCTCGGCATCGAACGCCAGCAAGGCCGAGCAGGTCCGGGTGGCCGAGAATGTTCTCGCGACGCAGGGCCAGGGCGCCTGGCCCGTGTGCGGCCAGTACCTGACCACCGGTGGCGGCGACGTCGCCGAGGCCCCCGCGCCCGCGCCGGAGCCCACCCCGGCCCCCGCCCCCGCGGCACCGGCACAGGTCCAGGCGCCCGCCCCGGTCCAGCCCGCCGCGCAGCAGGCCCTGGACGCCGCACGTCAGGTCGCCGAGCAGAACGGCTACGGACAGCAGTTCCAGCAGCTGGTGGACGCCAACCCGCAGCTGGTCGACGCACTGCGCTGATCTTCCGCTCGCATACGACGAGGCCCTGTCATCCGGTTCGGATGACAGGGCCTCGTTCGCTTTCCCGGTGAAACGCCTCTACTTCGGGATCGCCTCGTACGCGGCGACCGCCTTCTGCACCCGGGCGAGGGCCGCGCCGTATGCCGCGAAGTCACCGCTGCGCTGCGCCGACGTCAACGCGTCGAGCGACGCGTCCAGCTCCGCCACCGCCGCCGAGACGTCCGTACCGGACGGCGGGGTCGCCGGTGCGGTGGGCGCCGGCTGTGCCGCACCCTGGTCGACGGGCGGCGTCGTACCAGTGTCCGGAGGTGTCCCCTCCTCGGCGCTGGGCGCCGTCGCCACCGAGCCCGTGCCGGCACCGAACACCTGGTCGAGCGCCTGTGCCAGAGTCGGGGCGTACCCGACGCGCACACTGTTACTCGGCGGCGGCTCGCGGTAGCTCACCAGCACTCGGGACAGCTGCGGGAACGTCGACGTGTTCGGGCCCGTCGAACTTCGCTCCGTATACATCGGTTCGACGTACAGGATTCCGCCGTTCGCGATCGGCAGTGTCAGCAGGTTGCCGTACTGAATCTTGTTCGATCTCTCGAGCAGCGTTCGCTCCGACGCCACGCGCGGATCCGAGATCATCGAGTTCTGCGTCTGCTGCGGACCCTGGGTCTGGGTGTCCGTCGGCAATTGGAGCACCGTGAACTTGCCGTAGTTCTCCGGGTCCGATTTCACCGACAGATAGGCGGACAGGAACTCGCGGCTGTACCCCACCATCGCACTGGTCAGGTTGAAGGACGGTTTCCCGGTCTCGGGATCACCGACCAGCACGTAATACGGCGGCTGGTTCGCGCTCGTGTCGATCGTGGGATCGCTCGGCACCGACCAGAACGCGTTGTTGGTGAAGAACTCCTTCGGATCGTCCACGTGGTACTTGGCGAGCATCTCGCGCTGCACCTTGAACAGGTCCTCGGGATAACGGAAGTGCGCGCGCAATTCGTCCGGAATCGAGTCCGCAGGCTGCACGGCGTCGGGGAACACACCCATCCACGCATCGAGCACGGGATCGTTCTGGTCCACCTGGTAGAGCTTCACGGTGCCGTCGTACGCGTCGACGGTGGCCTTCACCGAGTTGCGGATGTAGGACACCTCCTTGCGCGGCAGGAGGCGGCCGGTGTTCTGGTCGATGCTGTCCTCGACGAGTCCGTCGAGCGAACTGCGCTGCGCGTACGGGTAGTCCTGCAGTGTGGTGTAGGCGTCCACGATCCACACGACCTTGCCGTCGACGACGGCCGGGTACGAGTCGCCGTCCGCGGTCAGCCACGGTGCTACGTGGGTGACCCGGTCCCGCGGGTCCCGGTTGTAGATGATCTTCGAATCCGAACCGATCGCTCCGGAGAACAGGATGTTGCGTTCGGTGTACTTCGCCGCGAACGCCAGCCGGTTGAACCAGTTGCCGATCGGCACACCACCCGAACCGGTGTACGTGTAGCGCGAGGTGTCGGTGTCGTACTCCCGCGGATCCGAACCCTCGGAGCCGCCGACGATCGCGTAGTCGGCATCGGTGTCGGCGATGACCTCGCCGTAGTAGATGCGCGGCTGCTCGACCGGGATGACCTGGTTGCCCGCCGCCTGTGAGGCGATGTCGCTGACCATGTAGACGGGGTAACCGCTGTTGCTGTTCGCGGCTTCCTCCGCGGACTCGCCCGCGGCGGCGTTCACCCGGTTCGCGGGGGCCGCGACCAGTCCGTTGCCGTGCGTGTAGACGGTGTGCTTGTTGATCCAGTCCGTCTGGTTGCCTGTCAGGCTCTTCGACGACAACTCGCGGGCCGCGACGATGTAGTCACGCATCTCCCCGTCGATGTCGTAGCGGTCGATGTCGAGCGTCGGCGGGAAACCGTAGAAGTTCTTCAGCTGCTGCTGCTGGGTGAACGTCCGCGACAGGATGTTCGGGTCCAGCAGTCGCGTGTTCGCGATCGTCGTGACGTCGGCGGGCACGTCGCGCGGCGGCGTCGTCCCGTACCCCTGGTAGTCCTGGTACTCGACCTTGTCGTCGGTGATGCCGTACGCCTGCCGGGTGGCGGCGATGTTCCGCTCGATGTAGGCGCTCTCCTTGTCGGCGGCGTTGGGACGCACCGAGAACTGCTCCACGACGAGCGGCCACACCGCGCCGACCAGGATCGACGAGAGCACGAGAAGGGCTGTGGCCATTGCGGGAATCCGCAGATCTCGCAGGAAGATCGCCGCGAAGAACGCGCCCGCGCAGATGACCGCGATGGCCAGCAGGATCAGCTTCGCCTGCAGCACCGCGTTCATGTCGGTGTAGCTACCACCGGTGAACGTGGGCTCCTTGCGGCTGCTCGACAGCAGGGAATACCGGTCGAACCAGTACGCGACGGCCTTGAGGAGAATGAACGTTCCCGCCAGCACTGCCAACTGGACTCGCGCCGCGTTGGTCAGCGCGCCGCCCCGGCCTGCCAGCTTGAGTCCACCGAAGATGTAGTGCGTCACCAGGCTCGCGAAGAACGCCAGCAGCACCGCCACGAACAGCCAGTTGAGGACGAAACGGTAGAACGGCAGATCGAACGTGTAGAAGCCGACGTCGAGGCCGAATTCGGGATCGGCGACGCCGAACGCGCCGCCGTTGACGAACAGCTGCACCGTCACCCAACTGGACTGCGCGATCAGACCGGCCAGCAGTCCCACCGCGATCGGAATCGCGAGGCCGAACAGGCGCAGCCGGGTCATCACAGTGGTGCGGTACCGCGCCACCGGATCGTTGGGACCCGACACGGGCACGAACACCGGCCGCGAACGGTACGCGAGCAGCAGTGCCAGCCAGACGATTCCGCCGACCACCACCCCCACCACGAGGAAGAGCAGCAGACGGGTGATCAGGACCGTGGTGAAGACACCACGGAATCCGACCTCACCGAACCACAACCAGTCCGTGTACGTGCTGATCAGCCGAGGACCCACCAGCAGCAGGGCCGCGACGACAAGCGCCAGCACCAGCAGCACTCGACTGCGTTTGGACAACGACGGTAAACCTGCGGGGGGCCGCATGCCCACGTGCCACACTCCAAGAACTCGGCGACGCTCTCACGCCGCGGTCAACTGCACCGTTCGGTGGTCCACACCCCCAAACAGCGAGGGCGTGACCGTTTCGTCCCACTCTACGTAACAACCGAGAGTTGCCGCCGTCGGTCCTGTTCCGGGGGTGCGAAGATGGGTCCTGTGAGTGAAGAGAATGTGAACCGAGAGACGGACGCCCTCGCCCGCTGCGTGCGTGAGGTGGTCGAATTCGTCGATGCCGGAGGGTGGGATCAGCCGCCCCAGATGTTCGCACTCGTCCCGACCGAACTCCTCGCGGCCGCCGAACCGAGCCTGCTCGACCAACTCGCCGACGGTGCGGAATTGACCCCGGTGGAACAGGATCCGTTCCCCGGCGACATCGACGGCGGGTCACGCGCACTCGACGAATTCCTCGCCACCACCAGCTGGCCCGAGTCCGTGGTCGGATGCGCCCTCGTCCAGGAGATCGTCGTCCTGCCGCCCGAGGCGGAATCCGATCTCGACGACGCGCTCGTCCCCCTCCTGTCCGACCGCGACGCCGCCGACGACGCCGCACGGGCCGCGGCCGAGTCGCATCCCGACCGCCGGTCCGCCCGGCTCATCGCCGCCGTGCTGCGCGACGGACCGTCGCTGTGCCTGATGCAGTTGCGCCCCGACGAGGACGCCGACCCGTACGCCGGGATCGAACTGCTCACCTACGAGGACCTGGCACCGAATCTCGTCAGCGCGCTGTACGCCACCCTCGACGCGACCGAAGACGACTGACCGCGTCGACCGGAACCGGCCGCGCCGCAATCAGCAGTGCGGCGCGTCGGCTCCGGAGTTGACGGCCTCGAGTGCGTCGACGGCGCCGTCGAGGTTCTCGACCCTCACCAGCCGGAGCCCGTCGGGTGCGCCCTGGCGGGCCTCGTCGCAGTTCTTCGCCGGCACGAGGAACGTCTCGGCGCCCGCCTCGGACGCGGCGATCAACTTGTACTTGATCCCGCCGATGGGGCCGACGTCGCCGTCGGAGTCGATCGTGCCGGTGCCTGCGACGAACTTGCCACCGTTGAGTTCACCCGGGCTGAGTTTGTCGATCACCGCGAGCGTGAACATGAGTCCCGCCGAGGGGCCGCCCACGTCGGCGAGGTGGAAGTCGATCGTGAACGGGACGTCCGGGACCTCCTCCGGTGTGATCCCCAGGTAGCCCTTGGCCTCGTCGTCCGGGCGGGCACCGAGCACCACCCGCACCGTGGTCTCGGCGCCGTCACGCCGGATCACGATCGGCACCTCGGTGTTCGGGGGCACGTCGGCCACCGCCTCCTGCACGCCGCCGACCGTCGACACCGGCTTTCCGTCGACACTGACCAGCACGTCGCCTTCGCGCAGCAGCCCCTGGGAGGGGCCGTCCTCACCGACCTTGGCGATCCGCAGGTCCACCGGCTCGTCCAGGAAGTGCAGCGCCGCGAGTTCGGCGCTGTCCTCCGACTGCTGGAAGTCGGCGTCGTTCTCCTGCTTGACCTCGTCCTTCGACTTGTCCGGCGGGTAGACCTCCTCGCGGGGCACGATGCCCTGGCGTCCGCTGGCCCACAGTCCGAACGCTTCGAACACGTTGAGGTCGTCGCGCACGGCGACCGTCGTCATGTTGAGGTGGCCGGTGGTCTCGTCCACGTCCGTTCCCTCGATGGCGACGACCTGTTCACCACCGACTTCGCCGAGGGTGTTGAACGTGGGTCCCGGCCCGAGCGCCACGTACGGCACCTTGATCACCGTTCCGAGAATGCCGAGTACCACGATCGGGGCCAGCGCAGCCAGAAGCGTCACGATCCGTCGATTCACCTGGACCAGCGTAGAGCGCGAACCGGCGGGCACCGCTGTCGGCCGTCCGCGTGTTCGCCGTCAGCGTGACGCGGTCGGCAGCCACCGGACCATGCGCCTTGTACCGTTGAGTCATGAGCAATCCGCCCTTCGGCTTCTCCAAACCCGACGACGATCCCGATCGTGACAAGAACACGGGGGATCAGAACGGGCCCGACCGCGACAAGAACGCGGGCGGTTCCGGCGACTTCGGTTTCGGGGCGGGTGGTTTCCCCGCCGGGGGGTTCGACCCGGCCGCCCTCGGCCAGATGCTCACCCAGTTCGGTCAGATGCTGAGCGGGATGGGCACGTCGATGGGGTCCGGGGAGCAGACCGGCCCGGTCAACTACGAGATCGCGAAGAAGCTCGCCCGCCAGCAGATGGGATCGGTCGCTCCGATCACCCAGGGCAACTCCGAGGCGATCGCCGACGCCTCACGGCTCGCCGAACTGTGGCTCGACGCCGCGACGACGCTGCCTGCGGGCGCGTCGAAGACCGTCGCGTGGACGCCCAACGACTGGCTCGACAATACCCTCGACACCTGGAAGCGGCTGTGCGATCCGGTGGCCGAGAAGGTCTCGGGCATGTGGGTGCAGGGCCTGCCCGAAGAGGCACAGCAGATGGCAGGTCCCATGCTCGGCATGATGAGCCAGATGGGTGGCCTCGCGTTCGGCTCCCAGCTCGGCCAGGCGCTGGGCCAGCTGTCGAAGGAGGTGCTCACCTCCACCGACATCGGTCTCCCCCTCGGTCCGGCCGGCACGGGCGCACTGCTTCCCGCCGCGGTCGAGCGGTTCAGCAAGGGGCTCGAACAGCCCGACCGGGAGATCCTCGTCTTCCTCGCCGCACGTGAGGCCGCCTACCAGCGCCTGTACAGCCACGTCCCGTGGCTGCGTCAGCGTCTCCTCGCCACCGTCGAGGAGTACGCCCGCGGCATCACCATGGACTTCTCCGCCATCGAGGACATGGCGAAGGGGCTCGATCCGTCCGCGCTGACCGATCCGTCGCAGCTCGAGAACATCCTGCAGCAGGGTGCGTTCGAACCGCAGACCACACCCGAGCAGAAGCAGGCCCTCGAGCGACTCGAGACGCTGCTCGCCCTCATCGAGGGCTGGGTCGAGGTCGTCGTCGCGTCGGCGCTGAACGACCGCCTCCCCGGCGTCGCGGCCCTCAGCGAGACGCTCCGCCGCAGGCGCGCGACCGGGGGACCCGCCGAGCAGACGTTCGCGACGCTCGTCGGACTCGAACTGCGTCCGCGCAAGGTCCGGGAAGCCGCGCAGCTGTGGACCCGCCTGACGTCCGAGTCGACCGTCGACGCCCGTGACGGCGTGTGGGCCCACCCCGACCTGCTCCCCGACTCGTCCGACCTCGACAGTCCGGACGCGTTCGTCGAGCGGGTTCTCGGCGGCGGCGACGGCGGCGACTTCGACAATCCGATGGCGCAGCTGGAGGCGACGGAGGCCCGCGAGCGGGCCGAGGAGGCCGAACGCGGCAAGTCCGGCAAGGACGACGAACCGGAGTTGTGACCCCCTGATCGCACCACTTTGTCGGTAGCGGGAAGTCCGCAGATCGGAGCACGTTTCGGCCTGTGGACAACTCGTCTTTTCCGGGCCGGCGACCGGTCGTGGGCTGGAATCCTCGGTGCGTGACCATCTCGCACCCGCACCCCGTCGGTGTCACTCTCGATCCCCGGATCGCCGTGCTCGTCCGTCCCGACGGGCGGGTGCAGTTCGGCTGGGATCCCGAGCGCGCACTCGTCCTCTCCCCGCCGCCCGGAATACGGACCGAGCAACTCCTCGCCGTCATCCGACTGCTCGACGGCAAGAACACGCGGCCGCACATCCTGTGGACGGCCGTCGGGTACGGCCTGGCGCCGACGGATGTGTCGAAGCTGCTCGGCGATCTGGATCGCGCCGGTCTGATCGACGTCGCAGGCACGTCGCCTGACGCGGACACGATCACCATCCGCGTGCACGGGCGCGGACCGCTGTCGGATGCGGTGTCCGCCGGGCTCACCGACGGCGGCGTCCGGGTCTCCCGCTCGTTCCGCTACTCCGCCGACGGCGACGTCCGGCGGTGGAACGCCCTGTGTGTCGTGCTCGCGGACGACCTGGTGGCAGACCCTCGTCTCGCTGCGGACCTGGTCCAGAACGGGATACCGCACCTGCAGGTCCGGCTGCGGGACGGCCGCGGTGTGGTCGGTCCGCTCGTCCTGCCGGGCCACACGAGTTGCCTGCGCTGCGCCGATCTCCTCCGCTCCGCGTACGACGAGGACTGGCCGCACCTGTCCGCTCAGCTCCTCGGCACGGTCGGGCACGCGAGTCCGGCCGTGATCATGGCCACGGCCGCGGTCGCGCTCGGCCAACTCGAGGCCGTGCTCTCCGCCCCGCGCGGCGCTCCGCCCAGCAGTCTCGACGCCACGCTCGAAATCGACCTGGGGGCGCATCGGCTGGTGACGCGGCACTGGCCGAGGCAGGCGAGTTGCAGCTGCACGTATCTGGCGCCCGCCGTGGGCGAATCGAACCGGCATCGGTGATGATGCATGATGGTGGGGTGCCCGACATCCCCCGCAGGAGTTCTGCCCGCACCGCGAAACTCGCGAGCATCCCGTTGGGGATCGCGGGACGTGCCGCGATGGGGTTCGGCCGGAAACTCACCGGGGGCGACAGGGACGAGATCGACGCCCAGCTGAGCGCGAAGGCCGCCGAGCAGTTGTTCGCCGTACTCGGCGAACTCAAGGGCGGCGCCATGAAACTGGGCCAGGCGCTCAGTGTCATGGAGGCGGCGATCCCCGAGGAGTTCGCGGAACCGTACCGTGAATCGCTGAACAAGCTGCAGGCGCAGGCACCTCCGCTGCCCGCGAAGGCCGTCCACCGGATGCTCGACCAGCAGTTGGGCACCAAGTGGCGGGAGCGGTTCCAGTCGTTCGACGACACCCCGACCGCCTCGGCCAGCATCGGCCAGGTTCATCGCGCCGTGTGGGCCGACGGCCGCGACGTGGCCGTCAAGGTCCAGTACCCCGGCGCCGACGAAGCGCTGCGCGCCGACCTGAAGACACTGGGACGGTTCGCGGGTCTGTTCGCCTCGGTCATGCCGGGGGTCGACGTGCGGCCGGTCATCGACGAATTCACCGCCCGCACCGAGGAAGAACTCGACTACCGGATCGAGGCGAACAATCAGCGCCGCTTCGCGAAGGTGTACGACGGCGACCCGCAGTTCGCGATTCCGCACGTCGTCGCCAGCGCACCCAAGGTGGTGGTCACCGAATGGATGTCGGCGAAACCGCTGTCGGCCATCATCGCCGACGGCACCGCAGAGGAACGCAACACCGCCGGCGCACTGCTCGCCGAGTTCCACTTCGCGTCCCCCGCTCGCGTCGGCCTGCTCCACTGCGACCCGCATCCGGGTAACTTCATGCTGCACAGCGACGGTCGCCTCGGGGTCATCGATTTCGGTGCCGCGGCACCGTTTCCGCACGGACTCCCACCGGTGCTCGGGGCAATGGTCCGGCTGGCTCTCCACGAACAGTTCGACGAACTGACGGAGTTGCTGCACGCCAACGGATTCGTCCTGCCGGGCAGAACGGTGACCGACAAGGAGATCGCCGACTATCTGCGTCCCGTCACCGATCCGATCCGTACCGAATCGTTCCACTTCACCCGCGCCTGGCTGCAGAAGGCGGCGGGTTCCGCAACCGACTTCAACAGCGCGCAGTTCCGCACCGCCCGGGCACTGAATCTGCCCGCCGAGTATCTGATGATCTTCCGGGTTCTCGTCGGCTCGGTGGGGATCTGCGCCCAACTGGACGCGTACGCGCCGTACATGGCGATCCTCACCCGGTGGCTCCCCGGGTTCGTGGCCCCCGACCTGTGAGTACTTGTCAACCGCGGGCGGTTGACAAGTACTCACAGGTGCTACGCACACACCAGAGCCGGCGTCTTGCGGGGACGTCCACGGGGACGCTTGCGGGCGATCACGACACCCTGGTCGAAGATCTCCCCACCCCACACGCCCCACGGCTCACCTCGATCGAGGGCGGCGTCGAGGCAGCGGGAGCGGATCGGGCACGACGCGCACAGCGCCTTCGCCTGCTCCAGCTCGGTGGGAGAGTCCGCAAACCACAGGTCGGGGTCGTCGACCCGGCACGGCAGGTCACCACGCGCAGTCACTATCTGAACAAATCCGCTTGTGGCGGTTGAGGTTTCGGATACCCCTCGGCATGTCACGGTAGACACGTCGTTCTCCTCTGCTCTCATTGCGACGGTTATTCTCTTCGGTTCGTTGAAATGGGTGCGAACCAGAGCCGAGGCTGCGAGCGGGAAAGGTGCTCGAACTACGAAGGCCACGGTCCGCGATGCGGGTCCGTGGCCTTGAAAAGACGGTGGGAGTTGATCTATCGAGGAATTCCTCGACAACTCCGATACACGGACTCGACTGCTGTTGCGGGACGACGACGGGCTGCCGACCAGACGATCGCCGGTGCCGGTTCCGCCGCGTTCATGCCGAACAACGCGGAGGCAGCAGCGACTGCCGTCTCATGTGCTTGGAACTTCGTCATTTCACTGCCACCTCCATTTCTTCTCGATCCGATGTGAACCACACGGGTCTCCCCGCGCACTGAAACCACAGTAGGCAATTCTCCAGAACCGCACAACCTATTTTTGACCTGCGGTGATGCGTGCTATGTCGCCCGCGTGCGGGAGTCGTTCAGCGAGTAGCGCTTCCCTTGATCACACCGAGGACGTCTTCGCCGAACTGCTCGAGCTTCTTCGCACCGATCCCGGGGATCGCGACGAGCCCGCGATCGTCCTGCGGGCGCTGCTCGGCGAGAGCCGTCAACGTGTTGTCGCTGAACACCACGTACGCCGGGACCTTCAGTTCCCTCGACTTCTCGAGCCGCCACGACCGCAGCGATTCGAGCAGTTCCACGTCGACGTTGGACGGGCATCCCTCGCAGCGACCGAGCATGGTCGCGGTCGTCCCGATCAGTTGTTTTCCGCACAGCCGGCACCGGGGACGCTTCTTGTTGCTCTTGACCGGCGCCGCGATCCGCGAAGCCGGTGAGTCTTCGGGAATGAGTCCGTGCAGGAACCGCGAACGGCGCCGCGACTTGCGGCCGCCCTCGTTCCGGGACAGCGCCCACGACATCTGCAGGTGCTCGCGGGCACGGGTGACGCCGACGTACAGCAACCGGCGTTCCTCCTCGACGGCCGCGTCGTCGGGTGCCGAGTTGGCGTCGCCGAGCACGTGCTGGATGGGCAGCGTTCCGTCGGTGAGGCCGACGAGGAACACGGCGTCCCATTCGAGACCCTTCGCGGCGTGCAGCGACGCGAGGGTCACACCCTGCACGACGGGTGGGTGCCGCGCCTCCGCCCGCAGACTCAACTCGCGCAGCAGTGCGTCGAGGGTCAGCTCCGGGTCCTGGGTCAGCTGTTCCTCGGTGAGCGCGACGAGCGCCGACAGGGAGGCCCACCGCTCGCGGGCCTGCGCACCCGCCGGTTCGGCGTCCGTCAGCCCCAGCGGGACGAGGACGGCGCGGACGAGCGTGACGAGGTCGGCGCCGACCGCGTCGGGCAGGTCGTCGCGGCCCGCGGCCTGGCGCAGCGCCGCCACGGCCTGACGCACCTCGGTGCGGGTGAAGAAACCTTCACCGCCGCGCACCTGGTACGGGATGTCGAGTTTCGTCAGCGCCTGCTCGTGCACCTCGGACTGGGCATTGATCCGGTACAGGACCGCGATCTCTGCCGCCGGCGTGCCGGACGCGATGAGCCGCTTGATCGTGCGCGCCACCCCGGCGGCCTCGGCCGGTTCGTCGTCGAACTCGACGAAACTGGGTTCCGGCCCGGAGTCGCGCTGCCCGATCAGTTGCAGACGGGTGCCCGCGATCCGGCCGCGCGCCGCGCCGATCACCCGGTTCGCCATCGATACGACCTCGGGGGTCGAACGGTAGTCGCGCTCGAGACGCACGACGGTGGCCTCGGGGAACCGGCGCGAGAAGTCGAGCAGGTAATTCGGTGTGGCGCCGGTGAACGAGTAGATGGTCTGGTTGGCGTCGCCGACGACGGTGAGGTCGTCCCGCTCCCCGAGCCAGGCGTCGAGGACACGCTGCTGCAACGGGGTGACGTCCTGGTATTCGTCGACGACGAAGCAGCGGTAGCGGTCGCGGAACTCCTCCGCGACGGCCGAATGCTCTTCGAGTGCCGCCGCCGTGTGGAGCAGGAGGTCGTCGAAATCGAGGAGCATCCCGTCCTGGCCGCGGGCCTTGAGCTGTTCGTAGCCGTGATACACCTCGGCGACCTTGGCGGCGTCGACCGGCGCCTCCCGGCGTAACTTCGCCACCGCACGCGGGTAGTCCTCGGGCGCGATCAGCGAGGCCTTGGCCCACTCGATCTCACTCGCCAGGTCTCGGATGCTCTCCGTGCTGGTGGACAGGCCGACCCGTCCGGCGGCGGACGACACGACCGCGAACTTGCGGTCCAGCAGCCGCCATTCCGTGTCGCCGACCACCTGCGGCCAGAAGTACCTCAGCTGCCGCAGCGCGGCGGCGTGAAACGTGCGTGCCTGGACCTGCGCTCCCCCGTCGCCGATGCCGAGGCCGCGCAGCCGTCCGCGCATCTCGCCCGCCGCGCGCGCCGTGAACGTCACCGCCAGCACCTGCCCCGCGGCGACGTGCCCACTGGCCACGAGGTGCGCGATCCGCCGGGTGATGGTCCGGGTCTTGCCTGTTCCGGCACCCGCCAGCACACACACCGGGCCCCGGGGAGCGAGGACCGCTGCGGACTGTTCGGGATCGAGACCGGTAGTCGTCACCTCTGCTGCGCCGGCTGCTGACATGGCGTCCATCATGACAGGGGCGACCGACACGGCGCGAAGCGGACGAACACCGCAGTGGGAACACACGGCGAGCTCGTGGTGTTATATCCGCCGTGACTGCTACCGACACCCCGGCCCTGACCATCTACTCCACCACCTGGTGCGGCTACTGCCGGCGCCTGAAGACGCAGCTGGACGAATCCGGCATCGGCTACGTGGAGATCGACATCGAGGACGATCCGGCGTCGGCGGAGTTCGTCGGCAGCGTCAACGGCGGCAACCACGTCGTGCCCACCGTCAAGTTCGCCGACGGCAGCACCGCCACCAACCCGTCGTTGGCGCAGGTCAAGCAGCTTCTCGGCGTCTAGGACTCCGTCGCTGCCGCAGCCCAGGACTCGATGATTCCGCGCGCGATGGAAATCGAGCCCGGGAGCAGCAGCGTGGCGTCGGTGTCCGACGCCCAGTCGCCGAGTTCGAGTGCCGTGCGCACCTCGTCCCGGGTGAACCACCGGGCCTCGGCGATCTCGCCGTCCGCGAACGTCAGCGGGGCGTCGGGATCACCGACGGCCGCGAACCCGATCATCACCGAACGGGGGAACGGCCACGGCTGGCTACCGAGGTAACGCACGTCACGAACATCGACACCCACCTCTTCCCTGATCTCCCGGACGACGCACGTCTCGAGGGATTCACCGGCCTCGACGAATCCGGCCAGGATCGAGAACCGCCGCGGCGGCCACGTGGGCTGCCTGGCCAGGAGCACACGATCCCCGCCGTCGTGCACGAGGCAGATGACCGCCGGATCGGTGCGGGGAAACTCCTCGTGACCGGTGCTCGTCGAGATCCGCGACCACCCCGACATCGTCGGTTCCGATGCCGCGCCGTCGAGCGCACTGAAGCCCGCGCTGTCGTGCCAGTTGAGCATGGCGAGGGCGCCGGTGAGCACACCGGCGTCGGCGTCGTCCAGCGTGCCGCCCAGAATCCGGAGATCGGCCAGCTCGCCGGTGAGCGCCTGCACCCGCACCGCCCACACGTGCCGGTCCTTGCGGACGCCGAGGAACACCGCCCCCGGTTTCGGTTCGGGGCCGAGTTCGGTGGCGTCCGCGAAGACCAGACCGTCGTCCCCCACCCGCACCTGTCCGCGGTGATTGACCCGCAGCAGCAGCGCATCCCGCCAGCCCGCACGCAGCGCGTCCGTGTCCGAACGCAATTCCTCGGCCCGCCCGACGGCGGAGCGGGACAGGAGCGGGGTGTCGTTGAGCCGGAATGCAGTCACGCCGTCGACACTACTGCCGATCAGTTGGCGACCCGACGGATGTACAGCAGTCGGTCGTTCTCCTCGATCGAATCGACCTCCGGCGAGCCGACCCGGATCAACCGGCCGTCCCGCACCACACCGAGCACGATGTCCGCGAGGTGACGTGGGGAGCCGCCGATCTCGTCGCGCTCCACGAGGCGCTCCGCGATCGCGAAACCCGCCTCCGGAGTCAGGAGGTCCTCCATCATCTCGACGACGCTCGGCGTCTTCGTGGCGATGCCGAGGAGCCTGCCCGCGGTCTCGGAGGACACGACCACCGAATCGGCGCCGGACTGCCGGAGCAGGTGCGTGTTCTCGGATTCGCGGATCGCGGCAACGATCTTCGCCTTCGGTGCGATCTCTCGCGCCGTCAGCGTCACCAGCACCGCGGTGTCGTCGCGGTTGGCGGCGACGATGATCGCCGACGCGTTCTGCGCGCCCGCCAATCGGAGCACGTCCGATTTGGTGGCGGATCCGTGGACCGTGACCAGGCCCTTGCTGGCCGCCGAGTCGAGCACGGCGTGGTCGGTGTCCACGACCACGATCTCCGACGGCGGAACGTCGTCGCCGAGCATCGCGTCGATCGCGGTGCGTCCCTTGGTTCCGTAGCCGATCACCACGGTGTGATTGCGCACGTGCTGCCTCCAACGCTGAATTTTGAACGCCTGCCGGGAGCTCTCCGTGAGCGCGGAGAGAGTCGTACCGACCAGGACGATGAGGAAGAAGATTCGAAGAGGCGTGATCAGGAGGACGTTGACGAGCCGTGCCGACGGTGTGAACGGCGTGATGTCTCCGTATCCCGTCGTCGACAACGACACCGTCGCGTAGTAGATGCAGTCGAGCAACGACAGTTCGTTGTCCTGCGCGTCGCGGTAGCCCGCCCGGTCGATGTAGACGATGAGAACCGCCAACGCCAACGCCGCCAGGGCGATCCCCACCCGGCGGTAGATCGCCCTCGCCGGACTGGTCTGCAACTCCGGAATCCGGAGCACACCCACCAACGCGAAGTCCGGCCGGTCGGTGAGGGTGTCCGACCTGCTCAATCTCTCACGCAGCCTACCGGCCATATGTTCGTCTCCACGTTGCACTGAACTCCGACATCGGCTGGCAGCCTAACCCCGATTGTCCCACCGGACACACGTCGGAGCCTCGTTGTCGCGAACCGGGTGGTTCGGGCAAGCTGGCGTCATGCAACGAGAGAGCATCACACCACGACCGAGCCAGAAGCCCGCACTCCGTCTCGCCGCACTGCTGCTGGGCGCGGGCACGATGCACTTCGCCGCCCCGAAATTCTTCGATTCCACGGTCCCCACACAGTTACCGGGCGACGCCCGCACCTACACCTACGTGTCCGGGGTCGCCGAACTCGCGATCGGCACCGCGCTGGCCGTGCCGCGCACCCGCAGGCTCGGTGGCGGACTCGCCGCTCTGCTGTTCGTCGCCGTCTTCCCCGCCAACATCAACATGGCAGTGGACTGGCTGAAGAGCCCGAAGACGACGACCGTGCAGAAAACCGGTGCGCTGCTGCGTCTTCCACTGCAGATCCCCTTGGTCACCGAGGCCCTCAAAGCTCGGCGTCACGCCTGAATTCGTCTCCGGAACCATCGTCGGCGGGATCCGGTTCGCCGGCGCCGGCGGTGCTGAGGAGTCGGGCGAGCGCGTCGGCGCCGGGGAGTCGGTCCGGTGCGATCGTCCGTCCGGTCCGCACGTAGTGGAATGCGGCGCGCACCCGCTCGATCGGAACGTCCATCAGCTCGGCCCACGCCAGCCGGTACGCGGCGAGCTGCATCACGACGGCCTTCTCGTTGGCCGCGCTCGGTTCGGCGCCGGTCTTCCAGTCGATCACCGTCCACCCGCCGTCGGGGTCGCTGAACACCGCGTCGATCCGTCCCCTCAGCACCGTCCCCGCCACCGAGGTCTCGAACGGCACCTCGACCTCCGTCGGGTTGCGGTCGGCCCACGGCGAGCGCAGGAACGCGTCCTGCAACGTCGCGAGATCGGTGTCCGGGCCCGCCCCCGCGTCGGCGGCGCCGGGCAGCTCGTCGAGATCGAGCAGCCGGGTGGCTCCGAAGCGGCGTTCCACCCAGGCGTGGAACGCGGTACCGCGCCGGGCGAGCGGGTTCGGCGGGAACGGCAGCGGCCGCCGCAGCCGGGCGGCCAGGGCGTCCGGGTCGGCCTCCAGTTCGACGAGCTGGCTCACCGACAGCTGGCCGGGTAACACGATCTCGGTGCGGGCGTTCGCACGCGCTTCCCGCTCCGCGAGGAGGGCGTCGACGTCGGCCGCCCAGTTCTCGGGATCCTCGTCCTCGTCCGCCGGCGCCTGCTTGCCGACGTTCTTCAGCGCCGCGACGACCAGCGCCGCACCACGCTCGACCGCCTCCCGGCGGAGACCGAGCGGATCCCGCGGCCACACAGCCGACTTGGGCGTGCTGGTCAGCGGGTTCTGCTCCTCGGGTTCGGGCGCGGGCGCCCAGAGATCGACGATCCCGATCCCCTCGTGGGCCTCGTCCGTCACCGTGTCGCGCAGTTCGGTGAGGAACTCCGACGGCCCCTTCGGCTCGGTTCCCGATTCTGCCCAGTGGTGACCCGAAGCGAACAGCACCCGCTCGGTGCGGGTGAGGGCGACGTAGAACAACCGGCGGTCCTCGTCCAGTCGGCGGGCCGCCAGCGCCGACTTGTGCGCCTTCACGGCCTCCTCGAGGTCTTTCCGGTCGTACAGGTTCTCGAGTTCGAGGACGGGTACGCCGTCGGCCGACTCGCCCGGCCGCGCCCGGTCTCCGCGCAGCGACGGGGGCAGTTCGCCGAGCGCACCGAGCCAGGACCCGGACGCGGTCCGCGACGGAAAGACGCCGGCCGTGAGGTGCGGCACCGCCACCACTTCCCACTCCAGCCCCTTCGCGGAGTGCACGGTCAGCACCTGGACGCGGTGCGGGTCCACTTCGACTTCGCCGGGCGCCAGGCCTTTTTCGACCGATTCCGCGGCGGACAGGAAGGCGAGCAGTCCGGTGACGGTGGCCGACGTGCGGTTCGCGTAACCGGCGACGACGTCGGCGAAGGCGTCGAGATGTTCACGGCCCGCGCTCCCCCGCGCAGACTGCCGTGTCCGGGCCTGCGCTTCGATGCCGATCCCCAGTACCCGTTCGACCTCGGCCACCAGTTCGGTGAGCGGTTGCCCGATCCGCTCGCGCAGCGACGCCAACTCGGCCGCCACCGCGGTGATCCGCGCGTAGCCGACCTGCGAATAGCGTTCGGCGGGTCCGGGATCCGCCAGCGCGTCCGCCAGCCCCGCCTGCTCCGCGTGTTCACCGGGCAGCGCCTCGCCGACAGCGTCGGCGAGAGCGGCCGAATCCGTGACGGCGCCGGCGGTGCCGTAGCCGGTTCCGATGGCGAGTTCGGACGCTCGCCGCGACAGCGCCGTCAGGTCGGCCGCCCCGATCTGCCATCTCGCTCCGGTCAGCATCCGCACGGCGGCACTGCCCGCCATGGGGTCGGCGACGACCCGGAGCATCGCGATGACGTCGGCCACCTCGGGTGTGTGGAGCAGACCGCCGAGACCGACCACCTCGACCGGCAGACCCCGCGACCGCAGTACCTCCGCGATCGGTGCCGCGTCGGCGTTGCGCCGGATCAGCACGGCGGCGGTCGGCGGATCCTCGCCCCGATTCGCGGCGTCCGCGTACTGTTCGGCGATGCGGTCGGCCACCCATTCGCGTTCCTGCACGACATCACCGGTGAGGGCCAGGCGCACGTCCCCGGGTACGGCCTGCGGTCGCGCCCGCAGCATGCTGACCGCCACGCCCCGCTCCCGCAGGGACGCCGACGCCATGTTGGCCAGCGCCAGGGCCTCCGGCGGGTTGCGCCAGCTGGTGAGCAACTCCAGGGTCGGCGCCGGATCCCCGTTCGTCAGCGGGAAATCCGTGGCGAAGCGGGGCAGGTTGGCCGCCGACGCACCGCGCCAGCCGTAGATCGACTGCATGGGGTCGCCCACCGCGGTGAGCGCCAGTTCACCGTCGAGTCCGCCGCCGAACAGCGAGGACAGCAGCACCCGCTGTGAGTGCCCGGTGTCCTGGTACTCGTCGAGCAGCACCACCCGGAAACGGGTGCGCTCGGCGAGGCCGACCTCGGGGTGGTCCGCGGCAACGCGTGCCGCCAGCGACATCTGGCTGCCGAAGTCGAGTGCGCCTTCCCGTCGCAGGGTGTCCGACAGTCGCTGCACGAGTGGCAGGAGTTCGACCCGGCGGTGCTGGGTGTCGAGGATGTCGAGCAGTTCCTTACCGGGACCGCCGCGCTGCCGCGGTCCGGCGGGCAGGGTGTGGACGAGCTTGTCGAGTTCGGTGTGCGCCTCCCGCAGGTCGTCCGGTTCGACGAGGTGCTCGGCGAGCTGCCCGGCCAGCGCGAGCACGGCCTCGGTGACGGACGCCGGATTTCTGTCGGTGTCGAGGTCGCCGTCCCACGAACTGACCACCCGGTGCGCCAGCTGCCACAGTTCCGTCTCCGACAGCAGCGTCGCCGACGGTTCGATGGGCAGCAGGAGCCCGTGCTCGGACAGCAATCGCCCGGCGTAGGAGTGGTACGTGCTGACCTCCGGTTCGCCGGCGAGGATGCGCGACCGGAGGTCACCGCTCGGGTCGACCCGGCGGAGCAGGTCCGAACCCGCAAGCCGGGCAAGGCGTTTTCTGATCCGGGCGGTCAGCTGCTGCGCCGCTTTGCGGGTGAACGTCAGACCCAGCACCGCCTCGGGGTCGACGACCCCGTTGGCCACCAGCCACACGACGCGGGCGGCCATCGTCTCGGTCTTGCCCGCGCCTGCCCCCGCGACGACGAGGGTCGGGCCGAGGGGGGCCGCGATGACGGCGGCCTGTTCCGGGGTCGGCGGATGCTGTCCCAGTCCGATCGCGAGTTCCACCGGGTCGATTCGGATGGTCATTCCGACGTCACCTGCCGTCCCTCGTCGTGCGCGGGACAACTCGTCCGCACCGGGCAGTGCCTGCATCCGTCGTTGACGCGGGCGAGGAACTCCGGACCCCTGGTGGCGGCCGCCGCCGCATGGATGACCGCGAGCCACGTCTCGAGGTCCTCCTCCGACAGCGGTGCCTGCACCCGCTGCGTCGCGCCTTCCTTCTTGTGCGGTTTGGCGACGAAGACCAGCCGCGCCCCACCGGGTTTCGACGCCGGCTCCCCGTCGATCGCACCGGTGGCCGCCGCCACCTGGTAGGCCGCCAGCTGGGCGTGCTGCTGGGCGTCGTCCTTGGTGACGGGTGAGCGGGCGGTCTTCACGTCGACGATCACGGGCCTGCCCTCGGCGTCGCGTTCGAGCCGGTCGATCCGCCCCCGCAGCCGGATCTTCGGGGAACCCTCCTCGCGCGGCTCGAGGACGCCGTCGACGGCCACCTCGACGCCGACCTCGGTGAGTTCGGACCGGGTGTTCCCGAGCCAGGCGGTGAACGTGGCGAGCATGTCCCGGGTGCGGTCGAGTTCGCGCCGCGAGTACCACTGGGAGCCGAGATCGATCGATTCCCAGGCGTTCTCGAGCGCACGTTCCACCTGATCGGGTGGGATGCGGCCTGCGAGCGCCTGCACCAGCGTGTGCACGAGCGTTCCGGCGATGGCGTGGGTGTTGTCGCCGTCCCGGCCGCCGTGGCGTTCGAGCAGCCACCGCAACGGGCAGGTGTTGAGCAGGTCGACGGTGGACGGCGACAGCGACACCGGCCCGTCCTCCGCATTCCACAACGCCACCCCGGTGCTCGGTTCGGCGGTGCCGTACCACTGGTCCGGGTGTGCGCCGCGCACCCCGGCCTCGGCGAGCCGGGCGAGTTGGCGGGCGGCGCGGTCCTGGCGGGCAGGGTCGGATTCGGCGACGTCCGGATCGCAGACCACGCTGCGCAGTTCGGCGACGAGGGCGGGCAGGGCCAGGACCCGGGTCGCCGGATCCTCCGCGGGCACGACCGCCTCCTCGACGTCCGAATCCTGTTCTCCGGCGAGCAGTTCGTCGACGAAACGGGAGTGGACGAGGTCGGCGTCGCCGCTGGCCGAGTCGACCGCGGTGACGAGCAGACTCCGCCGCGCCCGGCTACAGGCCACCAGGAACAGCCGACGTTCCTCGGCCAGCAGCGGTGCGGTGCGCGACATCCGGTCGGCGGCAGTTTCGCTGCCGTCGGACACGCCGCCCGTGAGGTCGATCAGCGCCTCGGTGCCGAGCAGGCTTCCGCGCGCCCGCAGGCTCGGCCACAGCCCTTCCTGCACCCCCGCGACCGCGACGACGTCCCATTCACGGCCGGCGGCGGAGTGGGCGCTGAGCACCGACACGGCGTCGCCCGGAACGACGGAGACGGTGCGCGCGGTGGGAATCGCCTGTCCGGTCAGGTAGTCGACGAACCCGGCGAGTTGCGCGCGCGGGAGGCGGTCGACGTAACTCGCCGCGGCGTCGAACAGGGCGACCACGGCGTCGAGGTCGCGATCGGCCTGCGCCCCGATCGGACCGCCGCGAGCGGAGGCCGCCGACCAGCGACGTTCGAGTCCGGTGGCCTGCCAGGCCGCCCACAGCACGTCCTCGATGCCGCGCCCGCGCCCCAGCGGAACCCTCGCCTTGCGCAGCACGGACAGCACCCGGTTCAGGGACGCCGCTTCGACGTCGGTCAGCTTCGCCGTGACCCTGCGGGTGCTGTCCGTCTCGCCGACCAGCAGGAGACGGAGCAGTTCCGCGGAGTCGCGGTCGCCGCCGGAGGCCAGCTCGGCGCGCCGCAGACCCCGGCGAAGACGCCGGAGCGCCACGGGTTCCGCGCCGCCGACCGGGCCGGCGAGCAGGGCGAGCGCATCCTCGCCCGTGAATTCCTGCCCCGACAGTGCCCGCAGCACCAGCATCAGCCCCGACACCCCGTGCTGACGGGCCAGCGGCAACTCGGACGCCGCGGTGGTGACGGGCACGCCCGCGCTCAGCAGTGCCCGCCGGAGCGGCGCCAGCGCCCGCGGAACCGAGCGCACGATCACCGCCATCTCCGTCCACGGCACGCCGTCGAGGAGGTGGGCGCGGCGCAGGGTGTCGGCGATCAGCGCGGCCTCCTTCGCCGCGGTGCCGAGGACCCGGACCGACGTCCTGCCGCCGTCCTGCGACGGGGCCCAGATCCGGTGGGGCAGGTGCCCGGGAAGGCGGGACGTGATGCGGGCCGCGGTGGCCGCGACCTCCGCTGAACTGCGAAAGTTGACCGGGAGCAGCACCTGTCGGGAATCGCCCTTGTCGGCCAGGCCGGTGAGGAACGTGGGGTCGGCCCCGCGGAAGCCGTAGATCGACTGGTCCGGGTCGCCGGCCACGACCGTGGTGCGGGTACCGGTGCCGACGAGCCGGACCAGTTCCGCGGCCTGCGGATCGAGGTGCTGGGCGTCGTCGACGAGCAGGTGCCGCACCCGGGTCCGTTCCGCGCTCAGCAGGTCCGGATCGGTGGCGAACGCGGTGAGGGCCGCACCGATGAGTTCGGCCGCGTCCAGCGCCGGCGCCGTGGCCTCGGGGGCCTCGACACCCACCGCTCCGCGCAGCAGCATGCCGTGCTCGTACCGGGCGGCGAACATGCCCGCCGCCACCCACTCGGAGCGGTTGTGCCGCCGGCCCAGCTTGATCAGATCTTCCGGGCCGAGTCCCCGCTCGCTCGAGCGCAACATGAGATCGCGCAGTTCGACGGCGAAGCCGCCCAGCGCCAGTGCGGGACGCAGACGTTCGGGCCACATCTCGCCGCCGTCCGCAATGTCGCCCTGCAACATCTCGCGGAGCACGGCGTCCTGTTCGGCGCCGGTGATGAGGCGCGGCGGCGGATTGCCGTGGGCGGCGGCCTGCAACCGCAGCACCGCGAACGCGTAGGAGTGGACGGTGCGGACGAGCGGTTCGCGCGTGGCCCGGGGCCCGTGGTGCTCGTCGTGGCCGATGAGGGCGGCGGTCACCTCTTCGCGCACCCGGCCCGCCGCTCGCTTCGACTGCGTCAGGACGAGCACCGACTCCGGGTCTTCGCCGCCCGCGATCCGGTCCACCGCGACGTCGACGAGCAGCGACGTCTTGCCGGTTCCCGGGCCGCCGAGCACCTGCCACGGATTCCAGCCCATGCCGAGGGGCGGTGCGGTGAGGACCCGCTGCGTTGAGTCGTCCCACACCCGGGCCGGGCGGTCGGGGCTCGGGCGGTGCACGAGCCGGGCCCGGGGAGCCGACGTCCTGGTGCGCACCGCCGATTCCGTCATGGGCAGCATTCCACCAGAACGGTCCGACATCTCCTGCGGCGCCCCGATCCGGCATCATGGGTCACGTGTCAGCTCTGAATACGTACCTGTTCGGCGCCGAGGACGGCACGGAGATCCTCGCCCTGCACGGACTCACCGGTCACGGCAGACGGTGGGAGGCGCTGGCCACCGACCAGTTGCCCGACGCCCGGTGGATCTCCCCCGACCTGCTCGGGCACGGCCGCTCGACGTGGTCGCCGCCGTGGAACCTGGAGGCCCACGTCGCGAGCCTCGTCGACACCCTCGACGCGCACGCCCGGGGACCGGTCCTGGTGGTGGGCCACTCGTTCGGTTGCGCCCTCGCGCTGCACCTGGCGCGCGCGGTCCCCGACCGGGTCCGCGGCCTCGTGCTGCTCGACCCGGCGATCGGGCTCGATCCCGCGCAGATGCAGTCGGTGGCCGATCTCACCATCTCCTCCCCCGACTACACCGACGTCGAGGAGGCCCGGTCCGACAAGCTTCACGGCTCGTGGGGCGAGGTGGCCCGCGACGTCCTCGAGGACGAGATCGCCGAACACCTGGTGCCCCTCGAGAACGGCCGGGTCAACTGGCGACTGTCCACCCCGGCCGTCGTCACGGCGTGGGGCGAACTCGCCCGCGAGGCTGTTCTTCCGCCCGCGCACCTGCCGACCGTGCTCGTGCAGGCATCGAAGGTGCAGCCGCCGTACGTCACACCCGAGTTCCGCACGGCCCTCGTCGGCCACCTGGGCGACAACCTCACCGCCGTCGACCTCGACTGCGACCACATGGTGCCGCAGGCCCGGCCCGACGAGGTGGCCGCGCTCATCCGCACACTCCTCTGATGGTCGCGACGACGGAGGAACAGGTCGAGGCGGTCCGCGCGCTCGTCGCGTCGATTCCGCCCGGCCGGGTGGCCACCTACGGTGACATCGCGTCGGCGGCCGGGCTGTCGAGTGCGCGGACGGTGGGTTGGATCATGCGCACCGACTCCGCCGACCTGCCCTGGCACCGCGTGCTGGGCGCCTCGGGGCGGCCGGCGCCGCACCTCGCGCACAAGCAGATCGCGAAGCTCGAACTCGAGGGCGTGCCCATCCGGGACGGCCGCGTGGATCTCGCGGCGGCGCGGTACCGGTTCGATCCGCCCGGCTGACGGTCCACCCGCCTCAGCAGGTGCTCGGCGCGGGGTCGCCGCGGAACCGGGCGTCCATCCAGTCCAGCCCCTGGGGCAGTCCCAGCGCCGCCGCCGACAGATGGTCGGGTGTCGGCGTGAGCAGCGTCTGCACCGGTGTGCCCGCGTCGCAGTACCGCCGCAGCGTGGTGTCGATCGAATCGACCGGGATCAGCGCGTCCGTCGGGCTGTGCCATTCGAAGATCGGCGTGGTGGGCACGCCCGGATACAGTTCCAGGCTGTTCTCCTCCATCACTTTCCACGCTTCCGGATCGTCCATGAAGTTCGTGTTGTCCGTCATCTGGGAGGCGCTTCGCCCGAGCCCGAACAGCATGATCTCGTTGGTGCATCCGTTGCCGATCATCTGCTTCATCCAGCGGCCCTCGTCGTTGAGTTGGCCGCTGACGTCGATGCGATCCGGATATTCGCGCTCGAGCCCGAGCGCGGCGGCCATCGCGAGACCGAACGCGGGGTGCGGGTTCGTGCCCAGCGCCTCCGCCATCTTCACCAGGTTCATCGGGGTGCCGCCTGCGGCGGCGCCGACGATGTTCAGGTCGGGGGCGTAGCTCGGGGCCAGCGCCGCCGCCCATGCCGTCGCCATGCCGCCACCGGAGTACCCGCCCAGTCCGACCTTGCTGTTCTGAACCTGCAGTTCGGGAACCCGCTGGACGGCACGGATGCCGTCCAGCGTGATCTGGCCACCGAGTTTGGCTGCGCCGTACGCCATCCGCGGTCCCAGATGGTCGGGCAGCGCCACCGCCCACCCGCGCGCGAGAGCGATGTTGAGTCCTGCGGCCTCCCGGATCTGGTGCAGCGGGTCGGTGGTGTACAGCTCGGTGACGATCTTGCACTTGTTGCCCAGCGAATTGATGATGTGCTGATACGACACCAGCGGGCCGTCCGGGACGTGGTTCGGGGGCAGCACGTACGTGGTGTTCGCCGCGATCGGTCTGCCCTCGGAGTCGGTGGTCCGGAACAGCAACTCCCACATCGCACTACCGGGGAAGTAGTACGACGGCGGCAACTGGCGGATCTTCAGCACGTCGCCCGGGGCGTGGTCGGCGATGTCCGCGGGCTGAATGTAGAAGGGGTCCGGGTCGGCGACCGGGAAGATCGCGTCGGCGGCAGGTGGTGTCGGCAGGGGCGCCAACGGTACCAGTGGTTGTGCCGCGGAGGTTCCGGCGCCGAACAGGGCGGCGGTCAGTGCGAGGACCGAACCGACTGTGCCGAAGGATCTGCGGAACAACGAGCCCATGACATACCCCACATTTCAGCGACGGGTCGACGGCATCACTATGCCAGAGCGTCGATAAAGATCCGCCCCTTTCCCGGTACCGAACAGGTCTCTGACCGATACTTCGATTCACAGATACATTTCCGTGACCCACCCCGCGTCACACGACGAGCGTCGGCGCCGCGGACATCGCGGCGTCGACGGACACGACCAGCGTGGCAAGGACATTCACGGCGGCGGTCAATTCGGACATCGGCCGCGTGAACGGCATCCGCTGATGGTCGTCGAACAGATGGCCGGTGCCGAACCGCGGCCCCGGCGCCAGCAGCAGCCCCCGCGACCGCGCGGCCGCGACGAGGTCCGTCGAACTCGTACCGGCAGGCAGCCGGCACCACAGGGACAGTCCCCCGGCGGGCAGCACGTAGCTCCACCCGGGCAACCGCTCGTCGATCGCCGCCGCGAGCGCGTCCCGCTGCACCCGGAGATCGTGGCGGCGCTGTGCGACCAGTCGGTCGTGCCAGGCGAACAGGCGCACGGCCGCAAGCTGATCCAGCACCGAGACCGACAGTTGCCTGCGCGCCATGATCTTGGCCATCTGCGCGGTGCGGGCAGCCTCCGCACGCACCCAGCCGATGCGGATACCACCCCACACGGTCTTGCTGAGGCTGCCGATCGCCACGGTCGCCGATTCCGGGACCGGGACGCCGAACGGCTCGAGGTCGTCCGGACCGTCCAGCACGATGTCGGCCGCCACCTCGTCCACGACGGTCACCACTCCGTGCCGGGCGAGGGTCGCGGCCAGCCGCCGTCTGCCCTCGGCGGTGGCCCGGGCTCCCGACGGATTGGAGAAGTCCGGCATCACGTACGCCACCGTGGGGGCACTCTGCCGGGCGGCCCGGTCCACTTCGGCGACGAATGCGTCGGGGTCGGTCGCGTCGATCGGCACCGGAACGGGTCTGCCGCCGGCCGCCTGCACGGATTCGACCGCGCCGGGGTAGGTCGGGTGCTCGATCAGGACCCGGTCGCCCGCCTCGACCAGTGCCTCGAACACCACCTCGGTGGCGTCGCCCGCGCCCCCGGTGACGAGGATCTGGTCTGCAGTGGTCGGGCGACCGCGGCGCGTGTAGCGGTCTGCTATCGCCGCCCGGAGTGTGGTCAGCCCGCCGGGGTGGTAGCCGTGCTGGAGCATGAAGCGGGGCAACTCGTCGACGGCGTCGAGGTATGCCTCCCGGAGTTCGGGAGCGGCCGCCGGTGCGGCGTTGACGAGGTCGATCACGCCGTCGACCGGCGCCCCGACCATGCTCCCCCAGGCGGGCGGACCCGACGGCATCGCCACGAACGTCCCCGATCCGTGCCGCGCCGACGCCCAACCCGCCTCCCTCAGTTCGCGATAGGCGGCGCTGACGGTTACCCGGCTGAGCCGGAGTTCCTCCGCGAGGGCCCGCTCGGCGGGCAGCCGGACTCCGACGGCCAGGGATCCGTCGGCGACCCTCTCGCGGAGGGCGTCGGCGAGACCGCGGTACAGCGGCTGCCTGCCTGCGGGTGCCGCGCCGAGCAGCACCGCCAACTCGGCCGCGGAGACGGTTCGGACCGGTTCACTGCTCATACAGGCCACTTTTCCACAGAGGACTGGAAATCACGGTCCATTTTGGGCCGACAATTGATTCATGTTGGTAATTGGAATCCTCCTCGCCCTCAGTCTGGCGTCGGTGGCCTGGCTCTGCGTCAGCACGGCGCAGGGCGGACGGTCCGGGCTCGCCGGCCCTCCGCGCAGCCACCTGCACAGCGACTGAGGGTGTGCGGCAGCATGAGGGAATGAACTCTGCCGCGCCCGTTCACGCGATAGTCCTCGCCGGTGGACGAGCCACTCGGATGGGCGGCGTCGACAAACCGGCCGTGGTGGTCGGCGGACGCCGGATGCTCGACACCGCTCTCGACGCCGTCGACGACTGTGAGCGCATCGTCGTCGTGGGACCTCGCCGCACCGACCTCGATTCGACAGTGCTCCAGACGCAGGAGACGCCGCCGGGCGCCGGCCCGGTCGCAGGAGTGGCGGCCGGGCTGGCCGTGCTCGACGCCGACCCGGGCGACCGGGTGATCCTGCTCGCGTCGGACCTGCCGTTCGCGGAACCGGCGATGGCCGAGGCCCTCGCCACCGCCGTGCAGGACGCCGACACGGTGTTCGCGGTCGACGAGTCGGGCCGACTGCAGTTCCTGTTGTCCGCCTGGCGCGTCAGCGCGCTCACCGACCGGCTCCGCGCGCTCGGCTCGGCCGTGAATCAGCCGATGAAGGCCCTCGTCCCGGAATCGTTCGACACGGTGCTCTTCCGGGGCGTCACCGACTGCGACACACCGGAGGACGTCGAGCGGGCCCGCAGCACGGCCGCGGCGGTGCCCGTCACCGTCGCCGAGGCCCGCACCGCGATCCTGACCGCGGTCCCCCCACTGCCACCGCGCGCCGCGACGCTCGGCGCATCGCTCGGCGCCACGCTGGCCGAGCCGCTGCTCGCCGCCGAAGCCCTGCCGCGTATCGCCGTGTCCGCCATGGACGGATACGCCGTCGCGGGCGACGGTCCGTGGGTGCTGCGCGACGCCATCCGGTACGCCGGCAGTGACGAGGAACTCGAGCTGGCGGAGGGCGAGGCGGCGCGGATCGCGACGGGGGCACACCTGCCCAACGGTGCCTCCACCGTCGTGCGGGACGAATTCGCTGTGACGACAGACACTTCCGACGGACGGCGACTGTCCCGCAGGACCGACGCCCCCGTGCGCGACGACGCGCGGCGCCGCGGCGAGGACTGGCACGAAGGGTATCGGCTCGCGGCGGAGGGGACAGCCGTCACGCCCGCGCTCGTCTCCGCGGCCGCGAGCGCGGAGGTGACCACCGCCGGGGTCCGCGGACCCGTGCGCGCGCACGTGGTGGTGACGGGAGACGAGATCCGGCGCGACGGCCCACTGCGGCACGGGCAGACGCGGGATGCCCTGGGCCCCGTTCTCCCCCAGTTCCTCTCGTGGTGCGGCATCCACACCGTCGCCGACACGCACCTGAGGGACACGTCCGACAGCTTCGACGAGCTGTTCCGGGAAGTCCGCCGGCCCGACCTGATCGTGATCGTGGGGGCCACCGGCGGCGGCGCGGCCGACCAGCTGCGTGCGTCGCTCGACCGGGCGGGCGCCCGGATCGTGGTGGGGCGGGTGCGGTGCCGGCCGGGCGGTTCACAGGTGACCGCCCTGCTACCCGACGGCCGGGTGGTCCTCGGGCTGCCCGGCAACCCGTACGCCGCGGTCGTGACACTGCTGACCACGGTTCCGTCCATCGCGGCCGCGCTCACCGGTCGCACCCCGGCCCCGATTCAGCTGGGGCGCATCGCGAATGCGTCGGAGGTCAGCGGCGACGCGACCCGCATCCTGCCTGCCGTCCCGCAACCGGACGGCACGTGGCGCGTCGACGCCGGAATCCGGACGGCGCATCTCGCGGCCCTGATCGACCGCGAAGCGCTGGCTCTGGTCCCGGCGGGGGCCGCCGACGGTGATCTCGCCGAGCTGGTGCCGCTGCCGCGCTGACCGGGCGGTTCAGCGCTGGTACGACAGGGCGCGGACCGCGGCCGGGATTCCGCTGCGGTAGCGGTCCGCGACGAGATCGACGATCGCCGGATCGACGCCCAGCGGCTCGGCCACCCCGTCCGCACCGGCATCGGCGAGGCGGGCGTGGAACAGTCCGTGAGCCAGGAGATACGACGCGACGAACACCCGCTGCTCGCCGTCGGCCCGCAACCCGGCGACCACGTCGGGGACGCGCGGCTGCGCGGTCGCGACGTAGCCGATCCGGACCCGCGACTCGACGAGTTCCGACAGCATCGCCGCGGCGCGCCGGACGTCGCGCAGCGCCCGGGGGTCGGACGAGCCGGCCGCGGCGAGCACGACCGCGTCGCCGGGCCGCCAGCCCGCATCGACGAGACGCCGCAGCAGGACGTCCGCGAGAACGGGGTCCGGTCCCAGGGCCCGGGTCACGGCCACGGAGGGATGGCCGCTGTCGGCGACCTCCCGCGGAACGTCGGTGTGGACGTGGTAGCCCGACGCGAGGAACGCCGGCACCACGACGGCGGGCCCGGTGATGTCTCGGAGCACCTCGGCGGGTGACGGCCCGAGCACGTCCACGAAGGACACCCGGGTGGGTCCGACCTGCTCGGCGACGGCGTCGGCGAGCGCGGCGATCATTTCCACGCCCCGGGGACTCCGCGTTCCGTGTGCCACCAGTACCAGTGCTGTCTCGTTCATTGCTGTCCCTCCTCATGTGAATCGGCGCAGTCGACGGGATCGAGCGCGAGGCGGTATCCCCGCTTGACCACCGTCTGGACTGCTTTCGGTGCGCCCAGGGACGCGCGCAGTCTGGCCACCGCCGTTTCCACGGCGTGGGTGTCGCCGCCGCCTCCGGGCAGTGCGGCGAGCAGTTCGTCCCGGGGGACGACCCGGCCGGGCCGGGCGCCGAGCGTGCGCATCAGCGACATCGCGGCGGGCGGCAACTGGCGCACCTCGCCGTCGACGACGACGCATCCGCCGCGGATGCTCAGCTCGTGTCCGGCGGTGTGGATCTTGTTCGCCCGCCGCGGCAGCTCGTCGGCGATGTGCCGGGCGAGCGCACCCAATCGTGAGCGTGCCGGCATGGTCGTCGGGACCTCGAGCTCGCGGAGTGGTCCGGCGGTGACCGGTCCGACGCAGGCAGCGAGAACCCGGTGCCGGAACGAGTGCAGCACCATCTCGATCATTCCGGTCTCCTTGGCGCGGGTCAGCAGCGAGGCGACCGCCGGTGCGCTGGTGAAGCTGACCGCGTCGAGACCGCCGGAGGCGATCAGTTCGATCATCCGGTCCATCGGGGCCTGGTCCTCGAGCGGTGTCCACCGGTAGACGGGGACGGCGATCACGTCGGCGCCCGCGCAGCGGAGCACCTCGCAGAAGTCCGCGACCGGCTCCCATTCGGTGGTGGCCCCGTGCAGCTGGACCGCGATGCGCTTGCCTTCGACGCCCTCGCCGAGCAGGTGATCGAGCACTTCGGCCGACGACTCCGACGCGGGTGACCACTCTTCCCGCAGGTCCGCCGCCCGGATCGCGCCCTTCGCCTTGGGTCCGCGGGCCAGCAGCCGGCTGGCGGCCAACGCGCGCCCGAGCTCCTCCGCTTCACCCCAGCCGTCCGCGGCCTCCATCCAGCCGCGGAAACCGATCCCGGTGGTCGCGACGACGATCTCCGGCGGGTTGTCGATGATCTGGCGCGTGACGCGCTCGAGTTCCGTGTCGTCGGCCAACGGGATGATGCGGATGGCCGGAGCGTGCACCACGGTGGCACCGCGCCGCGTCAGCAGTGTGGCGAACTCTTCCGCACGCCGGGACGCCGTGATCCCGATCGTGAACCCGCACAGCGGCGCCGCGTCGTTCACGCGTGCGTGCTGTGGACCTGGACGACGCCGGCCCACACCCGCACGTCGTACACGGGCAGCCGCACCGATTCGTCGTCCAGGCAGCGACCGTCGACCAGCGAGAACACCTGCTTGAGCAGGGGCGACGCCACGGTGGGCTCCCCTGCCCGGTCCCCCACGAGGCCCCGGGACATCACGGCAGCGCGCCCGAACGGGTCGATGTTGCCGACGGCGTGCAGGGATCCGTCCTCGAGAAGGAACAGTGCCACCTGCTCTCCGCCCCGCAGCAGCACCGCCACCCCGAGACCGGGGATCAGCTGGCTGAGCGGACACGCGGACGTCCATTCGAGACGGCCTGACTTGACGCTTTCGAACCTGGTTCCACTGGCACTGTGGACGTTCATGTCGACGACGGTCATCACAGTCCTCCTTCGGGCTGGTGTGTATCCGTGCTTGGATACATAGTTCGTGGTGGGTGTTTCCGCTGCGTTAAGCGGGGATTACTCCGATGTAGAAGCTGCGAATTTCGGCATTCCCATCAACACCGGGACCTTCCGGACACCCGTGTCGTCGAACGCGACGGTCGGATCGGCCTCTTCGGGTGCGTTGACGAACGACACGAACCGCGACAGCTTCTCGGGGTCCTCGAGCACACCCGCCCACTCGTCCTTGTACCCCAGAACGTGCTTGGCCATGGCCGCCTCGAGTTCGGCGGCGATGCCCAGGCTGTCCTCGCACACCACGGCCTTGAGATGGTCGAGTCCGCCGTCGAGGGACTCGACCCACGGCGCGGTGCGCTGAAGCCGGTCCGCGGTGCGGATGTAGAACATCAGGTACCGGTCGATGTACCGGATGAGGGTCTCGTCGTCGAGCCCGCCCGCGAGCAGCTGGGCGTGCTTCGGCGACTGGCCGCCGTTGCCGCCGACGTACAGATTCCAGCCGTTCTCGGTGGCGATGACGCCGACGTCCTTGCCGCGCGCCTCGGCGCATTCGCGGGCACAGCCCGACACACCGAACTTGATCTTGTGCGGGGACCGCAGACCGCGGTAGCGGTTCTCCAGGTCGACCGCCATACCCACGGAGTCCTGCACGCCGTACCGGCACCAGGTGGATCCGACGCAGCTCTTCACGGTGCGCAGCGACTTGCCGTACGCCTGACCCGACTCCATGCCGGCATCGACGAGACGCTTCCAGATCGCGGGCAGCTGCTCGACGCGCGCGCCGAACAGGTCGATGCGCTGACCGCCGGTGACCTTCGTGTAGAGACCGAAGTCGCGGGCCACCTCACCGATGACGATGAGCTGTTCGGGCGTGCACTCGCCGCCGGGCATCCGCGGCACCACCGAGTAGGTGCCGTTCTTCTGGATGTTGGCCAGGAAGTGGTCGTTCGTGTCCTGCAGTCCCGCCTGGTTGCGGTGCAGAATGTGGTCCGAGTCGGTGGACGCCAGGATCGACGCGACGACGGGCTTGCAGATGTCGCAGCCCGAGCCCGTCCCGTACTTCGAGATCAGGGCGGAGAACGTGCGTGTGTCGGTGGCCTGCACGATCTCGAACAGCTCGGCGCGCGACTGCTCGAAGTGCTCGCACAGCGCCTTCGACATCACCACTCCGGACGAGGCGAGCAGCTGCTTGATGGTCGGCAGGCAGCCGCCGCACGTGGTGCCGGCGTTGGTGCAGCTCTTGACCTGCGCGATGTCACAGGCGCCGGCAGCGATGGCGCCGCAGATCGAACCCTTGGTGACGCCGTTGCACGAGCACACCTCGGCGTCGTCGGGCAGCGATCCGGCGCCGGGCTTCTCCCCCGCGGGCGAGATGAGCGAGGCCGGATCGCCGGGCAGTTCGCGGCCGACGAGGGGACGCAGCGACGCGTACGCGGACGCGTCGCCGACGAGGATGCCGCCGAGCAGCGTCTTCGCGTCGTCGGACACGACGAGCTTGGCGTAGGTGCCCTTGGCGGCGTCGCTGAGAACCACCTCCAGCGCGCCGGGGGTCTGAGCGTGGGCGTCGCCGAAGCTGGCGACGTCCACACCCATCAGCTTGAGCTTGGTGGACAGATCGGCGCCGGGGAACTCCGCCGCCCCGCCGAGCAACCGGTCCGCGACGATCTCCGCGGTGGTGTACCCGGGAGCGACGAGGCCGTAGCACCGGCCCTCCACCGCGGCGCACTCGCCGACCGCGTAGATGTTCTCGTCCGACGTGCGGCAGCCGAGGTCGGTGATGATCCCACCCCGCTCGCCGACCTCGAGTCCGGCGTCGCGGGCCAGCTGGTCCTGCGGCCGCACACCCGCGGAGAACACCAGCAGCGCGGCCTCGATCACCGAGCCGTCGGACAGTTCGACGCTGATCCCGTCCGGGCCCTCGGTGATGCCTGCGGTGCCGACACCCGTGTGGACGGTGAGACCCAGGTCGGTGACGAGGTTGGCCAGCAGCGCGCCGCCGCCCTCGTCCACCTGCAGCGGCATCAGCCGGGGAGCGAACTCGACCACGTGCGGGGTCATGCCCATCAACTTGAGGGCGTTCGCGGCCTCGAGTCCGAGCAGACCGCCGCCGACGACGACACCGACGGCGCCGGGACCGGCCTCGTCGGCCCGCTTCCGGATGCCGTCGAGGTCGGCGAGCGTGCGGTAGACGAAGCACTCCGGGCGGTCGTGGCCGGGGATCGGCGGTACGAACGGATACGAACCGGTGGCCATCACGAGGGCGTCGTACCCGACGACCTCACCCGAATCGGTGGTGACCTTGCGGGCCTCCCGGTCGATGGTCGCGGCCCGGCGGCCGACCCGCAGGTCGACGAGCGCGTCGTCCGGGTAGTCGTTACCCGCGAGCGCAAGCTCCTTGGGGTCCCACGCCCCCACGTAGGAGGACAGTCCCACCCGGTCGTACGCGGGGAGGGGCTCCTCGCAGAGCACCGTCACCGACCAGTCGTCCGACTCGTCGCGTGCCCGCAACGCCTCGACGAATCGATGTCCGACCATTCCGTGTCCGATGACCACTGCTGACTTGCGGCTCATGCCGTCGCTCCTTCTAGCTGAATTTCTCGGGTTCGTGCGGTACTGCGCGGGGTCAGGCCGAGACCGACACCTTTTCGTCGTCGCCGTCGGAGACGGGGAGGCCACGCGTGACGGACGGGCGGCGCAGGAAGACGAACCAGGTGACGAGGATGCAGGCGAGGTAGAAGGCGAGGAACACCCAGAACGCCATGGTCGCCGACTTCGCGGCGCCGCCGTAGGACGCGCGGAGCACCAGGTTGATTCCGACGCCGCCGAGGCCGCCGATGGCACCGGCGAAACCGATGAGAGCGCCGGACATCGCCCGCGACCACGCGGCCTTGGCGTCGCGGCTCAGTCCTTCGAGCCCCTGCGCCTTGGCCTCGAAGATCGACGGGATCATCTTGTAGACCGAGCCGTTGCCGATGCCGGCCAGCAGGATCAGGGTGATGAAGCCGAACACGAACGCCACCAGCACTCCGGCGGTGGCCGCACCCGGCGCGCCGTCATCGACGGTGCCCGCGGTCACCAGCACTGCGGCGGCGAGCGCCATGGCGACGAAGGTGTACAGCGTGATCTTGCCGCCGCCGATGCGGTCGGCGAGCTTGCCGCCCATCGGCCGGGCGATGGAGCCGAGCAGCGGTCCGATGAACGCGATCTGCGCGGCGTGCAGGGCGGCCTCCGCGGGAGTGGCGCCACCGGCGAGGAAGTTGATCTGCAGCACCTGGCCGAACGCGAAGCTGAATCCGATGAACGAACCGAACGTGCCGATGTAGAGGAAGCTGATGACCCACGAGTCGGAGAACTTCAGCGCCTTCGCCATCGACCGGAGATCGGACTTCTGGTTGCCGAGGTTGTCCATGAACAGGGAAGCCCCGACCGCGGCGACGGCGATGAAGACCAGGTAGACGGCGCACACGATCCAGGGGTCCGTGTTGCCGAGGGTGGCGATCACGAGCAGACCGACGACCTGGATCACCGGGACACCGATGTTGCCGCCACCCGCGTTGAGACCGAGCGCCCAGCCTTTGAGCCGCTGCGGGTAGAACGCGTTGATGTTGGTCATCGACGAGGCGAAGTTGCCGCCCCCGACGCCGGCGAGTGCCGCGACGAGGATGAACGTCGTGTACGACGCTCCCGGGTTCATCATCAGGTAGAGAGTGAACAGCGTCGGGACGAGCAGGACGAGGGCGCTGAAGACGGTCCAGTTGCGACCACCGAAGCGGGCCGTCGCGACCGTGTAGGGGATCCGCAGGATCGAGCCGACGAGGGTCGGGACGGCGACGAGGAAGAACTTGCCCGCCGCGTCGATCCCGTAGATGTCGGTCGGCATGAACAGGACCATGACGGACCAGATCGACCAGACGGAGAAGCCGACGTGCTCAGCGACTACCGACCAGATCAGGTTCCGCTTCGCGATGTCCTTGCCGCCCGCCTCCCAGGCGTCGACGTCTTCCGCGTCCCAGTGCTCGATGTAGTGCTTCTTCACCCGGGCCTCCTCGTTGTGTGGGAGACCCAAAGGTAGAAAACCGGTGTTGCGGCGGTGCTGCGGTCGGTGACCGGGGCGTCAACGGATCCTCACTTTTCGACTGGGCCGATGTGAGGTTTCCTGCATGTTTCCTAGACGTGTCGAAGAGCGTCCACGGGCTCATTTTCGACGTGCCAGCTGTCCTCGAGCATGCGCGGCTTGCATGCCTGGTACGCCGCTATGAGGAGGATCACCACGCCGAACGTCAGGAATCCGAACGACACGGTCCAGCCGCCCGAGGCGTCGTGGAACACCCCGAACAGTAGCGGACCGAGGCACGCGACGGCGTAGCCCACACCCTGCGTGAAACCGGACAGCGTCGCCGAGCCGAGGTGGCTGCGCGTGCGCAGATTGATGAGCGTCAGCGACATCGGGAACGTGCTCGGTCCGAGCCCCAGCAGCACGATCCACAGGATCGGTGCGCTCATCGGAGCGAACAGCAGCCCGCTGAAGGCGACCAGGTAGCAGACCGCGCATCCGATCACGACCGGGAACGGATTGCGCATGCGGGCGCACAACGTGGGGGCGCCGAACGCGGCGACGAGGCCCATGAACGAGAACAGTCCCACCATGGCGCCGCCGAACGCCTCGCTCGCGCCGGCGTCGGACAAGATGTCGGGAATCCAGGTGAACATCGAGTACGTGATCATCGACGTCATCCCGAACATGCCGGCCATCCCCCAGCCGACGGGCGAACGCCAGGCCTTCCCGCGCGGGCGATCGGCCTGCGCTCCCGTCGGCTGATCCGTCGCGACGACCACGGCGCGACGTCGCTCGCGGGTGAGCAGGAAGATCCACGGCACGGCCGCGGCGAAGCCGAGGAGCGCCCAGACTCCGATCGAAAACCGCCAGCCGAGCGCCTCGGCGAGCGGGACGGCCACGAAGGCGGGCGCGATGGTGCCGATCTGCACCCCGACGATGTACACCGAACTCATCACGGCCAGCCGGTCGGAGAAGTAGCGCTTGACCAGCGGCGGAATCACCACGTTGCCAATTCCCATGCCGGCCAGCGCGAGCGACGACAGCGCCAGCAACGACCAGGTGTCGCTCATCAGCGCTCTCGTGAGCATGCCGACTCCGGCCATCAGCATCGCCACGAGCGCGGTCCGTTCCAGGCCCCATCGCTTGGCGATGAGCGGGGTTCCCAGGCCGAACAGCGCGAACATCGCCGTCGGCACCATCCCGAACACCCCGACGACCGTCGGCGAGAATCCGATGTCCTCCCGGATCTGCGAGGCCAGCGGGGTGAACGAGGTGACCGCGAGCCTCAGGACGAGAGCAGACATGGCGATCGCGCAGAAGACGAGGAGGCGGCCGCGTAGAAGAGTCACGAGAGAAATCATAGGATGACAGGATGACCTTTGGAAAACCCGTGCGCCGCTCGAGTCTCATCTCACAGGTGACCGAGCAGCTACGCGACGAGATCTGCAGCGGCCGGTGGGCGGTGGGCGCGAAGATTCCCACCGAAACCGCACTGTCCGAACTCACCGGAACGGGACGCAACACCGTCCGTGAAGCAGTCCAGGCCCTCGTCCACACCGGGCTTCTGGAACGGCGGCAGGGATCGGGCACGTACGTCGTCGCCACCTCCGACGTCGGCGGAACACTCGGCAAATACTTCGCAGGCGCGCACGAACGGGACGTCACGGAACTGCGGCAGGCACTCGACGTCACCGCGGCCGCCCTCGCCGCCCGGCGACGCACCCCGGACGACGTCGCCCGACTGCAGAATCTGCTCGACGAGCGGTTCCGGTGCTGGGCCGAATCCGACACCGAGGCCGCCGTCGCAGCCGACGTCACCCTGCACCGCGCGATCGTCGAGGCGAGCCACAACGCCGTGTACCTCGAGTTCTACGACTCGCTGCTGCCCTCGATCGCCCAGACCGTCGACCGGCACGTGCACGCGACGGGGGCGGGGTTCCACGACGAGCACCGGAACCTGATCGGGGCGATCGTCGACGGCGACGAGTCCGCGGCGACCGCCGCCGCCCGCGACCTGTTCGCCGAACTGCTCACCACCTAGAGCAGGAGACGCACCACGTCGGCGGTGCGAGCGAGCCCGGGGAACGCCTCCGCGGTCGAGCGCGGGTGCAGCGCGTGGACGGCGAGCCGGAACAACACCGCCCGCAGCAGCATCTGCGGCCACTCGGGCAGGTCTTCCCACCTCCCGATGAGGGCCTCGTCGGCTCCACCCCAGGAGATGGCGTCCACCACCGCCACCGCCGCCGCCCAGGACGCGGGGCGCCAGTACGGCGTGATGTCGGTGATCCCGGGCGCGAGGGCACCGGCGAAGAGGACGGTGCCGAACAGGTCTCCGTGGACGAGCTGATCCGGACACGTGACGGGCTTGCGCAACGTCGCCAGCCCGGTGATCAGCTCGAGACTCTTGCGACCGTCCGGGGACGGGGTCTCGAGCTGTTCGGCGCCCTTCGCACTGCGGAGCGGAATCTTCTCCCAGGCCGCCCGGTCCGCCGCGACGAACACGTCGACCTCCGCCCACGGCGCGACCGGGGGCTGCACCAGGAACCGGGGACGGTCGAGTTGCGAGGTGGCGGCGTGCAGCCGCCCCGACATCGACACGACCTCGTCGTGACGCGGTTCGGGTGTGCCCTCGATGAACGTGTCGGCGCGCCACCCGGACACCACGTACCGGCCGTCGGTGGACCGCACGGGACGGGCGAGCCGCACGCCGTCCACCTCGAGCGTCTCGCGGACCTTGGCGGACCACGCGGCGCGCGCGTGGTCGGCGACGGCTGACAGGACTACGTCTCCACAGAGCCACCCGCCGTCCCAGTCCGCACCGAGCGGGATGGGCTCGACTTCCCGGAGGCCGAACGTGGAGCACACGTGCTGAGGGGGTTGGCCGGTGCTCACGTCCTCAACGCTACCGCCGGGTGGGCCGGTGACAGCGCAAGGCGCGCTGGCCCGGAGACGTCAAACACGCCGCGACCGGGCCGGTGGGCAGGCAGTGGTCAGTAGACGGGCAGGCTCGTGTCCACCTGCCTGGCCCACGCGATGACCCCACCCTGCAGATGGGTGGCGTCGGAGAACCCGGCCTTCTTCAGCGCGGCCAGCGCCTCCGCCGACCGAACCCCGGTCTTGCAGTGCAGCACGATCGGCTTGTTCTGCGGAAGCTCCGACAGCGCCTCCCCCGACAGGATCCGGTCCTTGGGGATGAGCACCGCACCGGGCAGGTGGACGATGTCCCATTCCACGGGCTCGCGCACGTCGACGAGTTCGATCTCCTTGCCGGAGTCGAGGAGGTCGCGCAGCTCCGTGGCCGTGATCGTCGAACCGGCCGCCGCGGCCTGCCCCTCGTCGGACACCACACCGCAGAACGCGTCGTAGTCGATCAGTTCGGTGACCGGAGTCCGCGCCGGATCCCGGCGCAGCGCGATCGTGCGGTACGTCATGTCGAGCGCGTCGTAGACCATCAGCCGTCCGAGCAGTGATTCGCCGATGCCGGTGATCAGCTTCACCGCCTCGGTGGCCATGATCGAACCGATCGACGCGCAGAGCACACCGAGCACGCCGCCCTCCGCGCACGACGGCACCATGCCCGGCGGGGGCGCCTCCGGGTACAGGTCGCGGTAGTTGAGTCCGCGGCCGTTCGGCGCGTCCTCCCAGAACACGGACGCCTGGCCTTCGAAGCGGTAGATCGAGCCCCACACGTACGGCTTGTGCGCGAGGACGGCGGCGTCGTTGACGAGGTACCGGGTGGCGAAGTTGTCGGTGCCGTCGAGGATCAGGTCGTACTGCTCGAATAGTTCGACGGCGTTGTCGGGCTCGAGTCGGAACTCGTGCAACCGGACGTCGACGTTGTCGTTGATCTCGCGGATCGAATCGCGCGCGCTCTCACCCTTGGGCCGGCCCACGTCGGAGCGGCCATGGATCACCTGTCGTTGCAGGTTCGACATGTCGACCTCGTCGAACTCGACGATGCCGAGCGTCCCGACCCCCGCGGCCGCCAGGTAGAGCAGGGCCGGTGAGCCGAGGCCGCCGGCGCCGATGACGAGGACCTTCGCGTTCTTCAGGCGCTTCTGCCCCGCCATACCGACGTCGGGGATGATCAGGTGCCTGCTGTACCGCGCCACCTCGTCGCGGGAAAGTTCGGCGTCCGGTTCGACCAGCGGCGGCAGCGCCCCGGTTGTCTTCACAGAACGGTCAAGCGACACGGCCCACTCCTGACGATTGCGCGACGGCTTCCGATGTGTCGGACAGCATTGCTTTCAACGCCCCGACGAGGTCCATTCTTCCCCTCTCGCCCGCAGTCGCGCGGGACCGGTCCAGACTCACGCCCGCGGGAAGGGCCAGGGATTGAAATGGCAGGTCAGCCCGTTCATCGGCACGACACCCTCGGGGTCGAGCTGCGCGATGTCGTTGTTGGCGGTCCCGAACGTCTGCTGCATCATCACCGGCGCGAGACCGCCTTCGGTCTCGCACGGCTGGTGGTCCTGATAGCCGATGGCGTGCCCGACCTCGTGGTTGATCTGGTACTGCCGGTACGACCCGATGTCGCCCTGGAACGCGATGGCGCCGCGGACCCAGCGGGGCTCGTTGAGGACGACGCGGTCGATGCCCGGGTTGTAGCAGGACACCTCCAGCTGGATGTCGTAGCCACACGCCTCGCGGATCGTCATCTGCGACGTCAGCGACACCCGGAAGTCGGGGTCCCCCTGGTCGACGCGGCGGAACGCGAACCGCGGGTCCTTCGTCCAGCTCTTCGGATTCGACAGCGTCTGGTCGACCATCCGGCCGAACGACTCGTCGCCGCCGAATCCGGACGTGTCGACGCCGTCCTCGATCTCGACGCTGTACGTGAATTCGCGTTCGGTGCCCTGCCCCACCTTGGTTCCGTTGCCGGGAACGACGTGCCAGGTGCCTGCGCCCACCGCCGTGAACGGACCCCCCTCGGGCAACGCGCCGGAGGGAAGTTCGGCGGCGAAGTTCCCGTCGGCCTCCGGCGGGACCCCGATGACGCTCGAACCGTCGGTGTCGCGCGACAGGGTGCCGAATCCGGGGGTGTCGGTCTCGGCCGTCGTCTCGCCGCCACCGGTGTCGCGGACCGCGTCGACCACCACGAGCACGGTGACCACCAGCAGGATCGGGATCGCGTACGCGCGCCAGCCGTAGGTGGAGACGAACCGGCCGATGCGGCTCTGTTTCCGGGCCTGCCGCTCGGGGCGCGGGTTGCGGGGACGGCCGACGTCGCGGCTGGTCGGGTCCCATTGCGCGCGGAGCGGTTGATGCGACTGCGCCTGCGGTGCCGACTGCGAGGCGCGGGGACGGACGTCACGCTGGTCGATGCTTCGCGATCGTCGCTCCCCGTCCTCGGAACTCTGGGGAGCCCGGCCGCGAACACGCGGTCCTCCTCGGTCAGTCACGCAGCCCAGAATCTCACAGTCCGGCACCGCCTCGTCCCAGTGCACCGTCCGCAGGTCATTCGGCGTGTCACGGGAACGCGACCCGCAACGTCGCGGCTACCCGGGTCACCAGGTGTCCCGAACCCCTGCGGTACCCCAGCTATCGGACAGGCAATATCCTTGACCGGGCGAGTCCTGCGAGTCCACCATGAACGGTTCACTACGCGCGGGTATCGTTCACACAGTTACACAGAATGTGACGCGGAATACTTGTGCAGATTGGAAGCGCTATGACTGAACTCGCGGATCGGACGAACTCCGATCGCGATGCCAACACCGGAAAGGGCACCGGGGCCCGTCGCAGCACGCGACTCCCCCGCGACGCCCGGCGACTGCAGCTACTCGCCGCAGCCAGCGAGGTCTTCGTCACACGCGGATACCACGCTGCCGGTATGGACGAGATCGCCGAGTGCGCCGGTGTGAGCAAGCCCGTCCTCTACCAGCACTTCCCCGGCAAGCTCGAGCTGTACGTGGCCGTGCTGCAGAGCTATGTCGACAGCCTGATCTCGGGTGTCCGGCAGGCGCTGCGCTCGACCACCGACAACAAGCAGCGTGTCCGTGCCGCGGTGCAGGCGTTCTTCGACTTCGTCGACAACGACTCGCAGGGCTTCCGGCTCGTGTTCGAGTCCGACCTCATGGGCGAGCCGCAGGTGCAGAGCCGCGTCGAGCAGGCCACCGAGGCGTGCGTCGACGCCGTGTTCGACCTCGTCAGCCACGACTCCGGTCTCGACCCCTACCGGGCCCGCATCCTCGCCGTCGGCCTCGTCGGCGCCAGCCAGTTCACCGCGCGGTACTGGCTCGAGGCGGCGCGCCCGATCCCGAAGGAAGAAGCGGTCGACACGACGGTCACGCTCGCGTGGGGCGGTCTGTCCCGCGTGCCGCTGCATCCCGAACAGCGCTGACACTCACGAGAAAGGGCCCGACAGTCGATGCGACTGCGGGCCCTTTCTCGTGTGATCACGTGGTCGGAGCGAATCCGACTGCGTTCACTTCGCCGGTGCGAATCCGACCTTGCGGATATCGGACGGGCCGATCTCCACGTAGGCGATCTTGCTGGACTGAATGAGGTACTTACGCCCCTTGTCGTCCTCCAGGGACAGGATCCCGTCGCCACCGGTGAGGGCGCCCGAGACCAATGTCTCGACCTCGTCCGGGGTCTGCTCGCTGCTGACGATGAGCTCACGCGGGCTGTCGATTACACCGATCTTGACCTCCACGGTCAACCTCCGAACTCTCCGAGAAACATCAGCTGTCCTGGCCAGGCTAATGCAGTGGCCGCCGCCGGTGCGCGTCTGCGGGCTGTGCCCTGAGCGAACACGCCCGACGGCGGTGCCGTCCAGACCAGGCCCGACGTGGTGCCGTCTAGACCAGGCCCAGCACGGCCATGCGTTCGGCGTGCATCTCCTGCATGCGGTCGAACAGTGCGACGACGCCGTTGAGGTCGCCGGACGCGGAGATGACGAGTTCGGTCAGCGCTTCCCGCTGCGCCAGGACGAACTGGGCCTGGGTGATGGCCTCGCCGAGCAGTCGTCTGCCCCACAGCATGAGGCGGTCCTTGTCGCGGTTGCTGGCCTTGATCGCCTGCTGCACCTCGTGGACGACGAACTCGGAGTGACCGGTCTGTGAGAGCACCTCCTCGACGGTTCGCGACACCTCGGCGGGCAGCGAGTGCCCGATCTCGCGGTAGAAGTCCGCGGCGATCCCGTCACCGACGTACGCCTTGACCAGCGCCTCGAGCCACGTCGAGGGAGTGGTGGACGCATGGTAGTTGTCGAGGGCGCGGACGAACGGATCCATTGCCTCGAAGATGTCGAACCCACGGGCGGTCAGCGCCTTCTCGAGCATCTCGAAGTGGCCCATCTCGGCGGCCGCCATGCTCGCGAGCGCCACTTTGCCCTGCAGGGTCCGCGCCATCTGCGCGTCCTCGGACAGCCGGTAGAACGCGGAGATCTCGCCGTACGCGAGGACCGCGAAGAGTTCACCGACGCCGGGGTGATCAGCGGGAATCGTGGAATCAGAGGATGCAGGGGTGTTGGGCTCCATGGCGCCACAGCCTAGTGCGTCGGGCAGTGATGTTTGCCATGCGTAACCAGTTGCGGAGCGTTCTCCGGCTACAATGATCGTGGGCAACCGCTCGTCACCACGTTCGTCTCCACAGAGAACGCGGTTCGAGTGATGAGAGATCACGATCCGATCGGCGGTTCCCACCGATAATGTGCGCGCACCTGATCGACGGTCCCAGCCGCGCCTCGCCGAAATCTTCGATTTCTGCGCTGAGGCAGAGGCAGGATCGACTCGGAAGAGGACATCGACGAGCGTCGACTGGGAAATCGGGCCGACCAGCGGCCTGGCCCTTACCTCGTGCGTGCGTGCAGCTACGAGGAAGGCCAGACCCCTGAGCAAGATCACTGTCGACCATGAAGACGACGCCACCGAGACCACGCTGTCGGCGCAACTCGACTCCACACACGTCGCCCCCACGTTCGCCGAACTGGGGGTTCGTGACGAGATCGTCCGCGCTCTCGACGAGATCGGCATCGAGCGCACATTCGCCATCCAGGAGCTGACGCTCCCCCTCGCCCTCGCCGGCGACGACCTGATCGGTCAGGCCCGCACGGGCATGGGCAAGACGTTCGGTTTCGGCGTCCCGCTGCTCCACCGCATCTCCACCGGCACCACGGGGACGGCCGCGCTCGACGGCACTCCCCGCGCGCTGGTCATCGTCCCCACCCGCGAGCTGTGCATCCAGGTCACCAAGGACCTCGAGGGCGCCGCGAAGTACCTGAAGGGCGAGAAGAACAAGCCCCTCGAGGTCCTCGCCATCTACGGTGGCCGCCCGTACGAGACCCAGATCGCGACGCTCCAGAAGGGCGCCGACGTCGTCGTGGGCACCCCCGGCCGCCTGCTCGACCTCGCCAACCAGGGCCATCTGATCCTCGGCAAGGTGGAGGTGCTCGTTCTCGACGAGGCCGACGAGATGCTCGACCTCGGCTTCCTGCCCGACATCGAGCGCATCCTGAACATGGTTCCGGACAAGCGCCAGACGATGCTGTTCTCGGCGACCATGCCGGGCCCGATCATCACGCTCGCCCGCACGTTCCTCACCCAGCCGACGCACATCCGCGCCGAGCAGGCCGACGACTCGGCGGTCCACGACCGCACGAGCCAGCACATCTACCGGGCGCACGCGCTCGACAAGGCGGAGATGGTGGCCCGCGTGCTGCAGGCCGACGGCCGCGGCGCGACGATGATCTTCACCCGCACCAAGCGGACCGCGCAGAAGGTGTCCGACGAACTCGCCGAGCGCGGTTTCGCCGTCGGTTCCGTGCACGGCGACCTCAACCAGGTCGCCCGCGAGAAGGCGCTCAAGGCGTTCCGCTCGGGCAAGATCGACGTGCTCGTCGCGACGGACGTCGCGGCCCGCGGCATCGACATCGACGACGTCACGCACGTCATCAACTACCAGTGCCCGGAGGACGAGAAGACGTACGTCCACCGGATCGGCCGCACCGGCCGCGCGGGCCGCACCGGCATCGCCGTGACGCTCGTGGACTGGGACGACATCCCCCGCTGGCAGCTCATCGACAAGGCTCTCGGCCTCGGTATCCCGGATCCGGTCGAGACGTACTCGAGCTCCCCGCACCTGTACGAGGAACTGTCGATCCCGGCCGAGGCGACCGGCACGATCAAGCGTCCCCGGGTCGAGAAGGCCGCACCCGCGCAGAGCGAGAACACCGAGCAGGCCGAGAAGGCCGAACGCACGGAGCGTCCGGCCCGCACCCGCACCCGCCGCCGCACCCGCGGCGGCCGTCCCACGGACTCGGTGGGGCCGAAGTCCGTGTCGCCGGAGCCGACGGCACCGGAATCCGCAGCGCCGAGCGCGGACGCCGACGGCGACGGCGCCTCCAAGCCCCGGCGGCGCCGTCGCCGCCGGACCACGAAGGTCGGCGCCGCCGCGACGAACGCGGAGTAAACAACCGCCGTGCTCGCACCTGAGCGGCGCTCGCGCGCCGATCTCGTCGTCGCTGCCGGAATCGCCGTCACGATCGTGGTCGCCCTCACCGTTGTGTGGTTCCGCAGCGATGCCCGGGGCACCACCTCGGTCACCGCCGCCGAGCCGCCGGCTGCGCTCGTCACCGCCCTGACGGTCCCCGAGACACTGAGCCCGATCTGGGACTCCGCCAGTTCCGCCACCACGGCGCCTCTCGTGGCCGGTGGTGCCGCCGTCACCGCCGAGGGCGGCGTCGTCGTGGGCCGGGACCGGATGTCGGGCGCCGAGCTGTGGCGGTACGAGCGTGAACTCGACCTGTGCGGTGTCACGGCGTCCTGGGAGAAGGTGGTGGCCGTCTACCGCGATGACCGCGGATGCTCCCAGGTCACCGAACTCGACGGCGGCACCGGTGAGCGTGTGGCGCAGCGGAACAGCGACGCCGATCCCGCGGTGACGCTGACGGCCGACGGAACCTATGTGGCGTCCCTCGGCGACCGCCGCCTGGAACTGTGGCGCTCGGACCTGGTGCGCACCGTCGAGTACGGGCGGGTGGACGCGCCGGTGAATCCCAAGAAGCAGCCCCGCAGCGGATGCACGCTGATCGACGCCGGTTCGAGCAGCAGCAGGCTGTCCGTGCTCGAACGCTGCCCCGGCGAGGTGGCCGATCGGCTGACGGTCATGAACCCCTCACCGAAAGACAATCAGGAACCCGAGGAATACGGGTCGAGCGTCCTGGCGGGTGTCGACGCCGGCGTCGAGGGTGCCCGCATCCTGGGGGTGTCGGGTGAGACCACAGCCGTCTACCTTCCCGCGGGCAGGACGACCGGGCCGCGGATCGGCCTGTTCGACGGCACCGGCAACGCCGTGTCCGAATACGCGCTCGCCCTGAAGATCGGACCGGATCCGGTCACGTCCGCGAGCAGTTCGGTGGTCACCTGGTGGACCGGTTCGGATGTCGTCTCGCTCGGCGCGTCCGATCTCGTTCCCCGCTGGACCTTCCCGGGCGCTCTCGGCCCCGGTGCCGTGATGGCCGGAAACCTGCTGGTTCCGGTGGAATCCGGGATCGCCGTGCTCGATCTGTCGAACGGGGCGTTGCTGCGCACGATCCCGGTCGCGCGGGACACCTCGACCGGGCCGATCACCACGACGGTGGCCGGCGACGTCGTGCTCGAACAGCGCGGCGACGGCGTGGTGGCGCTGCGCTGAGGTCGCCGCTCAGGCGGGTTCGGCGAACACCACGAGGTAGCCGTCGAGATCGCGGAGCCAGATCTCGCGATGTCCCGCATTGGGATTGACGTGCACGTCCGTGACCACGTCGGCTCCCGCCTCCCGTGCCCGCGCGACGGTGCCGTCGAAGTCGGTCGTCTCGAACCAGATCGCCACCCCGTTTCCTCGCGCGAGTGACGGATCGCCGAGGGGGCCGTGGTGGTGGCCCTCGTCGAGTCGGTGCAGTTGCAGGATCATGTGCCCGTCGACGAGGAGTTGCTCGTAGTCCTGCCCACCGTGACCGCTGCGTGCGTTCAGGACCTTCCGGTACCACTCGCCTGCCCGTTCGACGTCGTCGACGGCGAGGAGCGGCTGAGCCCGCATCGACAGCGTGTTGTTCCGAGTCTTGTCCGAGACCGTCATGCGCCGAACGTTAGCGCCGGACGCTCCCCCGCTCTTGGACGAATGGGCACACCGCCCGCCCGTCAGCGGAAGGTGGCGCGGTACGCGGAGGGTGAGACGCCGACGGTGCGCGCGAGGTGTTGCCGCAAGGAGGTCGCGGTGCCGAATCCCGCGGCCCCGGCCACGTCGTCGACCGGCAGGTCGGTGTTCTCCAGCAGTTCACGGGCGCGGGTGATCCGCTGCTCGAGAATCCACTGCGTCGGCGACATCCCCGTCTCGGCGCGGAATCGCCGGGTGAACGTGCGCACGCTCATCGACTCCCCCGCCGCCAGTTCCCGCAGCGACAGCGGCTGATCGAGGCGGGCCAGCGCCCGCATCCGCGCACCCGACGTCGACGCACCGTCGGCCGCCGGGACGGGCGCGGTGACGAACTGCGCCTGACCGCCGCTGCGATGAGGCGGCACGACCGTTCCCCGCGCCACCTCGTTGGCCACCGACGCACCGTGGTCGACACGAATCATGTACAGGCACAAATCGATTCCGGATGCGACGCCGGCGGCGGTGAGCACGGTGCCGTCGTGGGTGTAGAGCACGCCGGGGTCGAGGTGCACGCCGGGGTAGAGCCGCCGGAACGCGTCCGCCGACTTCCAGTGCGTCGTGGCTCGCCGGTTCTCCAGCAGGCCGGCGGCGGCGAGAACGAACGATCCCGTGCAGATCGAGGCCACCCGGGTGCCCGGCCGGATGTGCGCGAAGGCGTCCGCGAGGTGGCGGGGTAGTCCGCCGTCCTCCGGCGGGTCGTAGTCCTGATCGGACGCCGGGACCACGACCGTGTCGGCGGTGCCGAGCAGCGCCGGGCCGTGCTCGACCGACAGCGTCACGTCGGTGTCGGTCCGGACGGCGCCGGGCTCGAGGGCGCACGTGAGGACCTCGTACAGCGGTTCGCCGTCCCGCGACCGCGCTTCCCCGAACAGTCGGTGGACTATTCCGAACTCGATGGGGAGCAGGCCGTCGCGCACGAATACGACCACGCGATGGCGGCGCCCGGGCCGTTCGCCTCTCGAATCGGACATGGCCCGATTATTTCACATAGTGTCCAACCGGCCACTGGTGCGGCGACGCGCGCGGATCCATGATCGGAAGGGTCGACGGCGACCGAGCGAAAGGTGGACCATGAAGATCCTCTGGGTGTCGGCACATCCCGAGCCGAAGTCCCTGAACGCGGCACTGCGCAGCGATGCTCTCGCGGCCCTGCGCTGCGCAGGCCACGAGATCCGGACCTCCGATCTGTACGGGATGCGATGGAATCCGGTGGTGACCGCGGAGGACTTCGCGCACGATCCGAGCGGCCGACTGCTGGTCGGAGCGCGGTCCGGGCAGGCACTGGCCGAGGGCACCCTGGCCCCCGACATCCTGGCGGAGCAGCGCAAACTCGGGTGGGCCGACGCGGTGATCGTGCAGTTCCCACTGTGGTGGTACGGCATGCCCGCGATCCTCAAGGGCTGGTTCGACCGGGTGTTCGTCGAGGGCTACGGGTACGGGGTTCGCCGCGAGGACGGTGCCACCCGCCGATACGGCGAGGGGACCCTCGCCGGCAAGCGGGCCATGACCGTCGTCAGTTTCGGCGGCAGCGCCGACAGTGCGGGCCCGCGCGGAATCAACGGTCAGATGGACGAGGTCCTGTTCCCCATCCACCACGGAATCTTCTGGTACACGGGGATGTCCGTGCTGCCCCCGGTCCTGATCGACAGCGCGGACCGGCTGCGCGCCGAGAACTACCCCGGCGTCGCGGCCCGCCTGATCGATCGTGTGTCCGGCCTGTTCACCGACGCGCCGCTGCCCTTCCGCTCACAGAACGGCGGCGACTACGACGACCGGTTCGTGTTGCGCGAGGACCGGGCACCCGGCGTCACGGGACTACGCGCCCACTACGCCGACACGAATTCCGCGGCACTCGGACCGGAGGCCGAAGTCCCCACCCGCTGCACTGTGTAACGTGTTCTAATTCACGGCATGGCAACCTACGTGATCACCGGTGCGGCCTCCGGCATCGGGGCGGCGAGCCGCCACACCCTCGAGGCCGGCGGCCACACCGTCATCGGCGTCGACCTCGCACACACCGACGTGACCGCCGACCTGTCCACCCCCGGCGGCCGGGCCGCCGCGGCCACCGCCGTGACGGACAGGAGCGGCGGCGTCGTGGACGGCCTCGTCTGCTGCGCCGGACTCGGATCGCTGTCCCACGTCCCCGGCGGCAAGCTGATCGCCGTCAACTATTTCGGGGCCGTGGATCTCGTGACGGCCCTGAAGCCCGCCCTCGAACGCGGGGGCGGCGCCTCGGTGGTGGTGATCTCGTCGAGCAGCACCACCACGCAGCCCGGAGTTCCCGGGAATCTGGTGACGGCGTGCCTGCGCGGCGACGAGGCGGAGGCGGTGCGCATCGGCGACGAGGTGACCGCCATCCCCGCGTATCCGGCGTCGAAGCTCGCGCTGGCCTGGTGGATTCGACGGGAAGCGGTGCGACCCGAATGGATCGGCAACGGCATCCGGCTCAACGCGATCGCACCGGGCATGATCGACACGCCGATGACCAGCGGAGACGACCTCGACCCCGAGCTGGCGAAGGCCCTGGACTTCTATCCGGTGCCGCTCGGCAGGCGCGGACGTCCGGACGAGATCGCCGCGCTCGTCGAATTCCTGCTCGGACCGGGGTCGACACTGCTCTGCGGAAGCGTCGTCTTCGCCGACGGAGGCACGGATGCGCAGTTACGCCAGCAGGATTGGCCCGCCGCGTGGAGTCCCACGCCAGAGGAACTTACTCGGCACTTCCAGGCGAAAACGTAGCGAGTTCCGATCCGGCCCAGTGCTTGGCGAGGTTCTCGGCCAGGTCCCGGTAGGCCTGGGCACCCTTGTTCTTGCGCCCCGCCAGCACCGTGGCACCCGACGCCGTCGCCTCCGCGAACCGCACCGTCCGCGGGATCGGCGGGGCGAGGACCGGCAGGTTGTAGCGATCGGACACGTCGGACAGCACGTCCCTGCTGTGGGTGGTGCGCGCGTCGTACAGCGTCGGCAGCGCGCCGAGCAGCACCAGGTCGGGGTTGGTGATCTGCTGCACCTCGGTGACCGTCCGCAGCAACTGCCCGACACCGCGGTGGGCGAGCGTCTCGCACTGCAGCGGCACCAGTACCGATTGCGCCGCCGTGAGCCCGTTCAGTGTGAGCACACCGAGCGACGGCGGACAGTCGATGATGACCGTGTCGTAGTCGTCCAGCAACGGCGCCAGAGCGCGTTTGAGGGCGAACTCGCGACCGGGACGCATGAGCAGCAACGCTTCCGCGCCCGCGAGGTCGATCGTCGCGGGCAGGAGCGCGACACCGTCCTCGGTGTCGATCACCGCTTCCCGCGCCCCCAGGTCACCCGTCAGCACCTCGTGGACGGAGGCCTCCAACCGGTCGGGGTTGTGCCCCAGGGAGAAGGTCAGGCAGCCCTGTGGGTCGAGATCCACCACCAGAACCTTCTGGCCCAGCCCGACGAGAGCCGCGCCGAGAGAGGCGACCGTGGTGGTCTTCGCGACCCCACCCTTCTGATTTGCCACTGCAAGAACCGTTGTCACGGCTCGATCCTTACCTACTTCGTCGCCGGAGGCGAGCCATACACGCAGATTGACTGACATGATGGACGGATGCCACCCAGTGATTCGCCGCGCGGCCGCCGGATCGTCCTCCTCCGGCACGGCGAAACGGAATGGGCCCGTTGGGGTAAACACACCGGCCGCACCGACGTCCACCTCACGGAACTGGGTGAGTCCCAGGCGCGGCAGGTGGGTCCGGCGATGGACGCCCTCGCGCTGCGCGACCCCCTCGTCATCGTCAGCCCGCGACAACGCGCCCAGGAGACGGCGGAACTGGCGGGTCTGAAGATTCAGCGCACATGGGACGCACTCGCCGAATGGGACTACGGGATCTACGAGGGCATGACGACGCCCGAGATCCGGCAGCAGGTGCCGGATTGGACCGTGTGGACGCATCCGTGCCCCCGAGGCGAACAGGTCGAGCAGGTGCACACCCGCTGCGACCTCGTGCTGTCCGTCGCGCATTCGCAACTCGTCGACCGCGACGTGATCCTCGTCGGGCACGGCCACTTCTCCCGCGCGCTCATCGCGCGCTGGGCGGAGCTTCCCGTCAGCGAGGGCCGACGGTTCGCGATGGCGCCCGGCGCGTACTCCGTCCTCGGTTTCGAGCACGGGGCGCAACAGGTGGTCAGCCACAACGTGACGACGGAAGGTGCCCGATGATCAGACGCGCAGCACGCGAGGACGTCTCCGCGATCACCGCGATGATCTACGAACTGGCCGAACACCAGAAGGCCCGCGACAAGTGCACCGTCACGGCCGACCAGATAGACGACGCCCTGTTCGGCCCGCAGCCGTCCACGTTCGCCCACGTCGCGGCGAACGACAACGACCGGGTCGTCGGGATCGCGGTGTGGTTCCGGAACTTCTCCACGTGGGACGGAACGCACGGCATCTATCTCGAGGACCTGTTCGTCAGCCCGTCCGAGCGCGGTTCCGGTCACGGAAAGGCGCTGCTCGCCACCCTCGCGAAGGAGTGTGTCGACAACGGCTACACGCGGCTGTCGTGGTCGGTGGTCAACTGGAACACGCCGTCGATCGCGTTCTACGAGTCCCTCGACGCGCGACCACAGGACGAGTGGACCACGTACCGGCTCACCGGGGATCCCCTCGGCCGCCTCGCGTCCGAGGTGAGTTAGCGCTCCGACGGGTTGTCGACGTCGGCTTCCTGGCCGTACTCGGCGGCCATCCATTTCGACGTGGGGCTGCTGAACAGGCACCCGAGGGCTCCGACCACCACGACGCCGAGCAGCACACCGAAGAACGGCTGGTGGGAATCGGTGAGCAGCGACCACGCCACCGGAAGCAGCAGCAGTTGGGCGACGATCGCGATCGCCCGCCCCCAGCGCCTGCCGAAGATCAGGGCGAGCCCGGCGGCGAGCACGGCGCCACCGAGAATGGCGAACCACGCGGCGGTGCCGTATCCGCTGCTGACGCTCTGGTCGTGCCCGAGCAGCCCCCGGATCACCAGTACCACGGCGACACCGACCGCCACCGCGCCCTCGAGCGACACCAGGGCGCCCGCCGCGCGGACCGTGGTGGGCGTGGACTTGCTCTGAGACGGCTTCGGCACGTCGGCCAGCCTAGAACACCCCGCCGCCGGCGGCCTCGGACGGTGACACGTGCCGCCCCGGCTAGGCTTGGGCCCCGTGCGTGCGCTGCTGATCGTCAACCCCAATGCCACATCGACGACCCCGGCCGGGCGGGACCTGCTCGCGCACGCGCTGTCGAGCCGGGTGCGGTTGACGGTCGCGCACACGACGCATCGTGGGCACGCCGCCGAACTGGCGCAGCAGGCCTGCGTCGACGGAATGGGCCTGATCATCGTCCACGGCGGCGACGGCACCGTGAACGAGGTGGTCAACGGGTTGCTCGGCATCCCGGACCCGAAGTCGACGAGCGCGGTGACGGTGGGGCCGATTCCCCCGATCGCCGTCGTTCCCGGCGGATCGGCGAACGTGTTCGCCCGCTCGCTCGGCATCGCCCCGGACCCGGTGGACGCCACCAACCAGCTCATCGACCTCCTCTCCCGCGGGCAGCGGCGCAGGATCGGGCTGGCCCACTGCGACGACCGCTGGTTCACGTTCAACGCGGGCCTCGGCTGGGATGCCCAGGTGTGTGAGGCGGTCGACATGCACCGCAAGAACGGGCGCCCCGCCACACCGGCCCAGTATGTCCGCGCGGCGGTGCGCGTGTTCTTCCGGTCGAAGTACGCGGAGCCGACACTCACCGTCGAGGTTCCCGATCGCGATCCGGTCGAGGGTGTTCATTACGCCTTCGTGTCGAACGCGAGTCCCTGGACGTATCTGAACAAACGGGAAGTCCACACCAATCCCGACACCACCTACGACACCGGCCTCGGTGTCTTCGCGATGCGGTCCACCGCGATCCTGACCACCCTGCGCGTGGCCCGTCAGCTGCTGACCCCCGGAACCCGCCCGACGGCGAAGAAACTCGTCCGGGTCGACGACGTGCCGCGCGTGCGGATCTCCGCGTCGGAGCCGATCGGACTGCAGATGGACGGCGACTACATCGGACTTCGCAACGTGGTGGAGTTCGTGTCGGTGCCCGACGTGCTGGATGTCGTCGCGCCGCCGCGACCCTGAGCAGTTCTCGAGAATCCCCGTTTTCACCTAGCGGGAAGCGCCGGCGCGGGGTAAAAAGGACGGCGCCCCTCGAAGGGCAGCCTAACTACGTGAGCTCCCCCACGGTGCGGCGGTTTTCTATTGACATCCCGCCAGTTCGTGAAAGCATTCACAAGCAACAGTGCGGAAACATTCTCTACGCACACATGAACTCACGAAGACGAAACGGTGCACGACGCACCCAGTTAAGGAGCAGAAGGATGGACTGGCGCCACAAGGCAATCTGTCGCGACGAAGACCCCGAGTTGTTCTTCCCTGTGGGCAACAGCGGTCCGGCTCTCGCGCAGATTGCTGATGCCAAGGTTGTCTGCAACCGCTGCCCGGTGACCGCCGAATGCCTCTCGTGGGCACTCGAGTCGGGCCAGGACGCCGGTGTGTGGGGCGGCATGAGCGAAGATGAGCGTCGCGCACTCAAGCGCCGGAACGCTCGGACGCGTGCCCGCACCACCGTCTGATACTTCAGAAGGAGACGGGCCCGGCACCACATGGTGCCGGGCCTTTTGCTTGCCCGCCGGTCAGTACCGCGGTCCACGACGGCCCAGCGGTACGCGTAACACGGCATCCGTTCCCCCCTCCGCCCCCGGGTGCAGCCCCAGCGAACCGTTCAGTTCGGCGGCCACCAGGGTCCGGACGATCTGCAGACCGAGCCGGTCGGACCGCTCGAGGCTGAAACCGGGCGGCAATCCCCTGCCGTTGTCGTGGATCACGACGTCCAGCCAGCGCGCCGACCGTTCTGCCCTCATGGTGACCGTGCCTGCGGCGCCCGGTTCGAAGGCGTGCTCGATCGCGTTCTGCACGAGTTCGGTCAGCACCATCACCAGCGGTGTGGCCCGCTCCGCGGAGAACACCCCGAAGCTGCCCTCCCGGCGGACCTTGATCGGCGTGCTCACCGTCGCCACGTCGGACAGAATCGGCACGAGCCGGTCCACGACCTCGTCGAGGTTCACCTCCTCGTCCACCGACATCGACAGCGTGTCGTGCACGAGGGCGATCGACGTGACGCGGCGCACCGATTCGCTGAGCGCCTGACGGGCCTCCTCGTTGTTGGTGCGGCGGGCCTGCAGCCGCAGCAACGCCGCCACGGTCTGCAGATTGTTCTTCACCCGGTGATGGATCTCGCGGATCGTCGCATCCTTGCTGAGCAGGGCGCGATCCCGCCTCTTCACCTCCGTGACGTCCCGCACGACGACGGCGGCGCCCACCCGCTTCCCGCCGGGTTTGAGTACCAGCGCCCGCAGCAGGACGGTCGCGCCCCGGGCCTCGATCTCCATCCGGCGGCCCGGTTTGTCGGCGATCGTGTCGCGGATGTATCCGGCGACCTCCTGCGACTCGAACGGATCCGTCACGAGTGAGCGTGTCGTGGCGGCGAGGTTCTGGCCGATCAGGTCCGAGCTGAGACCCATCCGGTGGTACGCCGACAGCGCGTTGGGACTCGCGTAGACCACGCTGCCGTCGGTGTCCAGGCGGATGAAGCCGTCGCCGGCGCGGGGGCTCGAGTTGGTGTCCGAGCGGGCCTCACGGATCGGGAACGTGCCGTCGCTGATCATCTGGCACAGGTCCTCGGCGCAGTCGAGATACGCGACCTCGAGCGGGCTCTGCGCCCGCTGGTGCGACAGGTTGGTGTCCCGGCTCAGGACGGCGATCACCTCGCCGTTCCACCGCACCGGGACCGCTTCGCCGCGCGGCGGCAGACCCGCGTGCCCGCCGCCGTCCTCGGGCCGCACGACGCGGCCCTCGAGCAGCGCCTGCAGCACCTGCGGGTGTTCCGACTCCGACACGACGGTTCCGACGACGTCCTCCGGGAACGCGGTCGACGCGGTGGTGGGCCTGCAGTGCGCGACGCAGATCACGGTGCCGGTCGGGTTGGTGGCCGCGGAGTCCGCTCCGACCCACAGCAGGACGTCCGCGAAGGAGAGATCGGCGAGCAGCTGCCATTCGCCGACGACGCGCTGCAGGTGGTCGACGGCCTCGCCGGGCAGGTCGGTGTGTTCGGCGAGCAGATCGCTCAGGGTCGACATCGTGGGAGGTGTCAGTCAGCTCAGGAGATGACCGCGATCAGGTCGCCCTGTTGGATCACGTCGCCGACCTTGACGTCCACCGAGGTGACCGTGCCGGGCTCTTCGGCGATGACGGGGATCTCCATCTTCATCGACTCGAGGATGACGAGGGTGTCGCCTTCCTTCACCTCGTCACCCGCGCTCACCACAACCTGATACACCGTCGAAACCATTTCGGCGCGCACGTCTTCTGCCATTGTGATCCTTCACTCCCGGGTGTCGAGAAAGCCCTGTTGCAAGGACACCCAACCACACGTGGAAGACTGTGGTGAAAAGAAGGGAGATCTACTCATGGGTAAGCGTGGTCGCAAGAAGCGCAGTCGCAAGGGCAACGCCGCAAACCACGGCAAGCGTCCCAACGCCTGACGCGCCGTAGAACGCACCAGGGGCCGGAAAGCAGCGATGCTTTCCGGCCCCTGATTGCTGTTCTGACGGGTTACGACTCGGGTTCGGTGTTCGTGATGAGGATCGTCCGCCGCAACTCGATGGAGAGCCTCTGACGCAGGCTCTCCGGTGCGTGCTCACCGCCGCACTTGCGATTCACGAGGCTCTTGACCTTCTCCTCGATCCCGTACGCCTCGAGGCACGACCCGCACTCGTCGAGGTGCCGCTGCAGCCGCGCCCGTGAGGCCTCGTCGCACTCGCTGTCCAGCATCAGCCAGACGTCCGCGATGACGGCGGAGCAGTCGAGCTGCTCGAATTCGTCCTGCTCGCTCACCGAGAAACCTCCTGCTCCGCACTCACTACACTGTCGCCGGCCACCTCGTCGGTGCCGCCACGGTTGAATCCTCGTTCGCGTGCGACGTCGGCGAGCAGACCCCGGAGCTGCTTGCGCCCGCGGTGCAGCCTCGACATCACGGTCCCGATCGGGGTGCCCATGATCTCGGCGATCTCCTTGTAGGGAAAGCCCTCGACGTCGGCGTAGTAGACGGCCATCCGGAACTCCTCCGGCAGGGCCTGGAGGGCTTCCTTGATGTCGTCGTCGGGGAGCGCGTCCAGTGCCTCGACCTCGGCGGACCGCAGCCCGGTCGACGAATGCTCCGCCGTCGCCGCCAGCTGCCAGTCGGTGATCTCGTCGGTCGGGTACTGCGCGGGCTGCCGCTGCTTCTTGCGGTACGAGTTGATGTACGTGTTCGTGAGAATCCGGTACAGCCACGCCTTGAGGTTGGTGCCCTCGCGGAACGAGCGGAACGCCGTGTAGGCCTTCACATACGTTTCCTGCACGAGGTCCTCGGCGTCCGCCGGGTTCCGGGTCATCCTCAGAGCAGCGCCGTACAACTGATCCAGAAGTGGGAGCGCGTCCCTTTCGAAACGCGCGATCAACTCGTCCTGTGGCTCGGCCTTCTCTGCCGTCGGACGGTCATGTTCCTGCACGCTGATCCCTTCGGTCGCCGTGGGCGTCAACGTTACCGCCAACAGCAGACGCGACGTGGGCTCGATTACCGAGGACATCACGATACGGACCACTCCCTTCGATGCACGGGTCTTCTGCAGGTACCAACACGACTCCCGCCCGCGGTGTTCCCGCACCGCGTGGCAGAGTGTTCGTCCATGGCCGGAACTGCCACTCCCGCGACGAAGTTGCTCGTCACACAGCACATCGACCACACCGTGCACAGCTACGCGCACGACGAGCGGGCGGAGTCGTACGGTTCGGAAGCCGTCGACGCGCTGGGCGAGACGGTCGGCGTCACCGCCCACCAGGTGTTCAAGACGCTCGTGATCAAACTCGACACGGGCAAGCTGGCGGTGGCGGTCCTGCCGGTGCCGGAGAAACTGTCCCTGAAGGCGGCGGCCGCGGCGCTGGGCGCAGGCAAGGCCGTGATGGCGGACCGCACCGAGGCCGAGCGCTCCACCGGTTACGTGTTCGGCGGCATCTCCCCGCTCGGCCAGCGGAAGGCACTTCCGACGGTCGTCGACGCGTCGGCGCTCGACTGGGACCGGGTGCTGTGCAGCGCGGGCAGGCGCGGACTCGAGATCGAACTCGCGCCCGCCGATCTGGTCCGGCTCAGCGGAGCCGTCACCGCGGCGGTCACAGCAGGCTGATCTGCTCCCCCACCTGCGCGTCGTCGCGACCGGCCGCGTCGGGGTCGAGAAGTTCCGGACCGTTGTTCTTCACGCTGTTCACCAGCGTGGACACCCGCCGGACCGTGATGTCGGCGATGGCGTCGGGTGACACCTCGAGCAGGTCCGTCGACGCGGGGTGCTCGGGATCGAGCCACGCGGCCCAGCGGTCACGGGGCATCACGAGCGGCATCCTGTCGTGCACGTTCTCGAGCTGGGCGGCGGAGTCGACCGTGATGATGCTGCAGCTCAGGACGGGCGGCGACTCCTCGACCGCGGGATCGTGCCAGACCGACCACAGCCCGGCCATGTACAGGCGCGAGCCGTCCTCCGGCGACATGTAGTACGGAATCTTCTTCGCCTTGCCCGCCTTCTTCCCGGCGGCCGCCGGCTCGGTCTCGGTCTGCCACTCGTACCAGCCGTCCATCGGCACGAGGCAGCGCTTGTACTTGAACGAGGTCCGGAAGGCGGGCTTGTTGTCGACCGAATCCGCCCGGGCGTTGAACAGCACCGGCCCCTTGCCGAGCTCCTTCGTCCACGACGGCACGAGACCCCACCGCATCCGCCGGATCCGACGGGCGTCGTGCCGGTCGACCACCGTGAGGACCTGCGTGGTGGGTGCCACGTTGAAGTCGGGCGGACTCTCCTCCTCGCCGGCCTCGTTGATCGCGTCGAGGTCGGCCGCGAGTGTCGCCGGATTCGCAGTGGTCGCATACCTGCCGCACATGTCCACCAGAGTGGCACGAACCACCGACACCCGCGACACGCCGCCCACCCCGCCCGGCGACCCGCCCGATAGGCGAAGATGGAGACCGTGAGCCTGAGCCTGTGGAACGCCCCCCGCGCCGAAGCGCCCGTCGTCGCGACGGTCGCCCTCCCCGGATCGAAGTCGATCACCAATCGCGCGCTGATCCTCGCCGCACTCGCGGACGGTCCGTCCACCCTCACCGGGGCACTGCGCAGCCGGGACACCGACCTCATGATCGACGCACTCCGGACGCTGGGAATCGGCGTCGAGACGGCCGGCGCCGACACGACGCTGCGGGTCACTCCCGGACGCCTCCGGGGCGGTGCGGTCGACTGCGGCCTGGCGGGCACCGTCATGCGGTTCCTTCCGCCGGTCGCCGCGCTCGCCGAGGGGACGGTCGACTTCGACGGAGACGAGCAGGCGCGTACCCGCCCGCTCGACACGATCCTGAACGCGCTGCGCGGTCTCGGCGCGGACATCGAGGGCGACTCCCTGCCGTTCACCGTCCGCGGCGCGGGCTCGTTGCGCGGTGGCCGGGTCACGATCGACGCGTCCGGTTCTTCGCAGTTCGTGTCCGGGCTGCTGCTGTCTGCCGCCGCGTTCGACGAGGGCGTCACGGTTCATCACGACGGCAAGACGGTCCCGTCGATGCCGCACATCGACATGACGGTCGAGATGCTGCGCGAGTCGGGTGTCGAGGTCTCCACCCCGGCGACGGGCGGGGAGGCAGACACGTGGCGGGTGAGCCCCGGTCCGGTGCGGGCCGTCGACCGGGTGATCGAGCCCGACCTGTCGAATGCCACCGCCTTCCTCGCCGCCGCCGCCGTCACCGGCGGTGAGGTGACCGTTCCGCTGTGGCCTGCCGAGACGACGCAGCCCGGCGACGCGATCCGCGAAATCCTGCTGGCGATGGGCGCCGACGTCCGGCGGGACGGGGCGAACCTCACCGTCCGCGGCCCGCAGCAGCTGACCGGCATCGACATCGACCTGCACGACGTCGGCGAACTCACCCCGACCGTCGCGGCGCTCGCGGCGCTCGCGGACGGCCCGTCCCACCTGCGGGGCATCGCACATCTGCGTGGACACGAGACCGACCGGCTGGCCGCGCTCGCTCACGAGATCAACTCGCTGGGCGGAAACGTCACCGAAACCGAGGACGGGCTCACGATCGTGCCCGCCGACCTGCACGGCGGGACGTGGCGTTCCTACGCCGACCACCGGATGGCGACGGCCGGAGCCATCGTCGGGCTGCGCGTCGACGGCATCGAGATCGAGGACATCGGCACCACGGCGAAGACGCTGCCCGGATTCGAGAACCTGTGGGCCACAATGCTGTCCGCGGCGGCGGGCACCGGGCGGAAGGCGAACTTCTGAGTCGCAGGCAGTACGACGAGTCCGACGTCCGGGTGCGCCCGGGCCGAGGGACGCGCCCGCGCACGAAAACCCGGCCGGAGCACCTCGCGGCCGAGTCGGCGATGGTCGTCGCCGTCGACCGCGGCCGGTGGGGCTGCGTGCTGGGCGGCGACCCCGGGCGTCCCCTCGTCACCATGCGCGCCCGCGAACTGGGCCGCACCCCCATCGTGGTGGGCGACGAGGTGAGCGTCGTCGGCGATCTGTCCGGCAAGCCCGACACCCTGGCGCGGATCGTGCGGGTGGCCGAGCGCGCCACCGTCCTGCGGCGCACCGCCGACGACACCGACCCCTACGAGCGGATCGTGGTGGCCAACGCGCAGCAGTTGCTGATCGTCGTGGCGCTCGCCGACCCGCCACCGCGGACGGGGTTCGTCGAACGCGCGCTCGTCGCCGCGTACGCGGGCGGGCTGAGCCCCGTCGTGTGCCTGACGAAGAGCGACCTCGAACCGCCCGAGGAGTTCGCGAGCACGTTCGCCGACCTCGACGTCCCCGTGGTGGTGGCAGGCCGCGACGATCCGGTCGACGAGGTCCTGGCGATGCTGTCCGGCCGGCTCACCGCGCTGATCGGGCATTCGGGGGTCGGGAAGTCGACGCTCGTCAACCGCCTGGTGCCCGACGCCGACCGGGCCGTGGGCGTGGTCTCCGGCGTGGGCAAGGGCAGGCACACGTCCACGCAATCGGTCGCGCTGCCGCTACCGTCGGGAGGCTGGGTGATCGACACCCCCGGCATCCGGTCGTTCGGACTGGCCCACATCTCCCCGGAGAACGTGGTGGCCGCGTTCTCCGATCTCGCCGCGGCCATCGAGGACTGTCCGCGTGGGTGTACCCACCTCGGCCCGCCCGCGGATCCGGAATGCGCGCTCGACCACCTCGAGGGCAAGGCCGCCAAACGCGTCGACGCGGTCCGTCACCTCCTCACGGCCATCGCGTCGAACGAAGCCTGGTGAGGGACGAACCGCGCCGGGCGGAACTGTCTAGCGGGAGAGCAGCGCGCGCAGACCGCGACGCTTGCGGGTGCGCTTGATCGCGGAACCCAGCCCCTGACGGCGACCGGTCACGGGATCGATTGTCGCCGTGGTGTTTCCACCGAACCTGCGCTCCGACGCCGTCTCCGGCGCGTCGTCCGCGGTTGCCTTGAGATACTTGTTCGGCAACGACAGCTTCGCGATCGTGCGCCACGACTTCGCGTACTGCACCAGGAACGGGCCGGTGGTGTACGGCAGGTCGTACTTCTCGCACAACTCCCGCACCCGCACCGCGATCTCCGCGTACCGATTGCTCGGCAGGTCGGGGAACAGGTGGTGCTCGATCTGATAGCTCAGGTTGCCGGACATGAAGTCCATCAGCCTGCTGCCCTCGATGTTGGCGCTACCGAGCATCTGACGCAGGTACCACTGGGCGGGCGTCTCCTTGTCGATGTCGGCCTTGGTGAACTTCTCGGCGCCGTCCGGGAAGTGCCCGCAGAAGATGATCGCGTTGGTCCACACGTTGCGGATCGCGTTCGCCGTCATGTTGGCGGTGAGCGTGCTCTTCCAGGCCGGACCGGTGACGGCGGGGTGGATCACGTAGTCCTTGAGGACCTGCTTGCCGATCTTCTCACCGACCTCGCGCAGCTTGCGCTGCGTCTCCTCCTTCGGCACCCGCCCCTTGGCGACCTTGCCGAGTTCGAGGTGCTGCGCCGCGACGCCGTACTGGAAGAACAGGGCCAGCAGGGTGTTGTAGACCAGGTTGCCGGCGTTGAACGGCTTCCAGCGCTGGTCGCGCGTCACCCGGAGCAGGCCGTATCCCACGTCGTCGTCCATGCCGAGGACGTTCGTGTACTTGTGGTGCAGGTAATTGTGGGTCTGCTTCCAGTGCGCGGACGGACCGGTGTTGTCCCACTCCCACGACGTGGAGTGGACTTCCGGATCGTTCATCCAGTCCCACTGGCCGTGCATGACGTTGTGGCCGAGTTCCATGTTCTCGATGATCTTCGAGACGCCGAGCATGCCCGCTCCGAGCAGCCAGGCGGGACGCCGGCGACTCGCGAACAGCACTGCGCGGCCACCGATCTCGAGTCCACGCTGCAGTCTGATGGTGTTCCGCACGTAGCGCGCGTCGCGCTCCCCGCGAGATTCTTCGATATCGCGGCGGATCGCATCCAACTCGCGCCCGAGCGCCTCGACATCGGCATCGGTGAGATGTGCGTATTCCTTGACATCTGCAATCGCCATGGGGGACCTCCTCCTGGCTGGTCGACAGTTCACACCGGATAGGCGCTGACATGACCTACCGTACCGTAAGTTACGGCACCGTAGGTTACTTGAGTGTAGGTGTGAGTGAAATCACCGTCGGCGGCGCGGAATCTTGGCCTCCGCGTGGGCGCGCAGCGCCGACAACAGACCCCGGCGCCGTCCCGTCACGGGATCGGTGCGCAGCGTCTCGACCATCGCGGCACCCGCATCTCGGGCATCGCGGAACTTGCGCTCCGAGGAGGTCTCGGGGGCGTCATCCGCCGTCGCCCACAGGAGACGGTCGGGCAGGGCGAGTTTGTGGATCGTGCGCAGGGCAAGCAGGTACTGCTTGGCGAGCGAGCCCGTGGTGTAGGGCAGGTCGTACTTCTCGCACAGCGCCCGCACCTTCACGGCGATCTCCGGGTACCGGTTGCTCGGCAGATCGGGGAACAGATGGTGCTCGATCTGGTAGCTGAGATTCCCGCTCATGAAACCCATGATCTTGCCGGAGTCGAAGTTGGCGCTGCCGAGCATCTGCCGGAGGTACCACTCGTGCCGGGTCTCGTTCTCGTATTCGTCCACGGTGAACTTCTCGGCGCCGTCCGGGAAGTGCCCGCAGAAGATCACCACGTACGCCCACAGGTTCCGCACCAGATTGGCGGTGGTGTTCGCCGTCAGCGTCGACTTCCACGCCGGCCCGGCGAGCACCGGGAACAGGAGGAAGTCCTTGCCGACCTGACGGAAGATCTTGCGGGCGAAATCCTTGTTGGCCTGCGAATTGAGCTGACCCTTCTCGGCGCCCTCCAGTTCCGCCGCGAACGTGAGGTCGTGGAGCGCGATGCCCCACTCGAACGTGGCGGCGAGAATGATGTTGGCGAACGGCTGCAGCAGGTTGATCGGCCGCCACTCCTCGTCGCGGGTCATCCGGAGGATGCCGAAACCGACGTCGGAATCCATTCCCACGATGTTGGTGAACGTGTGGTGGGAGTAGTTGTGCGCCCGCTTCCAATGCTCGGACGGCCCCGTCTGATCCCACTCCCACGACATCGAGTGGATCTCCGGATCGTTCATCCAGTCCCACTGGCCGTGCATCACGTTGTGGCCGAGTTCCATGTTCTCGATGATCTTCGAGAGGGAGAGCATCGCCGTGCCCGCCAGCCAGGCCGGCCGGTACCGGCTGCCGAACAGCGCGAGCCTGCCACCGAGCTCGAGCAGTCGTTGCGCCCGGATGGCACGGCGGATGTATCGGGCGTCGCGGACGCCGCGCGAATCCTCCACGTCGAGCCGGATCGCATCCAACTCACGCCCGAGCGACTCGATGTCCGCTTCGGTCAGATGCGCGAACTCTTTGATGTCGGTGATCGCCACCGTGCTCCTCCGTCTGGTGAGAGTCCGAGAATAGCGGAGTCAGGTGAACAACACGCTCACGCTCACGCGTCGAGCGTGCAGTCCCCTGCCGCCGCCGAGATACAAGTCTGGACTCGGTCACCTTCGGCATGCTGCTTGCCGGACCTCAGGTCGATGGCGTGCCCGGCGAGAATCGGCACGACACAGGTCTGGCAGATTCCCATCCGGCAGCCGAACGGCATGAGCGCCCCGACCTGCTCACCGGCCTCGAGGAGAGTGGTGGCACCGTCGATCGTGACGGTCTTGTCGGCCTTGGCGAACGTCACCGTTCCGCCCTCGCCGGACGTGTCCGCGCGGGAGACGGCGAAACGTTCGAGATGCAGCTTGTCCTCGATGTTCTCGTCGCGCCACAGCGTCTCGATCTCGTCGAGCATCGGCAGCGGCCCGCAGGCCCACGTCTGCCGTTCGCGCCAGTCCGGGCACACCTCGTCGAGCGAGGACAACGCGAACTTGCCCTGACTGCGGGTGAGCTGGATCTTGCACCGGAAGTCGTCGTGCTCCTCGTGGAGCTGGGTGAGTTCGTCGGCGAACATCACGTCGGCGTCGGTGGGCGCCGAGTGGACGTGGAAGACGTCGGGAAGCTGGCCGCGCCGGTTCATGGTGCGCAGCATCGCCATGACGGGAGTGATGCCGCTGCCCGCGGTGAGGAACAGGATGCGCTGCGGCGGCGGGTCGGGCAGCGCGAAGTTGCCCGTGGGCGTCGCGAGCCGGACGATCGTTCCCGACGGCACACCGTTGACGAGGTGACTGGACAGGAATCCTTCGGGCATCGCCTTGACGGCGATGGAGATGAGTTTGTCGTCCCAGTTCGGGGGCGAGGTGAGGGAGTACGAACGCCAGTGCCAGCGTCCGTCGATGTGCAGGCCGATGCCGATGTACTGGCCGGGCTCGTAGTCGAAGTCGAATCCCCAGCCCGGCTTGATGACGATCGTGGCGGAGTCCGCCGTCTCCGCGCGCACCTCCACGATCTGTCCGCGCAGTTCGCGGGCCGACCACAGCGGGTTGGCCAGGTGCAGGTAGTCGTCGGGGAGCAACGGCGTCGTCAGACGTGCCGCCGCGCCGCGCAACCAATTGAGCTTGGACCGCTTGGCGGGCACGACCGCTGCTGCGGGCGCCTCGATCCAATCCTTCAGACCCATCCGACCTCCACCTTTTCCGTCACGACCTACGCTACCGTAGGTTTTCAAGTTACGGTACCGTAGGTTACCCCAAGGTAAGAGGACGTACCGGTCAGAGCAGTTCGAGCAGGAACGGAAGCTCCTGGGTGGCGTACCACGCCAGAACGTGATCCTCGGCGTCACCGAGAACGAACTCGGCGTCCGGGTCCCCGAGATCCGCCTCGTCGATCGCCGACACGGCCCGTTCGATGTCGGGCTCGGCCTCCGCGAGGTCCACGTGCACCGACGCGACCCGGCCGATCGTCACCGGACCGGGCAGCCGGACCACGGCGTCGTCGAGGTCCGGACGGGGTGTCACGTCGTCGATGTCCGCGGCGACCACCGCGCGGCGGAAGCGGACCCCGTCGCTCCCGCCCTCCCCCACCCGGCCCGCGATCAGGCGCAGCGACGCCCGGGCCGCCTCGGCCATCGCGACCTCGGCCAGTTCGTCGTCGTCGCCCGACGAGTACGCCTCGCGAAGCGTGGCGGTGACGGCGAAGGCGGTACGGCTCATCGGATCGAACTCCTGGTCGGCGACGAGCCGCTGCAGGATCTCGATCGTCGCGGGAACGTACACCCTCGTCATGCGTCACCCGTCATTCGCACCGCGGACTTCTCACCGGCTGGCATCCAACAACTCCTCGAGAGATTCGTACAGCAGCGCCGCCACCACGTCCACGTCGGCCATGGCGTCACGGTCTGCATTCAAACCGTAGTAGACGTTGCCGTCGTAGGACGTGAGGCCGATGCTCAACGTCTGGTTTTTCAGCAGGGGCGACACCGGATACATCTCGAGCATCCGCGCTCCCCCGACGTACAGCGGCATCTGCGGACCCGGCGCGTTCGTGATCATCAGGTTGAACATGCGCTGCGAGAAACTGCTCGCGACACGGGCACTCATCGCGTGCAGCGTGGCGGGCGCGAATCCCGACAACCGGACCAGGGTCTCCGCGGTGACCCGCTGACTCTGCTTCGCGTGCGCCTCCATGGCGTGCGCCACGTGCGACAGTCGCACCACCGCGTTCGGTTCCCCGACCGGCAGGTCGATGAGGAAGGACGACACCATGCTCCGCGGGTCCGCCCACTCGCCGCGGCGGGACGCCTCGTCCTCGGCGTCGGGATCCGTCGCGTACACCGACATCGGGACCATCGCCCGGACCGTGGTCGACTCGGCCACCGGTTCGCCGCGGGACAGCAGCCAGTACCGCATCGCACCCGACACGACGGCGAGGATGACGTCGTTGACCTCGCACCCGTACTGTGCGCGGATCTTCCGGTAGTCGCCCAGTTCGGTCTTGACCACCGCGAACCGCCGGTTGCGGGAGATCGTCGCGTTGAGCGGGCTCGTAGGCGCCACCTGCGTCGCGGTGCGCACCACGGCGGCGAGCTTGCCGACCGCGCGCACGGTCTCGCCGAGCGCAGACGCCATGTCGCCCAATGTCATCCGCAGTGCCGCCAGGCCCTCGCCCGGCCTCGACACCATCTCCGCCAGCGCCCCCGCGATGAGAGTGGACTCGCTGGGGGCGGGGCTCGGCATCCACAGTTCCTCGGCCATCGGCCGCCGGGTCTTCGCCGGGTCCAGGATCACCTGACCGATCTCGAGCGCCGTCTCGCCGTCGACCAGCGAGGAATGCGACTTCGTGAAGATCGCGAAGCGATTGTTGGACAACCCCTCCACCAGGTACATCTCCCACAGTGGTCGCGTGTTGTCGAGTGGCCGGGACGTGAGCCGTGCGACCAGGTCGTGCAACTGGGCGTCCGATCCGGGCTTCGGCAGCGCCGACCGCCGGACGTGGTATTCGATGTCGAAATCCTGATCGTCCACCCACACCGGCCGCGACAGCCCCAGCGCCACCTCCCGCACCTTCTGCCGATAGCGCGGCACCAGGCTCAGCCGCTCCTCGACGAGGCTCAGTAATTCCTCGTAGGACAACCCGTTTCGCGGCTTCCGGAAGATCGCCAGCGATCCCACGTGCATCGGCGTACTGCTCGCCTCGAGGAAGTAGAACGATGCATCCTGCGTAGTCAGTCTCGTCACCATGTCGGTGCCTGTCCCCCTTGCATCCCGTCTCGATCCACCTCGAGAAGTATCGCTATCTCGTCCGCCGTGGCCGCGCCGTCGACGTGGTGGATGCCCACCATCCCGACAGCCACCGCGCCCCGGACGTTGACCGGCAGGTCGTCGACGAAGATACAGTCGCCCGGGTCCAGACCGAGCGCGCCGGCCGTCAGCCGGTAGATCCGCGGATCAGGTTTGGCGACACCGACATCCCCGGACAGCACGACCTGATCGACCAGCCGGCCGTCGCCGAGTTCCCGCAACCACTGCGCGCCGGGACCGCCGGGATCGTTGCTGAGGATCGCGGTCCGCACACCACGGGTCCGGGCACCGGCCAGGACGGACGACAGGCCGTCCATGTCCGAACCGGGACCCGCGAGAACGCCGCCGAAGTCCAAAATCAATCCCCGCACGTCCCCACCCTAGGGTCCGCCCCACGGTTCGGCGACACGAGTCCGCTCCGCGGTACGGCGACACGAGTCCGCTCCGCGGTACGGCGACACGACGACGGGATCCGTGCGATCATGACCGCTACGACGGCCGTCTCATGCCGAAACCGGGGGGTAAGAAATGAGTGAGTCCTACACGTTCCTGTCACGGGTGCCGCGCTTCGAGCCGGCGGCCGGCGACGGCACCGCGCCGATCCTGCCGGGCAGTGCGGCGGCACCGTCGGGTGCGCGGCATCCGCGCGGGCACGCCAGGCACCGGTCGTCGCCGCACTCGGGGGCGTCACCGCGCACCGCCGCGGCGCACCCGGGAACTCTGCCGATTCCGTCGCCGGACGTGCAGCGGTTCACGGAGCAGGCGTTCCGGCTGGTTCTCGAAGTGCTGGATCGGCGGCGCAACGTCCGGCAGCTGCGGCCGCTGGTGACGCCGTCGCTCGTCGACGTGGTGCGCACGTTCGCGCTCGCGGAGTCGCCCGCCCGGCGACTCGGTGTCGCGGCGCTCGTCCGCGTGCATCTGCGCGCGGTGGAGCCCTGCGTGTTCGAAGCGTTCGGCACCTACCGCCGGGGGCCACGGATCTTCGTGATCGCAGCCCGTGTCGAACAACAGTCCGACACGGGCTGGACCGTCACCTCGCTGGTGATCGGCTGATCGTCCGCGCCGCGGTCAGCGCTTGCGCTTGGTCTTGGGCGCCTTCCTGCCCTTCGACTGCGACCGCGCGGCCTCCCGCCGCTGGCGACGGGTTCCGGCGTCGGCGGCGTCGTCCGCCTCGGCCGCTCCGCGGCGGCTGAGCTGGGCGTTGCCGTCCTCGGCAGGCCCGGAATAGGTGAGCCCGCGAGGCTCGCCGTCGTCCAGACCCTTCGCGCGGAGGGCGGACGGCGCCGCCGTGCCCTGCGCCTGCTGCGCGGCCTCCTGGGTGGGCAGCGGTCGCGGCGCCGCCGGAGCGGGTGCGGCCGACGCCGTCGCCGCAGCGGAAGCCGCGGTGACGCTGACGCCCGGGGCCTGCGCCGCCTGCGGGGCTGCCGCCTCGACCTGGAGGTTGAACAGGAATCCGACCGACTCCTCCTTCAAACCCTCGAGCATCCCGCCGAACATGTCGAAACCTTCGCGCTGGTACTCGACGAGCGGATCACGCTGGGCCATCGCCCGCAGGCCGATGCCCTCCTTCAGGTAGTCCATCTCGTAGAGGTGCTCACGCCACTTCCGGTCGAGGACGCTCAGCAGGACCCGCCGCTCGAGTTCGCGCATCGATCCCTCACCGGCGACACCGTCGATCTCGGCCTCACGCCGGGTGTAAGCGTCGTGCGCGTCCTTCAACAGGGTCTCGCGCAGCTCGTCGGCGGTGATGTCCTTCGTCTCGTCGTCGCCGTCGCCGACCAGTTCCTTGTAGTCGACGCCGATCGGGTACAGCGTCTTGAGCGCCGTCCACAGTTGTTCGAGATCCCAGTCCTCGACGTAGCCCTCCGCGGTGGCGCCGTCGACGTAGGCGGTGACCACGTCGGTGATCATCTTCTCGACCTGGCCCTCCATGTCCTTGCCTTCGAGGATCTGGCGGCGCTCGTTGTAGATGACCGTGCGCTGCTGGTTCATCACCTCGTCGTACTTGAGGACGTTCTTGCGGATCTCGAAGTTCTGCTGCTCGACCTGCGTCTGAGCGCTCTTGATGGCCTTCGAGACCATCTTCGCCTCGATGGGAACGTCGTCGGGCAGGTTGAGCCGGGTCATGATCGATTCCAGCGCCGCACCGTTGAACCGGCGCATCAACTCGTCGCCGAGGGACAGGTAGAACCGCGACTCACCCGGGTCGCCCTGACGGCCGGACCGGCCGCGCAACTGGTTGTCGATGCGCCGGGACTCGTGCCGCTCGGTACCGAGGACGTACAGCCCGCCCGCCTCGCGCACCTTGTCGGCGTCGGCCTTCACCTCGGCCTTGACCTGGTCGAGGACGTCGTCCCACGCCGCCTCGTAGTCGTCGGGGGTGTGGACGGGGTCGAGTCCCTGCTTGCGCAGCGCGATGTCCGCGATGATGTCGGGATTGCCGCCGAGCACGACGTCGGTACCACGACCGGCCATGTTGGTGGCCACGGTGACCGCGCCCGACCGACCGGCCTCGGCGATGATCTGAGCTTCCTGCTCGTGGAACTTCGCGTTCAGCACGTTGTGCGCCACGCCGCGCTTGGTGAACTGCTTCGACAGGTACTCGGACCGCTCGACGCTGGTCGTGCCGATGAGGACCGGCTGGCCCTTCTCGTGCCGCTCCACCACGTCGTCGACGACGGCGTCGAACTTGGCTTCCTCGGTCTTGTAGATCAGGTCGCCGTTGTCGACGCGGACCATCGGCCGGTTGGTGGGGATCGGGATGACGCCGAGGTTGTAGATCTGGTGCAGCTCGGCGGCCTCGGTCTCGGCCGTACCCGTCATGCCCGACAGCTTGTCGTACAGGCGGAAGTAGTTCTGCAGCGTGATCGTGGCGAGGGTCTGGTTCTCGGCCTTGATCTCGACCTTCTCCTTGGCCTCGATCGCCTGGTGCATGCCCTCGTTGTACCGGCGGCCGACCAGGACGCGGCCGGTGAACTCGTCGACGATGATCACTTCGCCGTCGCGGACGATGTAGTCCTTGTCCTTCGTGTACAGCTCCTTGGCCTTGATGGCGTTGTTCAGGTAGCTCACGAGCGGCGAGTTGGCGGCCTCGTACAGGTTGTCGATACCGAGCTGGTCCTCGACGAGCTCGACGCCGGCCTCGTGGACGCCGATGGTGCGCTTGCGGATGTCGACCTCGTAGTGGACGTCGCGCTTGAGCAGCGGCGCGATACGCGCGAACTCCGCGTACCACTTGCTCGACGCGTCGGCGGGGCCGGAGATGATGAGGGGGGTCCGGGCCTCGTCGATGAGGATGGAGTCGACCTCGTCGACGACGGCGAAGTTGTGACCGCGCTGGACGAGATCGTCCAGGGAGTGCGTCATGTTGTCGCGCAGGTAGTCGAACCCGAACTCGTTGTTGGTGCCGTATGTGATGTCCGCCGCATAGGCCGCGCGACGCTCGGCGGGCGACATCCCGGACAGGATCACGCTGGTGTCGAGTCCGAGGAAGCGGTGGACGCGGCCCATCCACTCGGAGTCGCGTTTGGCGAGGTAGTCGTTGACCGTGACGACGTGCACGCCGTCGCCGGCGATCGCGTTGAGGTACGCGGGCAACACGCAGGTCAGGGTCTTGCCCTCACCGGTCTTCATCTCGGCGATGTTGCCGAAGTGCAGGGCGGCGCCGCCCATGATCTGCACGTGGAAGTGTCGCTGGTCGATGACGCGCCAGGACGCCTCGCGGGCGACCGCGAACGCCTCGGGCAGCAGCTCGTCGAGCGTCTCGCCGTCACGGTAGCGGGCGCGGAACTCCTCGGTCTTCGCGCGGAGTTGCTCGTCGGTCAGGTCTTCGACCTCGGGCGACAGCGAGGAAACGTGGTCGGCGATGTGCTTGAGCCGCTTGACCATGCGACCTTCACCAACACGGAGCAGCTTCGATAGCGACAGCGACGGCACAGTCTTGTTCGTCCTCAATCTTCGGCAGTGGATGGGTGACACACAAAATCCGGCCGGAGGTCCGAGAACCCCGGCCGGATTCCATGGTAGGCGCTTCCGCGATCGGACGAGTAGACCGACCGCTCGGATCGTCAGGCGGAACGGGAGTACATCACGCCAGACGGATCAATCCGTAGTCGAACGCGTGCCGCCGGTAGACGACGCTCGCCTTGTCCGACTCCTTGTCGTGAAACAGGAAGAAATCGTGCCCTACCAGCTCCATCTCGTACAACGCGTCGTCGACGGTCATCGGCGTAGCCGTGTGTTCCTTGGTCCGCACGACGTGACCCGGTGTGTGCTCCTCGGACACTTGACCGTCCAGGGAGATGTCGGGACTGATGCCGAGACTCTCGTCCTCGGCGAGTGCGGCGGTGGCCTCGGCCACCGACACCGGGGTCTTTTCCCCGTAGTGGACTTTCTTCCGGTCCTTGGTGCGGCGGAGCCTGCTCTCGAGCTTGGCGGTCACCGACTCGAATGCTGCATAGAAACTGTCGGCGCATGCCTCGGCTCGGGCTACCGGCCCCTTGCCTCGGGCAGTGATCTCGACGCGCTGGCAGTTCTTCCTCTGGCGCCGATTGGGTTCGTGTTGAAGTTCGACATCGAACAGGAATATGGAGGGATCGAAGCGCTCGAGGCGCGACAGCTTCTCGGAGACGTACACGCGGAAGTGGTCGGGTACCTCGACGTTGCGTCCCTTGACGACGATCTCGGCGGTGGGGGTATCCGTCTTCTCTTGTGCTTCCGTGGTGCGGTCGTCGACGAAAACCGAGGCTTGCGAAGGGGTCGTCACTCGTACCTCCCGATTACGGCCCCGCCCCTTGATGGGCGGCGGCGAGTTTGAGCAATGCCGGAAGGGGGTCCGCCCGGCACCAGGTTCGAAGTTCCACCTCCTACCTGTGTTTTCGGGTGTGTCCGCGACGCTAGTACGTAACGCGCGCGAGTGCCACTGTTCGGCAGAATTTCATCCGACACCCGCCACGACGACCACCGCGCTGATCCGGATACCCACTCTCGACAACACCCGGACCGACTCGGTCGCGGTCGCGCCGGTGGTCGACACGTCGTCCAGCAGCACAACCGAAACCCGTTGCAAAGATGACGATTCCGACTCGAGATGCCGTGCGAATACTGCTCCGCTGCGCGTCAACCGGACGCCACCCTCGAGGTTTACTCGACGTTGATCGGCGTTCAGTCCGACCGAGTCACGCACGGCGCGCCGCATCACGAGCGCGGGACACACGCGCCTGTCCCCCACGGCGGCGACGGCGATCCGGGTGACGGGGTCGCCGCCGCGTGCGCGGGCCGCCCGCGGTCGCGTCGGAGCGGGCACGAGGACCACCGGAGCGACGTCCGGCGGATCGAGTTCACCCCACTGCTGCAGACGGCTCAGAGCGCCCGCGACGGCGGCGCCGATCGGCGCGGCGAGATCACGCCGTCCACGCTCCTTCGCGGCGATGACGACCCTGCGGCGGGCACCCGAGTAGGGCCCGAGCGCCCACACGCCGACCCCGGGATCCACGCGCGGCCGGAGCAGCACGGGGTCGTCGGCCAACTCCGCGGCGCAGCTGGCACACCACTGGGTGCCCGGCACGCCGCACCCACCGCACTCGGTGGGCAGGATCAGGTCGAGCAGGGTGCGGAGACCGGGCAGCGTGCGCATGCGGGCAGTATCCGCGTTCGCACCGACAAGCCGGCCCGCACCGACAGGTTCAGCCCGGCAGGACCGGGATCGCCTTCACACCCGTCAGCCCGGGAACCTCCCGCCAGTACCGGTCGCCGGCCGGATCGTTGTTGTTCAGCTGGAACACCGCCCGGGAGTCGGCGACGAACTCCGTGGTCGTCGACGCGTCCACCGCCACCACCGGGGCGGTCAGGTTGCGGCTCGGCAACGCGTCCATCCGCGATCCGTCGACGGCCACCTGCACCACCGGGATGTCCGATGCGGCGCGCGCGACGACGATCGTGTCACTCGTACTCCAGTCCAGGGACAGCGCCGGGCTGCCCAGTCCGATCGCGACCGCACGGGGGTTCGTCAACGCGTACTGACCACCCGGCATCTGGGTGACGATGGCGAGATAGACCTTGCCGTCGACGATCAGTGCCGCCCGCACGCCGTCGCGGGACAGTCGCAACTCGGTGATGGTGTTGCCCAGCGCCGTGACGGCTCCGGCGTCGACGTTGACCACCGACGTCCGGCCGGTGCCGGGCTCACGCAACACCCGAATGACCGTGTTGCCGTTGACCGCTGCCCAGATCGCCGAATTGTCGGGGGCCCACGTGGGGCGGGTGATCGCGCCGCCTTCGAGCACCGATGCGGCACCGTCCTCGTACGCCCCGACCATCAGCGAACTCGCGGGTTCCGGCGCGGGACGCCCCGTGTCCGCGACCGCGGCGACCAGCTTCCCGTCCTGCGACAGCGCGAGCGACCGCATGTTGCGGGCCGAGCCGAAGTACCCGGGCACCGGGGTCACCCCGGTCTCGGTGACACTCACCATCGACCCCTCGCGCAGCGCGTGCAGGCCCACGGTGGCGCTGGACGTCGCGAACGGATTCATGGACGCGACGTCGGCGGTGGTCCACCCGTTCGGGAACCGTTCGTCGAACGGCTCGCCGTCGGCGAGCAGCACGTAGGGGCCCGAGATCTCCGCGTTGGCCAGCGTCCAGATCACCTGCGCCGCGAACAGCTGCTTCTGCTGCGCGTCCATCGGCGGCACGCCGGCGAAGTCGATCCGTATCCCGCCGAGCCCCACCCCGACCTGCGCGGTGCGGCCGTCGGCCTTCGTGATCGGGCCGCGCACCGAGACACCGTCACCGAGTTCGTTGCGGACGGCCGGGGCGAGCGCGGCCTTGGGCCCGTCGATCAGCAGGCCGATCAGCTGCGACGCCATCTGGTCCTGGGCGCCCGACACCCAGCGCGGGTCCGGCACGACCGTCGTCCCGGCCGGGTCGAGGAAGTACAGCGACTTGCGCTGGTAGGTGTTGAGGAACTGCGCCCGATCGAGGATCACGCCTGCGGGGAGTTCGGAGATCCGCCATTCACCGCCCTGCAGCTCGAGACTGATCTTCGTCTCGAAACTGCCCTCCTCCGCCACGTACAGCCCACCGGGCTCGAGCTGACCCACCTTGTTGGCGCGGATCGTGTACGTCGCCTGGTCGGCCGAGCGGGTCTCCGGGAGAACGTCGACCTTGTCGACGATCGTGGCGCTGGCCGCGTCGTCCCACCTGCCGGACACACCAGGGGTGAGGAACTGGCGGGCGGCGAGGTGCCGGTCGGTCGGATCGGTGCTGGCCTTGAAGAAGTCGCGCAGCAGCAGGTCCGGTTCGCGTCCCGGCGCCGGCGCCGCGACACTCGAGCCCGGCGAGTCACGGTTGATCGTGCCGATCGCCTGCGGGGTGGACGAATCCGGGAGGCTCGCGCACCCGCTGACGGTCACGAACACCGCGAGGGCGATCGCACCGCACACCGACCGCGACAGCAGGGCGGAACGCCGTCCGGGCGTCATCGGTCCGACTCCGGCACGTGCGCACCGTCCCGGTCACCGACGTGCGCACGCTCCCGTTTCTCGGGAACCGTGTGGGACTCCTCGACCGCCGCCTCCGGGCTCTCGTTGCGCACCGGCAACGTGTCGTCGCCCGGAACCGGCTGCCCTTGAACGTATTTCGCGGTTCCCGGCTTCAGTGGCAGCGGGCTCGACACGACCTTGCGCCCCCGCACCCGGGGCAGCGTCAACCGGAAGCAGGCGCCCTGCCCGGGTTCACCCCACGCCTCGAGCCTGCCGTCGTGGAGATTCGCGTCCTCCACGCTGATCGCGAGTCCGAGGCCGGTACCGCCCGACCGTCGCACCCGCGACGGATCGGACCGCCAGAACCTGTTGAACACCAGCTTCTCCTCGCCCGGCCGCAGACCCACGCCCTGGTCGCGCACGATGAACGCCACAGCGCTGTCGTCGGCGCGCACGCGCAGCAGCACCGGTTTGCCCTCCCCGTGGTCGATCGCGTTCGCCAGCAGATTCCGCAGGATGCGCTCCACCCGGCGCGGGTCCACCTCGGCCATCACCGCCTGATCGGGCAGGTCCACGATCAGTTCGGTTCCGCTCTCGCGCGCGAGGTGGCGGACGGTCGAGATCGCCGCGCGCGCACACATCCGGACGTCGAGTTGTTCGGCGGCCAGTTCCGCGACGCCGGCGTCGTGCCTGCTGATCTCGAGGAGGTCGGCCAGCAGCCCCTCGAACCGGTCGAGTTCCGCGACCAGCAACTCCGAGGACCGCCGCAGCACGGGGTCGAGGTCGTCGCTGCCGTCGTGGATGAGATCGGCCGCCATCCGCACCGTCGTCAGCGGTGTCCGCAGCTCGTGGCTCACGTCGGAGGTGAATCGCTTCTGGAGGTTTCCGAACTCCTCGAGCTGGGTGATCTGCTTGGACAGACTCTCCGCCATCTCGTTGAACGACATCGCCAGCCGGGCCATGTCGTCCTCGCCGCGCACGGGCATGCGCTCCTTCAGCCGGCCGTCCGCGAAGCGCACCGCGATCCGTGACGCCGACCGGATGGGCAGAACCACCTGCCGGGCGACGAGGAGCGCGATGGCCGCGAGCAGCACGGCGAGCACGGCGCCACCCACCAGCAGTGTGCCGCGGACCAGCGACAGGCTGCGGTCCTCACTGGCCAGCGGGAACACCAGGTACAGCTCGAGTGTGGAGATCGCCGACGCGGTCGGGCTCCCGACGATCAGCGCCGGCCCCGAATAGCCTTCCGGATCGTTCACGGTGGCGAACTGGTACGCCACCTGACCGGCCTGGACGAACGCCCGCAGCGACTCCGGGATCTGGTCCGCCGGACCACTCGACGTCGGCGCGCGGGGGCCGTCCCCGGGCACGATCAGCACCGGATCGAACGTGCCCGCCGAACCCGACGCCTGCCCGGCGTCGGGTTCACGATTCGTCAGGGCGGCCCTGGCGCCGTCGAGCTGCGTGGTGGGCGAACTGCTGTCGTCCGCGCCTGCCAACTGCCCCTCGACCGTGCTCCGGGCACGGTCCATCTCCTCGGTGGCCGCGTTGATCTTCGTCTCGAGCAGACGGTCGGTGATCTGACTCGTCAGCACGACGCCGAGCACGACGATGACGATGAGCGACAACGTCAGCGTCGAGACGACGACCCTCAGCTGCAGCGAACGACGCCACGTGTGCGCGAGGGTATTGCTCAGTGAGTGACCCCACCGAAGGATCGGCGAAACGCGTCGGTTGACACGACGCCGCCATCGGGAAACACCTGTCACGGCGGTCCGGCCTTGTAGCCGACCCCCCTGACCGTCAAAACCACTTCGGGATTCTCGGGATCAGTCTCGACCTTGGCACGCAGACGCTGCACGTGCACGTTGACCAGTCGGGTGTCGGCCGCATGTCGGTAACCCCACACCTGCTCGAGCAGCACCTCACGGGTGAACACCTGTCGCGGCTTGCGCGCCAGAGCCACCAGCAGGTCGAACTCGAGGGGGGTGAGGGAGATCAGTTCTTCGCCCCGGCTCACCTTGTGGGCGGGGACGTCGATGACGATGTCGGCGATGCTGAGCAGCTCGGCCGGCTCGTCCTCGGTCCGGCGAAGCCGAGCCCGGACCCGAGCCACCAGTTCCTTGGGCTTGAATGGCTTCATGATGTAGTCGTCCGCGCCGGATTCCAATCCGAGGACCACGTCGACGGTGTCCGTCTTCGCGGTCAGCATCACGATGGGAACACCGGAATCGGCCCGCAGGACACGGCACACGTCGATGCCGTTCATGCCGGGCAGCATCAGGTCGAGCAGCACCAGGTCGGGGCGTGTCTCCCGGACCGCGGTGAGCGCCTGCGTCCCGTCCCCCACCACATACGGATCGAATCCTTCGCCGCGGAGCACGATCGTGAGCATCTCCGCGAGCGCAGTGTCGTCGTCGACAACCAGAATCCTTGGCTTCATGTCCCTATCGTTGCATCTTCGGAGGCCGTAACAGCCCGTTCGCCGTTACGGCGTGCCGTGTTCTTTCTCGTCACGGCGTGCCGTGTCGTCACTCAAGAGTGCCAGGTTTTCGGCGAGCGTGACCGGGTCGGTGTCCGGGGTGAGCACCCACCACGGCGAAACCCAGTCCTTCACGGCCAGCTCGCGGTACACCTCACCGGTGCGTTCCTGCAGCCCACGGTCGCGTTCGTAGGCATCCAGGGACCGGCTGGCGTCCGCCGATTCGCGGCCCCGGGCGCGTTGCGCGGCGAGCGCCACGGGAACGTCCAGATACAGCTGCAGGTCGGGTCGGGGCAGCCCCAGCCGCCCGAATTCGAGGTTCTCCACCCAGCCCACGAACTCCCCGTCCGCCGCCTGGTGCAACCGGGCCGCACCGTACGCGGCGTTGGACGCCACGTAGCGGTCGAGGATCACCAGGTCGTGGCCCGCGAGCAGTGCGGACAGCTCGGCGACGGCACCGGACCGGTCGAGGGCGAACATGACGGCCATCGCGTGCACGGAGTCGGCGAGGTCCCCGTGCGCGCCCTTGAGCGCTTCGGACGCGAGATCGGCGTGCACGGACCGGCCGTACCGCGGAAAGTCGAGAGTGCCGACCGTCAGACCCCGGTCGGCGAGGCGGGCCACGACGGCTCCGACGAGTGTTCGCTTGCCCGCGCCGTCCAGGCCTTCCAGCGCAATCAGTGTTCCCACGGGGAGAAAGGCTATCCCCCGGCCCGCACGCGACGGACCGGGGGGACGCCGCGGCCTCTAGTAGCGGTAGTGCTCGGGCTTGAACGGGCCCTCGACGTCGACGCCGATGTACTCCGCCTGCTCCTTGGTGAGCTTGGTGAGAGTGCCACCGAGTGCCTCGACGTGGATCTTCGCGACCTTCTCGTCGAGGTGCTTCGGGAGGCGGTACACCTCGTTGTCGTACTCCTCCGGCTTCGTCCACAGCTCGATCTGGGCGATCACCTGGTTGGAGAAGCTGTTGCTCATCACGAACGAGGGGTGGCCGGTCGCGTTGCCGAGGTTCAGCAGGCGGCCCTCGGACAGCACGATGATCGAGTGGCCGTCCTTGAACCGGAACTCGTCCACCTGCGGCTTGATGTTGATGCGGGTGATCTCACCGGAACGCTCGAGGCCGGCCATGTCGATCTCGTTGTCGAAGTGACCGATGTTGCCCAGGATGGCCTGGTGCTTCATCTGCTTCATGTGATCGAACGTGATGATGTCCTTGTTGCCCGTGGACGTGATGATGATGTCGGCCCAGCCGATGGCCTGCTCGACCGTCTTCACCTCGAAGCCGTCCATCAGTGCCTGGAGGGCGTTGATGGGGTCGACCTCGGTGACCGCGACGCGGGCACCCTGTCCGCGCAGCGCCTCGGCGCACCCCTTGCCGACGTCGCCGTAACCGCAGACGAGTGCGGCCTTGCCGCCGATCAGGACGTCGGTGCCGCGGTTGATGCCGTCGAGCAGCGAGTGGCGGGTGCCGTACTTGTTGTCGAACTTGCTCTTGGTGACCGAGTCGTTGACGTTGATGGCCGGGAAGACGAGTTCACCGGCGGCAGCGACCTGGTACAGACGGAGGACACCGGTCGTGGTCTCCTCGGTGACGCCCTGGACCGACTCCGCGACCTTCGTCCACTTGGTCTTGTCCGCTTCGAGGGACTGACGCAGCAGCGCGAGGAACACCTTGTACTCGTCGGAGTCCTGGTCGTCGTCGGTGGGCGGCACGACGCCCGCCTTCTCGAACTGCGCGCCCTTGAGGACGAGCATCGTGGCGTCGCCGCCGTCGTCGAGGATCATGTTCGCGGGCTTGTCGGCGTCCGGCCAGGTGAGCATCTGCTCGGCGGCCCACCAGTACTCCTCGAGCGTCTCACCCTTCCACGCGAAGACCGGGGTGCCCTGCGGCTCCTCCGGCGTGCCGTGCGGGCCGACGACGATCGCGGCGGCGGCGTGATCCTGCGTCGAGAAGATGTTGCACGAGGCCCAGCGGACCTCGGCGCCCAGCGCGGTGAGCGTCTCGATGAGCACGGCCGTCTGGATGGTCATGTGCAGCGAACCGGAGATGCGAGCACCCTCGAGCGGCAGCACCTCTGCGTACTCGCGACGGAGCGCCATCAGTCCCGGCATCTCGTGCTCGGCGAGCCGGATCTCCTTGCGGCCGAACTCGGCGAGCGAAAGGTCCGCCACCTTGAAATCGATCCCGTTACGGCTCTCGGCCACGGGCGTGGTTGAAACTGAGGTCGTCATCTGCCTCTCCTGGTTGACTGCTGTTTCGGTCAAGGCTATCGGTACTGCGGCCCGGCGGTCACACTCACGTGACGCTGCGCGCCCGGGCGATCACTGCCGATCGGCTCCACCGACGGCCTCGTCCACGAAAGGCCCCAGAAGAGCGCCCAGATCCTCGGCGACGTTGGCCTCGGATTCGGGTGGCATCGAGATGTAACTCATGGCGAGACGCACGATGGCGCGGCTGAGGATCCCCGCGTCCGACGGGCTCGCCCGCACCCAGCCCCGCTGGAACACGTCGGCGAGCCGCGTCGACGCCCGCTCGATGATCGGGGCGCTCTCGGTCGTGATCAGCCGCAGCAGGTCGGGTTTGGTCTCACCGCGCAGAAGTGACTGCACCAGAGGGTCGGACAGGCTGGCCGCGAAGAACGCGGTGAATCCGGCGAGCAGCGCGGCGCGGCCCTGACCGACGTTCGCGACCAGCGCCTCGTCGACGGCGTCGACCAGTTCGTCGGCGAGTCGGAGGGCGTACGCCTCCGCGAGGCCCTGCCGGGACTTGAACTCGTTGTAGAGCGTCTGCCTGCTCACCCCGGCGCCGGCCGCGACATCCGACATCGTGATGTCCGACCAGTCCTTCTCGAACAGAAGGTCCCGCATCGCGTCCAGCACCGACTGGCGCAGCAGCAGCCGCGCAGCCTCCTGATAGGGCACCCGGACACGCGACGAAGTCATGGCGAAGACCTTAGTGCCCCGCTTTCGCCGCACCGTAATCCGGGCGGCACCGGCCGTCCGGGACGTCGCCCCAACGAATTCCGCCGCCGGGCCACGCCCGGACACCGAATCCCACTGCGCCCCAGCCGGAAATCCCGGAGCGCGTCAGACCTCGCCGCGGCTGCGCCGCTCCATCATCGAATGACGGCGACTGTACGCGAAGTAGATGACCACACCGAGCACCATCCACACGATGAACCGGATCCACGTCTCGACGGACAGGTTGACCATCAGCCACAGGCAGGCGAGAACCGCGAGGACGGGCACCACCGGCACGAACGGGACCCGGAATCCGCGGGGCAGATCCGGGCGGGTGCGGCGCAGCACGATCACGCCGATCGACACGAGGACGAACGCGAACAGCGTTCCGATGTTCACCATCTCCTCGAGGGTTCCGATCGGGAAGATCCCCGCCAGCACGGCCACCACGACACCGACGAGCACGGTGATCCGAACGGGGGTGCCGTGCTTGCCGGTCGGCGCCAGCCGCCTCGGCATCAGTCCGTCCCGGGACATGGCGAACAGCACGCGGGTCTGCCCGAGCATCAGCACCATCACCACGGTGGTCAGGCCGGCGAGCGCACCGAACGAGATCAGGTTCTTCGCCCACGTGACCCCGTGGATGCCGAACGCGGTGGCCAGATTGGAACTGTCCCCGGCCAATTCGTGGTAGTCGACCATGCCGGTGAGCACCAGCGTCACCGCGACGTACAGGATCGTCACGATCAGCAGCGATCCCAGAATGCCACGGGGCAGCGCCTTCTGCGGATCCTTCGTCTCCTCGGCGGTCGTGGCGACGATGTCGAACCCGATGAACGCGAAGAACACCAGACTGGCCGCCGCGAGCAACCCGTACCAGCCGAACGTGCTGCCGCCCGCGCCCGTCACGTAGGAGAACAGGGACTGGTGGATGCCTTCGCCCGTGCTGCCCGCCTCGGACGGCGGAATGTACGGCGAGTAGTTGTCGGGGTCGATGTAGAACGCCCCGACGACCACGACGACCAGCACCACGGCCACCTTGATCGACGTGATCACGAGTGAGACGCGCGAGGACAGCTTGGTGCCCGTCGCCAGCACGACGGTGATGATCGCGACGATGAGGACCGCGCCCCAGTCGAACGTGACGGAGCCGATCTGCGCGATCGGCGTGTGGTTGCCGATCACCTCACCGAGATACAGCGACCAGCCCTTCGCCACGACCGACGCGGCGAGCGCGAATTCGAGGATGAGGTCCCAGCCGATGATCCACGCGACCAGTTCACCGAACGTCGCGTAGGAAAACGTGTACGCGCTGCCCGCGACCGGAACGGTCGAGGCGAACTCGGCGTAGCAGAGCGCGGCGAGGCCGCAGGCGATGGCGGCGATGACGAACGCCGCCGACACCGAGGGTCCCGCGACGTTGCCCGCGGTACGGGCGGTGAGGGTGAAGATGCCGGCACCGATGACGACGGCGACACCGAAGACAGTCAGGTCCCACGCCGTCAGATCCTTGCGGAGTTTGGTCTCCGGTTCGTCGGTGTCGCGGATCGACTGCTCGATCGACTTGGTGCGGAACAAGCCGGTCGGCCTGCCGCCGATATCGGGTTCTCCGCTGCCTTTGTCCTGGACGGCCACATCAGCCTCCTCAATCGAAATTTGCCGTTCAGCCTATGCCTTCGGTCGCCCGGAACAGGTCGGGTTCGATGTAGACGCGGCGAGCCGCCGGGACGGCGCCCCCACGGCGGGGCCGCGCGGAGCCCTTCTCGGATCGCAGGCGGCTCCTACGCGATCGGGCGACCGACCCTCGCACTGAACAACTGGGCGCACTCGGTGCCCGCCGTCACCACCACTTCGGGGTCCTCGGCCGCGATCCAGACGGCGTTTCCCTGGGAGAGTTCGAGACCACCGGTTCCGCATCGCAACTCCACCGAACCCGAGGTGCACAGCAGAATGTGCGGCCCCTCCGAGTCGAGCCGGTGCTCCGCCGGGCCGGCCGGTGACAGGTCGATCCGCGCGAGGAGGAATTCCGGAGCCGGCGTCGAGTACACGAATTCGCCCCCGCCGGGACGCTCCTGCGCCTCCAGGATCGGAATGTCGACGGTGTCGAAGTCGAGGACGCGCAGCAACTCCGGCACGTCCACGTGCTTCGGCGTCAATCCGCCCCGCAGCACGTTGTCGGAGTTGGCCATGATCTCGACCGCCATCCCGTGCAGGTAAGCGTGGAGGTTGCCCGCGTCGAGGTACAGGCCCTGCCCCGGTTCGAGGGTGACCCGGTTCAGCAGGAGCGCGGCGAGCACCCCCGCATCCCCCGGATACACCTCGCTCAGCTCGAGGGCGGTGCGGACCTCCGCCGCGAATTCACCGTCCTTGGTGTTCGACAGGTAGTCGACACATCCGTCGAGCACCCTCGGCATCAGCGCACCGAGCACGGGCTGCGGCAACGTGATCCACGTGGTGAACAGCGCACGGAGACCGTCCGAGTCGGGTTGGCCTGCGATCAGGCCCACGTAGGGCTGTAGTTCCGGTACGGCGATCGCCTCGAGCAGTTTGACCGTGCGCTGAGGGTCCCGGAAACCGGCGAGCGCGTGGAACCTGCTGAGGGCCACGACGAGTTCGGGTTTGTGGCTGGCGTCCTTGTAGTTGCGCACGGACGACTCGAGGGGGATTCCCACCTCGTTCTCCCGGGCGAAGCCCTCCCACGCCTGCTCGGCGCTCGGGTGCGCCTGCAACGACAGCGGCTCCTCCGACGCGAGCAGCTTCAGGAGGAACGGGAGGCGTTCGCCGAACGTCTCGACGCTCCGCTTCCCGAGCTGCCGTTCGGGCTCCGAGTGCACCAGCTCCAGAAGAGACCGGGGCCCCTCGTCGGTGATGACGCGGGCGGGATCACCGGGATGCGCGCCCAGCCACAGTTCCGCCTCCGGGTGTGCCGTGGGAACCGGAAGTCCGCGCAGCTGTGCGATGGCGGTGCGCGATCCCCACGCGTAGGACCGGAGCGCACCTTCGAGTCGGTGCACTAGATACCGCCGATCAACTGTAGATACGCGGCAGTCATGTCGAGCCTGCCGACCAGGACCGCCGCCTGTTCCAATTCGGGGCGCTGCGAGGGAACCGGCCCCTCGTCGGACGATGCGACGACGAGGTCGACGTCGCCCAGGACCGCGATCCTGCGTTCGACGAGCATCCGGTCGGCGTCGGCAGACAGCACGAACGTGCGCACCGGGCTCGCCGGCGGCGGACCGTCCAGTTCGGGATCGTGGAAGATCGAGTCGTGCGCCGAGAGCGCCTGGTCGACGCGGAACGTACCCGCCGCGCTCAGCACGTCCGGAAGCTCCGACGCCGTCGCCACACGGCCGGCGTGCAACAGCGCCTCGGCGCCGTGCCGGGCCAGTTCCACCGTGCTCTCCGTATCGCCCGTCAACACGATGCGGCGTCCCTGCATGCGGGCGGCCAGAGACTTCGCGGGATTGTGGAACACCTCGCTGTTCGGCCGGTCGCGCAGCGCCTCACCGTCGACCGCGTCGGCGAGTTGCTCGAGGTCGGGGACCTCGTCGCCCCAGCGTTCCGAACCGACCACCCGCAGGACGGCCAGCAGAACCGCGAAGTACCGCAGCAGACCGTGCCTGGTCAGCGCCCGGACCCGCGGCGCGAACATGACGACGCGTCCGGCCGCTGCCGCTTGCAACGGTCCCTCGTCCGGTGCCGCGACCACCACTTCGGCGCCGCGGCGCACCGCCGCGTCGACGGCCTGCACGAGCCGGGGGTCGCCCGCGTCGTCGCCGGCCACCACGACCACGTCGAGCGGGCCCACCCACACTGGCGTCCGGGTGGCGCGCACCAGCGGGAATGCGATCCGTTCGGCGAGGACCGCCGTCAGGATCCCGGCTCCGCGGCCGGCCCTCCCCGCGCCGGTGACCACCACCACGCTGCGCGGACGCAGCCCGTGCAGCCGTTCGAGAGCCCCCTCCTCCACCGCGGACCGGGTGGCCCGGATCTGGGCACCCCCCATTGCGGCGGAACGCAGTACGCCCTCGGTGTCCGCGGAAACCAGTGCGTCCCCGTCGTCCAGATCGAGCAGGGGCGTCGGCGCTGTCATGACACCGCACCCCCTTTCTTCGTCAGTGCAAGCCACATTCGCAGCACGAGCAGAACCTTGTTATTCCAACTATGGCAGTCAGGCTCGGACGATGCCCACTATCTCGGTAACGAGTGCATCTACGTCTGCCGTCGTGGGCGCTTCGACGTTGAGCCGCAGCAACGGTTCGGTGTTCGAGGCACGCAGGTTGAACCACGCGTCGCCGTTCAACTCGACCGTGACACCGTCGAGTCGGTCGACGCCCGCGGTGCGATCGGCGAACGCCGCCAGCACCGCGTCGGTCCGCTCGGCGGCGTCCGCGACCGTCGAATTGATCTCGCCCGACGCCGCGTACCGCTCGTACTTGGCCATCAGCTCGGACAGCGGACGGTCCTGCTCCCCCAGCGCCGCGAGGACGTGCAGCCCGGCCAGCATGCCGGAGTCGGCGCCCCAGAAGTCGCGGAAGTAGTAGTGCGCGGAGTGCTCGCCGCCGAAGATCGCACCCGTCTCGGCCATCTGCTGCTTGATGAACGAATGCCCGACCCGGGTGCGCACCGGGTGTCCACCCAGCTCGGTGACCAGTTCCGGCACGGCGCGGGAAGTGATGAGGTTGTGGATGACGGTGGCACCGGGCTCCTTGGCCAGCTCCCGCTCGGCCACCAGGGCCGTCACCGCGGACGGCGACACCGGGTTGCCGAGCTCGTCGACGACGAAGCAGCGGTCGGCGTCACCGTCGAAGGCCAGACCGATGTCGGCACCGGTCTCCCGTACGTACCGCTGCAGATCCACCAGATTCGCCGGGTCGAGCGGATTCGCCTCGTGGTTCGGGAACGTGCCGTCGAGCTCGAAGTACAGCGGCTGCAGCTTCACCGGCATCGGCTCGAACACCGCGGGGACGGTGTGCCCGCCCATGCCGTTGCCCGCGTCGACGGCCACCGTCAGCGGCCGGAGGTCGGACAGGTTCACCAGCCCGCGAACGAAGCTCGCATACTGCTCGAGCACGTCCTCCTCGGACACCTCGCCCGCGTCGCCGTCGTACGCGGGAACCCCGTCGACGACCTCCGCGGCGATCGCGGCGAGGCCCGTCTCCTGTCCCACCGGCTTGGCGCCCGCGCGGCACAGCTTGATGCCGTTGTACTTCGCCGGATTGTGGCTCGCGGTGAACATCGCACCCGGGCAGTCGAGCAGACCGGAAGCGAAGTACAGCTGATCGGTGGACGCGAGTCCGATGAGTGCGACGTCCAGGCCCTGCGCGGTGACGCCGTCGGCGAATGCGCGGGCGAGCTCCGGCGACGACGCCCGCATGTCGTACCCGATCACGACCTTCGTGGCGCTCTCCTCGCGGACGAGTCGTGCGAATGCGCCACCCACGTCCTGAACGAACGCGGCATCGATGTGTTCACCGACGACACCCCGCACGTCGTAAGCCTTGATCACGGCATGTACGGACTCGGCTGATCGCGCCACTTCTGTTTTCTCCTTTACGAGCACCAGTGCTGGCGCAAGCCTAATGCCTGCCCGTCGCGGGCACGGCACGCCGCGGACCGCAGGCCCGGGACGAGCTGGGACGTCAGTTGGCAGGGTCGGGAAGAACCCGCAGGTGGCCACGCCGGCCGGTACGAGCCGGGCCGGGCGAGGTGCCGGTTTCGGCGCGCTCCTCGGTGGACACGGCCCGCTCGGACCGTCCACGATCGCCGAGGCCCGCCTCCCGCACGGCCTCCGCCAGCGCGGTCAGATCGTCCTCGTCCGGGGTGCTCGACGAGAATCCGCCTTCGTACCGAACCAGTTCCCAGCCCTTGGGTGCGGTGATCCTCGACGCGTGCGTTTCGCACAGATCCCACGAATGCGGCTCGTCGACAGTTGCGAGCGGGCCGACGACGGCGGTGGAGTCCGAGTAGACGTACGTGAGCGTCGCGACAGCGGGGTTCTTGCACCCGGGGCGGCAGCATCGACGCAGAGATCTCACAGCTAGGAAGCCTAGCCCCACGATGGCCCCACACCTACTCGGACACACCGACAGTGTGCGGCTGTCGTAATGTCCACTCCATGTCCAGAGCACGACGCAGGCGTCCTGTCACCACCCGATCCGTCGACCGACGGGGACGTGGGATCCGCGGGTCCGTGTTCCCCCCGGACGCGCCGGCGCGACGCAGCCGCGCGGAAAAGTTCGATCTGGTGGTTCTGGAGGCGTTCGCGCCGATCGACGCGCGCTGGCGGGAACGCCTGACGAAGTTGGACATCGCCGTCGACGAAGTCCCGAAGATTCATGCGCTCGACCCGGATTCGGTCAACTGGCCCGCCGAGGTCGTGGCGGACGGGCCCGTGCCGCTGTCCCGGTTGATCCCCGCCGGCATCGACCGGCACGGATCCACGACGCGGGCGCGAGTCGTCCTGTTCCGGCGACCGCTGGAACAGCGTGCCAAGGATCCGGACGATCTCACCGACCTGGTGCACGACGTGCTCGTACAGCAGGTGAGTACCTACCTCGGAGTCGAACCCGAGGTCATCGACCCGGATCTGCCGGGCGATGAGGACTGACTAGACGATTCCCCGCTTCAGGCGCCGTCGCTCACGCTCCGACAGGCCACCCCAGATACCGAACCGCTCGTCATTGGCCAGTGCGTAGTCGAGGCATTCGTCCCGCACCTCGCAGCCGAGGCAGATGCGCTTCGCTTCTCTGGTGGATCCTCCCTTTTCGGGGAAGAAGGCCTCGGGGTCGGTCTGCGCGCACAGCGCACGTTCCTGCCACTGATCCTCGATGGTGTCGAACAATTCGTCGAAACCGGTCACCAGACTCAACGCCGGGCGGGGGCCCGCCGTCTCGACTTCCTGCGCGACGAGTTCCGGCACAGGAATTTCTTTCACACCGCTGTCTTGCACACTGATTTGTTGCACACCGTCTTCTTGCACACAGACTTCTTGAACACAGACGCCGTCCGCTGCGCCTGCTTCGGAATTGGTCTGCGGTTCGTCGCTTACTGTGCTCCAGCGAGTCTCCGACTCGAGCTGCTCATTGGGCATCGTTCCGCCTCCTCACCTGTGATAGCGCAGAAAATTTCGATCGATCATGTACCCCGAACCGAACACCCCTGCCACCCCGTTCGAACAATCGTTCGAATTGATCCCCGCTGCAAGTAATTCCACGTCCGCAACGTTGGAATGACATATTTGTGATTAGACACGCCCAGCGTGTCGCGGTCAAGCTAACCGCAAAAAGTCGATTACTATTTCGCGCTCTCGAATCGCCTTGCGGAAGCAGCCCACCGGACGGAGACAACCACCGCCTAGGCTTGCACCGTGAACGTGACTGTATTGGTTGGCGGGGTCGGTGGGGCCCGGTTCCTGCAAGGGGTGCGGCGACTTCTGGGTGCCGATGCGCCGGGTGGTGGGGGTTCGGCGCATCGGATCACGGCGGTGGTCAATGTCGGTGACGATGTGTGGATGCACGGGTTGCGGATCTGCCCGGACCTGGACACCTGCATGTACACCCTCGGCGACGGTATCGACACCGCCCGGGGGTGGGGGCATGCCGGCGAAACCTGGAAC
>NZ_JBHVEY010000031.1:0-93951 GCF_042802055.1 Rhodococcus sp. NPDC057529
GACCCCAAACCCTTCGTCTGGCGCAAGACCGCGGAGGAGATCCTCGACTCCCTCACCAAATATATGGCGAAGATTTCCGGACCGGCACACTAGTGCAATTGCCGTTGCAATCTTCGGTTGTTCGTCGCGAAGCGGCTCGTGTGTGTCTGCCGTGATGCCGGCATCACACTCACAGGCGATTGAATGCGGGCGGTCCAGGGTAGTCGGCTCAGTAGGCCGCACGGTCAAATCCATCCGTGGGAGTCGACGATGATGACCAGACTGCAGGTCGCGATCGCGGTGATCGTGGGATACTGGCTGGGCCGAGCCCGCCACACCAAGCTTGCCGCGGCGGGTGCCGGACGCCTGGTAGGCAGCCCGCAGGAGATGGTCGACCACGCTGCCACGCTGCTGGAGGCATCGCCCGAGTTCGCCGCCCTCGACGAATCGGTGCGCGGTCAACTCCTCGACGCAGTGAAGGTGGCGGCCGTGACCGCCGGTACCGCCCGGAGCGACGGCGACATCGGCCGTCTGCTCCCACACAACGGTGACGAGATCCTCCGGACCGGCGACGACCTGGTCGAAGACACCGCGGGCCTGGTCGAGCGCGCCGTGGACCGGGTCGAGGATGTCCCCGCCGATGACGCGGAGACCGACAGAGACGACGACACCGACGACGAGGAACCGGTCGACGACACACCTACCGCAAAGGAGGGGAGTGCTGCGGCACGTTCACCGTCCACTGCCGAGGTCCGGGCCTGGGCCCGCGAACACGGCTTCCCCGTCTCCGACCGCGGACGACTACGCGCCGAAGTGTGGGAGGCCTACACCGACGCCCACTCCGACCGTTAGGCCCGAGTCTCGGGAGCCAGTACGATATCGAAACTGGTTGTGGCCCAGCTGTGGTCATTCAGTTCGCGCCCGTCCGGGGTGATCAGCGAATCCTTGACTCCGAAGACGGAGTCTCCGATGTCGATCTGCGGATCGACGGCGACGAAGATGTGGGTGACCAGCGTCCGCCGGTGCGGTGCGGTGCGGTGCGGTGCGGTGCGGTGCGGTCCGGTGATCGTCGTGCAATCGACCTCCCGCCTCGATTGTCCACCTGGATGTCGTCACTGGCGTGGCTCGAGTCGCTTCGAATTCCCCGGGTCCGGGAGGATCTTCTCGCACCGAAGGGTCCCGACACGGGGTCGGTGACAGACATCGCCTACCGGTGGGGCTTCGTTCACCATTCCGGCTTCGCGGCCGCATACCGCCGGCGATACGGCGAAACCCCTTCCGATACAAGGTTTCGTGCGGTCAATCTTTGATACGCAGATCGGTGGACTGCAGGCATCACGCGATGACTGGGCGAATTGCGCTGCAATACAGGGCTGTACGGTCCGCGCTGAGGTGGCAGGGGTGCTGTCCAGGCTCGTGGTGCAGCCAGGCGCAGCCCCCGCCAACGATGGAAATCAGCTGGCAGGGGCGCTACACGGACAGCCTGCACGTCGTGACGAGCGGCGTATCAGTGATTTTCGTGAGACGCTGCGTGGAAGTCCATAGAGTGTGACCTACGCCATTGCATAATCTTCCGACTGCCTGAATTACCGACCGGTAGGTGTACTTCCGAAGTCCGTTATCCGGCAACCAAGGCGACAATGCAAAGATGTGACAGGAAACACACGCAATTCTGTGGAGAAGTCCGGCGCTCGGGTGCGAATTGTGGTGGTGCCCCTACTCGCGGCCCGACAGGGGTATGGGTGTAGGTATATCGGCCGTTGTGCCGGTGGCGAACTCGGGTGAATGTATGTGGAGCACCGTCACCGACGTGGCAGTCAGAACTCCCGCATGTGAAAGAAAGAGTCGTCATGGCACGGATCAGCAAGAAATCGGGGGCCGATCTAGTGGATGCGTTGCGTGTCAGTGTCGTTGGCACCGTCGTGTGCGCCGGACTGGTCATGGGCGTGATCGTCGTGGCGATGTGGAACTTCCCGGTGCCGGGCGTATAGGCCGGCGGGGACTCCTGTCCGTCGCGAGTTCCGGCGGTCCGAGGGTGCAACATCGGGCGGCCGTGTGGCGATATAGGTGACGGGGGATCGGTGTGCCCGTGGGTGCGGGTGGGCGGTGACAGATGTGCGGCACCTGTGGCGGGCGTCGTCTGGTGTGGAAGGAATGAGGAATGTTCGGGACGGGTTTGGGCGTGATGGTGGGCCTGCTGGTGGTTGCGCTGCTGGTGGTCCCCGTGTCGTTCGGCGTGGCGGCACGCGCGGACGTGAAGGCCCGCCGTCTGTCGGAGCCGCCTGCGTCCGATATGAATGAGGGGCGGTCGGTCGCGGTCGCGGAAGTGACGGACCGGTGCGATCAGTGGCGGCAACTCGCCACCCAGGCGTGGCTGATCTGCGGCGGCGCTTCGCTGGTCGCAGTGGTGGTCGTGGGTGTGCTGATCTGCGTCGGGTGAGGACGGTGGGCGCCCGTCCATTTGTGGATGCGGTGATCCCCCGAGTGAACCGAAGCGGCCCGGTCGGAGTGGATTTCCGCTCTGACCGGGCCTCGCCGTGACGTGTAGAAGGGCACCGCCTCGGTTTCCGACCACGCTCCTGCGGTCGGTGGATCGGCGCAACGGACCGCGCCAATCTCCCTCGGGCCGGTAGGGATTCGGCCGGCCGGGAGTGCATCGGCGTCGTGCACTGGATGCATACCGTCGCGAGGAAATGGTAGATCCGCGGTCGAGTCGCATCGCAGAGGTGTGATCTATGCCACACAAGTATTTGGTGTCGGTCGGTGAGCCTTTGGGGGCTGATGGTGTCCCGGTCTTGCACATACAACCAAATGGTTGTATGTTTTGGGTGTGTCAGAGACAGAGGAGGACCGGGCCGATGCCCTGTTCCACGCGCTTTCCGACCGAACGCGGCGCGACATCATGCGTCGCGTGCTGGCCGGAGAGCATTCCGTCTCGGCACTGGCGGCGAAGTACGACATGAGTTTTGCTGCCGTCCAGAAGCACGTCGCCGTTCTCCAGAAATCCGGCCTACTCGTCAAGCGACGCAGCGGCCGTGAACAACTCGCCACGGGCGATGTGGAAGCTGTGCGCGCGGTGTCGTCCATGCTCGCCGAGTTGGAACAGGTGTGGCGTGGACGGATCGCCCGCATCGACGAACTGATCGCAACGGAACCGCAATGGAAGGAATGAACGATGCCTGTCACCAATGTCAGCCAGGACACCGATGCATTGACCCTGACCATCACCGCCGAGTTCGCCGCACCGCGAGCGCGGATCTGGCAGATCTACGCCGATCCCCGCCAGCTCGAGAAGATCTGGGGCCCGCCGACGTACCCGGCGACGGTCGTCGACCACGAGTTCGCCCCCGGCGGTCGGGTCACGTACTACATGACCGGCCCCGAGGGTGACAAGCATGCGGGCTACTGGAACATCATTTCCGTCGACGAGCCGACCGGCTTCACCTTCACCGACGGATTCGCCGATGCGGATTTCACTCCGATCGAATCGATGCCGGTGTCCACCAACGAGTTCTCCTTCGAGGACAAAGGCGGCAGCACCGTTGCCACCTACGTCAGTACCTATGCCACCGCCGAAGGTCTCCAACAGGTGCTCGACATGGGCGTGGTCGAGGGGGCCTCGCAGGCGATCGGCCAGATCGACGATCTCATCAAGGGTTGAGCCTGCCGGTTCACTGTCGCCGCCTCGCCGTCCATGTGCGAGGCGGCGCCTCCAATCCGGTGCGCAATGCGGTCACACAGTGATGAGATCGTCATGGGGCAGCACCGACGGGAGGGTGTCCAATGGCCGAGATCAGTGTGAGCGCGAGCGAGGTACATCTCGCATTGTCCAGGTTCGAAAAATTCGCCGGATTGCGCGGCGACATCGCCGTCCCCATGCCGCTGATTCGAGGCGCCGAGGTGATCGCCGACCCGTTCGCGAACATCCGGGGTGTGCGGGCACCGGGTCTGGGAATTCCGCGGCGTCGGTGCATCGGGACCTGGCGCGGCAGGGGAGTGCGCACCTTCGTCGCGGTGCGGGCGGGTGTCCCGGCGATTCGCGTGCGCACCCTCGGACGGGGTTCGGGAGCGGAGTTCGACCAACTGATCGTGACCGTGCCCGATGCCGTTCGCGTCGCGGCGCAGATCCGCGACGTGCTCGATCCCGGGCGTGCCGGAGTATCCGAACGCGAGGTGAGGTTCCGGTCCGGCGACGGCACCGTACTGACCGGCACTGTGACGGTTCCGGCGGGTGCCGAGGGCGGGCCCGCGGCGGTGATCCTCACCGGGTCCGGCCGACTCGATCGCGACGGCGACCACGCAAAGCTCCCGATCGGTGTGAGCCGTGCCCTCGCGGACGCGTTGGCCCAGAAGGGTGTCGCCTCGCTGCGATACGACAAGCGGGGGGTCGCGCACTCGGGCGGCAACTACCTGTCGGCCGGCCTGTCGGACAACATCGCGGACGCCGCTGCCGCCGTCGACTGGTTGCGCACGACAGGGGGATTCGGACGTAATTCGATCGCGGTCGTCGGGCACAGCGAGGGCGCCTGCCTCGCAGTGGCGCTGGGAGCGGATCGGGGGGTCGACCCCGCGGCAGTGGTGCTTCTCGCGTGTCCGGCGGTGACGGGGCGGCAGGTGCTGCACTGGCAGTCGGGCAAGGCCGTCGACGGCCTGCCCGCTCCGGTGCGGGCGGTCCTGCGGGCACTGCGCATCGACTTGAAGGAAAGGCAACACGCGGAGCTCGAGACGCTGTCCCGGACCACCACCGACACCGCGCGGATGGGTGGTCGCCGGGTGAATGCGCGCTGGTTCCGAGAGTTTCTCGACTTCGACCCGACACCGCTGTTGCGGGAGAACCCCGCGCCGGTCCTCGCGATCACGGGAGCCAAGGACGTGCAGGTGGACCCGGCTGATCTCACGGTGATCGCCGAACTCGTGCCCGGCCATGTCGACACCGTCCGGTTTCCGGACCTGACGCATCTGATCCGACGTGACACGGACCCGCCGTCGCTGCGCGCCTACCGGCGACTCGTGCGCGACGCCGTGGATCCGGAGGTGCTGTCGCTGGTGGCCGACTGGACCGCCGGCCACCTGCGGCGTGCTTGAAGCGGCAGGATCCGCCGTGCGCTATCGGGCCGACAGGTTGTCGATGATCTGTGCGACGTGCTGGGCGCTCATCGGGCTCTCGTCGAGAGTGTCCGCGCCGGGCCGCAGTCCCGCGATCATGATCGCCATGGCCCGGCGCCACCCTGTGTCGGTGACGCCGCGGGTGGTCGCGACGACGCCGCGCACGGACCAGAAGATGAGATCCAGGTCGGCGTCGGCGGCATCCTCGCGGATGCGCCCGTGTTGCTTGGCTCGCGCCAGGAGTTCGAACAGGATCCGTCGGTACTCGTCCCGCAAAATCGTGGTCTCGTCGTCGTTCCACATACGGGACAAACATCCTCGGTTCGACGCCAGGATGGCACCGGTACCGTACAGAACCTGCTCGAGGCCTTCGCCGTCCGGCGCGGACAGGGCTTCGTCGGCAAGGGCCAGGAAGTCGTCGTATACCTGGCGGACGAGCTCACTGACCAATGCATCCTTGGTGGGGAACCGGCGGTAGAGGGTGCCGATCCCGACGCCGGCGACCCGGGCGATCTCGTCGACCCCCACATCCAGGCCGCGCTCGCTGAACACGGTCGCTGCCGCGTCGAGTAGCCGTTGCCGATTCTCCGCGGCGTCGCGGCGCAGCGCCCTTCCGCTTCCCCGATCCCTCACGTCGGACTTCATTCGGATTCGTCGCCCACCAGAGTGCCGCCCGCGACCATCGCGAGTTCCGGGTGCCGCAGTGCGGCCGACTCCTCGAGACGCGTGGTATTGTCCCGCTTCAGCGCCGGGATGAACATGGCCGCAACGGCGCCGAGGCCCACTGCTGTGCCCAGCACGACGAATCCATGGGTGTATCCGGATTCCTGCGGGACTCCCGAGGAGGACGCCCCTGCGGTGACGATGCTGGCCATGAGTGCAGCGCCCACAGAGCCGCCGATCGTGCGGATGTTCGCGTTCATTCCGCTGGCGACACCGGTCTGTTCGGGCGGTACCGCCGCGACCACGACATTCGACATCGCCGAGAAGGCCAGCCCGAAACCGATCCCGATCAACGACGTGGCGAGGTAGATGTCGATCTCGGTGTCATGCGCGAACGCCACCACGAAGTAACCGATCGCACCCACGATCGACCCTGCGATGAGCAGCACTTTCGAACCCAGTCGAGCCGCCAGGCGGCCCGAGGCGAGTCCGAGCAGGAACATTCCCACGCTCAGGGGCAGCAGCATCAGACCCGACTCGGTGACCGAAGCGCCGAAGCCGTATCCGGCGGACGTGGGCGTCTGCAGGAATTGCGGCAGGAAGCCGAATGCGGCATACATGCCGACTCCCATCAGCAGGGCCAGCAGGTTAGCCGCCCAGACGCTGCGGATGCGCATCATCCGCATGTCGATCAGCGGGTTGGCGGAGCGCGCTTCGGCGACCACCCAGGTCACGACGATGACCGCGGCCGCCACCAGAAGCCCGATGGTGATCGGTGAGCCCCAACCCCATGCGGGCGCCTGACTCACACCGAGCAGTAGTGCGACGAGCCACCCGGAGAGCAGCAGCGCAGTGAGCCAGTTGATCTTGCCGGCGGTGTGCACGGGGGAGTCGGGGATCAGGAGCTGCGCGGCCACCCCCGCCGCGGCGACCATGATCAGTGGAATCCAGAACAGCCAGTGGTAACTGAGTACGGTCACGATGGGGCCGGCGAGGACGATGCCGAGACCTGCACCGACAGCGGTGAGTGCGGCGATGGTGCCAACGGCTCCTGTCACCTTCTCCTCGGGGAACTCGTCGCGGATGATGCCGAACGCCAACGGCAGCACACCCCCGCCGATGCCTTGGATCACCCGAGCCGCGATCATCACCGGCAGGGACGTGGCGACGGCGGCGAGCAGGGACCCCACCGCCAGTGCGGTGAGTGCAATGACGAACACGCGCTTCTTCCCGTGCATGTCGCCGAGGCGTCCCATGACAGGGGTGGAGATCGATGCCGACAACAGGTAGGCAGTCAGCACCCACGTGACGTCGGCCTGGTTCGTGCCGAGCGCCGACTCGAGGGTCGGCAGCACCGGAATCACCAGTGACTGCAGAAGAGCAAAGGCGCCGACACCGATAGTGAGAACGGAAAATGTCAATTGATAGTGCGTCCGCGGCGAAGCGGTTTTCATGAATACTCCCAACGAAGCGGAGCGTTCGCTCCGCATAGTGGGAATCTATCATTCGACGCGGTGCAGGTTGTCGATCCCGGTCGGCCGGGACCGTTGTGTTCGACGAGGTGGATTCAAGGTCGGCCAGACTGTCCCGGCTGTCGTCGCCCACCTCTCCGCGATAGTGGGTTCACATCCAGGGCATGTCGGGATCGAGCGAATGGGAGATCACGCCGTCGTCGGGCTCGAGGGGATAGTTCGCCGGGTGGAACTGGGCGCTCGAGGATCGGAAGAGATCGGTGCCGCCCGGCTGGGTCAGTGTGGTGCCGGGCTCGACCAGAGTGACCTGCGGGGGCCGGTCCTCGTCCGGGGCATCGCAGGCGACCATGGGCCAGGCGTCGGCGCATCCGATGCGGTCTCGCACCTGGACGGTGTACGGGGAAACCGCGTGTGGAGCGACCCCCTCGGCGGGTGCGGCACCAGTGATGGCACCCTGCGCCATCAACACTCCCAGTCCTACGGCGACGCCCGCTGCGGCTGCGACGGCGGTGCGGGTCTTGATCGAGGTCATTGTGTTGCTCCTGCCTGTTGGGTGACGTTCGCGTCGTGCGAACGAGACCAACTCTGCTCCGGGAGCGGGCCGGTGGTAACACCCACAGGGTGGTCATCCCGCCACCCTGTACGACGTCGAAATCAACCCCAGCCTGCAACCACGCCAAGTCTGCGTCGAGCTACTCCGCGTCGGCGCGGTGTGCGGTGCCGAAGCGGCGTTGGTAGACGGTCGGTGACATCGACAGCTCTCGCACGAAGACTCGTCGGAGACTTTCGTAACTGGGGAACCCGGCGAGTGATGCTGCCTGTGTTGCGTTGTGTCCCTGGTCGAGGAGGGCCTTTGCCAGGTCGAAGCGGATCAGTTCGACGTAGCGGGCCGGGGTGGTCGACAGTTCGGTTCGGAACAGGCGTGTGAGGTGCCGGGCACTGACGTTGAGGTGTGTGGCGAGTTCGGTGAGGGAGTGGTTCCCGGCGGGGTCTGCTGTCACCAGGTCCACGATGCGGCGCAGGGCCGGTGTTCGTGGTGGTGGGCCCTGGAGTGGGGCGGAGAATTGTGATTGTCCGCCGGCGCGCTGCAGGTAGACCACCAGGTGTCGGGCTACGTCGCGGGTCAGCTCGGGGCCGTGGTCTTCTTCGACCAGTGCCAGTGCCAGGTCGATGCCGGCGCTGACACCGGCGGAGGTGTAGGTGGTGCCGTCGCGAACATAGATCGAATCGGGTTCGACGTGCGTCGTGGGGTGCCGGGCGGCGAGTTGGTGTGCGACTTTCCAGTGTGTTGTGGCGCGTTTGCCGTCCAGCAGTCCGGCCGCGGCGAGGACGAACGCCCCGGTGCAGATGGACCCGACCCGGGCGGCTCGCGTGGCGAGAGTGTTCGTGGCGTCGATCAGGTCGCGGGCGATGGCGGTTCGGGGGTAGAAGTCGCCGCCGGCGACGAGGAAGGTGTCGGGGGAGTGCTCCGATTCCGCGTCGCCGTCGACGGAGAGGTGGATGCCGATCGACGAGCCCACGTCGGCGCCGGTCGGTGACAGCAGCACGATCCGGTAGTCGGCGCCGCAGCGATTCGCCTCGGCGAACACCTCGGCGGGGCCGGCGACGTCGAGCAGTTTCACGCCGTCGTAGACGAGGATCGCGACCCGATGCGGGTGGGGGCTGCTGTCCACGCTTATCGCCTGTCCGGATTCGGGTGCTTCATGGCCGGAACGGGGCGGCGCTGGTCCGGGATGTTCGGCATCGTGAGGGGACGGGCACACCGTCCGTTCTACAACATCGACATCTGGAAGGGCAGGGCCCCATGTCCGAGATCATCGCAGGAGTGGACATTCCCGAGACGCCGGCAGCGGCGGAGGCGACACGCCTCATCCGGGAGACGACGAACCCGCTGATCTTCCATCATTCGCGGCGGGTGTTCCTCTTCAGCACGCTGCGGGCGCGTGAGCTCGGCCTGCGGCCGGACCCCGAGCTGCTGTACCTGTCTGCACTGTTCCATGACACGGGTCTGCTGCGCCCGTTCTCGGATGTCGAGCAGCGGTTCGAGCTCGACGGCGCCGATCACGCTCGCCGGTTCCTGCTCGAGCGGGGATTCTCCGGTGCTGCTGCCGAGGTGGTCTGGACGGCGATCGCGTTGCACACCACGCCCGGGATTCCGGGCCGGATGGGAGACGAGGTTGCTGCCACCAACTTCGGTGTCCTCACCGATGTGGTCGGATCGGGTCTGGACCAGCTGGATCCGGGGCAGGTGGAGGAGATCACCGCCGTTCATCCGCGCGGCGATTTCAAGATCGACTTTCTGCGTGCCTTCGTCGACGGGCTCAGTTACCGGCCGGACACGACCTACGGCACCGTCAATGCCGACGTGCTCGAACATTTCGTTCCGGGTTTCCGTCGCGTGAGCATGGTGGAGCGGATCATGGAATCGGCCTGGTCTGCGTGACCGGGACGCACTGCAAAGCAGCGTGCGATGACGACGCTTGGACGAAGGGGACATCATGACCGGCGTGAATCTCAGCAAGCAGCACCCATCTGTGTACAAGAGCCTGATGAAGCTGGACGCGGACGTGAAGGCTGCACTGGAATCGGCGGGAGTGGACCCGCTCCTGGTGGAGTTGGTGAAGATTCGCGTCTCGCAACTCAACGGCTGTGCCTTCTGCCTTCGCATGCACACGCGCGATGCCCTCGCAAAGGGGGAGACGACGGATCGGCTCGCGGTCGTCGCGGCGTGGTGGGAGGCGCAGTACTTCAGCGACCAGGAACGCGCCGCGCTCGCTCTCGCCGAACAGGTCACCGCTCTCGCCGTTCCGGAACGGCGCACCTGGGACGACGGCTCCCTCACAGACGAGCAGGTGTCCGCGATCAGCTGGCTCGCGACGGTGATGAATGCCTGGAACCGGGTCGCGGTCAGCAGCCACTACCCGGTTGCGCCGTAGAGCCGCGCATTACGTCCGCCGACGGGCGATGTCTCTCGGCGAGTAGCACGTTGGTGGCGGAAGTGCTCGGCATGCGCACAGTGGGTCTCGACAGGGGCAGTGCACGCGACGCGCCCCCGCCACCGCTTTTCGAGGGCAGTGAGCGGGGGCCGACATGCCGCTGGATCGGTTGCATCGAACTTGCAGCAGCACACCCTGAATGCTACTCGGATGCATCGGCCGAACAATCACGAATTCTGTTCTTTCCGAACACGTCTCAGTTCGATTGTGGTTCGCGTCACCGCGCGAGGACAGGCCGGCACGACTGGGTCGCGCCGGCCTGCACATCGTCGTTCCGTGCCGGAGTGAACTAGTTGAGCTTCTGCGGCACACCGTAAGTCATGACCGTGTCGCCGTCCGCGGTGACTGCCATGGCGTAGGGGCGGATCGTGACCGCACCGAGGGCGCCGGAGATCGAACCGTGGACGCCCTGCATCCTCACCGAGGCCGCCGGTCCGTCGAACTCCTGACCCTCCAGGATCGGGACGGTGGTGATTCCGCCCGGCTCGAGGTCGATATCGAGTTCCTGCGACGGAATGATGTCGCCGGCGAGTGTGGCGCTGGTGCCCGCGTTGAGCCCCAGAGTGAGGTCCGGGACGAGACCCAGGTCGATGCCGTTGCTCGAGCCGATCGCAAACCCGAGACCGGGTGTGTTCAGGACGATCGTCGCGCCCGCCAACGCGATCGGGTAACCGATCTGGTAGCCGACGGTGAGTTGTGTGCCCTTGAATTCCGCCGCATCCGGCCCGGTGATGTTGACCCCGGCATAGCCGTTGTGGAAGAACTCCACGCTGGTGGGTACTCCGTCGAGCGGCGGCACGACCTGGTACGAGGTGTCGCCCTGCAGAACTTCGATCCGGTTACCGGCGGCGTCGATGACAGAGCTGGAATTGTCCACGCCGGCCGACGCCGTGCCGTTGCCCATGACCATGGCGAGCGCTGCGATTCCCGCGACCGCGACACTGCGAGTGAACCTCTTGTACCCAACGCGAGATGTGCTGATGTCCGTCATGCCGACCCCATTCAGAGTGCTTCAAACAGAGGTGAAGAAGTATGCGAAGCGTAACGACGGGGGCGCACAGAATCTCGGTATTGATCAGAAGTTCACGACGAAGTCCCGTGCGATTGCGGCGTCCGGTCAGTAGGTTGACCTGATGCGTTATCGAGTGACGCTGCCACCGTTCACGGAGTGGTCCGAACCGCTGACGGTCGTCGTGGACGTGCCTGGCCGTCGCGGCGACCGCGACCTCGCATGTGTTGCTGGGGACGGTGGTGACGCCGCTGGCGCGTCGGCGGCCGCAGGTTCTGGGCGAACCCGGCGCCGTTCGAGCGGGCGGCACGCGATCGGGCGGGAGGACGACTTCGCGTACGTGGCGAGCGGCTCGACGTCCGGCCCCAACGATGTTGCTGCGGTGTCGGAATGGGTCGAAGTGGGTGCGTCGTGGTGGCTGGAGAATATGTACCCGTTCGGTCGGCGCGCCGGGCAGATGCGGGACCGACTGCGGGCCGGACCACCTCGCGTTTCGGGTCGGTAGAGATCTCGGCGACGGTCACCCCGACGTTCGAAGTCACCGAGGACGGCGGGAAGTGTCTTGTTCGGTGTCGAGTATTTCCCGGCTGGCGGCCCAGGACGCGAGGAGCTTGAGGGCGTCGGCGGTGGGTGTGCCGGCGGCGGCGGTGTAGATGTTGAGTTGGAGGCCCGGTTCCGAGGGCAGTTCGAGTGCTTCGAAGTCGAGGTCGAGTTGACCGACGGCAGGGTGGCGCAGTCGTTTTCGCCCGCTGCGGTGGAACCGCACGTCTTGTGATGCCCAGCGTTGGCGGAACAGTTCGCTCTGAGTCGACAGTTCCCCGATCAGTGCGATGAGCGCTTTGTCGTGGGGGTTGCGGCCGGCTTCGAGTCGGAGCATGGCGGCGGCGTCCTTGGCGATCGTGTCGTAGTCGACGAAGAACTCTTCAGCTTCCCGCGGATGGAGGTAGACGAATCGGGTGGTATTGGCCGGACGGCGAGGGTCGGCGAGCACGGGGGAGTACAGGGCCCGGGCGAGGTCGTTCATGGCGAGGACGTCGTGGCGGCCGTTGCGGATCCACGCCGGCGCGTCGGTGGTGGCGTCGAGTATCTGCTGGATCGCCGGACGAACCGTCATCGGCGGGGTGCGGGGGCGACGAGTACTGCTTGCTCGCGATTGGCGTGCGAGGGCGAAGAGGTGATCGCGTTCGGCGTCGTCGAGTTGCAGGGCGCCGGCGAGGGAATCCAGAACGCTGTCGGAAGCGCCGGAAAGGTTGCCGCGTTCCATGCGGACGTAGTAGTCGACCGAGACGCCGGCGAGCATGGCGACCTCTTCGCGGCGCAGGCCTTTGACTCGGCGGCTGCCCCCGTAGACGGGGAGTCCGCTCTGCTCAGGGGTGATGCGTGCGCGCCGCGTGCCGAGGAACTCGCGGATTTCGGTGCGCAGGTCGATCGAACTCATGAGTCCACGGTAGGTAGTAACCGCACGGTGTGGGAGGTACTGGCAGTACCCGGAACATCCGTGACTCCCCGGGCGGCCGGAATGGAGGTCGACTGGGTGACATGAAAGCGACGTACATGTTCGGAGCGGGCGATGTCCGCGTCATCGATGTTCCTGATCACACCATCCAATCGTCCACCGACGCTCTCGTACGGATCGTGCGGGCCTGCGTGTGTGGCAGTGACCTGCATCCCTACCACTCCATGGGCGTCGACCCTGCGGGCACGTCGATGGGGCACGAGTTCATCGGCGTCGTCGAAGCGGTCGGATCGGACGTGAGGACGCTGCGGGTCGGTGACTTCGTCATCGCGCCGTTCGCGGTGTCGTGTGGCACCTGTGTGTTCTGTTCACAGGGTCTGCAGACCTCGTGCATGCGCGGCGGGTTCTGGAACGACGCCGCGCTGGGTACGGCAGGCGGTCAGGCCGAAGCAGTCCGCGTGCCGCTGGCCGACGGCACGCTGGCCAAGGCGCCGGTCGGCGAGGATGCCGACGATGGACTGCTCAACTCCCTGTTGACGCTGTCTGACGTGTACGGCACCGGCTGGCACGCCGCGGTCCGCGGAGGCGTCCGCGAGGGCAGTGTCGTGACCGTGATCGGTGACGGGGCGGTGGGATTGTTGGCCGTGCTGTCGGCTCGTCAACTCGGCGCCGAGCAGATCGTGCTGATGGGTCGGCATCGGGTGCGGACCGATCTCGGTCGCGAATTCGGTGCAACCGATGTGGTCGCCGAGCGCGGCGAGGAGGGGATCGCGAAGGTTCGTGCGCTGACCGGCGGACTCGGCAGCGCGATCGTCCTCGAGGCGGTCGGTCACCGGCCCGCCTACGACCAGGCCGTGGGCGTCGTCCGCGCGGGCGGAGTGATCAGCCGGGTGGGGGTGCCTCAGTACCAGGACGCGCCGGTCGGGTTCGGGAGCCTGTTCGGACCGAATGTCACTCTTGCCGGTGGTCCGGCACCGGTACGCGCGTACATCGAGCAGCTACTTCCGGCAGTCCTCGACGGCACCGTGCAGCCGGGAAAGGTGTTCGACCGGACCGTCGGCCTGGATCAGACACCGCAGGGTTACGCGGCGATGGATGCCCGGGAAGCGCTCAAGGTCGCGGTTCGGCCGTGACCACCGAGGTTTCCGGTCGGGCTTCGGCCAAACAGACCGCGGTTCTGGGAATCATTCTGGTCAGCTATTTCATGGTGCTACTGGACAATTCGGTGATCTTCACCGGGTTGCCGAGCATCCGATCCGGACTCGACCTGTCGCCGATCGCGCTGTCGTGGGTGCAGGACGCCTATACGTTGGTCTTCGGCGGCCTGCTCCTGTTGGCCGCCCGTGCGGGGGACATCGTCGGGCGGCGCCGACTGTTCAGGATCGGGCTCGCGATCTTCGGTACCGCTTCCCTGCTCGTCGGGCTCGCGCCGGAGGGCTGGTGGATGATCGCCTCCCGCGCGGTGCAGGGAATCGGTGCGGCGATCGTCGCACCGACGTCCTTGGCGTTGGTAACGACGTACTTCGACGGCGAGGCCCGCACTCGAGCGATCGCCTGGTACGCCGCAACGGCCGGTATCGGCGCCAGTCTCGGTCTCCTCGTCGGGGGTGCGCTCACCGAGTGGATCTCCTGGCGAGCGGCGTTCCTGGTCAACGTCCCGATCGCGGTCGCATTGATCGGGTGGTCCGGCACGGTGCTCGTGGAAACACCACGGCAAACCAGACAGTTCGACGTGATCGGTGCGCTCGCTGCCACACTCGGCATGGGTGCCGTCATCTTCGGGATCATCGAATCCGCCGACGCTGGATGGGGATCGGCACGGGTCCAGGCTGCTCTGGTAATCGGGGCCATCCTGCTGGTCGCGCTGGTCGTCCACGAGGGCCGGGTGCCGCAGCCGATCCTGCCGCTGCGGTTGTTCCGCAGTCGTGAGCGCACGGGCGCTTACACCGCTCGGCTGCTCTACCTCGGAGCGATGATCGGTTTCTTCTACTTCACCACCCAACTGCTCCAGGACGGGTTCGGCTTCTCCGCACTACAAGCCGGCCTCGCCTTCCTGCCGATGACCCTCGTCAACTTCGCCGTCGCACTCGCGGTGCCCCGGCTGAGCGCCCGACTGTCGAACGGGACTCTCCTTGCTAGCGGGACGGCGCTCACCCTGGCCGGCATGGCATGGCTGAGCCGCATCGACGCCCTCGATACATACGTCGTGGACGTTGCGCTGCCGATGGTCCTGGTGGGCGCCGGGCAAGGCCTGGCGTTCGGGCCGCTGACGAAATCAGGAATCGCCGATGTGGATTCGGCGGACGCCGGCGCGGCATCCGGCCTGGTCAACACCGCCCACCAACTCGGAATGGCACTCGGGCTGGGCGTCCTCGTCGCCATCTCGGCCAATGTAGGCGGCACCCTCGACGGGCCGGCAGCGGTGACCGACCACGTCGGCGCCGCCCTCACCGGCAGCAGCGTTCTGCTCTTGCTTGCGCTGGCCGTCGTGCTCACCGTGATCGTGCCCGCCGCACGAGACCGCAGTGCGGCTTCGGGCACCTCGTCCGACCGGCGCTCCCAGCACCCGATAACCGACCCCAAGGTTGAAGCATGACCATGCCACAGTGACATTGAACAATGAAATCGCAATGCCTCTCGACACCGGTGTGCGCGGCGGCCCGGAACGCGACCACATCACCCGCGAGGCATTCGGTCTCGACATTTCCGAAGCTCGAGGACTCCCACCAGATACATCAAACTCATTTGATGTATCTGGTGGTAGCCTGGTGTTGTGGTGTTGGTGCGTCAACCAGTCCCGTCGTTCGTGCAGCTGGCTGCTCATCCGTTGCGGTGGCAGCTGTTGGCGGCGCTGTCCGGCGGCGACTACCGGGTTCGGGAGATGGTGACTTTGCTGGGTGAGTCGCAGAATCTGATCTCTTACCATCTGCGCCTGCTGCGCGACGGCGGGCTGGTGAGGGCTACCCGCAGCAGCTTCGACGGCCGCGACAGCTACTACCACTTGGATCTGGACTGCTGTGCCGAAATGCTGACCGGCGCGGGCGCCGCGCTGCACCCGGCGCTCGGGTTGATTCCCACCGCCCCGCAGTTCGATTCGCAGGCACCTGCGTCGGTGCTGTTCGTGTGCACCGGTAACAGTGCCCGTTCCGTGATCGCGGAAGCTCTGCTGCTGCAGCGCACCGACGGCCGAGTCGAAGCACGCAGTGCCGGCACCCGCCCTAGGCCGATAATGCACCCGAATGCGATGCGGGTGCTGCGAGAACAGTTCGGGATCGACATCTCCGGTCAGGATCCCCGCCACGTCGACGCACTCGAAGGCCAGCGGTTCGACACCGTAATCACCTTGTGCGACAAGGCCCGTGAAGTCTGTCCGGAGTTCGGTGAGGGCACGCACTGGATCCACTGGAGCATCCCTGACCCGTCGGAAGCAGGCGGCACCGACGAGGACACGTACCCGGCCTTCCAGGCGACCGCCGCCGACATCGACACCCGCATCCGGTACCTGATGCCGAACCTCACCACCGAAAAGTGAAAAGGAGCTTGCGATGATGACCCCACGCGACGACTACGTCAGCGTCCGCTACCTGGTCGACGATGTGTCCGCAGCCATCGACTTCTACACCAGCCACCTCGGCTTCACTCTGCACACAAATCCTGCCCCGGCCTTCGCCGACGTGATACGCGGCTCGCTGAGGCTCTTGCTGTCGGGCCCGGCCAGTTCGGGGGCTCGCGCAACCCCGGTCGACAACGCCGGTGCGGGCCGAAACCGTATTCACCTCATCGTCGGCGACCTCGACGCCGAAGCGGCCCGCCTGCGTGATGCCGGCGTCGCGTTCCGCAGCGATGTGGTCGCCGGTCCGGGTGGGCGTCAGATCCTGATCGCCGACCCGGCCGGCAATCTGATCGAACTCTTCCAGCCCGCAATCTGAGGAGCCGGGGACATCGGCTGCCCGGCACCGCTCGCCGATCGACCACGAGACGCGCTACTGTGAACACCGTCCCACCGTCGTCTCGACAACGGGGAGTGGTGAGAGAAGATGTGGATCAGGTGTTTCCGACCCTCCCCGAGCGCATCCGGAATGTTGCTGTGCTTTCCGCACGGTGGTGGCACCGCGAGTGCCTATCGACAGTTGGCCGACGCGCTTTTCCCGCGGATCGAGTTGCTGGCGGTGCAGTATCCGGGTCGCCAGGATCGCCTCGGCGAGGCGATGATGCCCGACATCGGCGCGATTGCCGAGCGGGTTGTGCGCGAGTCGACTCCGCATGCGGGCAGGCCCCTCGCGGTCTTCGGTCACAGCATGGGTGCCACGGTCGCGTTCGAGGCGGCGCGGCGGTTCGAGCAACGAGGTCACGCGCTCGCCGCCTTGTTCGTCTCCGGCCGAACGGCACCGAGTGTCGTCCAGCCGACAACGCTGCACTTGGCAAGCGATCGGGCCTTGCTCGACGACATGCGCCGGCTCGGCGGTCCGGAGTCGAATGTGGTGCAGGTTCTGGTCGAGAACCCAGACCTGGCAGAGATGGTCCTACCGAGCGTGCGTAACGATTACAAGGCCGTCGAGACGTATCGGTACAAGGCCGGACAGGACGTGTCATGCCCGATCGTTGCTCTTCGCGGCGATTCCGACCCGTCGGTGACGGACACCGACATCCGGCTCTGGAGCGAATTCACGTCCGGATCCTTCGAGACCTGTGAATTCTCCGGCGGCCACTTCTATCTCGATGAGCACGCGGACGAGGTCGCTTCACTGGTCGGCTCGCGGTTCGACGGCACCGGACGAAACATGCCGCGGACTGATCAGGAATAAAGAAGCGCCGGTCCCCGGGCTGCCCCTAGCGTGGACACCGAGCGGTTACCGATGTGACCGCCGGACCCTGAGGAGACAAGTATGAGTGCCACGATCCGCAGCCTGGTGATTCCGGTGTCCGATCTGGATGCCGCGAAGGCCGTCTACACCGCGCTGCTCGGCGAACCGCACACCGACCAGCCCTACTACGTCGGATACAACGTCGACGGCTTCGAGGTCGCCCTCAACCCGGGCGAAGAGGGCGGGGGACCGGTGGCCTTCGCCGATGTCGAGGATCTCGATGCGGCCCGTGCGACCCTGCTCGCAGCGGGTGCGACCGAGCGCAGCGCTCCGCGCCAGGTCGCGCCGGAGGCGCGGGTGTGCGTGCTTGCCGACGCAGACGGCAACCCGATCGGTCTGCGCGGCAAGTAGCAGTCGGTGTGGCCGGGACCCACGCCATGTTCGGCGGGTCCCGGCCCGTGTCGGCCTGATCACGTGCGACGCGGGAAGTGGCCGGTGGATGCGACAGTCGTTCAACCGGCTTCGACGCGGGCCGTGAATCCAGGCAATTACCTTGCGGTGCCCAGCAGTTCGTCGGAGATGATCCGCATCTGGATCTCGCTGGTGCCCTCGAAGATCTTCGTCAACCGGGCATCCCGCCAGTGCCGCTCCACCTGGAAATCGGTGGTGTACCCGGCGCCGCCGTGGATCTGCACCGCCTCACTGGTCACCCGCTCCGCCATCTCCGTCGCCACCAACTTGCACATCGACGCCTCCAGCGAACACCGCCGACCGGTATCGATATCGGTGGCCACCGCATACATCAACTGCCGCGCCGCCTCGATATCGGCGGCCATCGCCGCAACCTTGAACCGCAGATGCTGAAAATCCGCCAACTCGCGCCCGAACTGCCGGCGCGTGTGCAGATACGCGATCGAATCCTCCAACGCGCCCCGCGCCAACCCGATCGCCCGCGCCGCGGTATGCGCCCGCCCCACCTCCAACCCGGACACCGCCAGGTAGAAACCCTTGCCCTCCTCCCCGAGCATCGCGGTCGCCGGGACTCGGAAATTGTCGAACGACAACTCCCAGGTACTCCACCCGAAGTACCCGATCTTGCGGATCTTCGTCCCGCTGATCCCCGCCGGGAACCCACCGCGCTGCTTGTCGATCAGGAACGCGCTGATCCCCCGGTGCGGCTTCGCCGGATCCTTGTTCGGATCGGTGCGCGCGAACAACACCAGATAATCAGCCTCGTCGGCGTACGTGCACCACATCTTCGTGCCACTGACCACCCACTCGTCGCCGTCGCGGGTCGCGCGGCAGGAAATGTTCGCCACATCCGATCCGGCCTCGGCCTCCGACAACGCGTACGCCCCCAGATACTCACCCCGCGCGACCTTCGGCAGCAGCGCCGCCTCCTGCTCCGCGGTGAAGCCGCCGCCCATCCCGTTGCCGCGGGCCAGCAGCCCGGACACGCTCATCCACGCCCGCGACAACTCCTCCGCGACCAGGCAGTACTCGAACACCCCCAACCCGAGACCACCGTGCTCCTCCGGGATCATGATCCCGAAGAACCCGACCTCGGCCATCGCCTTCTTCAACGTGTCCGGGATGGTGCCCTGCACCGGATCCAACTCGTTCGCGACCGGCAGCACCTGCGTCATCGCGAACTCGCGTGCCAGGTCCCGGATCGCCAGACGGTCCTCGGTGAGATACCGCGGTGAATCTGTCCGCGGCTGCGACGGCCGATGCGTCATGAAGGCTCCTTCGGTTTTGCGCAAGGCTACATCTATTTGTGCGGCCAAATCTAGACCCCGTCGGCAATGCTGTCATTCTCTCTACTGCAAGCAACATCGCACATCTGAGAAGGCCACGATTGACAGGAGCGCCACTCGTGAGGGAATGTGGCCGTACAAAACGTCGGTGGAGTCGGCCCGGCAGGAGGTGCCACGGGGACTGGGGAATCCGGCTCCACCTCCCGGCAGTCCCTCGGCTGACCTGCCACCATGATCGAGCGGATCGGACTAGGGGTGGGGGAGTGTTTTCGCGTCCCTGGCGCCGAGTAGTGCTGTCATCACCGCGATCTCGTTGCTCTGATCGCGGATCATTCCGCGTGCGACGCGGCGGATCGGTTCCGAGGCGACCACATGGATAGCTGCCTCCGCCATGTCGACGCCTCCCTGGTGGTGCCGGATCATGAGCTGCAGGAACAGTGCCTCGGCGTCTGCTCCGCGCAGGCCGGCGAGCCGGGTGATCTCGCTGGTGCTCGCCACTCCCGGCATCGGTGCGCCGCCCTGTTCGCCCATGACGTGATCGGAACCGTGCATCCACTGCATCGGACGCGCTGTGCTGAAGGGTTCGTCGAAAAGGTTGAGCCAGCCCCGCATCGTCGCGATCTCGGAAGTCTGCGCGACGACGATCTGGTCAGCGATGACCCGGATCTGCGGGTCGACGTCCCGTGGCAGTGTCTGGGCTATCAGCACCGCCTGCTCGTGGTGTACCGACATGTCCTGTGCGAAACCGATGTCGGCCGGGGACAGCTGAACCCCGACGGCGCCGGTGTCGCGCGCGAACTGCAGCCACATTCCGGCCGCGATCCCGCCGGCACCGAGCAGCACGGCGCACAGCAACAGAACGATGGGACGACGGAACTGCACGCGCCGCGTATCACTGCCCATAGGTCGGAGCCTGATTCGCCGGTGCTTGATAGACGGAGTCGTCCAACTGCAGCGCCATGAAACCGTTGTCGCTGCACGAGGTCCAGATCTGGTTGCCGTGGAACTCCGGTGGCGAGAAGCACCAATCCGCGGACAGGTCGCCGAACGCCACCATTCCTGCGCGTGGGCCGAACGCGATCCGCGGATCGGTCTTGCCCTCGAAGACGGCGCGGGCGAGCGGAACGAAATCGAAGAGGGACACACCGATCAGCGACGACAGGGCGTGTGGTGAATTGGTCAACTGGAGATTCTTGCCGGTCTGTGCCGGCGGGTTGTAATAGGCGATCTCCCGGATGCCGTCCAGGTCGCGGATGTCGAACACACGGATCCCGGACGATTCCCAGGAACACGCGAGTGCGGTCGGGTCCGTGGGGCGGTCGACCACGCAGTAGTGCGGATCGTAGGAGAAGACCGAGCCGCCTTGCGAGGACCGAAGGTTCGCGGCAGTGCTGGCGGGAAGCTGGATCTCGAGCTTGATCTTCTGCACGATGTCGGCGTGTGCCGGGTCGGCGACGTCGAAGACCTTGATCCCGCCGCCGCCGGTTTCGTCGACGGTGAAGATGTAGGGCTTGCCCTCGTACGTGACCGGAATGCTGTGCTGGTTGAAGAACCCGTCGGTCCACAGATACGTGGCGAGTTGCGGGACGGTGGGATACGGGTCGCCGCGTTGCACCGCGCTGATGTCGAGGACGGTGATCCCACCGAGGTTGGACAGGTACATCCGGTTCCCGTCGGGGGTGATGCCGAAACCGTGCCCGCCGAGTCCGTGAAGCCCCTGCCAGGTGATCCGTGGCTCGACCGGATTTCTGAGGTCGATGGCGGTGAGGAAACCCGGGGCGGGTCCGGACACCCAGTAGGTGTTGCCATCGGGGGAGAAGCCGCCTTCGTGTGAGATGAACGGCAGCGGCATGGTGACGTCGGTTCCGGGACCGCGGTTCAGCAACCGGGGGTGGGCGCAGTCGGAAATATCGTAGACGGAGAAGTAGCCGGTGCCTGCGGCGGCCGGGACCGCGGTGGCGGCGAGCAACTTGCGTGCCTTGTTGACCTTCAAACTCTCCCAGGTGCCGCCCAGCATCGCGGGTTCGTTCAGGGTCGTGGACACCACCGGCTGCGCGGGGTTCGACACGTCGAGCACCTGCACGCCCGGCGTGTCGGGATCGAGCAGGTTCCCCGGGAAGAACGTGCTGGTGTAGGAGCAGTGGTCGTAAGTCACCGACAGCAGGCCACCACCGCGATCCTGCAGGCCCCCGATCAGCGACATGTTGCATCGATAACCCTGGGTGCTTCGTCCGCTGTTGCGGTCTTCTGCCGGAACGTCGCCCTGCATACCCGTCTCCGGCAACGAACCGGGGCCGCAGTCGGCCCGCGGGACGGCCGTCGATCCGACGTCGTCGAAGAAGTACGTCTCGGCCGACGCGACTGCGGGTGCGGGGCTCGTCGCGACCCCGAGGACGACCGACACCGCAAGGGCTGAGGTAGCCACACCTCGCCGCATTCTGGCGATCCGCATCACGAACTCCCCCCGGACTGTGGGCTCGACTACGCGAACGCTAGCAATCAGTACTCGAGTTCACACACAAATCGGCCAACTCCGCGAAACCCGCACGCCGGCGGGCGTCGGCCCCGCGGGAGGGGGCGGAGTGGGACGCATCCCTACACTGTGTCCCGTGCGAATCGCGACCTTCAACATCAACGGGATCCGCGCGGCGCAGCGGCGCGGATTCGAGGAGTGGCTGGGCCGGCGTGAACCCGACGTCGTCGCACTGCAAGAGGTCCGCGCTCGCGCCGCCGCCATCCCGCCGGGGGTGTTCGGCCGGTATCACGTCGCATACGACGAGGGCGAGTTCGCCGGCCGCAACGGTGTCGCGATCCTCACTCGACGCGCGCCCGCCGCGGTTCGGACGTGGAGCGGCACCGCGCTGGTGCAGGCACCGGGTGAAACGCACATCGAGCGAGTCGAACTGGATCCGCAGCCGTTGGCCCGGGGTCTGGGGGAGTTCGCGAACCACGGTCGGTACATCGAGGTCGACCTCGCCGGGGCGCCGATCACCGTCGTCTCGATGTACCTGCCGAAGGGCGGACTGCCCGCCCATCTCCAGAAGCCCGGACGGATGCGGGAGGCGCCCGACGGGGGTGTCCGCTACCACCGCAAGATGCGCTTTCTCTCCGCGTTCGCGCGCCAGCTGACCCGCGCGCGCCGCACGGCTCGCGGACGGGGGAGGGAACTGCTGTTGATGGGTGACCTCAACATTGCGCACACCCGTTACGACGTGCGGAACTGGCGGCGCAGCAATCAGGCGGAGGGCTATCTGCCGGAGGAGCGTGAGTGGTTCGACTCCATCCTGTCGCCGCGCACCCTCGTCGACGTCGTCCGGAGCCACCATCCGGACGTGGACGGTCCGTATTCGTGGTGGTCGTGGCTGGGCGAGTCGTTCGTGAACGACGTCGGCTGGCGCATCGACTACCACCTCGCGACGCCGCAACTGGCGCGGGCGGCGGTCACGGCCGGCACCGACCGGGACTCGGCCGCGGATCGCCGGATGAGCGATCACGCGCCGGTCGTCGTCGATTACGACTTCTGACCTGCGTCGGTCAGCTCGTTCGCCGTGAGGACGGAGGTTCAGGCGGTCAGCTTCACGGACAGGAAGGCCAAGGCGAACCCGAATTCCCGGATCTCGCCGGGCTGGTCCGGCCGGCATGCCCAGGTGATCAGCTCTCGATCGGCCACCAGGTCGGCCGCGCGACGCCGCGACACCTCGGGGTCGGGCGGTGTGGCCCGAAGCGCATCACTCAGCCGGCTCAGGGGTTCGACGAGCGGGATGAGCTCGGAAGGCGGGCGGTTCTCCGGTGTGAAAACACGCTGAGCGCTCTTGATCACCGTCATCGCCGCGAGCCACGAACCTTCCCAGGTACCGGCCTGGTCATTCGGTGGGTGCATGGCGCCAGCGTAGACATCGGGCGACAACTCTCGCGGGACTTCATCGGCATCGGCGATGGGCGCTCACAGGCTTCTACGGCTGTGCGACGACGGTGTTCCCGTTGCCGTCGGTGCAGTTGATCATGTAGCCGATCTCCGCCGATTCCGGGTCTCCCGCGAGGCGGCATTCCCACCCGTCGAAGCTGTACACCGGTTCACTCTTGTCGCGCCCGGTGAAGTACTTCGTGAGCATCGCGTGCGCCTCGTCGCAGCGGAGTGTGCCTTTCACGATGACCACGGTCGCAGGCTTTCCGGTCTCCGGGTAGGTAACGGGGCCACACTGATTCGACCCGCGAGCCTGCTGGGGGAGAGGCGCGGCGGTGGGCGCGATCGGCGGTGGGCTCGCGCTGGGAACGCTCACCGGCAGCGGTGTGAACTCGAGCGTGTACCCGCTCGTGGCGACGGTGAAGCCCTTTCCCGTCGCATCCTCCCGGCACGAGACTCCCGAGAACTGCACATTGCAACTGAATCCGTCGATCGCGAGCGTCGTGTCGTAGGGGAGCACGTTGGCGTTGCCGGGAAAGAGTGCCTCGTTCCAGTTCTGGAAGTTCGGCTCCTTCCCCGCCTCGACCGCGATGAGGTCGGCTTCGGCGGGAGGGGCGCCGTCCGGCGACGCGATCTGCGGGGTTCCCGGGACGCCCAGAGGCCCCGCGGTGGGATGCGAAGCGCACCCGGCGAGCTTCTTCGCGGGAATGATCGCGCACAACCATTTTCCCGACGGCGTGACGAAGCCGTATGCGTCGCCCGCCGGGTCGGTCGATGCGTACTGCTTCGCATCGACGCCGTTGACCGCCGGCTCGGCTGTCGGTGTCTCGCCGGCGGCGCTCGGTGCGACGGACTCGGTGCCGTCGGTCGACGACGCATCCTGGGCGCAGGCCGCGAGAAGAAGAGACGAGGCACCGGCGATCGAGGCCAAGGCCACCGCGGACCGCCGCCGAATCCTGGTCATGCGTGACACCCCTTTCCGTTCGGTCTCCGGGACCGATCGCCTGAGATGTTCCCACGAATGCGGGAGTGTCGTGTCGCATCGACGGATCGGCCCCGAACACCGCTGGTGGGGCGAGCGGACGTGGTCCGCCGATCCCGCGGATCCCCATCCTGCGATGCTAGAATGCTGGGGCATTGTCGCAGGTCCAGTAGTTGACGTGCCCGGATCTTCCTGTCGGAGTCGCCCGGCCGAGGAGGCCGTTCCATGGCTGAGTCATCGGTAGTGCCCGCGGATCTCGGCGGCAGCCCGGATCTCGAACGCATCGTCCTCGAGCACGCGTATCGCGGCGCGTACCTGCAACTCGCGCTTCGTGGTGTGCTGGTGCTCTTCATTGCGTTGACGCTGGTGTTCGTCCCTCCCGTGAACGACGCGAATGTCTGCCTGGCGACCCTGACCGGCTACGCGTTCTGGACCGTCGGGCTCGCGCTGTGGACCCGTCGAGGCGGTCCCGGCCCGGTCAACGCGATGTGGCTCGCGCTGTTCGTGGACCTCGCGGTCATCGGTAGCCTCACGTTACTGACCGGAATTGCGGCACAACAGAGTTGGACCGCAGACATCTTGACCAACGGACTGTTCGTGATCCCGTTACTGGCGTGCACTCAGCTTCGCCCGGGGGTCTGCGCCTCCGTGGTCGTGCCCACCGTCCTGGTGTTTCTCGCCGCCAGCTGGGCCACGATGGCGTCCAACGAGGAACCGTGGTCGTCCATCCTGCTCAGCACGATGGCACTCGCAATCCTCTCGGCGGGTGCAGTCGTGCTCAGCAGAATTCAACGATCCAGGGTGCTCACCATCGGTCACCTCGTCCACGACCGCACCGCTCTGCTCGCGGAGTTGATGGGTCTCGAGCAGCGCGAACGACGCGCGTTGTCCGAGCAACTCCACGACGGGGCGCTGCAATTCGTCCTGGCCGCGAAGATGGATCTCGACGACCTCTCCGGCGGCGCCGATCCGGAGGCCGTCGACCGCATCACCCACGCACTCACCGAATCCGCGTCGCTGCTGAGGGCCACCGTCTCGGAACTCCATCCCACGGTGCTCGACCGCGTCGGACTTGCCCGCGCTCTCGGCGACATCGTCCGGTCCGCCCAGGCGCGTGGCGGTTTCGACGTGGATCTCCAGACGGCGGAATGGGACGACGACTTGCGCACGTCGGCCGACGACGTGCTGTTCAGCGCGGCACGTGAATTGCTCAGCAACGTGGTCAAGCACGCGGGAGCCCGCACCGTGCGGGTCGAGCTGTCGCGGACCGGTGAGCATGCGGTCCTCGACGTCACCGATGACGGGTGCGGCATCTCCCGTGAGGCGATCGACCGCAGTCTCGGCCGAGGGCACATCGGACTGACGTCGCACGAACTCCGCGTCGTCGCGGCCGGGGGCAGCTTCTCCGTCCGCCCGGGACCACGTTCGGGGACGGCTGCCCGTATCGAGATGCCCTTCGAGGTGGTGACCGCATCCGATTCCCTCACGATCTCGGCGCACTAGTCCGTCAGTCGACGCCGAGCATCACCTCGGTGGACTTCACGAGCACCGTCGCAGCCACGCCGGTCTGCAGACCGAGGTTCCGACGCTAGCCGCAACCACTACGAATGGGTGAGTTTGGACCTTGCGTCAGTCGGAGGTGACGGTCGACGGGCTCGGTTCCAGGAGTGCAGTCAGACAGGTCGGCCCCAGGCCGATCTCCGGCCACCCCGCCGAGATCATGATGTCGTGCGGGCGCGTGCACGTGCCGAGCCAGTAGTTCGGCTCCGTGCGGTAGGCGGGCACTCCACCCCATTTCCGGGGTGAGCCGGACCGTGGCAGATAGGGGTCGGCAACGCCCACGACAGACCCCAACTGCAGCAGCACCGAGAGGTACGACCACTGGGTGTCGGGATCCGCCGGATCGGACAGCACCCGTGTCTCGTGGTGTGCCCGTTCGGCGGTCCGCCCCGTGGCGGTCAACGCGAGACGGACGTGGATTCCCGACGAGAACGCGACAATGCCGAGGAGGTCGAGGGTGAGGTGAGTTCCGGACGCGAGAATGGTGGGACCGTGCACTGCGGTCCCACTGGCTGTCGGCGGCGCGAATGCCGGCCAACGCGCTCTGCGCATGCCCACGATGGTGCCCCTACATCGAGGCGGAATCAACGTCCCACGCCCGCGCGCGTGGGACGCGACTCGAGACGGCAGGCGCGGCACAATGGCGTCACGACGCCCGAGGCGTCACTTCCGGGAACGCTTATCGTGGATGGAGGTCGAGGCGGGTGCAGGACGGAAGGTTCGCAGCGGAGGGAGTGTCCATGGAATCGCTGCCGGATTCGCGGATGCTGCTCGCGGTCCTCGAACACAGTCCGGCGTTGGTGTTCGTGTCCGAATTCGTGTCCGGTCGGATCGTGTACGTCAATCCCGCGGGTGTCGGCGTCCTCGGATTCGGTGATGCCGTGCATGCGTACTCGAGGACGACCGCGGAGCTGTTCACCGACGTCGGCCTCGTGCAGGCGCGTGACGTGGAGTCGGCTCTGGCCGATCGGGGAGAGTGGACCGGGTTGACCGAGTTTCGCCATTTCGTCACGGGTGAGCCGATCCCGATGCTGATTTCGACGTTCGTGCTCGAATACACGGCGACCGGGCCGTCGGTGATCGGGTCGATCGCCCAGGATCGCCGCGGCGCCGAACACGACGAGCAACGCCTGCAGCGCGCACTGGGGGAGTCCGCGTACCGGGCCCGGGAGCAGCAGGCGATCGCTGACCTGAGCCAACTCGCCGTCGGCGCAGACCTCGACGAACTGCTCACGGCGGCGGCCGGGGCGGCGGCCGCGCTGATGGGTGTGCACTGTTCGTCGATCGCGCGGGTGGCCGACGACGGCGAACTCACGGTGCTCGCCTACCGCGGTCCCGAGCCCGGTCCGAAGACGTTCTCGCCGGGGCCTGGATCGCAGCCCGGGTACGCCGCTGCCACAGGGGCGGTGATCGTGTGCAGCGATCGGGTCCACGAATCCCGGTTCTCCACGGCGGGGATGAGCGGGCGCGGGTTGCAGAGCGGGGTGTGCGTTCCGTTCGGCTCCGAAGCGGTGTGGGGTGTGTTGACGGCGCACAGTCGTCGTCCCCGTGACTACACCGAGCGGGACCTGACCTTCTTGCGTTCGGTGACAGCCGTGCTCTCCGCGGCGATCCGCCGTATCGAGGCCGAGGCCGCGCTGGTGCACCAGAGCTTGCACGACCCGCTGACGGGACTGCCGAACCGCACGCTGGCTCGCCGCCGGCTCGACGAGGCCCTGGACGCGGCGCCGCGGGGTGGCCCGCGCGTGGCGCTGCTGCTGGTGGATCTCGACGACTTCAAGACTGTCAACGACAGCCTCGGTCACGCGGTCGGCGACGACGCGCTCATCGTGCTCGCCAGGCATCTGCGGTCGGCGGTACGCCCGGGCGATACCGTTGCCCGCCTCGGCGGTGACGAATTCGTGGTCGTCTGTGAGCACGTCGCGGGCGCGCCGGAGGCGGTCGCGATCGCCGCCCGGATTGCCGGTAGCTTCGCCGACCTGAATCGGTCGCGCTCGCTCGAGTGGCCGATCAGTGCCAGTATCGGTGTTGCACTGTCCGACCCGGAGTGCACTCGTGAAGAGCTCGTTCGGCGGGCGGATTCGGCGATGTATCGTGCGAAGGCTGCGGGAGCAGGCGGGTACGCGCTCTACGACGGCACCTTCTAGTTCTACGACGGCACCTTCCAGTGGGGCAACGGGCCCCGATCGGTGCCGTGCTGCCGACACGACACGAAATCGTGGCCACCGCTAGGCACCCTGGGGTGGGGAAACTGTCATCTTGACGTGCTGCGGGGTGCGTCGAATACTTGCTGGACAGGGCGGCTCCCGTCGATGTCCGGCGAGTGGAATCCGCGTTTCGCCCTTGTGGCAGAAGGATATTCGCGTCTGTGGCGGTGAACGCGCCGGCGCGGATATCGGACGGAACCGAGGCGCTCGATGGCAGATTTCGACCCAGACGCGACCCAGGCGGCGTCGATCCGCGCAGCCGGCCACGGCATCGTGGCAGAGTTGGACGCTGCCGGGTTCGCGGGTGCCGAGGAGGTCGGCCGGGGTGGGTTCGGTGTCGTGTACCGCTGCCTGCAGCGTTCGCTCGGTCGGATGGTCGCAATCAAGGTCCTGACGTCGGACCTCGACTCCGAGAACCGCGAGCGTTTCCTGCGGGAGGGGTACGCGATGGGTGGGCTCTCCGGCCACCCGAACATCGTCAACATCCTGCAGGTCGGCGTGACCCAGACCGGGCGTCCGTACATCGTGATGCACTACCACCCGCGCGACTCGCTGGCGGTGCAGATACGACGGGAAGGTCCGTTGCCCTGGCCGGAGGCGATCAGCATCGGGGTGAAATTGTCGGGTGCCCTGGAGACGGCGCACCGCACCGGCACCCTCCATCGCGACATCAAACCCGCGAACATCCTGCTCACCGACTACGGCGAGCCACAGTTGACCGATTTCGGTATTGCGCACATCGCCGGCGGTTACGAAACCGCCACCGGCGGGTTCACCGGGTCACTGGCGTTCACCGCGCCGGAAGTCCTCAACGGCGAATCACCGACCGCGCGTTCGGACGTCTACGGTCTGGGCGCCACGATCTTTTCGCTGATCGCGGGGCGGGCGGCGTTCGAGCGGAAGACCGGTGAGGAACTCGTGGCGCAATTCGTGAGGATCAGTACCCAAACGGTGCCGGACCTGCGCGCTCGAGGTATCCCGGACGGGGTGTGCGCCGTCATCGAGAGGGCGATGGCGACGAATCCGTTCGCTCGGCCGGCCTCCGCCGAGGAGTTCGGACACGAACTCCAAGCCGCCCAGCGGCACATCGGGTTGCGTTCGGACGCCATGGCGCTGGCACCGCTGGAGCCCGCCCAGCCGGCCGAGGCACATCCGTCGGCGGCGGATGCCGGCGGCTACCGCCAGATTCGGTTCGAGGATTCGGACGGTCAGCGTCGCTTCTTCGCCCCGACCGAGCAGATCCAGCCGGAGTCGCACCCCTCGCACCCCTCGCACCCCTCGCACCCCTCGGGGCCGTTATGGCCGCCGACGGGTCCGCCGCCCTGGCCGCCGGGGGTGCCGGACAGCGGTCGGCAGGCCCGCACCCGCCGGCGTGGAATCCTGACCGTGCTCGCACTCGTGGTGACGATGGTGCTGGCCGGTGGTGGTTACCTGGTGTACAGGGAGGCAATCGGACCGGGCGCCGCGGGACCGACCGCCCAGAAAGCGGGTGAGCCGCCGGCAGTCGACCCGACCGCGGCGTGGCGACCGGTCGGCGACGCCCGAGTCGCCCGCCAGCAGACGGCGACGACGGTCGCGGACGGGACTCTCTGGGTCTTCGGAGGACTGGACGACAACGGCGTCTCCGCCCGGCAGGAGGGCTACGACCCGGCCATCGACACCTGGAAGGCCGGCCCCGACCTCCCCGTCCCGCTCAATCACGCGATGGCCGTCACCTACAACGACGAGCCCGTAGTGATCGGTGGTTGGCAGGCGAAAGGCCAGAACCTGACAGCGGTCGCGTCCGCTCGGGTGATGGCCATGCGCGACGGGCGGTGGGTCGACCTGCCACCGCTGAACGTCCCGCGGGCCGCCGGTGCCGCGGCCGTGGTGGGCGACACGCTCGTGGTCGCCGGGGGACAGTCGGACGGCGCACTGGTGGCGTCGACCGAGGTGTTCGACGGAACGAAGTGGACGACGGTCCCGAACATGCCGACGCCTCGTGAGCATCTGGCCGGGGTGTCGGACGGGAAATACTTCTACGCGATCGGTGGGCGTGACCTGGCATCGGATCAGAACACCGCTGCGGTCGAACGGTACGATCCGGCTGCGGGGACGTGGGCGACGCTGCCCGGCATGCCCACCGCCCGCGGCGGGCTCGGGGCGACGTTCGTCGACGGCCGCATCGTCGCAGTCGGCGGTGAAGAACCGACCCGGGTGCTGTCCACGGTCGAGGCCTACGACGTGGTCGCAGGGACGTGGTCGCAACTGCCCGCTCTGCGCACGCCTCGGCATGGGATGGCGGTCGGCGCGGTCGGCGACACGGTGTACGCGGTCGGCGGCGGCATCAAACCCACTCACGCCGAATCGACAGCGGTGTCCGAGGCGCTGCAGATCGCACCACGCAAAACCCAATGGGCACCGGCGTGGCGTCCGCTGCGGGACGCGCCGATTGCCCGCCAGCAGACCGCGACGGCCGTCGCGGACGGGACCATCTGGGTGCTCGGGGGCCTCGACAACGCGGGGTCGACCCCGAAGGTCGAGGGCAACGACCCGGCCATCGACACCTGGAAAGCAGGCCCCGACCTTCCGGTCCCGCTCAATCATGCGATGGCCGTCGAGTACGGCGGCGAGTTGGTGGTCCTCGGGGGCTGGGTGCCGGAAGGGCCGAACCTCACCGGTACGACGTCGGACCGGGTGCTGGCGTTGCGGGACGGCGACTGGGTGGACCTGCCACCGCTGAACGTCCCGCGGGCCGCCGGTGCCGCGGCCGTGGTGGGCGACACGCTCGTGGTCACCGGGGGACAGGCGGATGGCGACTTGGTGACGTCGACCGAGGTGTTCGACGGAACGAAGTGGACGACCGTCGCGGACATGCCGACGCCACGGGAGCATCTGGCCGGAGTGTCGGACGGACAGTACTTCTACGCGATCGGTGGGCGCGATCTGGCGTCGGATCAGAACACCGCTGCGGTCGAACGGTTCGATCCGGCTACCGGAGCGTGGGCGACGTTACCCGGCATGCCCACGCCTCGGGGTGGACTGGGGGCAGCGTTCATCGACGGCCGCATCGTCGCAGTCGGTGGTGAACAGCCGACCCGCGTGCTGTCCACGGTGGAGGCTTACGACATCGCCTCGGGGACCTGGTCGGCGTTGCCGCCCATGCCCACCGGAGCTCACGGGATGTCCGTCGCGACGGTCGGGCACACCGTCTACGCCATCGGTGGTGCACTCCGGCCGACACACGCCGAGTCCACGGCGACCGCGCACGCACTCGATTTCTGGTGAAAGCGACGGGTTGTCGTCCGGCAGTTGCGCACCCTGAATGTCTTCCGTGCGTGCCGTTGTGCGCAGTAGAGGGGGACTAGACTTGTGGTCGGGAGGGCGAATTCTCACACAGGCTACGAGCCGGGAGGTTCGTGATGAAGGTGACGGCGACGGCCACCCGTCGCGGCGGATCGTGGGTGGTGGAGGTTCCGGGAGTCGAAGGCGAGCTCACCCGGGCGAGGCGGCTCGATCAGGTGTCCGCCATCGTGGCGGAGGCCGTGCATCTGGTCCAGGGTGTGCGGGCCGAGGACGTCGAGGTGGAACTGGACTACGAAATCGGAGATTCGGCGGCGCTCATGGAGGCCCGAGCCGCCCACTGGCAGGTCGAGTCCGCCGCCCACGCACAGGAGTGCGCAGCGCGGGCCTCGCGGGCCGCGGTGGCGCATCTGCGGCGATCGGGTCTCTCGGTGCGTGACATCGGGGTCATCCTCGACCTGAGCCCGCAGCGCGTCTCTCAACTCGACCGCGCCGGCGTCCATGCCTGACGATCCGGCAACTTCCGATCCGGCGACACTCGTGCGGCCCCTAGGATGCGGGAAGGGCCCTTCACACTGAACGGCTCGGCGCAGGTAGGGGGAGTGCGGATGCGTGGGGCAGGAAAGATTCTCGCCGCAATCGGTATCGCAGCAATGATCACGGCGGGCGGGCAGGGGGTTGCCGTCGCGGCGCCTGCGGATGCGTCGGACAGCGTGACGACTCTGCAGGTCCCACCCATCGGGACGAGCCCGTTTCTCGCCGCCTACTTCACCGTCGACGCAGTCACGGGTCGGGTTCCCGGAGTCGTGCGGTTTCGCACCGTGAGCGAGTGTTACGTGTTGAATCCCATCAGTGCGGACACGTGCATTCCCGGACCGGGCAACGCCATGCGGGCGAATGCTGTGCGGGTGCACTGGCTGAACGTGAACACCGGGGCGACCGGCGCGGCCACGATCCCGATCGGAACCGCCGGGTCGACCGATTTGCCTCGCCCCGAGATCGATGTGGCCACCGGCAGCGGGAGAATCGTCGTCGGCACGGTGGCCCCGGCCGAGTATCCACAGGCGCTGCTTCCGGGCTTCGGCACCTTCGACGTGCCCTGATCGTCTCCACCGAGAGCCGTCGGCCGCCACCGCCTAGAATTCCGGTGGAGGCGGGCGCCTCTCCGATGCGTCGCCCGTCCCAGGTGCACAGTCCCGCAGACGCGGCAATTTCGATCGGCGGAGAGTGGCAATGCAAAGTGGAGCGCTATTCGGCAGATACCGGCTGGACCGGTCGCTGTCGGTGGACGAGAACGGCGAGGTGTGGGCGGCATTCGACACCGTCACCGCTCGGCACGTCGCGGTGCGGGCGTTGCCGCGGGACGCGGCCGAGGACGACGAATACAGCGAACGATTCGTACGCGACGCCGGTGTTGCGGCGCACATCCGGAACCCGCACGTGGTTCCGATCCACGACTTCGGGCAGATCGGGAACCGGCTCTACCTCGCAACTCCGATGACCGGGGGGACGAACCTGCGGACGATCCTCCAGTCGGGCGGACCGATGGAGGCCTCGCGTGCGGTCGGCGTGGTCGAGCAGATGGCGTCGGCGCTGGAGGCCGTGCACGCCGCGGGGCTGGTCGATCGGGAAGTGACGTCGGCACACGTCGTCGTGCAGGACGGGGGGCTGGTCCAGCTCACGGATGTCGGGCTTCCCACAGCCCCGGGCGCAGTGGGGGGAGTTCCCGGCCTGAGCACCGTGTTGTACGAGTGCCTCACCGGCGGGCAGTTCGCGTCGAACGGCCGGGAGTTGCCGTCGTCGAAGTTCTCGACGCTGCCCGTCGGCATGCAAGCCGTGATCGCACGTGGAACGGCAGCCGATCCCGGGCGGCGCTATCGGTCACCGAGCGACCTGGCCGCGGCTGCTGCTCGTGCCGCGGCGACAGGTCCGCAACCTGCCGCGGACCCCAGTCCCGCGGTCCCTCCGAACGACCGCAACCGCCGTCTCCTGCTCGCAGGGCTTGCAGTTGCCGCGATCAGCGTCGTCGCGATCGTCGGGGGCGTGATCATCGGTTCGCAATCGTCCTCGCCCGATGTCGTGCTGCCTGTGCCGGCCTCCAGCGCGGCCGAGCCGGCACCCGCCACGTCACCCACCGCCGCGACGAACCCGACGGCCGCCGAGCAGGTGCCCCCGGCTGCGGAGGCTCCAGTCCAGGACGAGGTCCCGCCATCGGCAACTCCGGCGCCCCAATCACCGCTGGTACTGCCGGCACCCGCACCGGCACCCGCACCCGCACCTGCGCCCGCACCGGCACCGGCGCCCGCTCCGCAGGTACTGCCCTGCTACCCCGGTTACGAGCACACCCCGCCTCCGGACGGACCGTGTCTCCCGCCCGGCTCGCGGCCGGTACCGGCACCGGCACCTTCGCCCGCCCCCGCGCCGGCGCCCGCTCCGCAAGTGCTGCCGTGCTATCCGGGCTACGAGCACACGCCGCCCCCGGATGGGCCGTGCTGGGCGCCGGGCACGTGAGATCCCACTGTTGACGTCGGCGAACGCAGGCGCGATCACCGACGGGCGTCGGCGGCGATCCAAGACTTGCAGACCTCGCTGACAGCGGCAGCGACAGCATCTCCGTACAGCTTCCGCGCGGGTCGGGACTGTTCGATCTGGATTCCGCCCGCAGCGTCGACGGTCAGGCGGTTGACCAGGTTGGACGCGGATTCGCCGCTGTAGCGTTCCCCGGGATCGGCTATGCGAACCCGGACTCCGCTGCCGTGAAGTGCCCTCGCGACTGCGTTGCGGACATCCGACTTGAGCAGTGCGGGTGCACGGCCTCCGATGAGGACGTCGGGGCCTCTGTAGCCGTGGAACGACACCGCCCATCGGAATCGCCGTGCACCCAGGGAGCCCAGAAGAGGGAAGCTGTGCACGCTCAGATCGCCCGAGGAAATGTGCCATGCCCGATATGCATTGCCTGCCGGTCGCCACCCTTTGCACGCCCACAGCGTCGAATCGTGCGATCCGAGTGACGCGTAAACCTGCTCGGCCTGCCGATCCGTGTGGCTTTCGATGGCGCCGCCGTGCGGCGCGAGCACTACGAGGCGCTGATGGTGCCCGTCGTCTTCGAGTCGCTCGATGAATTCACCCTGGACTTCGGCCTCGGCCTCGGACATCGTGGGGGCGATACACCGAAGGTCGAGAACCACCGCCTGTCCGGGTTCGGCGCCGATCCGACGGCATCCACTTTCCGTTACCCGCACGGTGTCGATCCCTGCTACACCGGCGTCCGGAATCAGTGTGAACAATGCGGTCGTTCCCCGGTGACGGATCCGCGCCTGCTGACGGGGCTCGGCTCCGATCCAGGTCAGCAGATGCGGGTGAATCCCGGCATGCTCGGTGACGTTCGCGCTGGTGGCGTGGCTTCGGCCGACGTCGAGGGAAACGGCGACCCCACCTTCACCATTACGCCGCATCGAAATCCGCTGTAACGGACGCTGTTCGAACACCTCCTCAGATTAGGCGCGATACTGTCCTCTCGGGCCCTTGTCGGCAGTTGTCGCGCGGCGAAGACTCGAATCCATGACTAATAAAGCAGTGGTCAGTCTCACCACCGGTCTCGAGGACGCCGAGAAGGTGACGGTTGCGTTTCTGGTCGCGGTCGGCGCGGCAGAACAACAGCGCCAGACGCTGATGTTTCTCACGAAGGAAGCGGTACGGCTCGCGCTCGACGGCACGATCCAGGGCATCGCGTGCGAGGGTTGCCCGCCGCTTCCCGAACTGGCTGCACGATTCGAGAGCGCAGGCGGCACGTACATGGTGTGTCCGATCTGCTTCGAGGCCAAGCACCTCGACAAGGACGCGCTGGTATCCAATGCCGAACTCGCCGGGACGGTTCCGATGTGGAAATGGATCGGTGACGAAGGGGCGGTCACGTTCAGTTACTGAAACGACTTTTCGCGGCGACCGCAACTGACTCGGTTACACTGCGCACGAGGGTATTCGAGCCCGATCCGATCGGGGATCACGAGGGGCGGGACGGGCAGTGACGGATCGCCACGTACTCGTCGACAGCGACACAGGCGTCGACGATGCCCTCGCCCTGCTCGTCATTGCGCACGATCCCGGTGCCGAGATGGTGGGTGTCGGAAGCATATTCGGCAACTGCACCGAACAGCAGGCCGCGTCGAACGCTCTCACCGTCCTGTCCGTCGCCGGTCTCCGCGACGTCCCGGTGTGCATCGGACGGCCTCGTCCCGGGCCACCGCCCGCAATGCCGTCCGCGCACGGGCTCGACGGACTCGGCGACTGCGGCCATCGACCACCGCCGGGCATCGGTCCGGCATCAGGTTCCGCCGTCGAGCAACTTCTCCGTGTCGCGCGAGACCGGCCGGGGACGGTGGACCTGTTGTGCCTGGGACCGTTGGCCAACATTGCTGCCGCCGTCACCCTCGACCCACTGATCCTGACGCGGTTCCGGTCCGTCATCATCATGGGCGGCATGGGACCCGCGTCGCGGAGAACCGCCGAGGCGGCGGTGCAACCGCAGTTCCTCGGCAAAGGCGACACGAACACCAACCACGATCCGGCCGCGGCCGCGATCGTCTCGGCGGCGTCGGGGCCGATCACGTGGGTCGGAATGAACGTCACCGGCCGACTCCGACTGGCCTGGGCCGACCTGGTCGCTCGCTCCGCCCCCGGGAAGGTCGCGGCCTTCGTCCGCGACATCACAGACGACTACCACCGGCATTGCACCAGCAGCTACGGCGCCGAGGACCCGATCTACACCGCACACGATTCCGTCGCCGCCGCCGTGATGCTCGACCCGACGGTCGTGCTGTCCGCCACCGACGCCCAACCCCGGGTGCGTCGGATGGACGGGCGGTCGAGCATCTGGGGTGTCACTCCGGCACGGGGGCCGGTGCACCGTTTCGTGACCGACGTCGACTACCGCTCGACCGGAGACCGGATCGCCGCCACACTCGACGCAGATATCCTCCCGAGCGACTGACGGTACGCGCGCCGAGCCGGATGCTGCCGCTCATGCGGTGGCATCGAGCAGATGCAGTTCCTCCGCAACGATCAGATCGACCTCGTCACTGGTCAGACCGGACAACAGATGTGCCGACAACATCGCGCTCACCTCCTCATTGTGCTTCTGTCAATGAGTCGAACGAGCACGCGCGATATCGACACGATCGCCGACATTCTCGGCAGAAAATTTCTGCGCTATTTGCCGTTCACCGGAACCGCATCCGGACCCGGTTCGGTCGGATCGAACGGCGGCGGATCCGCGGGGTCGAATCCGCCGGGCACCGTCGAGCAGGTCGCTCCGGGCTCCGGGTACGTGTTCGGGTTCTGTCGCAGAGCTATGAGGAAGTCGGCGATCCGCTGGTCGTGGACATCGTCGAGTCGGAGTTGGTGACCCCACGACTGCAGCGACACCGCCGAACCGAGACCCGGGTACGGCGACATCAGGGTGTACGGTTCGCCGTCGACGTGCGCCGCCAGTGCGCTGATGTCGTCGGCGCTCACACGATCCGGGTCGTAGGTCACCCACACGGCCCCGTGCTCGAGGGAATGCACGGCGTTCTCGGTGCGGATCGCTTCGGGATAGACAACTTCGGTGCACGTAGCCCAGTACTGATCGTGTGCACCACCGAACGGCGGACTCTGGTCGTAGGCCACTCGTTGCGGTGCCTGCACATGATCGGCGGGCCCATAGTCGACGGTGACGATCCCCTCGATTGCCAGTGACGGGTCGGGATTGTCCGCGCTGGGTGCGAAGTCGTGGGCTTCGCCGGCATCGTCGGATCCGGCGGGCAGCACGTACGCACCGACGGAGACAACGCCCACCACCGCCACTGCGGCGGCAACCAGCCAGGGCAGTCGCCGCGGCCCGCTCGGCTTCGGTCGGGATTGCGGCTCGCTGCGGTCGTTCGTCATTGCCGATCCTTCGTCTCACCGGGCGCCCGGACCGCGCGTCCCATCTGCGAAGGATGGTAGTGGACGGGTGCGGTGGGGTCCGGTCGCACGACGTCCATCAGCTGCGTGATGGTCTCGGGATGCGGCTCGTCTTGCTCGGGGTATTCCTGACAGCGCGATCATGCTGCTTCGCGCACGGTCAACGCTGCGCAGAGCGCAAAGATCGATCAGCGCGACTTGTCCGGAGACGCTGAACCAGGAGGCCGATCAAGACGCGCGGCACGCGCGGCGCAACTTCCAGGAGCAACCACCGGTACTTCATCATTCGCTGCTCGCGGGGAGTGCGGTCGAGAATGCGTTGCAGAGCGGCCTCCAGCTCGGCGTCGTGGATTCCCCGGGCGCGCATCGCGTCGAGGTTCTCCTTCGCGAAGGGGAAAGCCCCCGACGTGACGTGCATGCGGTTCATTCTCTCGATCGGGATCGTATGGGGAAGCGTCTCACACCGTTCCAGTCCTCCGGCGATGTACAGGTTGATCATTGTGCGGATGCACTTTTCGCACTTCCCGCAGTTGTAGTCGCCGTCCCAGTTCAGATTGCACACGCGCAGGTGGCGCATCGCCAGATCGCTGTTCTTGATGGCCTCGGCCTTGCCGATCCGGTTGGCCTCCGTACCGTCCTGAACGATCTCGAGGCTTCCGCTCGACCACAGCGGATCGAGGTCCGGATGACTCCCGTGCGGGGTCATGTTTCCCGTGTCGTAGGACCCGGACGCGGCCACGATCACCTTGCGCAGGTGGGGTGAGAGAAGGAGCGCCACATGTGCGAGCGCAGCGCCATGTGCGGTGCTACCCCAGTTGTTTCCGTGTCTGGTGTGGAGAAACTGGAGGTCGGTACGAATCTCGATCAGCTCTACCCCCATCTCGGCAGCAACTTCGCGCGCACCTGCCGATATTCGTTCGTACGGCTTCGGGCGACGAGGATCGATGTCGAATCCGTGCACCAGGATGAGATGTGTGATCTCGGCTCGATTCTTCAGAACGGAGTAGAAGGCGTCGAGGCCGCCACTGAAGAAGCATCCGACGCCGCCGCCCTCACGATCGCTTGTCGACATGACGGGCGCGACGACGCTCGGGGTGTGGAGTTGCGGGTACCACGAGTGCAGTAGGTCACGCGCCTGCTCGGCACCGGACAATGCGGCAGGATCGACGGGGGCGTCGAGCTCCAAGTCCTGCTCGGTCGTCATCGCCACCACGACTCCCGGGGGCAGCCATGGCGTTCCGCTCCGATCCAGCGAAACGTTGGCCGATGTCTGCACGGTGAAGTGTTTGCCATCGATGGAGAACACCGACTTGACGACGTTCACCCCGACGAGGTCGATGGATGCTTGCACGGCCATGCCTTGAGCCCTCTCTTCACGGTGATGATGCCAAGCACGCGCGTGTCCAGTCATCACTCCACCGAATCCTGATTCCACCAGCTTCCGTCGAAGTGTGCCGTACCGGGACGATCTTTCCGAACGTGACCCGCTCAGATGTGTTCAGGCAGATCAAACTCCGGCGCGGACCGGACGGCCGCCGCATACGGTACAGGCTGTGTCGACCACGGGGTCCACGGGTTGGCAATTACAGCAATGGTTTTGAGTGGCAGTGTCGCAGCGGGCATCGGGACCTCGGTTCGACCCTCGGCAGTGGCAGCCTCGATGCCTTGTTCGAGCACCTGCAAACCGGCCCCGTGCTCGCGCGGTTGCGCGTCGAGGGTGGTCAGGTGGGTGCGGTGTGCTGGCCGGAAGGTCCGAGTCCAATTTTCAAGGCGTAGTGCAAGATTCCAGTTCATGAGCTCGCTCGGTAACCGACCTCAGGTATTGGAGATCCATCGATTCCCGCCCCCGCCCCTTCCGTCTGTCATCACTGCCGATGGTGATGGCGAGTCGAATTTCGATGCTCGGTATGGTGGATCAGTTCGAATCAGTAACTGTGCCAACTTCCGAGAGACCACCGAGCAGGAAAATAGGCGCGTAGCGGTGTATTTCGAGGCGTGACACGTCGCTGCCGCACAGCGCCCGACCGAAGGGCCGTTCCACCATGCCTGTTGACAGTAAGTCCAGCTTTGTTCTCGTCGCCGATCGTCGGTTGCATTACTGCACTGCCGGAGATGGGTCGGTGTCGGTGTTCTTCGAGGCTGGAATGGGGAAGAGCCGATCGACCTGGTCACTTGTTCAACCACTGGTTGCCGAGTTTGCACACACCATCGTGTACGACCGCGCGGGGCACGGACTCAGCGACCCCGACGAGGCCGGACGCGATTTCGATCGGATACTCGACGACCACCTGGCCGTCCTCGACGCCACCGTCGACCGCCCCTGCGTCGTTGTGGGACACAGCTACGGCGGCCCGGTGGTACGCGTGGCGGCGAATCGTCGACCGGACACGATCAAGGCCGTCGCTCTGGTCGACGAAGTGTCGGAGATCTGCAAACCCGAGCGGATGATGGCAGCCATGCGAGGTGCTTCGGTGCTGTACGGTTCGCAGGTGATTCTGGCTCGGTTGAAACTTCTTCGCCCGCTGCTGGGGAAGTCCTACTACCGCTTCCTGCAGGGTGCGGCGCTGCAGGAAGCGATCGACGAGGGATCGACGATGAACTCCGTCCGCGCGGCGCGGGCCGAGTGGCGAGCCTTCCGCGAAAGTTTCACCGCGCTTCACGACAGTGGCCCCCATATACCCGACGTCTCGCTCACCACGATCTCGTCGAACAGGATCCCACCCGAGAAGGATCGCGATCGCGATTTCCTCGGCGCCGCGCACCGCCGAACCGCGGAACTCTCGCCGTCCGGACGGCACGTCTATTCGGAGAACCGTCATCACTACATTCCGCTGGTCGAACCCCATCTCGTCGCGCAGGAGATCCGGGACCTGGTCAGGCAGGTAGGCGCCGCTGCGGGGCCCGGTGCTCGGTGACGCCGGCGTCCTTCGTCCCCGGTCCCGCTCCGATGGTTGCTCGGCCGACGACGACACGGTGCGGTAACTTGCGAGAGTCATACAGAGCTGAACGAGGAACTCGAATGCATACCTACATTGAGGTGCGGCAATGGAACTGAAGGCTTCGGTGTCGGTCGACGACACGTACCGCTCCACCGCGGAGCTGGTGATCGACGGCGAATCGTTCACCGTGTGGACCGAGTCCGACGTGACTGTCGATGTCACCGGTACCCCGTGGCTGCCCACGCTTCGTGTGACGGCGATGCGAAAAGGGTTGCAACTCGCCATCACCCCGGCCGTCGACAATGCTGCGTTGGAGGGCAGCCTGGCCGCCCAGGACGTGCTGCTCGACTGGTTCCCCGAGATGCTTCACCGCACCTCCACGCAGGCCGAGACCGCGGTACCCAGCCCACTGGAGCGGGACCGAAGAGGGGTCGGGTGCTTCTTCTCCGGTGGCGTGGACTCCTTCTACACCGCACTGAAGCATCTCGACGAGATCACCCACTTGATCATCATCCACGGACTGGATATCAGCCTCGACAACCACGTGCTGTGGGACGAGGCGGTCGATCGGGCCCGGACGATGGCGGCGGAACTCGGAAAGGAACTGATCGAGGTCCGATCCAACGTTCGCCTACTCCACGCCAAGCACGGACCGCACTGGCAGAGTCAGGCGCACGGCGCCTTCCTCGCCCACGTTTCGCTACTGTTGTCCCCTCACCTGCGCAAGGTCTACATTCCGGCGTCCGACGACGAATCGCGGCTCGCCCCGCTCGGGACGCATCCCGACCTCGACCCCCTGTGGTCGAGCAGTGATGTCGAGATCGTGCACGACGGCATCGAAGCGGACCGTGTTGCCAAACTGGCCCGCATCAAGGAGTCCGCGGTCGCCATGAACCACCTACGGGTGTGCTGGTGGAATCTGGCGAGCAAATACAACTGCGGCAGGTGCGAGAAGTGTCTGCGGACGATGATCGGACTCCACATCGTGGGTGCATCCGGACAGTGCACGAGCCTGCCCCGGGAGATCCCGTCGAGGGCGGTCCGCCGCATGTACTTGAACGCCGCCGGGGAGGGCGGTGAGCTGTTCGCTCGCGAAAACCTCGAGCGGCTGGCGGAACTCGGCGAAACCGATACCGAACTCGTCCGTTCCCTCAGCTATGCGGTCAACCGCAACAAGTTTCAGGAATTCCTCGTGACCGCCCGCTTCTACGTCATCGACGTGGGACTCGGGCTGGTGCGATACCAGGCACGAAAACTCTTCGGCAGCAACCGGCCGGCCAAGACGACGGCTTCATGAGTCCGACGATCGCGGGCTGAGCCGTCACGTGGCCGCGCTGTGACGGCGGCATTTCGCAGCCTGAAACGTGGTGACCTCGGTCCAGCGGTCGGAGGCTCGAAACTTCACCCGGGAGGGCAAGGACGTCGCAGCCTCCTGCGCGATCTACAACACCATCAGGCGGGGGAGCGGCATCGAGTTGATCGTCACCGCCCGACCGGGCCCCATGAATCCGCCCGACCCGGGCACCATGAATCCTGTGGGGTTGCCCGGCAGCGCGCTTCCGGCTCGGCCGATTCAGAGTGACGGGCGCGGGCGGGAGATCGCGAAATCGATCATGGCGACGATGTCGCGCTGTGAGATCGTGTCGCCCAGGCCGTTCGTTTGAGCTGCCTCGATGAGGTCGTCGGTGAGGCTGTCGAACAGCAGTGCCGTGCGGGGGTCGGCCCGCAGGGGTCCCTGGGTTTCGAGGGCGTGCAGCGCATCGACCGTGTCGCGGTAATCGGCGAGGCCGTCGCGCGGCGGGAGCAACTGCTTCGCGTGCACGTTCATGGTGCTCAACTCCGAACCAGGCTGTCGGACAGTCGCGCTTCCTGCAGCGCTCGACTGGTGGGATCGCAGCGGTACTGCCCGGTCGTCGTGTGCCGGTAGCCAGGACCGTCCTTCGCGACGGTGTGCCCGCAGTAGCGGCATTCGTGACCGTACTGCCCGGTGCGGATGGTTTCGATGGTGGGATATGTGTTGGTGGTCATGGTCTCGTTCGTCGGTGTGGGTGGTGTGATCAGTGCAGTAGTTCGTTCGGGCCCGGCAGGGGTGGACTTCGCGGTGACATTGCCGCCGGCGGGCGGGTCATGCGTATTCGACGACGGCGTCTGCAGCCCCGGCGTGGGCGCTTCGTTCCAGTGCTTCCCAGACGAGGTCGTAGCGCTTGAGAGTGATTTCATCCGCGTTGGCGAGCAGGGCGCTGAGGAGGGAGTGCGGGTCGTCCTGCCAGGAGTCCAGGGCGGCCGCGACTGTTCCGTTGCTGAACAGACCTGATTGGGCGAGGGCGTGTGTCCACTCGTCGAACAGTCCGCGGTGGATGCGCTCGACTGTGTCGTGGTCGAATCCCTCGGCGACGAAGTCGCGAGCGAAGGTCGCCGTGACGTAGTCACCGCAGGTCATCGGTTGTGCGTTCATCGGTGCGGGCATCCTCCGTCAGTGGCGGCGTCGGACCATCGGGCGACTCCGTGCTTATGAGTGAGACAGCTCACATCGTCGCCTATCGGGGGTGCGTGACACATCGGCCGAATCACCGGGGGGTATACCTATTTCTGGTCCGCGTAGCCCCAGCCCGATCGGCGCTCGGGAATGTTTGGCCTGGTCAAAGCCTCGAGGGTCGCCCCCCGCGCTCCGGACATACCCGGTCAGCTCGTCGGGGCGTAGTTCGCGACGAACCGCACCCGGTCGCTGCGGCACGCGCGGTTGATGTACACGGTGGGGGCGTCGTCCGCGTCCAGATTGAGACCGTCGCGGAGAAGGACCGCTGCACCCGCCGGCACCTCGAGCAATGCCGCAACCTGTGGGGAGGCAGTGCCCGCGGCGAATGAACGCCAGGCCGCCTTCAGTCGGACGCCGTAGGCGTCGCGCCACACGCTGTACAGGGGGACACCCTCACGCAGGTGCCCGTCGATATCGGCGAAGCGGCGGTCGTCCATCCAGACCGAGTTCGCGAACCACGGCTCACCGTCGACCGCGAGCACCGTGTCGACGCGGCGTAGCCGGCATCCCGGTAGATACGCCTCTACCTGCGGTGCACTGCCGCCGAGGACGATCTCGCTCGAGACGAGTGACTCGGTCAGTTCTCGGCCCGCGGACCTGAACGCCTCGCTGAGACCGTCGGCATCGTTGATGAAGCTGGCGGCGAGTTCGATGGGGAAGTGCCGGGGCGGCGGGGCGACGAACGTGCCGGACCCCTGCTTGGCGACGAGTCGCCCTGCCCGGGTCAGTTCGCCGATCGCCTGCCGCACCGTGAGCCGGTTGACGCGGAGTTCGGCGGCGAGGTCGGTCTCGGGCGGCAACCGGTCTCCCGGCTGCAACATGCCACTGTCGAGTCGCTGCAACAAGATGTCCTGCACTTGTCGGTAGAGCGGCACCCGGCTCGGCATTCCATAAGTCTATAGGACCCGTCGTTGGCAGGGCCGGCGCATTATGCCCGTCTTTGCAGGCCAGATGCATTCACCTGCCGATTGTCCGGCAAGGTGGTTTAGGCTAGTTGTATAGATGAATATTCCTATATCGGAAAGGAGCTCGTATGACCGTGACCGACCTCGACGTACTCCCCAATCTGCGTGACCTCGGTGGACTTCCGCTTGCCGGGGGCGGACGGACGCAGTCCGGTGTGCTGTATCGCAGCGCACTGCCCGCACCCGGCGACGCCCGTCCCACGGCGGTCGACGAGTGGCCCGCCCGCACCGTCGTCGATCTGCGCAGCCCCCGCGAGTTCGCGACTCGGGCTCACCCGCTGCGGTCGCGAGAGACGGCGGTGCACCGGATCTCCCTGCTGTCCGACGCCGAGGTCACCGCGCCGAATCAGGGGGCGAGGCTCGCCGACATCTACCAGGGCATCCTCGCGAATGCGGCGGAGCGGCTCGTGGACGTCCTGCAGGTGGCGGCCACCGCGCCGGGCCCGGTGCTGCTGCACTGCGCGGCCGGCAAGGACCGCACCGGGGTCGCTGTGGCCCTGCTGTTACGCACCGCCGGAGTCGGACCCGAGCAGATCGTCGCCGACTACGAATCGACCAACGAACACATGGGTGCCGTCCTGGCGCGGATTACCCGTTTCGCCCCTGAACTCGGTCACGCGCATCCCAACGACCGCGATGTGCGCGGTGCCGTCCCCGAGGCGATCGAGGGTGTCCTCGCCCGCTGGGATGCGCACCCGGGCGGCGTTCACGGGTGGCTGAGGGAGCGCGGCGCCGCCGACGAGACGATCCGACTCTGGACCACGCGTTTCGCCGGGTGACGTGCTTCGGCTGGGCGGCACGGGTGTCGTCGGCGGCTCACCGACTCGCGACGGCTCTCATCCGGTCGTTGCGCAGCGCGTCGGTGAATCTGGTGCAACCGCTCTCGCGGCCGAGCAGGGTCCGGCCCAGTAGCACCAACCCCCACGGGCCTATCACCCACACCGGCCAGAAGTAGATCATCAGGCCGGTAGCGAGCGAGATGATGCCCCAGATCGCGATATTGATTCCGCCCGCGACGGCCCAGGCGAGCCACTCGATCTGCTGGTGACCCGGGATGTGGCGACGCGCGGGACGGTCGGGCTGTGTCGCGACCGGGGCAGTGGCAACTGCCGGGGCTGCGGACGGCAGGTCGCGTAACACCTGATGCGCCTGCTGCCGGGTGGTCGATCGATAGACCTCTGCCACCCGCTGATCGAACTCCCCGATGGTCAGCCGCCCGGCGGTGAAGTGTCGCCCGAGTTCACCGACGACCTGTTCACGTTCGGAATCGGATATCCGGATGTTGTCCGCGTACTGCATCGGACCCTCCTCGGCGATGACGTTCCACTGTGGAATGTCGCTATCACCATGATCGATATGCCACAGTGGAATGTCAACCCCTGATCGAATGAAGGACCGCGAGATGGATGAACGCCCCCTCAACGCCACTGCAGCGTCGCTCCTCGGTTTCCTGCACGAAGGGTCCAAGACCGGTTGGGATCTGGTGGTGACCGCGCAGGAACGCATCGGCAAGTTCTGGTCGATCACGACCAGCCAGGTGTACCGGGAACTCGCGGCGATGGAGCGTGCCGATTTGATCGAGGCAGGGGAGCGCGGTGCCCGCGAACGCAAGCCCTACACACTCACCGACGAGGGGCGCCGGGCGTTCGCGGAATGGATCGAGCGCGAACCCGGCCAGGAGAACATTCGCTATCCGTTGCTTCTCACCGTCGCGTTCGGCGCGCACCTTCCGCCCGATCGATTGGCCGCGATGCTGGACTCGCACCGCGCGGTCCACCAGAGGCAGCTCGCCGAGTACGAGCGTGACGCCGCCGTGCACGGATCCAACCGATTCGCGATGGCCACCCTCGACTTCGGGATCGTGTACGAGCGCGCAGTACTCGACTGGTTCGACCTGGTCGAGGACCGGCTGGGGCAGTGAAGGTTCGGCCGCGTCTCGCCCGGTGCCGGTGTCGGGCGGTCAGCCGATCACGCCGTCCTCGGTGACGACGGCCGTCGGCAGGTCCACTCGGCGCGGAGTCCCGGCCTCGTCGTGGATCACGGTGACAAACGCGGGAAACACGATCCGCCACGAGCCGCCGACGGGAGACAGCGCGCTCGCGGAGAAATCGGCCCACTCGTGAGGCGACAACGTCACCGCGTCCTCGGTCAGCCACTGCGGAGTCGGGACCCGCCGATTCTGCTCCTCGGCGGGATCGACGACGAACCGCACGTTGGTGGCGATTCCCGTTCCGACGTTGCGGAGCCGGAATCGGTCGACGGGACCACGGATGCGCTGGACGTCGAACTCGACTTCCAGCGGTCGTGGGAGCGCTTGCTGCGCGGCTTCGGCGATCCGGGTCATCGCTTCGAGTTGCTCGAGCGCCGCATCCAGTGCGGCCTCTGCTTCGTGCCTGGCCTGATCGGCAAGACTCGCTTTCCTCCACGCTGCGGCAGCGGTGGCGCCGAGCAACACCGCAGTCGCCGCGCCGACCCACGATGCGGTTCTCATGCGCGGAAACTTACCCGAACGCGAATCCGGCGGGCGCGCTGGTGACGTCTCCACGGCCGGCGAGGCGGCGGACCGTGCTCACGGGTTGACGGAGAGAAACACGTACGCGGCCAACAGCACCAGGTGGACGCCGCCCTGGAGTCGGGTGGCGCGGCCGGGTACCACCGTCAGCATGCCGACCACCACGGTGATCGCGAGCAGCACGACCTGGGTCGGACCGAGGCCGAGCAGAAGCGGCCCGTCCAGCCAGATGGAGGCGACGGCGATGGCGGGGATGGTCAAGCCGATGCTGGCCATCGCCGATCCGAAGGCCAGGTTCAAGCTGATCTGGATCCGGTTTCGCTGCGCTGCCCGCACCGCGGCGAGGGTTTCCGGCAGAAGCACGAGCAAGGCGATGACCACACCGACGATGGATTGTGGCAACCCGGCGTCCTCGACCGCGTCCTCGATCGCGGGTGATTCCACCTTGGCCAACCCCACGACTGCGCACAGCGCCACCACCAGCAGGGCGAGGCTCATCCCGGCCATCCTGCCCGTCGGCGGTGCGGAGTTCCGGTCGCCGGTTTCCGGTTCATCGGCGATGACCGGCAGGAAGAAGTGCCGGTGCGGCCCGGTCTGGGTGAGGACGAACATCCCGTACAGCACCAGCGAGGCCACAGCCGCGAATACCAATTGGGCCGAGGAGAATTCGGGGCCAGGCCGGCTCGTCGTGAAGGTCGGGAGCACCAGGCTCAACGTCGCGAGTGACGCCACCGTCGCCAGCGCTGCGCCGGTACCCTCCGCATTGAACAGCGCGACCCCGTACCGTCGTGAGCCGACGAACAGCGACAACCCGGCGATGCCGTTGACGGTGATCATCACCGCCGCGAACACCGTGTCGCGGGCCAGCGACGCCGTCGCCGGGCCGCCCGAGATCATCAATGTCACGATGAGTCCGACCTCGATGACGGTGACCGCGACCGCGAGGATCAGCGATCCGAACGGCTCACCGACCTTGTGCGCAACCACCTCGGCGTGATGAACGGCGGCGAGTACCGCACCGACCAGCACCACGGCGACGGCGAGCACCAGGACTGTGCCGATGTGGCGGCCCCAGGTCAGGCCCAGTACCGCAACCGCGACGGGGGGTATCACCAGCGGCCACTCCGCAGCGACCGACCGCCACCCGAATGCCATGACTAGACCTTGCCAGCTCGATCCGCTCCGGTGCACCGCAATGGGTCAGGTCCGATCGGTCCGGGCGATCGCCGCGCGGGTGGCGGCTTCGACGGTCATCACGATGAATTCGCGTCTTCGTGAATCCCGGTCGTCAGGGCGAGAAGGTGGCGAGAACAGCCGGTCCGCGGTCTGGAGGGTGACCCAGCCGTCGACCAGGGTGATCACCGTGATGAGAAGTTCCTGGGCGTCGGCCTCGGACAGGCCGGTGGCGATCCGCGCCCCCGTGACCAACGCCTGGGCGTGCTTGCGGCGGATTCCCTCTGCTACCGGTTCCCCGAGTTCGAGGCCCTCCCAGAACAGCAGACGGGTGAAGGCCGGGTGCGTGCGCTGGTAGTCGAATCGACGGCCCGCGTAGTCGGCGACGGCGGGCACTCCGTCTCCGGACAGTTCGACGGCGGCGAGTGACGCCGTCAGTTCACTCTCGACGACTGCGCTGAAGAACGCCTCCTTCTTGCCGAAGTACTGGTAGATACGCTCTTTGTTCACGCCTGCTTTCACGGCGATCCGGTCGACTCGGCCGCCGGCCAGTCCGAACGCACTGAACTCCTCGGCGCCGGCCTCGAGGAGAAGTCTCTTGGTTCGTTCGGTATCCCACGCCACCGGTGCATCCTACGACGAACTCCAACTGTTTGGTTGCAAGTTGCGTCGCCACGCTCTACGCTCCAAGTGCAACTGAATAGTTGGAGTTTCGGAAGGGCTGCCTCAGGATGGAATCTCTCGCTCTCGCATCCGCAGTGGTCGAGCAACTCGCCCCGGCGGCGACGAAGCCACGCCGCACGCGTGCGGGCCGGCCTGTCCGGGACGTCGTGCCGGTGCCGTCCATCCACCTGCGGGTCGCCGTTACCTGGGTCTCGATCTTCCCGCTCGTCACATTGGGCATGACCGTCATGACGCTGTCGGGCCCGATCACTGCCGCCTGGCCGACCTGGCTTCGAGCCTTGTCGCTGACCGGTGTCGTCGTTCCCACCGCGGTCTGTTTCGTCGTGCCGCGAGTGCTCGATGTGTCCCTCCGATGGTGCAGCCGGCGGCGTCGGCCGTCCGACGCTGCAGAGTCCGGACCGGAGATTCGTGTCGGAGTGGCGAGGTAGGTTCCGGATTGCGACGAAACAGGTCGCCACTCACACCCACGAATCCGAGGCAGTCCGGCTCGGGCGGATACGAGGCGCAACCGCGCGTCGTATCTGTGGGGAGTGGCGGCCTGTCTCGGCCACGATCCAGTCGGTCGTGCCGATTCAGGCAGGTTCGGCGGCGATCCGCCCCGACTTCACCGCGTCGACCAGTTCGGCGTGGTCGGCTTCGGTCTGATCGGCGTAGCGGACGGCGTACCGCCCGATCGCCTCGTCCAGTTCCGTATCGCCGGCGAAGTACCCGGCGAGCGCCCGCGGATCGAGGGAGCGGGTGTGTGCACGCGCGAGCAGGGCGCCGGCGAGGCGGCCGTAGTCGTCGAGATGATCCTGCTCCAGGCGGGTTGGATCGATGTCGCCTTTGAGGTTGCGGAACTGCCGCACGATGTAGGGAAGGCCGTCGATGGTCGTCCAGCCCAGGAGGATGTCCGACTCCGCTTGCACCAGCCGGGTGCCGTGCACGATCCGCTTGCCCTCGTGCTTCGGTTCGTCGACCGGCAGGTACGCCGCCAGTGCGGACGGCCGGGCCTGTTTGAGCTGAAGTACGAGCACCTCGTCCCGATTGCCGTGCAGCAGGGCGATATAGCTGCGCAGACCGACACTGCCGGTTCCGACGATCCGGAAGGCGACGTCGGACACGGCGAATCGGGTGATCCGTGAGTCTTTCGGCGCAAACCCGGTCCTTCAGGTCCGGGATAGCCTATCTGGGTTGTCGGACCGTGTGGTTATGGTCTGGGGCATGGCGGGGAGAGTGGTGAAGCGGGCGTTCAAGTTTCGTTTCTATCCGACTGTGGTGCAGGCGGAACAGCTTGCTCGGACGTTCGGGTGCACCCGGTATGTCTATAACCGGGCACTGGCCGAGCGGACGCGGACCTGGGCGCAGGAGCAGCGTCGGGTGACCTATGCGGATACCTCGACGATGCTCACCGGATGGAAACGGGAGGCGGAGACCGCGTGGTTGGCGGAGCCGTCGAAGGGGCCGTTGCAGGAGTCGCTGCGGCAGTTGCAGGGTGCGTTCGAGAAGTTCTGGCGCGGGCAGTCCCGCTACCCGCAGTTCAAGAAGAAGGGCCGGTCGAAGGATTCGGCGACCTACTTCTCGAACTGCTTCACCTACCGGGGTGGGCAGGTCCGGTTGGCCAAGCAGTCCGAACCCTTGGATATTCGGTGGTCGAGGCCGTTGCCGGAGGGGGCTGTGCCGTCGCAGGTGACGGTGTCGCGCAATGCTCGTGGTCAGTACCACATTTCGATCCTCGTCGAGGACACCATCAGCGAACTCGGGTCGACTGATCGGGTGGTTGGGCTCGATGCCGGGATCACCAGCCTCTATACCCTCTCGACGGGGGAGAAGATCACCAACCCGCGCCACGAGGGCAGGGACCGTGAGCGGCTGGCGAAGGCGCAACGGGTGCTGGCCAAGAAGGAGAAAGGATCCCGAAACCGGGCCAAGGCCCGACTGAAGGTCGCGAAGATTCATGGCCGGATCGCCGATCGGCGCCGCGATTATCTGCACACACTCTCCACTCGGCTGGTGCGCGAAAATCAAGTGATCGCCATCGAGGATCTGAGTGTGCGGAATATGGTGAAGAATCGGTCGTTGTCTCGGGCGATCTCGGATGCGGGGTGGTCCGAGTTCCGGTCGATGCTCGAGTACAAGGCCGACTGGTACGGGCGGCGGGTGGTGGTGGTCGATCGGTTTTATCCGTCGTCGAAGACCTGCTCGGTCTGCGGGGAGATCGCCGGGGCGATGCCGCTGAACGTCCGGAAGTGGACGTGCCGATGCGGCGTCGTCCACGATCGGGATGTAAATGCGGCGAGGAACATTTTGGCCGTCGGACTGGCGGTGGCAGCCTGCGGAGATGGTGTCAGACCACCCCGCACATAACGTGTGGGGCGGCGACTGTCGGTGAAACAGGAACCTCGGGACGTGAGTTTCGAGGGGAATCTCGGTCGTTCACGGCCGAGAGGACGTCAAGTCCATGACGATGTGGCCGTCCGGTGTCCCGTACAGGCCGAAGTTCGCGGCATGCGCGTCACCGCACAGTTGCGCTGTCAATCCGGTCACCGGGGAGGCGGCGAGGTCGGCAGCCATCAGACCGGCGGCGCCGCGGAAGAAGGCGAACGGCGAGGCGATCATCCGACCGATCCGCAGGGGGACGAGATGCGCCAACCTGCCCGCGTTGTCGGCCTCGACGAAGTGGAGCACATCCGGCCGGCCGGCGCCGGTCGCCTCGTGATCGTGTACACGCGACGGCACGGTTGCCTGCAACGCATCGCCACGCGCGAACACGTCGTCCGCGTCGTCCTGGGTTCGCAGGTCCACGGCGCGCGCTCGATTCTTCGTCACCACGGCGACACTATCGGAGGCGTTCGCGCGGGTTGAACGATCGGTGTCTTCGCCGCACGACATTGTCGCTGAAGAGTGGTTATGCTTCGGTTTCCGGTGGCAGGCAGCATCCGGCACCGGAGACACGTTCCGGAGGCATGCCGTGCCGCCGGGCCTTCCTTGACGGAGGAATGTCATGTCCGCTGAACCCGTTGCCGCGACACCCGAGAACCCCGCAGGCCACATCCGATTGACCTCCCACAGCGGCGGGGTCGGGGCAATTCCGGTCCACTGGGGCGCACCCACGGCGTCCGAGCGCGGTCCGGTGGTCGGTACCACCACCAATCGCGCCTACCGCAACGTGATCGGGACGCACAGCGGTTCGTACAGCATCTACCGGGCTCTGGCGGTCGCGTCGGGTGCACTGTCGCGCCACCACAAGGCCGACCTCACCAACACCGCGCCCACCAACGCCATCGGCCCGTATCCGCAGTGGAGCGAGCCCGGCAAGATCGTGAGCCTGGATCCGTGGGGCGCCACGGTCGCCGAGGTCTTCGCGGCCGAGTTGGCGGCGGGGCACGACATCCGGCCCAGCATCGCCGTGACCAAGGCACACGTGATCCTGCCGGAGATCACGGAGGCCATCCAGAAAGGTCGCCTGCACCCGGACGGCCGTTTCCTGCTGCCCAGCGGTGCTGCGCTGGTCACCAAGGCGGCGATCGAGCCCGTCTGGCATCTGCCGGGTGTGGCGGAGCGCTTCCACTGCAGCGAGACCGATCTGCGCCGCGTGCTGTTCGAGGAGACCGGCGGCATGTACCCGGAGCTCGTGACGCGTTCGGACCTCGAGGTGTTCCTGCCCCCGATCGGCGGGCAGACCGTGTACATCTTCGGTGACGCGCGAGACCTGGCCGATCCCGCGGTGGAACTGACCGCGCGGGTACACGACGAGTGCAACGGCTCGGACGTGTTCGGCTCCGACATCTGTACGTGCCGTCCGTACCTGACACATGCGATCGAGGAATGTATCCAGGGTGCGCAGCGTGGCGGTGTCGGCCTGGTGGCCTACTCCCGCAAGGAAGGCCGTGCGCTAGGCGAGGTGACCAAGTTCCTGGTCTACAACGCCCGCAAGCGCCAGGTGGGCGGCGACACGGCCGATCAGTACTTCGCCCGCACCGAGTGCGTGGCCGGCGTGCAGGACATGCGGTTCCAGGAAATGATGCCGGACGTACTGCACTGGCTGGGCGTCAGGAAGATCCACCGCCTGGTCTCGATGAGCAACATGAAGTACGACGCCATCACCGGGTCGGGCATCGAGGTCGGGGAGCGGGTGGACCTCCCCGCCGATCTGATTCCGGCCGACGCGCGCGTGGAGATCGACGCGAAGATGGCGGCCGGCTACTTCACCCCGGGCGTGGTGCCGGACGCCGAAGAACTGGCGAAGGTCAAGGGCCGGGAGTTGGACGAATGAGCGTGACCGGCGTCGGTCCCGCCCTGGACGTCGGGCGGGCCGAGGGTGCGGCCGCGGCCCTGCGCACCACGTCCGCCGTGCGGGAGCGGGCGCAACTGCTGCTGGGTCGCGCGCGCGACGGCGGTTCACGCTGGTTCGGCGTGGACGACGACGCGCTGCAGGCGGCCGCGGGCGAGGTCGTGGACGTCACGCGTGCCCGCTATCCGGACCTGAAGATTCCGTACCACAGCCGGTGGCGCCATTTCGAGGCCGGCGGAGTAGATCGAAAGGCCGGGCTGGATGCGCGCCTGGCCGCGCTGGACACGCCCGGCCGCGCCCGCGCCATGATCGACCTCGCCGTCGTCAGCGTGCTGCTCGATGCCGGTGCCGGTCCCGACTGGCGATACCGCGAGAATGCGAGCGTGCAGCATTTCGCCCGTTCCGAGGGTCTGGGCATCGCGAGTTGGCACGCGTTCCTGGGCGGACTGTTCTCGAGCGACGGGACGCAGCCGCTGCAGGTCGACGCGGCCGGACTGCGTGACCTGGACGCGGACCGGCTCGCCGAGGCGTTTCAGGTGGGCCCGTCGAATCCGTTGGTGGGGCTCGACGGACGCGTGCGGCTACTGCGCCGGCTCGGCGAGGCGCTCGCCGCGCAACCTGACGTGTTCGGTCCGCACGGCCGGCCGGGTGGCCTGTTCGACGTGCTGGTCGCTCCGCAGGGTCCGGCCGCGGCGACGGTCGCGGCCCACGACATCCTGTCGCAGCTGCTGACCTCACTGTCGGGCATCTGGCCGGCGGGCAACGCCATCGGCACCGAGCCGCTGGGCGACTGCTGGCCTCACGAGGCAGTGGACGGTCCGGGCCTGACCCGGGGCTGGGTGCCGTTCCACAAACTGTCGCAGTGGCTGACCTATTCGTTGCTCGAGCCCTTCCGGTGGGCCGGTGTGCGGGTGGTGGGGCTGGACGCGCTGACGGGCCTGCCCGAATACCGCAACGGCGGCCTGCTGCTGGATACCGGCGTGCTGCGCCTGCGCGACCCCGACTGGGCTGCGCGCAGCTGGGCGGCGGGCGACGAACTGGTCGTCGAGTGGCGCGCATTGACGGTCGCGCTGCTGGACGAACTGGCCCCGCTGGTGCGCGCACGCCTGGGCGTGGATGCCGAGGAGATGCCGCTGGCCTGCGTCCTCGAGGGCGGCACCTGGGCGGCGGGCCGTGCGCTGGCACAGCGCACGCGCGGCGGGCTGCCTCCGCTCACCGTCGTCAGCGACGGCACGGTCTTCTAGAACGAAACGAGGACGAACACATGGGGACAGTACACCTTATCGACCACCCTCTGGTGCAGCACAAGCTCACGATGATGCGCCGTAAGGATGCCTCCACCAACAGTTTTCGCCGACTGGCGAACGAGATCTCCGCACTGATGACGTATGAGGTGCTACGCGACATCCCGATGCAGGAGGTCGAGATCGAGACGCCGCTCGAGGTCACGACCGGCAGAGTCATCGACGGGAAGAAGCTGGTCTTCGTCTCCATCCTGCGCGCGGGTACCGGCATCCTGGACGGCATGCTGACCATCGTGCCGGGCGCGCGCGTGGGGCATATCGGTCTGTACCGCGATCCCAAGACCCTCGTGGCGGTCGAGTACTACTTCAAGATGCCCGGCGACCTGCACGAGCGCGACGTGGTCGTGGTCGATCCGCTGCTGGCCACCGGCAACTCCGCGGTGGCGGCGGTGGAGCGGCTGAAGGAGTGCGGTCCCAAGTCCATCAAGTTCGTCTGCCTGCTGACCTGTCCGGAAGGCGTTGCCGCGCTGGACAAGGCGCATCCCGATGTGCCGATCTACACCGCGGCCGTGGACCGCCAACTCGACGAGCACGGCTACATCCTGCCCGGTATCGGCGACGCAGGCGACCGCATCTTCGGTACCAAATAGCTGCGGCCGTTTCCGATGGTTACGCGGGGAACCGCAACGCGAGTGCTGTTCTGATCTCGATGTGGCGCAGCAGGAAGGCGCGCTCGTCGAGCCGCTTGCGCCGCAGCCAGCCGGTGACCTCGTCGTTGCATTTGCTGGCGTTGCAGGAGCCGCAGGCCGGGGCGACGTTCTCGAGGGTGTACCGCCCGCCGCGCGACAGTGCCTGTACGCAGTCGCGTTGCAACGGCTTGTCGGTCGCACCGCAATACGCGCAGCCGCCCCACGCCTCGGTGAGCGCACTCCACTGCTCGTCGGTGAGGTCGTGCTCGACACTGTCCATCCGGAGTTTGCGTTTACGGGCTGCCCTGGCCTGACGACTTCGGTTGACCGCCATCGCCCCAGCGTAGGGCCCGCGACGGGTCGGCAGGCGACGGGGGCACGCTCTGCTCGAAGGTGAACACGTTCTCCGGGTCGTAGGTCGCCTTGACCTCGCGCAACCGCTCGCGGTGGGAGCCGTAGTACTCGCGTTCCCAGTCCGACGCGGACGCGTTCGGCACGTTGACATACGCGCCGTCGCCGAAGGGGCGCAGCGCGCGCCAGAAGTCGGCGGCCCAGCCGAGCGCCACCGAGTTCAGGGCGGGGTCGTTCCACGCCGCGCCCGGCTCGCAATAGAACAGTGCGTCGCGGTGCGGGAACGCGGACCCTCCTGGCGGCGCGTGCCGCACGGCCCCGCCGAAACTCGAGCAGAAGAAGTTGCTCGGCGGGCTGGGGGTGTTGTCCATGAAGCGGACGATCAGATCGATCGCCTCGTCGGGGAACGGACGGGTGACGAACTGGGAGTAGAACTTCCAGAGGGCGACGTCGTTCGGCCCCCTGTCGACCTCGCGGTACACGGTCGGCCAGGCGCCTTCCGTCACCGTCACCTCGGGACTGCCGATCGTCAACAGCGTACGCAGGTGGTCCTCGAGTTCTCGCCGCGAACCACCGTGCAGCAGCGCCGACAGCTCGACCGCGGTGGAATCCGCCTCGAGAGCGCTCGTCAGCCGCTGGTCGGCGACCGGCGCCTCGCGCTGCCATACTCGAAGCACGTCACCCAGGTGGCCGTGACCGGTCCACCTCGCGACCAGGAAGGTGACGTTCGAGAGTTCGTGCAGCCGCAAGGTGTACGACGTCGCGATCCCGAAGTTGCCGCCGCCTCCACCGCGGCACGCCCACAGCAGGTCGGAGTTGCTGTGCTCGGTGGCCTCCACGACCTTCGCCGAGCGCGCGCCGTCGGCCACCACGACCTCCGCGGCGAGCAGGTTGTCGCAGGCCATGCCCATGCTGCGGGTCAGTAGTCCGAAGCCACCCCCGAGAATCACGCCGCCGAGTCCGACACCGCCCTCCGAGCCTGTCGGAACGGCGAAGCCGTGTTGTCCGAGCGCTGCGACCGTCTCCGTTTGCGTCAGGCCCGTCCCCACCGTCGCCGTACCGGTCGATTCGTCGATCTCGATGTTCTTCATCCGGCTGACGTCGATCACGAGGCCGCCGTCGAGTGACGACCACCCCTCGAGGCTGTGGCGCCCGCTGCGGGCACGGAGGGCGATGCCTTCTTCTCGGGCCCAGCAGACCGCGTTGACCACATCCCGCGTGTCGCAGCAGAACACGATGGCCTCGGGGTAGCGGGAGTACAGGCGGTTCCAGCCGACCCGCGCCTCCTCGTACCCGGAATCGCCCGGACGCACCACGTCGCCGGTGAGCACGGTGGCGGCGGTCAGAGGCGTCCGCTCCCGGTCAGTGCGCGAAGACATCGGCGTCTCCGGGCTCGGTGTCCAGTACCGCGCGTTTGAATATCAACAGATAGGCGAAATACACCCCGCCCGCGAGGAGCAACCCGATCGCAATCAGTATCGAGGTCAACGCGGTCGCGGGCGACACGATCACGAACACCACGAAGGCCGACCACACCAGTGCGCCGATCGCGACCGGCAGTTCGAAGCGCCCGAGATCGAACGCGCCTTCCCTGCGGTCCAATCGTGTGCGGACCGCAAGGTACAGGACGATTATCCCGCCGTAGAGGACCGCCGAGATGACCGTTCCCACCGTGAGCAACTCCAGCAGTGCGCCGCCCGGAAGGGCAGCCATCAGCACGACCCCTACGGCGACGATCAAGATCGTCGCCGGAATGGGCGTCTGCGTGCGCGGATTGACCCGGCGCATCAGCCGGTGCGCGGGGAAACGTGCGTCGCGCGACATCGCGAACACCATCCGCGAGCAGGTCGCCAAGGTCACCATTCCCGCGCCGAAGAAGGCGAACGCGATCGCGACCAGCAGTGTCCGCTCCATCACCGGACCCAGCTGATCGCGCAGGATCGCCGCCACGGGCGTGTCACTGTCACTGATCCTGGGTACATCTTTGATCGCAATCGTGAGCGCGATCAGAAACACCAGTCCCAGCACCGCCGCCGCGACGACCGATCCGACGATCGCGCGCGGGACGCTGCGAAACGGATCCTTGGCCTCCTCCGCCATGTTCGCCGCGGAATCGAAGCCGACGAGGGTGGCGAGCCCCATGATCGTCGCAGCCATCAACCCGCCGCCGACCGCGAAATAGTTGGGGGCTCCCTCGGCGACACCACGGGAGGTGAGGTTGCCGACCGAGCCGTCGCCCGTGATCGCCACGGCGACGAAGAGCCCGATCGCCAGCACCACGACGATCACCAGTTCGAGCCCTACCGCGCCCGACGTGATCAAGCCGACGAGGCGCGTCGAGAACACGACGAGCACCGCTTGGACAAGCACCACGACGAGCGTGATCATGCGCGCCGTGCCCTCGTCGGGCTCCATGCCGAACAGCGGCATGAGGGCGGAGCTTGCCATCGCGTTGTCGACCGTCACCACGCCGAGCGCCAGGTAGCAGAAGGTCAGCCAACCGAACATCCAGCCGACCTTCGGGTTGGCCAGCCGTGACGCCCATTGGTAGGAGGAGCCGCTGAGGGGGATGCGGGACGCGAATTGGGCGATCACCAGCGCCACCAGGGTCTGCCCCAGCGCCACGACGACCCAGAGCCAGATCCCCACCGGCCCGGCGTCGCGAAGCACGTCGTCGTAGGTGCCGAAGATCCCGACCGCCACCGAGATGAACGCGAACGAGACAGCGAACACCTGAAATGAGCCCAGAGTTCGCTTCAGTTCGGGTTCGTAGCCGCAGTCCTGACATTCTTGATCGGCGGTCTGCGAGCCCGTCACGTCTTCTGCCGTCATCTCGGCCGCCTCACGTTCGATCGGGAACTGCGGAGAGGGTGAATCGCTTCGAAAAGACCGCGACAACGCGACTCGTTCCACGACGAGAGCGAGACCGGTCTGTTTCATCGTCCTCCTCGAGGGGACGGATGTCAGTGATGGTTCGTCTTTCTAAATACCCCGACATGCGCGCGGCGCGAGTCACCGCGCACGCCTCGGCCGCCGGGGCCGATGGCTCCGGCGGCCGCGAGTGTCTGCGCGAGATGCAGCTGATCCAGGCCGTCTACTCCAAGTCGTCTACTCCAGGTGGTCTACTCCAAGTCGTCTACGAAGACGTGTCGCCGGTCGTCGGCACGTCACAACCAGGGCATGTCGGGATCGAGCGAGTGGGAGATCACCCCGTCGTCGGGCTCGAGGGGGTAGTTGACCTGATGGATGGTCGCGGATGCGGGTCCGAAGAGGGACGTGCCACCGGGCTCGACGAGGGTGGTGCCCGGCTCGACGAGTGTGACCTGCGGAGGCACGTCCTCGTCGGGGGCGTCGCATGCGACCATGGGCCATGCATTGGCGCAACCGATTCGGTCCCTGACCTCGACCTTGTACGGGGAGAGCCCGGAGTCCGGGGAGACGACCTGAGGCGACGTCGACTGCGCGGGTGCGGCGGCGGCGGTGGCGCTCTGGGCCATGAACATCCCGAGTCCGAGGGCGGCGCCTGTTGCGGCTGCGGCGGCGATGCGTGTCTTGGTCGAGTTCATTGCGTTGCTCCTGAGTGTGGTGTGGGTGGGTGTCCGTGTCCCTCGTGGACAAACACCAGTCTTCGCCGTTACGGGGTCCCGCCAACTCCCCCCAGAGGGGTGGTCGACCCTCCATCCGGGGGTGGATGTTTGCACCCCCGGGGGTGTTCCCGAAGCTGTGATCGGACAGTGGCCCGCCGCCGGTGACGTCAGAGATAGAGGTCGACGAGCGTGCTGACCAGCGACCAGTGCGTGGTCCGGGCCCGCAGTGTCCTCAACTCGGGGTAGACGATGCGGAAGGTGCGCGCGAGGGCGACGCTCAGACCGCCGGTGATGTCGGGGAGCCCTGATCGGGTGTCGACCGCGAGGATGCCGTCGAGCGGCGGATAGGCGGTCAGTCGCTGGACGATCGGGTCGACCCGGAGATGTGGGCCGAGTTCCCGAAACAACCCGATGTTCTCCTGCAGACCTCTGGTGATCGGCAGATCGGTGAGTTCGATGACGTGCCGGTGCTGGGCCGCGGCAACCGACTGGGCGACGAGCAGCAGGTCGTACAGCTTCCCGGTGACGACGTCGTCGAATCGGTGAAAGTCCTCTCTCACGACGCCGATACTGGCGGCCACCCGGAAGATGTCTTCGAACTGGTCGAACGTCATGAGCGACCCGTGGCTTCGGACCTCCGCACCGTCCATCAGGTGATCATCCTCCCCGATACGCCCCGCCATGTCGTGTCCATTGTTCCGCCGGGATGATCCCGCCGCATACACGGATGACCCGCCCCGGGAATCGCGTTGTCCGGCACGAAGTCCTGCATGCTCGGCCGACCGGGTTGTGCACGACCACCGACAGCGAGTACAGCGAAAGGTATGAGCCGGTGGGTGCGGCGCGGGGCGCGGTGGTGGCCGTTGGCGGCGGCCGCCGTGCTGGTCGTCGTGCTCGCGCTGTGCGGGGCGGTTCCCGTGTGGCCGGGCCTGTTGCACCTCGTCGCGCTGCCGCCGCTGGATCAGTTCGCGGACCTGCGACTTCTGCTGGTACGGACCGAGTCGTGGCCGCAGTTCCTCGTGCTGCTGGCCGCGGTGTCGGCCGCGCGGATCATGCTGATGGCCTGGCTGCTCGGAGGACTCGACAAGCCGCGTATCCGCTTCGCCACGGCGTTCTACGCGACCGCGTTCGGTCCGGTCCTCCTGGCGTCGTGCGCCGATGCGACCGCCTACGCGATGCTGTACTCGCGGGCGTTCTGGCCGGCGGTAGCGCTCGTCGCGGTGCTGGTGTCGACACTCGGGCCGGTGCCGTGGCAGGGCGGCGCCGGCCTGCGTGCGGCGATGGGGCGGACGTGGCGCCGGGGCCTGCGCATCGAGGTGATGGTGCCGTATTGCGCGGCGATCCTCGCACTCGGCGCCCTGGCCGACCGCGTGCCTGCCCTCACCGTGCTGCTCGTGCCGGTGTCGGCGGCGGCGACCGGACTGACGGTGTGGGCGATGGGCCGTGCGCCGCTGAGGCGGCCCGTCGCGGCACTCGCCGCGGTGCTCGTCGCGTCGACGGTCCTCTCGGCGATCTTCGTTCGGACCCGCGCTTACGACGTTCCGGAACCCGGACCACGACAGGCTGGTTCGCTGCTCGTCATGTCCGGCATCGACTCGCGTTCGGGGGAAGGGGCGATCCACCGGGCCGACGTGCAGCGGCTGGGGTTTGAATGCGAACAGGTGTACTACTTTTCCTACGCCGGAACCGGAGGCGGGCAGCCCCGGCGCGACGCCACGTGCCCGATCCGAACGGGCGCCCCCTACGAACCGGCCGACACCCATCGGCCCGTCGAGGAACAGGTCGCCGTGTTCGCCGAGCAGGCGGCGAACCTGCAGCGGCCGTTGACCGTTGCCGCGCATTCGCACGCAGGCTGGATCGCGTGGGAAGCGGTCGCCGCAGGTCGGGCACAGGTGGACGTGCTGGTTCTGGTGGGTGTGTTCCCGGAGACCCCGCTCGGATTTCCGCCGCCGGACGCCGAACGATCGGGCAGGGTGTTCGGCGACCTGTTGCGGTGGGCGGTGCCCGCGATCGAGTTCGCGTTCTTCCCCTTCGACCCCGACACGCCCGCGGCGCGGCAACTGCTCGGGGACGCGGGCAGCGCACAGGCCGTTCTCGGCGAGACACTGCCCGAAGGGGTGCGTGTTCTGAGTGTCACGTCGGCCGCCGATCTTCCACTGATGCCGCACGGCTGGCGGCTGAACGTCGAACGCAACGCCTGCCCGGTCCGCGCCGCACACTCGTCGCTGCCTCTCTCAGCCGCCGTCGACGATGAGGTGATCCGGTTTCTGAACCACCGGGATCCTGTGCCCTGCCCGGCATGGCGGGACTGGGGTGCGGTGGTGATGCAGGCCTTCGGTGTACCCGCGAGAGAACGCTGACCCGAATGTGTGGAAGCGGACGGGACGATTTCGCGGACGCCGGAGCATCGGCCGGAGTTAAATGGAATGACACAGGCGTAAAGGATTTCGGCACAGGGTAAGCCCAACTCAAGGTCCGTCGCCGCCCGCTCCGGTCTCGTCCCACGGCGCGGGAGGCAGAGCGTCGGGGTGCGCGATGATCGAAGCAGTGACAGGGCTCCTCACGAGGAGAAACGAACCCGCCGATGCTCGATCCGAACCGCCCGAACAACCTGATCACGCCGCCCCTGCCAGTGGCATCGCACTCGGAAGACTCCTCGCGGCGGCGATACTGTCACCGGCGCAGGCTTCGCTGCTCGTTGCCGATGCACTCGATCAGCTCGAACCGGCGCGCACCGAAGGGCCGGACCGCCTCCGTCTCCGGAACGTGACGGTGACCGACAGCGGGCATCTCACGATCGAGTACGTGCGCGGTGCGGGGTCCGGGCAAGACCTGAACGAGCAGGTCGCCGGGTTGTTCCGAAGTATCGCGACGAATTGTCGCGCGTCGGCCCTGCCCGACCGGTTGCACGAATCGCTCGCCGAAACAACAGATCTCGAGGCATTGCTGCACCGTGTTCGGCTGGCGGTCGAACCCGGCGTCGATGCGGCCGAGGCGAGTCGGAAACGCTGCCAGCTCGCCCGGCTGGTCGCGGCGACCAGGGGACGACCGCGCTCGGACGGCCGCCCGGCGGAGGAACGGCCTGCCGGTGAGAAGCCGCCGGTGGACACCGGTTCCACCCTTGCATCGCCGGGCTGGTTCCCGCCGGTCCGGAACCCGTGGCATCGCAGGACGAGACGGCCCTCGCGACGGCAGGGAGCCCTCGGCGTCGTAGCGATCGTGATACTTCTCGCCGCAGTGTGGATGGCTCCGCGGGCGTGGTCGGAACTGCGGCGAGGCTGGGATACCGTCCTGAATCCGGTGAATCCCGCGGAGCAGAACCAGATTCGACCCGTGTCGCCGCCACCGGAACCGCCGGCCGACCAGCCCGCACCGGCGACGGCCGATGCCGGACGAGTGCCGCCACCCGTCGACGTCGGTGCTCCCGGTACCGCCGGGCCGATCACGCTCGTCACGGCCACGCGTGCCAGCGGGGAGTGCGGGCCCGGGCTGGTGTGCGAGATCCGGGTGGACGTCCACCTCGATCCGGCTGCGACGGTCGATGCGGTGACCTGGAGGGTGAACGTGTACGACCGCTGTTCGGGTGAGGTGCGGGCCGGCGGCGACGTGTCGGAGCGCGTTCAGCCCGGGTCGCAGCAGGTGTACGGCATCGTCCGGACCGATCTGCCGCGCGGGGCCGCGCTCGCCGTCGCGGCGATCACGAGCGCCCCGGCGACGGCCGCGTCCGAACCGCTGCTGATCCCCGCCGAGAACGCACGCTGCTGAGTGCCGGGGGGCAGCCATGCAGGAGGGCAAGCACGAGTCCGACCCGTGGATCGTCGGGGCGGCGATCGTCCTCGTCGTGCTCGGACTCCTGAATCTCACGGCGACAGGGATGACAGGGCACGCCGTTCGCCATCTCCTCTTCGCAGTGGTCGGACTTGCGATCATGTGGGTGGTGTCCCGCATGCGGGTCAGTGATCTTCGGGCCTTCGGCTGGGCGGTGTTCGCGGTGGCGACCCTGTTGCTCGCGGCCGTTCCCCTCGCGGGGGTTGCGACGAAAGGAGCGCAGCGCTGGCTGAATTTCGGTGTGTTCACCGTTCAGCCCTCCGAGTTGGCCAAGCTCGCCCTGATTCTGGTGCCCGCGGGCATGCTCGCGGGCGGGTTCACCCTCGCACGCTTCGTCGCGACCCTGGCGATTGCAGCGGTGCCGGTGGCCCTCGTCGCGGTCCAGCCCGACCTGTCGACGGCCGTCGTGCTCGTTGCGACGACCGGGTTCATGCTCGTCCTCGCGCGGGTCCCGCTGCTGCCGCTGGTTCCCTTGTTCGTGATGGGGATCGCATCGCTACCGCTCGCGGTGCTGTTCCTCCGGCCGTATCAGCTCGAACGGGTGCACGTGTTCCTGTCGAGCAACGCCGACCCGGCGGGCGCGGGGTGGGCCGAGTTGCAGGCGAACATCGCGATCGGCAGCGGCGGTCTGTGGGGTCTGGCGCGTGACCCCCTGTATGCCGTGCGGGCACAGTTTCTTCCCGAATCGGAGCACGATCTGGCGTTCGCGAGCCTGGTGTACGGGTGGGGACTGGTCGCCGGCCTGGCCGTCGTGGTGGCGACGTCGGTGATCGTGTGGCGGGCCGCGCTCGCCGCGCGCACCGCCCGGACCCGGGAGGCCGCACTCGTCGCTGCCGGAATCGGTGGATTGTTCGGAATCCACGCGCTCGTGTCGATCGGTCAGAGTTTGTCGCTGCTGCCCCACACCGGAATGCCGATTCCCCTCTTCAGCTACGGGGGGACGGCCGCCATCGTCGGATTCGCCGCCATCGGACTGGTACTCGCGGTCCGCCGAGACGGCGTCGCGCGGCCGCTGTGGGCCCCTGACCCCCGGCGTCGGCGCCGCCCACGCGGAGTGTCGGCGGGCACGATGACGATGATCGCCGCACTCGTCGCGATGTCGGTGTTCGCGTGGCAGGTGCAGCACGACCGGGGTGCGGAATATCGGGCGATGAGCGACGCACAGATGATGCGGTGCATCCGCCTGCCTGCCGAGCGCGGACTGATCGTCGACCGCAACGGCGTCCCGCTCGTGGTGAACGTCGCCGAGTACGCGGTCGCCGTGGTCGCTCGGATGTTCGACGACAGCGACGACGACGCCCGCAACCGGCTCGCCGCGCTGCTCGCGAAGTCACCCGACGAGTTGTCGGACCTGATCGACGCCGGCGGCGAGGGCGAAACCCAGGTGGAGGTGGGCAGAGTCGCGCCCGACCAGGCTCGGCGCGTGGTGGATGCGCGGATTCCCGGTGTCCTCGTGGTGCCGTCCGGTCGCAGGCAGTACCCGTACGGCGCCGTACTCGCATCCATCCTCGGACACGTCGGGGTCGCCGACGCGGACGACATGCAACGCTGGCCACACCTCGCACTCGGATCCCGGGTCGGCAAGGCGGGACTCGAGAAGCAGTACGACGCACTGCTCCGTGGCAGTGACGGCACACAGTGCATGTACGTCGATCCGACCGGCAATCCGGTGGCCACCGGCGAGCGCGTCGACCCGGTGCGGGGCCACGATCTGCGCTTGCACCTCGACATCGGTGTCCAGACCCTGGCCACCGATGCGCTCGTGGACGCGATGCGCACCAGTAGGGGCGACCTCGGCGCCGCCGTCGTCATGGACGCGCGGACCGGCGCCGTGCTGGCCCTCGCCAGCGTCCCCGGCGCCGACAACAACGTCTACGGACCTCCGGCCGACCTCGTCGCGCTCGCGGCACAGAGCCAGACCCCGGGCCCGAGTGCGCTGGTCAACAACGCGACCCAGACCGCGGTCCCACCCGGCTCGACATTCAAGATCGTCGTCGCGTCGGCGGACATGCAGTACCCGGTGCTCTCGCCCGACGCGGTGATCGAGACCGGCGCGGCCTACACCTACGGTGGCCACACCTTCCGGAACTGGCAGCCGATGGGCCCGAACAACATGCTGCAGGCGATCCAATGGTCCGACAACGTCTACTTCTACAAACTCGGTGAGCTCCTGGGCCCGGAGAAGATGAGTGACGTCGCGAACCAACTCGGCGCGGGACGGCGGTCCGGGATCGACCTGCCCGGCGAGGCGGAGGGGTTCCTCGGCACCCCGGAGAACGTCGGAAGCATCGGGGCCACGTGGTATCCCGGGTCGACGCTGTTGATGGGTATCGGGCAGGGCACGGTCAGCGCGACCCCGATTCAGGTCGCGCGCTGGACGTCGGGGATCGCCACCGGCGCGATGGTGACCCCGCAGCTGGCCGCGGCGTACGGGCCGGAACTGATCCCCCTCCCCACAGCGACACCACAGCGGCTCGCGTTCGCCGACCGTCTCGATCCCGTCCGGGCGGGGATGCGGGCGTCCGCGGCCGCCGGGACCGCCGGGCAACTCGCGGACCTCCCGGTACCGGCCGGCGCCAAGACGGGAACTGCGGAGGATCCGTCGGCGCCGGGGGAGGGACTCAACGCCTGGTTCTCCGCGGTGGCGCCGTTCGACGCCCCCGAGATCGTGGTGACGGCGCTGGTCCGTGGCGGTGGTTTCGGGTCGGCGACATCCGGGCCCGTGGTCAAGAAGATCCTCGAGCGTTACTTCCCACGACCGCCTGCGCCGGCGCCGACCCGGTGATCAACTGCTGTAGGCGGCAACGACCTCGGGGTGCACGAGACAGGCGGTGGCGCCTTCGGCGACGCAGGTGAGTGGGCGTTCGGCCGTCTTCACGGGGAATCCGAACGCTTCCTCGAGTAGCTGCGACAGGCCACGCAGCATCGCCCCTCCACCGATGACGAGCAGCCCTTCCGACATCACGTCGCCGATCGCCTGGGGCGGAAGGTCTTCGAGGCACTCGGTCAGGGTGTGGACGATGCCGGCTGTGGTCGGCCGCAACGCATCCACGATCTCCTCGGTTTCGAGTGTGACGAACCGGGCCCGGCCGGTGGCGGCGTCGCGGCCCTCGACGACGAGAGACTGCCCTTCGTCGGTGTCCGGTGCACCCAGCTTCGCGCGCTCGGCGGTGAGCTCGCCGACGACGATGTTGTGCTGCTCCCGCAGGTAGTGGTACAGCGCGTTGGTCAGTTCGTCGCCCGCGAGTCGGCAACTGCGGTGGGAGAGAATGCCACCGAAACAGATGGCGGTGATTTCCGAAGTGCCGCCACCGATGTCGACGACGAGGTGGGCGCGTGGTTCGAGCGGGTTGATTCCGCAGCCGAGGGCACCCGCCACCGGTTCGGGCACCAACCCCACCTTTCGCAGGCCGGCCTCGTGCCCGACCTCGAGCAGTGCTCTGCGCTCGAGCGGAGTGGCGCCGGCGGGCACCGAGATGACGGCCTTGGGCCGCACCCCGTATCGCCTGGCCGGCGACACCCGTTTGACGATCGCCGTCACGAACGCCCGCGCCGACTCCAGGTCCACGATCACCCCGTCACGCAACGGCCGCACCGGAGTTATTCCGATAGGCGTACGGCCGACGAGACTTCGCGCCTCGGTGCCGATGGCGAGAGCACGGTGCGGTTCCTTCGTCCGAACCAGCATGAAAGACGGCTCGTTCAGTACGATGCCGTCGTCGGGAGTTCCGACGACAGTGTTGGCAGTTCCGAGATCGATACCAAGTCCACCCACGTCGGCCTCCAGAGGGATTCCAGCGAGATGTGCTTGATGTTACGCAGCGGCAGCGTCATTCGGAAGGTATCGCGTGCATTGGAAGAATCCCGGAAACGGCCACGACCCGCCGGCCGTCACGCGAAGTCGAACATCGGTGGAAGCACGCCGACCATCAACGCCGCCCACACACCGAACACGGGGAGGTAACGGGTCTGCCAGCGTTCGGTGGATCCGAATTCGCGGCGGTCGCGCAGGAACCCGAAGATGAGGACAGCCGACCAGGTCAGGTTGACGAGGAGGACCAGATTCATTCCGAGTGCGGCCACCTTGTTCGGGGTGAAGCCGAATTCCGCGATTCGAGTGAGCATGGCGAACAGCATCAGCAGATCTACCGCGAGGGCGCTGACGACGAGGACGAGTTGGAGGCGGTCGAACAGGTCGGGCGGCAGATACGGGTCGCGGGCGGATATCGCATACAGAAGCAAGCCCAGGACGACGACCAGGATGAGGTCCATCAGGATCAGCAGGTTCCGGTCGACGTCCACGACGCTGCCGGTCGTGGCGAATGCGACGAGCAGCACCAGCAGCATGAGAGTCGTCAGTGGGGTGAACACACGTGTGAGGACGGGGGCGATGTTCTCCACGACGTTCTGTTTCGCCTCCACGAGCCAGGCGGCGACGATGACCGCGCCGGCCGCACCGAACGGCAGCACCCAGTCCTCGACGACCCATTCGACGCTCAGGCCGAGGGCGTCGAATGCATTGACCGTCAGGCCGATGAGCACACCGCCACCCAGGGCGAGGAGGGTCAGGTACACCACCCATTCGCCGGTGAATCGAATGAAGTCCATTCGTCGCCGGTCCGACCGCCACTGGCCGCCGACGTACGCGACGCCGACCGCGAACCACAACGCGATCGGTGCGTGGATCGCCGCGATCACCTCGGTGGAGCCGTTCGACACGAACGGGAAGACGTTCACCAGCACCGCCGCCAGGGCGAACGGCACCACCAGTGCCCCGGCCAGTCGGAGCGTCACCTTCCGTTTCCACGCGAAGTACCCGGTGAGAAAAGGAAGAACGAACAGGCTGACGTTGCGGGCGAGGTCCTGCTCGTCGAGTGTCGCCACGCCTGCCTTCAGGGCGAGGGCGGCGCCGACCGCGAACCCGAGAACGACGAACAGTTCACGGGTGGGGCGGGTGCGATCACCGTCCGGCGCGGCGGGCATCAGGACGAGTTGCTTCCACAACCGGTCGGAGTGTTCCCGCGCGAACTCGCGGGAGATGTCGTCCACATTGCCCATTCGTTTGACGGCGACGAGGAACGCCTCGTCGGTCCTCAGGCCTGACGCGGACAGGTCCGAAATCTGATCGCGGAGATGGTCTTCCATCTCATCCGTGTCGGCGGCCGATATCGCGTGACGGCGCTCGACGTACCCCCGCCACTGACCGATCTGCGATTCGAGTTCCTTGTCGGTATCCATCACGACCATCCTTCCGCGGGCGCGGGGGGCAGTTGGACGGAGCGCCACACCTGGCTCAGGGCGTCCGCGACCACGTCCCACTGGGCGCGCCGTTCCGCCAGCATTTCCCTCCCGTTGTCGGTGATCGTGTAGTGCTTGCGCCTGCGCCCGCTGTCGGAGGCGCCCCACGACGCCGACACCAATCCCAGCCGTTCGAGTCGATGCAGCAGGGGGTACAACATGCCGTCGGTCCACTGGATCCGTCCGCCGGACAGGTCGTTGACTCGCTTCAGGATGGCGTACCCGTAGGACTCGCCCTCGGCGAGAATTCCGAGTACCAGGGGAGTGGCAGACGCGGCCACCAGGTCTTTCTCGATATGCATAGAACACCTATCCCTAGATCTGCTAGTCATCAACGTAGCAGACCCGCCCGGCGCACCTCGGACTCTCGGTGCGGAGTTGTCGTGAATGCGTCGATCGACAACCCGGGGTTGACGCACGGATGATCGTCAACCTAGAGTTGACGAATGGAGAATTCAGCGCCCGTCACCCCGCCCATCCGCCTCGACGACCTCATCGAAGCGATCAAGAAGGTGCATTCGGAGGCCCCGCTCGAGCAACTCACCGACGCGGTCCTCGCCGCCGAACACCTCGGCGAACTCGCGGACCACCTCATCGGTCACTTCGTCGACCAGGCCCGCCGATCGGGGGCGTCGTGGACCGAAATCGGCAAGAGCATGGGAGTCACCAAGCAGGCCGCGCAGAAGCGGTTCGTCCCCAAGGATCCCGGGCAGGCGTCCGACCTCGATCCGAATCAGGGATTCAGCCGATTCACTCCCCGCGCACGGCAGGTCGTGGTCGTCGCGCAGAACGAGGCCAGGGCCGCGAACAACTCCGAGATCCTGCCTCAGCATCTCGTCCTCGGACTCCTGACCGACCCCGACGGACTCGGCGCCCGGGCGATCGCCGCACAGGGCGTGGATCTGGATATGGTCCGGCACGCCGCGACCGCGACGTTGCCGCCCGCCGCTGAGGAGGTACCCGCACTCATCCCCTTCGACGCCCAGTCGCGCAAAGCGCTCGAACTGACATTCCGTGAAGCACTTCGGCTGGGGCACAACTACATCGGAACCGAGCACATTCTACTCGCCCTACTCGAGGTCGAGGACGGGGTCGGTGTGCTCGCCGGCCTGGGCGTCGACAAAGCCGCCGTCGAGGAGAACATTGCCGCCGACCTCGCTGCCATCGTCGCCGCCCGCACCGAGGAGTGACCTCGCTCCGGGTGCGGTTGCACGCCGGTCACCACGGTGCTCACGTGAAGGGAATGCCCCCGGTGACGCCGAGCACTTCCCCGGTGACGTAACTGGATTCGTTCGACGCGAGAAACACGTACGCGGGAGCAAGTTCGGCCGGCTGGCCGGACCGGCCCAGCGGCACGTCGTCGCCGAAATTCCGGTAGCCGTCGGCGGGCATGGTCGCGGGGATCAGCGGCGTCCAGATGGGGCCCGGTGCCACGGCGTTGACCCGTATTCCTCGTTTCGCCACATCGGCGGCCAGTCCCTTGGTGAAGTTGATGATCGCCGCCTTGGTGGTGGCGTAGTCGAGCAGGCCGGGGGAGGGATTCATGCCCTGGATCGACGACGTGTTCACGATGGTCGATCCCGGTTCCATGACCGCGACGGACTTCTTGCACAGCCAGAACAGTGCGTAGAGGTTCGTCCGCAGGACGCGGTCGAACTGCTCGGTGGTGATGTCGGCGATGCCACCCGTTTGGACCATCTGAAACGCCGCGTTGTTCACGAGGATGTCGAGGCCGTCGAGTTCCCGCACCGTCAGGTCCACGAGAGTCTGGCAGTGGTCCTCCGACGTGATGTCCCCGGTTGCAACGACGCCTCGCTGCCCGGCCTCGTTCACCAGTCGGACGGTCTCCCGTGCATCGGCCTCCTCGGCGTCGAGGCAGCTGACCACCACGTCCGCGCCCTCACGGGCGAACGCGAGCGCTACTGCCCGTCCGATGCCCGAATCCGCGCCGGTGATCAGGGCACGACGGCCGTCGAGGCGGCCGCTGCCCCGATAGGTCTTCTCGCCGTGGTCCGGCGTGGACACCATGTCGGCGGTCAGTCCCGGGTGCGGTATCTCCGGTTGATGCTCGCGGTCGGGATCGGGGTACTGCGTGGTGGGATCTTGCCGGGCGTACTGGTCGGCCATTCTCGTATCCCTTTCGTCATTCCCGGTCTGCAGAGACAACTACCGGCGAGCCGGTAGGAAGCGCCGAACCGCGCGGATCGCTGCGGACGGTCGCGCCGGATGCCACACGTCGCGATCGGTGTACGACCAGGCATAGATCGGGCTGCCGTCGCGAATACAGTCGAGCAGCCGCGGCTCGTCGAGCTCGTCCGCCGACCATTCGTACAGCTGCTGCAGGCGCGGTCCTATCAGGCCGTAGTCCAGCATCTCGCCGAGGTTGTGCTCGGCGGCGACGTACGCAGCGACGTCGTCTCCGAGTGGATATCGGTCGGGGAGAACCCGCGAGAGGGAAAGGAAGATCCCGGTCATCGACAGTCGCGGATCGCCGAGCAGGGGTCCTGCCGGCGCGAGCCGCCCGAGCGCCAGTCGTGGCGCCGCGACCAGGGCATGGGCGAAGAGAACGCGGAGCAGCACGACGTTGAGAAAGAAGCGCTCGGGACGGCTCTCGGTGTCGGCGAGGTCGCGATGGTCGAGATAGGCGGACGCGATGCTCGCGTTGTGGGCCCGGTACCAGGTGCGTGCGGTCGGATCGGCAACGAACAACATCCACAGGTCGACCGCGTGCGATGACGGCCTCCCTCCCATTCCGCCGCTCCGGGCGACGGCCTCGCACCCGTCGCGCAGCAGTCGCTCGTTGACGGCCCGCCACCAGGGACTGCCTGGTGGCGTCGCTTCGAGTGCGGCGAGCACGCCGCGGCCGACCTGCCAGCGCATGAACGACAGCGCCGCACGGCGAAACGGCAAATGCCGCGGTGCGTTGCCTACCGGACCGTGATACGTGCGGGCGCTCAGCTCGAGGCGGGCATCAGGGTCGTCGCGCACGGCGTGGACCTGGCCGAGTGCCCAGTCGGCGGCGGAACCTCGCGAACTCACCGTCCCATTGTCGGACCCGACCGGTGCGGGAGGAAAGGGCAGGACGAGTCGAAACGCGTCACCGGAAGGCGATGTACTTCACCTCGAGGTACTCCTCGATGCCCTCGCTGCCGCTTTCCCGGCCGAGCCCGGATTCCTTGACGCCGCCGAACGGTGCGGCGACGTCGGAGACGATGCCCCGGTTCACCCCCACCATCCCCGCCTCCACGGCGCCGGACACACGCAGCGCTCGCTCGAGTCCCTCGGTGTAGATGTAGGCGGCCAGGCCGTATTCGGTGTCGTTGGCGGCGGCGACGCCTTCCGCTTCGCCGTCGAATCCGATGATGGCGGCGACCGGACCGAACACCTCTTCCCGCAGGATTCGGGCATCGCCGGGCACGGCAGTGAGGACGGTCGGCTGGTAGAAGTACCCCTCACCCTCCCCGCGGTCGCCGCCGGTCGCGATCACGGCGCCCTTGCCGACGGCGTCGTCGACCAATTCGGCGACACTCGCGCGCTGCTTCTCGCTGACCAGCGGACCGACCTGGGTGCCGTCCAGATCGCCGGGGCCGACCGCCAGCGCCCGCATCCTGGCGGTGAGCTTCTCGCTGAACTCGGCGAGCACCGCGTTGTCGACGTGGATGCGGTTCGCGGCCGTGCACGCCTCGCCGCCGTTGCGCATCTTCGCGGCCATCGCGCCCTCGACGGCGGCGTCGATGTCGGCGTCGTCGAAGACGACGAACGGGGCGTTGCCGCCGAGTTCCATCGACGTCCGCAGGACCCGGTCGGCGGCTTGTTTCAGCAGTACCTTCCCGACGCCGGTCGATCCGGTGAAGGTGACCTTGCGCAGCCGGGAGTCGTCGAACATCGGTGTCGTCAGGGCGGCGGAGTCCGACGTCGGGAGAACGGACAGCACGCCGTCGGGCAACCCGGCGTCGCGGAAGATCTCGGCGAGCAGCAGCATGGTCAACGGGGTTTCGGCGGCCGGCTTGACCACCATCGTGCAGCCCGCGGCGAGCGCGGGGGCGATCTTGCGGGTTCCCATGGCGAGGGGGAAGTTCCACGGCGTGATGGCCAACGTCGGGCCCACCGGTTCCTTGGTGACCAGGATTCGCCCGTTGCCGGTGGGGGACTGGGTGTAGCGGCCGTTGATCCGGACGGCTTCCTCGGAGAACCAGCGCAGAAACTCGCCCCCGTACGTCACCTCGCCGTGGCTTTCCGCGAGCGGCTTGCCCATTTCGAGGGTCATCAGCAGTGCGAACTCGTTGCGGCGCTGATTGATCAGTTCCCAGGCGCGGCGCAGGATGTCGGACCGCTCACGCGCCGATGTCGCGGCCCAGTCCGGCTGAGCGGCGGCCGCGGCGTCGAGCGCGATCCGGCCGTCTTCGGGTCGCGCGTCGGCGACGTCGACGAGCACCTTGCCGTCCGCGGGATTGTGAACACTGAAGGTGCTGCCTCCCGTAGCCGGTATCTGCTTGCAGCCGATCCACAGATCGGTGGGCAACGACGCCAACAGCGTCTGGGTGTCGATCACTTCATTCCTCCTGGGGTGGATATTCTGTGCCCGGGCGTGGAGCGGCCGTCAATACTTCTCGGTGTCGACGAATTCGCAGATGCTGGTGACGGGCGTGTCGACGAAGCCGGCGCGTGCGACAACGTCGCGAAGAGCGGGATCGGCGAGGAACTTCTCGGCCGAGGCACGGTCGGGGAAGTCGGTCAGAACCGTCACGTCGTTGCCGCTGCGATAGATCCGGTGGCAGGTGGCTCCGTGGGCCTGGCGGTTGTCCCGGTGTCCGCCGAACACCGTGCGCCAGGTGTCGAAGTCGTGCACCTCGTGCCGGGTGATGAGTGTGGTCACAACAATGTCTCCGTCACGTCGTCATGCGTGCTGGGTGGCGACCGGGTGGGCGACCGGTGGCCGGTGTCCCAGACGATCGGTCTTGGTCTGCAGGTAGCGCACGTTGTCGGGAGTCGGTTCGATGTGCAGGGGAGTGGTACGCAGGATGCGGGTACCGTACGCCGCCAGCGCGAACTCCTTGTGCGGGTTGTTCGACATCAGATTGACCGAACGGATCCGCATATCCGCCAGAATCTTTGCCGCCGTGCCGAAGTCGCGCGCATCGACGGGCAGGCCGAGGGCCGTGTTGGCATCGACCGTGTCGTAGCCGCGTTCCTGGAGACCGTAGGCCCGCAGTTTCTGAACGAGTCCGATGCCGCGCCCTTCGTGACCGCGCAGGTAGACGACCACTCCGGCACCGACGCGGGCGATCTCGGCGAGAGCCTGGTCGAGTTGGGGGCCGCAGTCGCAGCGCTGGGAGCCGAACACGTCGCCGGTCAGGCATTCCGAGTGGACCCGGACCAGGACGTCGTCCTGATCCGCGACGTCACCGAGCGTCAGCACGAGATGCTCCGTGCCGTCGCCCTCGGCGACCGCGACGGCCTCGAAGATCCCGTGCGGGGTGGGAAGGCGAACGGCGGGACTGGACGCGATGGGCGCCGTCCACCGGCGGTACCGGACGAGGTCCGCGATGGCGAGCTTGTGCAGTCCGTGTGTGGAGCAGAACTCGTCGAGGTCCGCCCCACGGGTCATGGTGCCGTCGTCGTTGACGATCTCGCAGATGGCGCCGGCCGGGCGCATCCCGGCCAGCGTGGTGAGGTCGATCGCGGCTTCGGTGTGACCGGGGCGTTCGAGCACGCCGCCCGGTCGGGCCCGCAGCGGGAAGACGTGCCCGGGCCGGGTCAGCTGTTCGGGGCGGGTGTCGGCGGCGAGCAGTCGGATGGTCCGGGCCCGGTCGGCGGCCGAGATCCCGGTGCTGACACCGTCGCGGGCGTCGACGCTCACCGCGTACGCGGTGCCCTTGGGGTCCTCGTTGTCCGTGCACATCGGGGGCAGCCGCAGCGCGTCGAGCCGCTCACCGGCCATCGGCACGCACAGCACCCCGGAGCCGTGGCGGACGGTGAAGGCGACGAGTTCCGGTGTCGCACATTCGGCGGCGAAGATCAGGTCGCCCTCGTTCTCCCGATCGTGATCGTCGACCACGACGACGGCGCGTCCGGCGGCGATCTCGGAGAGGGCGCGTTCGACGTCGGCGACGAACGCCGGCACCGAGGTCGGTACGGTCTCGAATGCCTGCTCGGTCATCGCCGCTCACCGCCCGAGGTGACAGGTGTCGAGGCGACGTCGGCCACCGTGTCCACGCGCCCGGTCGGCTGACCCTTCGGGCGACGCCGAACCCCGGGAAGCATGTAGGTGAGCATGTATACCACCGCGGCGACGGCGAAGCCGACGACGTAGGTGAGGTCGCCCCACTCGGGGTGGTGGACGGTGACCCAGCCCTGGTAGAAGGACAGGTTCCAGAAGGGGACGGAGGCAACGACACCGGCGATCCATGCGGCGAATCCCCAGTTCAGCACCAGGGTGTCGTCGTAGAGTTCACCGATCCGGGACTTGTCCTTCCGGCCGCCCACGAAGTAGTCGAGCAGCAGCGCCGCACCGAACGGAGCGATCAGGTAGGCCCCGAGGAACAGGAAGTTCTTGAACTTCGCCTCGAAGCCCTCACCCGCCCAGAGGCTGATGGCGTAGGCGACGACGCAGATGGCGATGACGGCGGTGCGGCGGCTGACCGGAATCCGCAGCGTCTGTACCGAGATGGCGCCGCCGTAGACGTTGAGGAAGTTCTGCGAGAACGAGGACAACAGGACGACGATCAGCGCGACGGGTGCCCACGAACCGGTCAGGCGTGCCAGCGCTCCGATGGGCTCCTCACCGGAGACGGCCGATCCGCCGAGCAGTGCACCAGCGATGCCGAGCCAGGTCAGCGTGATGAAGTTGCCGGCGAGGGTGTAGGCACCGGCGCGCTTGGCGGTGCCGTCGTCGTCGGGAAGGTAACGCGAGTAGTCCGACGCGAACGGCCACCAGGCGATGAGGAACGACATGAAGAAGCCCGCGAACGTGATCCATCCGCCGGTGCCGCCGATGTAGAACGGAGCGTCGGGGTTCGCGTCGAAGCCGACTGCGTCGCTGTTGGTCACCGACACGACAGTGATCAGGACGAATCCGAAGAACAGCACGAACGACAGGATCTTCTGCAGGAAATGGATCATGTTGTACCCGAAGACGGCTACCACCAATTGAATGCTCACGAGCGCCAGCGCGGAGAGCCAGAACGGGATACCGGGCGCGAGTTCGTGCAGTGCCTGCGCACCGAGAATGATTGTCACTGCTGCCCAACCGATGCCGGCGAAGACGTTGATGTACGCCACGGGGACGAAGTTGCCGAAGAACCCGAGCGGACCCCGCGACTGGATCTGCTGCGGAACGCCGAGGCGGGCGCCCATCTGCGACAGGATGCCCATCACGGCCGCGCCGATCAGGGAGCCCAGCACGATCGCGGTCACTGCCGAGGTCAACGAGAGCCCGAAACTGACGGCCGAGAAGCCCAGCACCATGATCGGAAAGTTCATGCCGGCGGCGAACCAGATGGAGAACTGGGAGCGGGCCGTGCCGTGCCGCTCGACGTCGGGAATGTGGTCGACACCGTACGGCTCGATTGCGGCGACCTTGCTGCGGTAGCCGCGGTCTTCGGTGTCTGGGGAGGAAGGCTGAGACATAAGAACCTCTCTAGTTGCCATGATGTATGGCAGAGGACGTTGTGTAGATCACTGTGCAGAACCGTTGCGACGAAGTCAACCCCCGTCATCAACCCGCCATGGGACGTAATCCAAATATCATTGCAGGAAAGGGGAGGGGTCGGACAGGCGGACTTCTTGACCAGCGGCGATCGGCGACGGTAACTTGTGGGAAATATTGCCATGCAAGATGGCAGTGCGGTCTGGAGGTAAACGGATGGTCGTCGCGTCGACCCGAAAGCTTGTGACCACGAATTTTCAGGAGCGGGTCGCCGACGGGCTCCGGCAGATGATCATCACCGGCGAGCTCGGGCCGGGTGATGCGCTGTCCGAGGTGAACCTCGCCGAGGCCTTCGGAATCAGCCGAACTCCCGTGCGCGAGGCGCTCAAGCAGCTGCAGATCGAGGGACTCGTGGAGATCCGATCCCGCGTCGGCACATTCGTCGCCGCCCCGTCCCGGCGCGAGATCAACGAGCTGTTCGAGATGAAACAGCTCCTCGAGGGCGCCGCCGCGCGGCTGATGGCCGCCCGCGGCAGCATTCCCGAACTGGATGCGATGAGATCCAACGTTGCGGACGCGGACGCAGCGGTCCTCGCAGGCGACACCGCACGGTACGCCGACCTGGTCCGCGAGTTCCACGAGATCCTGATCGTCGGCGCGGACAACGGCAAACTCGCCACCCACTATCGAATTCTGATGAATCAGTTGGCATACGGTCGGCTCGTGAAAACGTCACTTGCGCAACCTGGTCGCTCACTCGACTCCGAACGCGAACACCACCGGGTGCTCGACCTCATCGTCGACAAAGACGGTGCGGGCGCCGAGCAGCTCATGCGGCAGCACGTTCAGGCAAGCCATCACGCGGTAATGGCCGGGCTGGACGCGACGGGTCCGGCGAGCTGACCGATGTAGTAGCGAACAATCCGCGGGCCCACCTGATCGACAGGTGGGCCCGCGTTCGTCTCCGGGCTCGTCCCGGCGTCGGCCGGTATCATCCCAGCGGGGTGAGAGCCCCTCCGTCGAAGAACTTTCCGGCGCTGTAGATCATCGGAGTCTGCTCGGTCACCGCGGCATGCAGGACGCGGCAGATGAACACCGTGTGAGTGCTGGCCTGCAGCCGCTCCCGGATCTCGACCTCCATCTGCGCGCTGCTGCGCTCGATCAGCGGACTTCCGTAGGGTCCGGGCCGCCAGTCGAGGTCGGCGAACTTGTCGGCGGACTTCGATGCGAACTTGCCGACGACATCCATCTGGGCCGTGGACAGGATGTTGATCGCGAGGTGATCGGCGCGGAAGAGGCAGTCGTGTGTGTTCGACGTACGCTGCACGCAGACCATGACGGTCGGCGGGTCGAGCGAGATGCTGGCAAAGGCGTTGACCGCCAGACCCTTCGGGGAGTCGCCGTCCAGTGCGGTGATCACGGTGACGCCGGTGACGAACTGGCGGTTGACCTGCTTCATCAGGTCGATGTCGGCGTTCTGCTGAAGTGGTGACATGGTGTGTTCTCCGTGTTGATGCCGTGGGTCAGTCTTGGCCGACGGTGATGATGCCGAGTGCGGACAGGAGCGCGCGGGGGTCCCAGGTCACGAATTCTTCGACAATGCCGTCCCCGTCGAAGCGTGCGAACGTGGCCCCGCTGACCTGGACGCGCTTGCCGGTCGTGGGGATGCCCATGAACGCGCCGGTGTGGCTGCCTGCGCTGTGCCAGCGGATCGCGGCGCGGTCGCCCTCGAGGACGATGTCGTCGATCGTGGTCTTCAGATCGGGGAAGGCGGCGCGCGTCGACAGGATCGACGCCTTGAAGGTCTCGCGGTCCTGAGCGGATCCGTGGGTGCCGTGGCGCTGGTAGTGCGGGTCGAGGATGGTATCGAAGGCGTCCACCTCCCCTCGGTCCCAGGCTGCGTCCCACACCTTCACGATCAGCTCACGCCGGGTGGTGTCATCGGTCATTTCATGTGTTCCTTTCGGTCGGAAACGAGTTCTCTCCAGAACGACACCGTCAAGCCGGCGACGATCACGAGGAAGGGGAGTGAGGTCACGATCACGGTGTTCTGCAAGGCATTCAGTCCGCCTGCCAGCATGAGCACGATGGCGGTGATACCCGTGAGTACGCCCCACAGTACGAGGATCCAACGGGCCGGGGTCAGCGAGCCGTTCGAGGTCATCATGCTCAGCACGTAGGTGTTCGCGTCGGCTCCGGATACGAAGAATACGACGACGAGAACGATGGCGATCACCGATGTTGCCGTGGCGAACGGGTAGTGCTCGAGTGTGGCGAAGAATGCGCTGTTGATATCCGCCGCGGTGCGCTCGGCGATGTCGCCGCCTTCGTACATGTCGATGTGGATGGCGGTGCCGCCGAACACTGTGAACCAGGTGAAGAAGACGGCGCTGGGCACGACCAGGACTCCCATGATGAAGCCCCGGATGGTGCGCCCGCGGGAGATGCGGGCGAGGAAGACGCCGACGAACGCGCCCCAGGACACCCACCAGGCGAGCATGAAGTAGGTCCACCACTGCATCCACTCGAGGTCGCCGAACGCGGTGCCCTGCAGGCTCATCCGGAAGAAGTCGCTCGCCCACGTGCCGAGGGACTCGATGTATAGATTCGCGACGAACACCGCCGGGCCGACGACGAGAATGAAGGCGAACAACGCGATCGCCAGCGCGGTGCTGCATTGGCTGAGGAACTTGATGCCCTTGTTGACACCGGTGACGGCCGACAACGTGAACAACGCTGTGACGACTGCGATGATCAGCACCTGCGACACCGAGTCCACCGGCGTGCCGAACAGGGTGGCCAGCCCGTTGTTGACCTGAAGTGCGCCGAGTCCGAGCGACGTGGTCGTGCCGAACAGCGTGGCGAATACCGCGAGGACGTCGATCGTCTTGCCGAGGGGACCGTTCACACGGTCGCCGAGTAGGGGATGGAAAAGCTGGCTCACCAACGTCCGCCGGCCCTTGCGGTGCGTCGAGTAGGCGATGGCCAGGCCGAACACTGCGAAGATGGCCCACGCGTGCACGCCCCAGTCGAAGTAGGAGTACTGCATCGCGCGCACGGCGGCGTCGGTGGTTTTCGGCTCCGCGAGACCGTGTGGCGGCGAGGCGAAGTGTGAGATCGGTTCGGCGACGCCGTAGGAGATCAGGCCGATCCCCATGACCGCGCTCAAGATCATCGCGAGCCAACTGGGCGTCGAGAACTCCGGCTTCTCGTCGTTGCGGCCGAGGCGGATGTCGCCGGCGGGGCTGAACGCGAGGAAGACCAGAAAGACCAGGATACACAGCGTCACTACGAGATACGTCCAGCCGAAGGTGGATGTCATCCAGTTGAGCGAGTTGGTGGTGACGTCGTTCAGGTTCTCGGTGAATGCGACAGCCCATCCGACGAAGAGCGTCGAGACGCCGACCGACGTCCAGAAGACGGTGCCGAGTTCGTTGCGGCGGAATCGATTCCCGAGTGATCGATTGCCGCGACCGGGAACGCGAGCGCCGCCGCCGAGTGCGGCGATGGGTGCCGTCTCCGATGCGCTGTCGGTCGTGGTCGGTTTCGATGGGGTGGGACGGTGGCCCGATATGGGGGTCGTCTGAATCGACTGGCCGCTGCTCGGCTGCTCTACCATGCAAGAGATTATTAGGCGCGTCACATTCGCCTGTCAATGACGGAATGTGATCGACGCGAGCGCGGCGGGTCTGTTTACTGAGTGAATGACAGTTGAACTGGTCATATGCCGCGCATCCCATAGGTGGCGCCGACGGATTTCCCGACGAGGTGTTGACGGCTCTTGACCGAAGCGTGAGCCATGACTACGGTACGTTGTATGCAAGAGCGGAATCGAAATTGTATTGAGGCGGGCATCGAAATCCGCAAGCTGTCGCTCTATCGCGAGGAGATCGTGACCGAGGCGGGGGCGGCCCCTGCTCGTCCGGCATTTCGCGCCAGTGTCGCGGCTGTGGTCACGAACCCCTGGGTGGGCACCGGTGCTGCCACCGACCTGTCCGATGCAGTCGGTGAACTCGCACCTCGGCTCGCGAAGTTGCTGACCGACAAACTCATCGAGACACTCGGTGGCGCGGACCGGATCGAGGCGTTCGGCAAGGCTGCGATCGTCGGCACCGCCGGCGAGATCGAGCACGGCGGCGCCCTGATCCACACGCCGTACTTCGGGAACCTCGTCCGCGAGTTCCTGCAGGGGGAGTCCATCATCTGCTTCGCCGACACGAGGGCGGAAGCAGGCGAAGAACTGATCGTCCCGATGTGGCACAAGGAGCACGCCGCCACCCGAAGTCACTACCAGACCGTGAGCGCGCGAGTGGCAGATGCACCGCGCGCCGACGAGATCGTCGTCATTGCAGCGGCGTCGACCGGACCCCGTCCGCATCCGCGCATCGGCGACCGCGCAACCGACCCCGCTGTCACCGCTCAGAACCTGGAGGCTGTCCTTTCATGAACGTTCGCAAGATCATCACCGTCGTCGAAGAGATTCTGACCGAAGGGGGCCGCCCCGTGTCGCCCGCCGCGCGCGTGGCCATCGTCGCGGCGGTTATCGACAACCCCTGGGCTGGGCAGGGTTTCGTCGACGACCTCGGTCCCGGCATCGACGACACCGCGTCGGCTGCGGGCGCACTGCTGGCGCCGAAGGTGCTCGAGGCACTCGGGGCGCCCGCGGAGGCGTACGGTAAGGCCGCAATCGTCGGACTGAACGGAGAGATCGAGCACGGCTCGGGTCTCATCCACACACTGAAGTTCGGCGACCATTTCCGCAAGGCGGCGAACGCGACGACCCTGCTGCCTGCCGTCGAGAAGCGCGGACCCGCAGGCATCGTCTTCGACATCCCGCTCAAGCACATCACCGACGCGACGATCCGATCCCACCACCAGACCGTGGAAGTGAGGATCGCCGACGCGCCGCACCCGAACGAGATCGTGATCGCACTGGCCGCAGCCGCCCAGGGACGCCCCCAGCAGCGTCTCGCTCCGCTCGCGTCCGAGCAGTAACCGGGTACGTTCCATGAGCAAGCCAACCATGGTGCTGTTGCACGGCGTCGGGCTCGATCACACGATGTGGGAGCCCGTCGCCGCGCTGCTCACAGACCGGTACACGGTGATCACGCCCGACCTGCCCGGGCACGGCGCACGGCCCCCAGCCGCCGACGGCACGACCCTTGCCGACCTCGCCGACGGCATCGTCGACGACGTACCCCCGGGGTCGCATCTGGTGGGCTTCTCTCTGGGGGCACTCGTCGCCCAGTATCTCGCGCTCCGCCGTCCCGAACTGGTGGCGACGCTGACCTCGGTGAGTTCCGTCTGCCGGCGCACGGACGATGAGCGCACGGCGGTGCTGGCCCGATTGTGCACCGCTCGTGACGATTTCGCAGCAAGTGCGGCGACGTCGATCACCCGGTGGTACGCCGGCACCGCGGTCGGGCCGGAGTGGGTCCGCCGGACCCGGGACACGTTGTCGGCGAACGACGTCGCATCCTTCGTGAACTGCTACCGGGTGTTCGCGACCGCAGACGCGGAAATCGGTTCGGAGCTCGATTCGATCGCCGTGCCCGCCCTCGCGGTGACCGGCAGCGACGATCCCGGTTCCACTCCGGAGATGACACACCGGCTCGCGTCGGCCTTGCCGCACTGCAGGCCGGTGATCATCGACGACGCGCGGCACATGCTTCCCATCGAGCGTCCGGAGGCGCTCGTCGACTGCATCACGACCTTCATCGGAGAGCACGCACATGTCTGACCTCGAACAGTTGCACCACTTCATCGGCGGAGAACACGTCGCGCCCAAGTCCGGCGAGTACTTCGAGAGCACGAATCCGGCCACCCGGGAGACGCTGTACCAGGCAGCCCGGGGAAACACGGCCGACATCGAGCGTGCCGTCGCGGCGGCGAAGACGGCGTTCGACGACCCGCGCTGGCGCGATCTCAGCCAGACTCGGCGCGGCCATCTGCTTCGTCGTCTCGGCGATCTCATCGCGGAGAACGCCGAGGAGCTCGCCCGCATGGAGGTCGTGGACAACGGTAAGTTGCTGCGCGAGATGCGCGGGCAGTTGGCGACGCTGCCGGAGTATTACTACTACTACGCCGGACTGGCCGACAAGATTCAGGGCGACGTCGTTCCGACGTCGGACCGTCGGGTGCTGAACTACACCTCGCGCGAGCCGCTCGGTGTGGTGGGTGCGATCACGCCCTGGAACTCGCCGCTCACGCTCACGACCAGCAAGCTGGCTCCCGCGCTGTGCGCAGGCAACACCGTGGTCGTCAAGCCTTCGGAGTACACGTCGCGCTCGGCGCTGCGACTTGCCGAGCTGACGCTGGAAGCGGGCTTCCCGGCAGGCGCCGTCAACGTCGTGACCGGTTTCGGCGCCGAAGCCGGTCAAGCACTGGTCGACCACCCCGATCTCGCGAAGATCTCGTTCACCGGCAGCACTGCGACGGGCGCGCGGATCGCGGCGGCCACGGCGAGCCGGTTCATCGGATCGACGTTGGAGCTGGGTGGGAAGTCGCCCAACATCGTCTTCGAGGACGCGAACGTGGCCAACGCGGCGATGGGCGTCGTCGCGGGCATCTTCGCGGCCGCCGGGCAGACCTGCATCGCAGGCAGCCGGGTGTTCGCGCACCGCGCCGTCTACGACGAGTTGCTCGAGCGAGTCACCGAGCGCGCGAAGACCATTCGGATCGGTGACCCTCTCGACGACGCAACCGAACTCGGACCGCTCGCCTTCGCGGACCAGCGTGACAAGGTGGCGGGCTATGTCGATCTCGGCCGTAGCGAAGGAGCACGGGTCGTCACGGGCGGCCGGGCCTGCGACGGCGGGCTCGGCGGGTACTTCTACGAGCCCACCGTCCTCGTCGACGTCGACAACGACATGCGGGTGGTGCGGGAGGAGATCTTCGGTCCCGTGGCCGCGATCATGCCGTTCGAGACCGAGGAAGAAGTGATCCGGCTCGCCAACGACACCGACTACGGCCTCGCGGCCGGGGTGTGGACGACGAACCTGTCGCGGGCACACCGCATGGCCTCGCGACTCGAAGCCGGGACGGTCTGGGTGAACACCTACCGCGCGATGTCGCCGATGTCGCCGCGCCAGGGCTTCAAGAGCAGTGGCGTCGGCATCGAGCACGGTACCGAGACGATCAAGGAGTACACGAGGCTCAAGAGCGTCTGGATCAACACGAGCGAGGATCCCGTCGCGGATCCGTTCACCATGCGGAGCTGACCGCACCGAACTCTGGGCAGCACGATTGCCCGACGGCGCCGACACGCCGGATTTGCACATTAACCACACGAATTGCAGAGGAGGAACAGCAGATGAGGTTTTCGCTGTTCGTGCACATGGAGCGATGGGACGAAAGCGTCAGCCACCGCCAACTGTTCGAGAACCTGACCGAGCTGACGCTGATGGCCGAGGCCGGTGGATTCGAGACCGTGTGGATCGGTGAGCACCACGCGATGGAATACACTATTGCGCCCAGTCCGATGCCGTTGCTGTCCTACCTGGCCGGCCAGACGTCGACCATCCGGCTCGGCGCCGGCACGATCATCGCGCCGTTCTGGAACCCGATCCGGGTGGCGGGCGAGTGTGCTCTGCTCGACGTCATAAGCAACGGCCGCATGGAGGTCGGTCTGGCACGCGGCGCGTACCAGTTCGAGTTCGACCGCCTGGCGGACGGCCTGCCCGCCGGCGAAGGCGGCAAGCACCTGCGCGAACTCGTGCCCGCCGTGCGCGAACTGTGGAAGGGCGACTACGCCCACGACGGCGAGATCTGGAAATTCCCGACCTCGACGAGCGTGCCGAAACCGGTTCAGCAACCGATGCCACCGATGTGGGTCGCCGCCCGCGATCCGGCCTCGCACGACTTCGCGGTCGCGCAGGGGTGCAACGTGATGGTGACGCCGCTGATGAAGGGCGACGAGGAAGTCGCCGACCTCAAGAGCAAGTTCGAGACGGCTGTCGAGAATCATCCCGAGGTGCAGCGGCCCGAGATCATGGTGCTCCGGCACACGTACGTGCACTCGGCCGACGATCCGGAGGGCTGGCGACCGGCCGCCGAGGGCATCCAGAAGTTCTATCGGACGTTCGATGCGTGGTTCGGGAACAAGAAGGCCCCGGTCAACGGTTTCCTGGAACCGAGCCCGGAGTCGAAGTTCGCCGAGCGGCCCGAGTTCTCCCCGGAGTCGCTGCACAAGACCGCGATGATCGGGACGCCGGAGGAAGTGGTCGACCGCCTGCGGTACTACCAGGAACTCGGAATCGACGAGTTCAGCTTCTGGGCGGACAACACCCTCTCGCACGAGGAGAAGCGCAAGTCGCTCGAGCTGTTCATCAAGGAAGTCGTCCCCGCGTTCCGCTGACACTCGCAGGTGTCGGCACCGACACGTGGGCAGCGCACCCGCCCGGGCCACCGGCGGTCCGGGCGGGTGTCGGAAACATCCGCTGCGGCGCGCCGCGGCAGCGCTCGGAGCGAACCACCAGCAATGTACGGTTGACATGCAAGATACATGGCAGACCGGTGAAGGGGGAGCGATGGACGTCGCGGCGTCGCGGAGACTCGACACGAGCAACTTCCAGGAACGCGCGGCCGACGGAATCCGGGAGATGATCATCTCGGGCGAACTCGCACCGGGACAGTCGCTGTCCGAGATTTCCCTCGCCGACACCTTCGGGATCAGCCGCACCCCCATCCGGGAAGCTCTCAAACAGCTTCAGATCGAGGGCCTGGTGGAGATCCGCCCGAGGGTGGGTACTTTCGTCGCGGTTCCGTCTCGGCGCGAGATCAACGAACTGTTCGAGATGAAACAGCTCCTCGAGGGTGGTGCCGCCCGATTGATGGCCGCGCGCGGCGACGTCCCCGAACTCTCCGCGATGAAGGCCAACGTTCGCGAGGCCGACGCCGCCGTAGAGGCCGGCGACGTCGAGCGGTACGCGCACCTGGTCCACGAGTTCCACGAGATCCTCATCGTCGGTGCGGACAACGGCAAGCTCGCCACCCACTACCGCCTGCTGATGAATCAACTCGCCTATCGGCGGCTAGTGAAAACCTCCCTCTCGCAACCCGGCCGGTCACTCGAGTCCGAACGTGAACACCACACCGTCCTCGAACTGATCATCGCCAAGGACGGTATCGGCGCCGAGAACTACATGCGACGTCACGTCCACGCCAGCCAGCAAGCGCTCATGTCACAGCTCGACAGCTGACCGAGGACACGCCAGGCCGAGGGGGACGGACCGATGTGAACCTCACCGAGATCGCGTGGGCGGCGTCGCTCGCAACCGGGGTGCTGCTCCTCGGCGTATGACCTCGGGTTCACCCGCGCGCTCCGATTGAGCGTAAACCGACGTCCGTCATGTCGGTCCGTCGACCACTACCTTCGGTGCACACTGGACTCAGCCACGCCGCCCGGATCGCTGCTCAACCGGAACAGCGGCGGCGGCGCAGGAGGGCCGGATGTTCCACCGCGGCGACCACGTCGTCACCGAAACCCCGACGCTCGACGAGGACCTGCTCGTCGAGCCCGAAGGTCGCCGCCCGTGGGTCGAATTCCTCACGTCCACGCCCGGACGGCTGACCGTGCTGGGGGTCGCGCTCATCGCCGTGGTCATCGCCGCCGGCGTGATCACCTCGGCGGCGGTCGGCGCGCGGCAACAGCGAGTCGAGGTACTCCGCACCCACACCGAGCCACTGGCGAACGCTGCCCAGGCCCTCTACAGCTCGCTGTCGATCGCCGATGCGGCCGCTACGACGTCCTTCATCTCCGGCGGCGGGTCGGGTACCGGGGCGGAGCAGTTCACGCAGGCGGTCGGGGACGCGTCGAACGCGCTGGTCACGGCCACCAACGGGGTGTCATCTCAGGATGCCGAATCGCTGTCACTGTTGTCGGATGTCGTGCGCAATCTCGCCGAGTACTTCAATCTCGTCGCCACGGCGCAAGCGAACGATCGGGCCGGCAACCCGGTCGGGGTGGCATATCTGTCCGATGCCTCGGCGCTCATGCAGGACACCATCCTCCCGTTGGCGGAGCAGTTGTACGTCCGTCAGGCCGAGGCGGTCGCCGAGACCCAGACACACACGGCCCAACTGCCCGCGGCCGCGTTCACGGTGACCGCGGCCGCGCTCGCCGCGCTCGTCCTCTCCCAGCTGTACGTCGTGCGAAAGAGCAAGCGCCGGTTCAACCCCGGCCTCGCTGTCGCAACGTTGCTCATGGCGGGACTTCTGATCTGGCTGATCGCCGGAAGCCTGGTGTCGACGTCGGCAAGCGAACGCGCGAGAACCGAAGGAACACAACCCATCAACACCGTCGCGCGCGCTCGAATCCTGGCGCAGCAGGCCCGCGCCGACGAGACCCTCGCCCTGCTGCAGCGCGGGGCCGACACCCAATCGGAGATCGATTACACGCGGCACTCCCAGGCATTGACCGACGAACTCACCCGGCAGCTGGACAGCTCGCACGGTGAGGTCGCCACGGACGACCTCCGCGATGCCGCGGCGGCCCGCGACGGCTGGCTGGCCGCACACCGGGACATCGAGATCGCCCTGGAGCGCGGTGACTACCCGACCGCCGCGGCGATCGCCGCCGGCTCCGGCTCCGGCACGTCGGCGGCGAAGTTCGCAGCCATGGACGAAGCGCTGCAAAACGCGATCGACCGACTTCGCGACGACGAGGCAAGCGCCGTGACCGACGCCTATCGGTCGATGTCGTCCTTGGCGATCGGTAGCATGATTATTGGCGTGTCCTGCGGATTCGCCGTCGGCGGGGGTATCTGGCCGCGACTGAACGAGTATCACTGATGACGCAGATGAGGATTGCGAGACCGGGGGCGAGGCCGCGTGCTCGGCACCTGGTCGGCATTCTCGCCGTCGCAGTCCTCGCGGGCTGCGCGGCACCCGACCCTCTCACCCCGACGGTCGCGGGCACGTACACCACACGGCCGATGACGAACGGTGCGCAAATCATCCCGCCCACGAACAATCCGCCGCCTGCAGGACCGTCTCCCGAGTCGTGCGGAGCGCTCGCGAGCCTGCGTCCCGGCCCGCAGCCTCCTCCGGGACAGATGCCGCCCGGTGGGTCACTCGCCGAGATCGCGGCGCGCGGCCGGTTGATCGTCGGTGTCGACCAGAACACGAACCCGTTCAGCTTCCGCGACCCGACCACGGGCACCCTGCAGGGCTTCGACATCGACGTGGCGAAGGAAATCACCAAGGACATCTTCGGTGATCCGACGAAAGTCGAATTCCGGCTGCTCACCTCGGCCGGCCGTTTCACGGCACTCGAGCACAACGATGTCGACGTCGTCGTTCACGCCACCGCGATCACGTGCGAACGCGCCCAGCGCGTCGCCTTCTCCACCGAGTACTTCCGCGCTTTTCAGCGAATCATGGTTCCGCGGGGCTCCGACATCACGGGGCCGGCGGACCTGGCCGGAAAACGGGTCTGCACCTTCGTCGACACCACGTCGCTTCCCACCGTCCAACGGGTCGCGCCGGAGGCCACGATCGTCGCCGTCCCCGATTGGGACGACTGCCTCGTCACCATGCAGAAACGGCAAGCCGACGCGACCAGCACCTCCGACTCGCTCCTGGCCGGCCTCGTGTCCCAGGACCCGCATTTTCAGATCGTGGGACCACCGATGGAGGACGAAGAGCACTGGGGAATCGGTCTCAACAAGTACAAGGACGACCTGGTGCGGTTCGTCAACGGCACCCTCGACCGCCTGCGCGCGGACGGCACGTGGATGCGCCTCTACGACCGGTGGCTCGCCGCGTCGCTCGGGCCGATCGCAAGCCCACCCCCGGCCACCTATCGGGATTGAGACGACGGTTCCGCTCGCACAACCAACCGAAAGTTGGTTGGTGATGCAGGCAGTTCTGCTGTGAGCAGGCACCGGTCACCGATCCGCAACCGGCGACATCTTCCGTTTCCAGGTTGGTCGACATCGAGCGTCCACGTTCTCGCGTGCGCATACCGCCGTCACTGCGGCACGACTCGATACTCAGCTGCCGCCGGGGATAATTCCCGCCCGCGAAAGCTGGCCCATTACATCGATCAGCCAGGAAATTACGGCGGGTGGAAATGGGGACCAGAAGTTCCAGCTGTCTCCCGCCAGATGGACGAAGCTGTCCGTTTGAATCACCTTCTACGTGCAGTGGCCGGCGATGTCGTCGGGGGCGCAGCCCACGATAATCGGCAACCCGACAGCCGGCAGCCCAAACAACGAGGAGGAGGGAGTGGCACACCAATGGTAAGGGTTTCGATGATCGAATCCCTTGTGGTGTCTCAGAAGGTCGGCCTCCCAGCAAGGCGGCTCAACCGGATTGCGTCAGGTTGCGCACCTCGCCGGCCGGCAGAGGAGAACGCGCCTGCCGACCTTCGTTCATGTCGCCCCGTTCGCGCGCGGCCGGTGGGGCTCTACCTGTGCCGACGGAACGGCCCCCGCTCCTTCACGGGATCGGGGCCGTTCACGTCATCCGGAGTGTCGGTTCGGTCACGTGAGCACCGCGGCGGGTGCGCCGCCCGGTGCGCCGGTGACGGCATACACTTTGCCGTCCGCGTAGTCGGTGACGTACAGCGTGCCGGTGTCCGGATCGACCAGCAGGACTCGGTAGGGTCCGTACGACCCGGAGGTCGAGCCGTCCGGGTCGGTCACGAAGGTGCCGAGGACGGCGTATGTCGAGGCGTCGACCACCGAGACGGTCCGGCCGTCCGCGCCGGAGACATACAGCAGATCGCCGTCCGCGCTGACAGCCACGTCTTGTGCTCCCGCGGGCAGCCGGACGGTCGCGAGCTGGGTCCCGTAGGTGGTACTGGACGGGTCGACGTCGATCACCGTGACGACCTCGTATCCGCCCGTCACGCGCCAGGTCTGTCCGGTTTCGTCGGTGATGAACCATCCGTTGGAGTAGCCGCCGCTGGCGCGCTCCACCGTGCTGACGTGGTACGTGACATAGGCTCGGGTGCCGTCCGCGTTGATCGCGACACTGCTGGTGACATCGGTGAACTCGCTGCTCGAGCGGGTGTGGTCCCACACAGGCCCGACTCTCAGGGTGCTGATCGCCGTCATGGATTCGGTGTCGATCACGGTAACGGACGCGGCCGGCTCCGACGACGTCATGGAGATGCCCGCGCCGCTCGTGCCGTACAGGCGACTTCCGTCCTCGCTGACGGCCAGATCGGTGAAGTATCCGAGGGGCTGGGAGGTGATCACGTCGTTCGTTGCGGTATCGACCACCGACACGGTGCCGTCCTCACCGCTGGCGTAGAGGCGTGTCCCGTCGGGGCTCACGATCAGCTCCTGCGCCAGGGAATAGCCCTGAAAGTCCGGGGACGTGGGCAGATAGATCGTGTCGACGACGGTGCCGGTGGTCGTGTCGATCACCGAGACGGTGCCGGCCCATGGGCTGTTGACGTACACCCGGTCCGCGTCCGGGGCGGCCGCGATGTTCGACGACGCCCAGTCGACCGCGATCGGCGACCCGACGACCGTGTTGGTGTCGCGGTCGACGACCTGAACGAAGCCGTCTTCGCTCACGACGTACAGCCGGTCGCCGACGAGGACCGCGCCGGTCGGGGTGCCTTCCGCCGGGATCGATGTCGAGTCGACCTCGAGGACATCGGGAACCTGCGTCGGTGAGACCGCAACGGTGACAACGATGTTCGTCACTGCTTGGCCGTCTGCGAGGGCGATGGTGAAGTGGTCGGCGTCCTCTCCCGGCGTTTGCAGGGCGAGGTCGCGGGCGGCGACGGTCGGGATGTAGGTGAAGGTCGAGCCGTCGGAGAGGACCGATCCGGACCCGGGCGCGGTGTTCGAGAAGGTGACCGGGTCGCCGTCCGGGTCTTTGGGGTCGACGAGGGTGACGAGGACCGCGCCGTCGGACGGCCGAGGTGCGCCGGCCGTCCAACTTGCTGTGGGTGCGGAGTTCACGTAGGTGAGTGTCACGGCCCGCACCCGCCCGTCGGCCGCATCGGTGACGAGCATCCGGGAACCGTCGGCACTGAGCACGATGGAATGGTCGCCGGACTCGGTGGGCGAGTCGAAGGAGAGTGTGGACACGACGGTGTTGGTGCGCGTGTCGATGACGGTCAGCGTGTCCGGATCGGAGACGACATAGGCTGCGCTCCCGTCGGGGGACACCCGCACGTCGGTCGGCCGCGACCCGACGGCGACGGTGCCGACGAGGGTGTTGTTGGCGGTGTCGATGACCGAGACGCTGTTGCCGGCGCGGTTGGTCACGTACACACGTTTGCCGTCGGGGCTCACGGCGACGGCGCTGGGAGTCGTGCCGGTCTTGACGGTGGCCACGACGGTGTTGTTGGCAGTGTCGATGACCGAGACGGTGTTGCTGCTGCGGTTGGTGACATACACACGGGTGCCGTCGCGGTTGACGGCGACGGCGCTGGGTGTGGTGCCGGTCTTGACGGTGGCGACGACGGTGTTGTTGGCGGTGTTGATCACCGAGACGTTGCCGCTGCTGCTGTTGGTGACATACGCGCGCGTGCCGGTGGGGTTGACCGCGACGGCGCTGGGAGTCGTGCCGGTCTTGACGGTGGCGACGACGGTGTTGTTGGCGGTGTTGATCACCGACACGTTGCCGCTGACGCTGTTGGTGACGTACACCCGGGTGCCGGCCGGGTTGGCCGCGACACCGGTCGGCGAGGTGCCGACGGTCACCGAGCCGACGACGGCGTTATTTGCGTCGAGCACGGATACGCTCTTCGAACCCTGGTTTGCCACATAGGTTTTGGTGCCGGAGATGGTGTCGGCGGACACCACACCCGATGGGTTGGAACCGACAGTAATGGACTGCGCGACCTGCATCCGTGCCGCAGACACCGGCACCTGCACGGTCACCGGGTTGCCGGAGTGCCCGGAAATCGGGGTGACGGTGAATGAGTCGAACGAGTTGTAATCGGTGCTCGGGTCCAGAGCGGCCAACTGGCGCGCTGCCTGGGTGGGGGTGTAGATGAAGTGGCCGGTCGCGTCGTCCACAGTGACCGTTCCGCGGCTCGGCGATCCTGTGACCCTGTAATCGAACGAATTGATCGAGGTGAGCACCGAACCGGTGCTGCGGTCGGGCACATCGACGATCGGCCCGGCAGCGGATGCAGCGTTCGTGCTGGTGGATTCGGTGCTCGCGACGGCGAACGATTCGATCGGCTCGCTGGTCGTGACGGGCGCGGCAGCCAGCGTTGGATTCGCGTCGGTGGTGAACACCTTCTCCTGCCGACGGCACCATGCCGCGGCCAGCGCCCAGAACGTCGGCGACTCGATCGGTACCTGCGGGTCATTCGACAGGAACGGACGTAGCCCGAGGGCGCCGAGCACCTTCGACACGACATTGGATGCGACGTCCACCGCCGCGGTGGGGAGAGACGGGGCCAATGCCTGCGTCCCGTGCTGCGGCCCATCGACACGGGTGTCGGGCACCGGGCGCGTCGGGGCTGTCGTCGCCTCGATCGTGATGTTCGTGGGAGCCGTCGCCGGAACTGCTTCCGAAATCGCTGCTGTCGCGTCCGGGACGGGTCCGCGTGCTGCCGGGTCTTCCGCCATGGCAGGGGCGAGAGCGGTGCCGGAGCTGTCCGTAGCCGGGATGGTCGGCGGGATCGGCGCACTGGCGTCGCCGGCAGGTGCGCTGTCGTGACCCTGGACTTGTGCCGGTGACGCGGACGAATCCGATTGCTCGGTGACCGCTCGTGCCGGAGGCCGGTCGGCCGGCGCGATCGCGGCACCGGACTCGTCGATCGTGGCCGGTGCCGTGGCGGCAGAACTCGATCCGACTGGCTCGGACTCGTCTGCTGTCGTGCCCGAGTTCGGCATTTCACCGCCGTTCACAACCGACGAACTGTCGGGTGTCGTGGAGTCGGGTGCTGTAGGGGTGCCGGGTGTCGTCGCGCCGGACCCGGTCACGTCGTCGTTCGAGGTGCCGGACGTGGATTCGGTGCCCGTCGTGGATTGCGAATCCGTGCCGGACGTGGATTGTGAATCCGTGGTCGAGTCGTCGGTCGTCGACGATCCGGATCCTCCGCTCGACGAATCCGAGTCGGTTCGGGATGCGCCGGATGACGTCCTGTCCGACGAGGTCCCGTCCGTGGACCGGTCCGTGGTTCTCCCGTCGGACGATGTCTGGTCGGAGGAATCGGAACTCGACGACGTGGACGAGTCTCCGACGGACGGTGCTGCCACCGCTGTGCCGACCGGCGCGACCGCAAGCCCAATGCCCACTGCCACCGCCAGCTCGCCGAGGTGCTTGAGGTGCTTGTCGGTATTCATGAGTTACTCCTCCATGAGGACGCTTCGAACTGCAGTCCGGACGCACCCTCCGGGGGCTGGGCTTGCTTATCGCCTCGAAGCGCTTCTCGAGTTGGATGCGACAGCAATGATCGTCACGCTCAGTCGCGGATTTGAACCGCGTAGTCGACTACGCGATTTCTGGTAATTGCGGCGACGCGCGATCAGCGCAGTCTGGCGTGGTAGCGGTGGCCTTCCACTGTGCGGATGGAGACGCCGAGGCGTCCGGCGATCTCTTTGTTGGTGAAGCCTTGGGCGACGAGGGCGACGATTTCGCGCTGCCGCCTCGTGAGTGGAGTGGTTTCGCCGACCCGGCGCAGCGCGGGGGTGTCGAGTCCGCGGTGGGTGCCTGCCAGCGTCCTGGCACGTTCGATGGCTGTCAGTGCGGAACCATGATGTTGCTGTTCACGGAAGAGAGTTCCGGCTTGCGCCGAGGCATCGGTCGCTGCGACGATGTCACCGAATTCCTCGTACAGTCGTGAGGCTTCGGCGAGTTTTTCGCCGTTGACGCTGGTCAGGCCGTTGGCATGCAGTGCAGCGGCGTGAATGCGAGGACCGTCGACGAGGGCTGTGAGCTCGTTCAGCCGGTGCGCGGTGGTGCGATCGCCGAATTGCGATGCGGCTTGCAAACACATGGTTTCTTGGCCGAAGTGGCCGCGATCGGCCGCGATCACGGCCGCATTCCGGGCGAGGCGGATTGCATCGGCGATCATCCCTTGGGCGGCCGCAGCCCAAGCTTTGGCGAGGGTGCACGCTGATCGGAGGAAGCCGTAAGGATTCAACGTGTCGAGATCGCGCACCAGCTTCGCTGCGCGTTTCCCGTCGCCGCGATGTGATAACGCGAGAATTAGGTAAACCCGGCAGCTCACGACAGCCGACCTGTCGTACATGGTCGTACCGAATTCGCGATTCGCCCTGTTCAGAACCTCGAGCGCAGCGCTCAGACGACCTTGGGACAGGTCAACGTAGCTGTGGAGCAACGACACGAACAAACCTATGGTTCCCGGAGTGTGCGCGGCATAGTCGACAAACTGGGTCATGACTTGTTCCGCGGCCTGAAGGTACCCCGCGATGAACATTGCCTCGATGTGGAAGTAGACGATCCCGTACTCCAGCGCGGAAGCATCACTAGATATTGCGACCAAAGCGGAGGCCCGCTTGGTCAACGGAAATACCTTGGCGGCATGTCCCGAGTAGCCGTGGGCAATGACAAGGGCGCAGGAGGTGAGCACGAATGCCATATCGCTCGGTGCAGCCTGAAACACCACATTTCCTGCGGCGATCGCGTGTTCCGGTCGGCCTTGCACTGACTCGAGGAGTGCTTCGAATGCGGCTAGCTCGGATGATGTGTGATTATGGGGCGCTAACTTGGCGATTGCCAGTTCTTGCCTCGCCCGTTCCGGATCGCCGAGGCTCCAGCAGAGGGTGCCGACTCGCATGACGGACAGTCGTCTTCGCTCCTCGATCGTGAGCGCGTTCTGATCGAGCGCCTCGAGCAGGGTGAATGCGTCCTGTGCCCGACCGACGTTATTGAGCACCCAGTAGTGCAGCATCGCGCCTTGAAAGCCGGTATCGGATATGTGCCCGACATCCGCGAAACGAAGGGCGAGGGGAGCATCGTGGAGCCGCAGTGCGGTGGCAGTGGCGGAGAGGTAAAGCCCCAGGTCGGGCCGCAGGTCGGATTCGAGTGTGAGCACCGCCCGTCGCAACAAAGCTGCGGGTGTCGGATCGGCGCGGGTGGACAGGACCGTTGCGAGACGACCGCGCAGGCGGCGCAGTTGTAGGAGGTTTCCAGTGCTGCGACGGACTTCACCATAGAGGGGGTGGCTGAGGCGGACGTCGATATCGCCGTTGTCGCTGGTCATGTCGATGAGTCCGCGGGAATGCACTTCCTTGACCGCATGCGGGCTGGTGAGAATTTCCAACACCGTGCCGTCGATGGGTTCGCCGATCGCGAGGTAGTCGAGGACTTCTGCGGTGTCCTCGGTCAGCGAACCAAGCTGGCCGGTAATGAGTTTGGCGAGGGTGGGTGAGACGACGGGTTCGCCGGTCCACCGCCAGATGCCGACGTCGCTGACGAGCCGTCCGGCGTCCCGTTCCTGGCGAACGAGATGCCGCAGGAACAGCACATTGCCGCGGGTCAGGTTCCACATTTCGGCCGCCGTTGCGGGGGCGACGGGCCCAGCGAGCGCTTGCGAAAGCAAGCGTTCAGTGTCGTTCTCGCCCAGAGGATCTAAATCGAGTCGGGCGAGGAACGCGTCTTTCCAGAGCGTGGTGATGGTGTCGGGGGCCGGTTCTGTGCTGCGGAGGGTGAGCACGACCCTGGCAAGGCCGCGCTGCACGAGCTGTTGGATGACGACGACAGACAGGTCGTCGAGCAGGTGAACGTCGTCAACGGCCACGACTACGGGCCTGTCGCCGGCAGTGAGCGCTGTGATGACGGTATGGATGACCATCATCGGGTCGGCCTGAGAGATCGGCGCCCATTGAGCAAACGCTCCCAACGGAAGTGTTCGGGCCGAGGCCGTAGCGGTGACCCACCGGACGGCGTGCCGTTTGGCAAGTACGGCGACGGCGGCACTCGCCAACCGAGTCTTGCCAACACCGACACCGCCCGCCACAAGAACCCCAGAGCCATCACCAGAGCCTTCGACGGCCGCCCAGATGCGCCGTAGTTCCTCATCCCTGCCAATAAGTGGCCAGACACCGTCCACGGTGCAATCCTAGTGTGTCGGTCCGGAAATTATCGCTGTAATTACCTATGGTGTTGTAGTGGCGGATTTCGGGCGTGATGGCGAGTTTGTGTTGACCGGTGAC
>NZ_JBHVEY010000032.1:0-92192 GCF_042802055.1 Rhodococcus sp. NPDC057529
CCGAACGGTTCCGGGCCAGACCGGTAGCACCAGCCCTTCCCGGACCGACGGGAATCAACACCAACGTGTCTCAGACAGGTTGACAACTTCCGTTTGGGGCTCGAAAAGGGGTGCGTCTGCGCAGAAGGGGTGCGCCTGCGGGTGGAGCGGTCGGTGGTCGGCTACTCGCAGGCGATGCCGTCGTTGTCGCGGTCGAGGTGCGAGGCGTAGCCGTCCTGCCCGCGGTAGATCGGAGTGACGCCGGCATTGCGGGCCTCGGTGCAGTTCTTGTAGCCCGCCCGCGGTGCAGGGGCCGGCGGTGCCGGAGCCACCTGCGGCGCGGGGGCTGCCTGCGGAGCCGGTGCGACCTGCGGTGCGGGAGCGGGTGCTGCCGGAGCGGCGGGTGCGGGCGGCAGGAGCGGGTTCACGGCGTCGGCCGAGCCGCTCGGAATCAGGGACGCGATCTCCGGGGGAAGGAAATCGAAGATCGTCGCCGCCTGCGCGGACGGTGCGGCCGCCATCGAGATGGCGGCACAGCCGAGGATGCCGAGAACTAGCCGTCGAGCGTTCATGTTTACCTCGTTCAGGGGTGGGGCAGGGCTTTCACGGAATGGTCGAGAAAGGCCGCGACGGCCAATCCATTCGGTGTAGCGGGAATAGTAGCCAACGGGTAACGGTCTACGAAAGTCGTTGAAGCGCAATGGACCTCTGTGTCATTCATTCGAATGACACAACGGGGGCCGGGGGAGTCCGCCGGATTTGCACGTCGGGGAAGGTGGGGATCTCGAATCGGGTGTGCGTGAAGGGTTCGGTGCAGACGCGCTGGGCGTGTGCGGCGATCTCGCCGAGGGTGGTCACCCACATTCCGGCCATTGCCGTGACGTTCTCGACGAGTCGTTCGAGTGCTGCTGCTTTGGAGGGCCGTCCGGAGATGAACGGGTGGTTCGTGAGGACGAAACACCCACCGTCGGTGTGCTGGGCCTCCGCCTCCAGGGTCCACATCTCGAGGACCTTGGCGGGACTTTCGATGACGCCGCTGCCGGTGACACCCGGGTAGAACGCGTACTGTTCCCAGTCGTCGAGTGCCCAGTCGACGGGAATCTCGATCAGGGTTCGCCCCGATTCCGGGCTGGTCGCCATCAGGTAGGGTGCGTCGCCGTCGAGCAGGCTGGAGTCGTAGACGAAACCTCGGTCGGCGAGGAGTTCGGGTGTGTGCCAGTTCATTTCCCACCAGGGTGCGCGATAGCCGACGGGACGGATGCCTGCGACCTCTTCGAGCGCGTCGAGCCCTCGGTCGAGGTAGCGCGCCTCGGTGGCGGCGTCGAGGCCTTTCATGGGTTCGTGCAGATATCCGTGGTGCCCGATCTCGTGCCCGCCGTCGAGGATGGCGCGAACCGTGTCGGGATAACACTCGGCGGTGAAGCCCGGCACGAAGAACGTCGCGCGCACGCCCTGGCGCTCGAGCAGTCGCAGAATGCGGGGGACTCCGACGCGGGGGCCGTAGGACTGGTGGCTCATCAGCGACATTCGGTTCGCCGCGGTGGGATCGTGGGCGAGGACGCAGGATTCGGCATCGACGTCGAAGGTGAAGGCGGCGGCTGCGGTGTGGCCCTGCGGCCATGTGAAGTCGTTGTTCACGAGTGCTCCTGGTGTTAGGGGGTCAGTTGCCGGTGAGGACGTCGGGGGAGTCGGCGGTCGCGGCCGATCGTGTCGGGGACTGACCGGTCATGCGGTAGGGGCGGTGCGCGCGGGGGCCGAGGACTGAATAGAGGGTGGCGGCGACTCCGCCACCTGCCAGCCAGGACAGGTCGAGCCCGCCGAGGGCGCGTGCCGCGAAGCCCTGTGTGAGGCTCGTGGCGCCGTACATGAACAGCCACGTCGCGGCGATCCCGGCGACGAAGCATCCCATCGTGGTCCAGTTGACGTCGGGCAGTCGGCGAGATCCGATCGGGTCGAAGAGCCGGCGGGCGTCGATCTGTCGTTTCTCGACCCGGAAGTAGTGGACGAGCATGATGCCTGCCCAGCTCGCGATCCAGGCCACGATCGCCGCCAGCCACGTCTCCAGCACGGTGGCCAGGCTGGATTGGAAGATGAAGAAGACGACCACGACGAGGGCGAACATGCCGACCAGCAGGTTCAGCTTCCGGCGGTGCGCCTTGATGTCGAGGGCTTGTGCGGCGACCGAGAACGTGTAGATGTTGAGGATGTTGGTGGCGATCGGCCCGTGAATGACGAGGAACAGCACCGGCAGCGCCAGCGCGCCGAAGTTCGACACGATCAGTTCGCCCGGATCCACGGAACCGTTGGTCGTGGCGAGGCTCGCGCCGAGCACTCCGAGCCACACCACGGGAACGAACTGGCCGAGCGTGCTGGTGAGATAGAGCTTGCGCCGCGACACCGTCCGGCTCACGAACCGTGAGTAGTCGCAGGCGTAGGTGAACCACGTGATTCCCCAGCCGATTCCGATCACGGTCATCACCGTCGACATGGCCGCGATCCGGGCGCCGCCCTGCAGGACTTCACCGGTGGGCCCGGCGTACGACCAGTCGATGTCGAGGTGGAACCAGGCGACGACGGACATCAGAACCAGTACCGCCAGCGTCGGGGGAACCGTCCACCGCTCGAAGGCGGCGATGACGCGGTACCCGAACCACGCGATGGTCACCTGGATCGTCATGATGACCGCGCCGACGAGGATCTTCGCCGCCAGGTTCCGCTCGTGCGGGTCGACGAGATCCAGTTTGCCGAGCAGTGCCATGACCAGGTCGAGGACGATCCAGGTGTTCACGGCGCACCACCCGACCGCCAGGCAGGCCTGGATCGCGGCCGGCAGATACGCGCCGCGCCGGCCGAACGCCGCCCGCGACAACACCATGCCGGTGACGCCGGTACGCTGGCCGATGAGAACGAAAACGCCGAAAAGTGCCATACCGACGATGTTTCCGGCGACAAGAACGATGAGCGTGTCGCGGAGACCGAGTCCGAGGCCGATGCCGAGAGCGCCGAGAACCCAGTTGATGGGCGCGATATTCGCCCCCGCCCAGATCCAGAACTGGCCGGAGACGCGCGTCGTGCGTGCTTCCTCGGGGATGGGCTGCAGTACTTCTTCGAAGTCGTGGACGTGCGGACTGTCGGTGGGAATGTTCTTGACCATCGGACTCCCTTGGTGAGGCCATGTGGACTTCCCATCTTCCGGTGCGTGACCCACATCACACCATTTACACTTTGCCAATAAAATCGGGTCGTCAACGAACGGAATGTCATGTCACTGTCGTTAGCCGACGTCCTCGCACACCCGAGCCTGGCTGCCGGACGCCCCCTCGTTCGCGTTGGCGCCCAGCTGCTGACGCAACCGGTGCGCTGGGTGCATTCGAGTGAGGTCATCGACATCGCGCACCTTCTTCGCGGCGGCGAGTTGCTGCTGACCGCCGGTTTCGCGCTCGCATCCGCCGATCCGGACCGGCTGCGGCGGTACGTGCGTGAATTGTCGGCTCGCCGCGTCGCCGGAGTGGCCATCGAGACCGGGACGCAACTGCCGCAGATCCCCACGGAACTGGTCGAGGAGGCGTCGGTGGCGGGGTTGCCGGTGGTGGAATTGCGAGGGGTCGTGCCGTTCGTCGAGGTGGCCGAGGCGATCAACGGCCTGCTGGTCAACGAATCGGTGCAGCGACTGCGTCGTGGTGACACCGTTGCGCACGCGTTGTCGGAGGAACTGGCGCGCGGCGGCGGTCCGGACGAGTTGCTTGCGGTGCTCGCGCGACTTCTGCCCGGCGACGTGACCCTGTTCGACGCGGCCGGCGACGTGATCGCGGCCCTCGGGAACGAGATCGCCTCTCCCGCTGCAGATTCGGGGCTGTTCTCGGTACCGGTGGCGGTTCACGGTGTAAGTGTCGCGACGCTCGTGGTGTCTCCGGACGACCCGGCCGATCACGTCACCGCGGAGGCCATCGTCGAGCGAGCGCCGGCAGCGCTGGCGATCTCGCTCCTGCGATCCTTTCCGCCGTCGGCCGCGGTCCGCGCCGCGCAGGCGTTGCTGCGGATCGCCGGCCAGCCGAATCCTGCGCCCGAGCGTGTCCTTGCGGCGGCCCGCGCGGCGGGGCTGGCCGACGGCGTGTCGTACGTCGGGGTCGTCGGCCGTTCGCTCGACGGGTCGGTGGCTCTCGCCGCTGTCGACGCGGCGCTGCATCGGTACTCGGCCGGAACGGTGTCGTCCGTGGCCGGTGACGAGGTGCGCGCGATCATCGTTGTCCGGGCCGACGACCGGTCCGGGTCGTGTACTGCTCTGGTCGAGTCGTTGCGCACGGCGTCCGGGGCGGAGCAGGCCCGGGTGGCGGTGGGGCCGGTGGTCGCCGGTCTGACCGGATTGCCTTGGACGCTGGCGGAGGCGCGGTTCGTGCTCGACCTCGCGGGCGATCTGGGCATCGCCGACACCGTGGTGGTCGCCGCGGGCCTCGTTCTCGAACGCCTGGTCCGGCGGATCGACGATCCTGCCCTGCTGGCCATGTTCGTCCGGGAGATTCTCGGGCCGCTGCTCGCGGTGGGTGTGGAGCGTGGTCGCCGCCTGATCGACACGTTGGACGTCTACCTGCAGTGCGGGTGCAACAAGACCGAGGCGGCGGCCCGGCTGCACGTTCAGCGCCAGACGCTGTACCAGCGGCTCGAGCAGATCTTCGCACTGCTCGGCGAGGATCCGACGGGTTCGCCGCGGCTCGCTGCCCTGCACCTCGCGACGCGCCTCTACCTCGGTGGTGTGGTCGACACGACAGCGTTGTAACCCCCTCGGCTCGGTAATTGCAACGATGTTGCATTCCTGTGAACATCGTCGGGATTGGCGATCTGGGATGGTGTGACCGCCGAACTGCCGTGTTTACTGCGATTTCAGTCCCTATTCATTCACTGCAACCGTGATTCGATTGCTATGGCGACGCGACCCGTTGACATGTGACGGTGCGCACAATATCGTCACTAATCGAATCGCAGTTGCACTGACGGCAACAAGTGCTATTCGTCGCAGTCGGCAGGCGCCGACGCCCCGAGAAGGAGTGGGCATGGCCCAAAACCTCAATTCCCCCTCAGCTGCGCCGCACTCGGACGAGGCCGGCGCGGTGAACCCCTCGCCCGGAGTTCTCCGGCGCGTCGTCGCGGCGAGTTTCGTCGGCAACTTCGTCGAATGGTTCGATTACGCCGTATACGGTTATCTCGCAACGGTTATCGCGGTGGTCTTCTTCCCCGAGACGGCGCCCACGACGGGCCTACTGGCCACGTTCGCGGTGTTCGCCATCTCGTTCGTCATCCGCCCGATCGGCGGCCTGGTCTGGGGTCACTTCGGGGACAAGATCGGCCGCCGCACCGCGTTGTCGCTGTCGATCCTCATCATGTCGGCGTCGACATTCTGTATCGGCCTGATCCCCAGCTTCGATCAGATCGGGTACCTCGCACCGGTCCTGCTTCTACTCGTCCGCATGGTGCAGGGATTCTCGGCCGCCGGTGAGTACGCGGGTGCCTCGGCGTTCCTCGCCGAGTACGCCCCGGACCGCAAGCGCGGCCTGTTCACCAGCGTGGTGCCCGCGTCCACGGCTGCCGGACTTCTGTTCGGATCGTTGATCGCGGCACTGCTCACCGCGGCGCTGTCGACGGAACAGCTCAACGGGTGGGGCTGGCGGTTGCCGTTCCTGCTCGCGGCGCCGATGGGTCTGATCGGCCGTTACATCCGGTTGAAGCTCGAGGACACCCCGAAGTTCCAGGAAATGGAACAGAAAGTGGAGGACAACGCGCCGCTGTCGATCCTGTTCACTCATCATCGACGCGCAATCGTCATCGCGTTCGGAGTCACGTGCCTCAACGCGGTCGGCTTCTACCTGATCCTCAGCTACATGCCGACCTACCTGTCGGAGGTGCTGCATGTCGGGCAGACGGCCTCGTTCGTCGCCGCGTCGATCGCCCTCGCCTGCTACATCGTGTTCATCTTCGGGATGGGTGCGCTCTCGGATCGATTCGGCCGCAAGCGAGTTCTCGTCGGCGCGTCGATCTGCTTCGCCGTGTTCACCGTCCCGCTGTTCAGTGCGCTCGGAGCAGTCGGGATCGTCGGTGTCGTCGTCATCCAGATCGTGTTGTGCGCGTTCCTCACCATGAACGACGGCACGCTCCCGACCTTCCTGTCCGAGATCTTCCCCACCCAGGTCCGCTACAGCGGCTTCGCGTTCAGCTTCAACACCGCCAATGCCCTGTTCGGCGGGACCGCACCGTTCGTCGCCACCCTGCTGATCGAGATCACCGGCAGCACACTGGCGCCCGCCTGGTACCTCGTCGCCGCGGCCCTCGTCGCCATGGGCTCGATGCTGATGGCTCGCGAAACCTCCCGTAGACCCCTGGCCGACGTCTGACCCACCCGTATCTCCCACAGAAATGCGGCATCCCGCGATGCCGCCGCCAATTCGAAAGGAACATCATGAACTTGGAGCGCATCAAGAACATCCCGAACGGCGAGAAGGTCGTTCCCACGTTCTCCCCGGTGGAAATGGACCGCAGGCTCGTCGCGCTGCGTAAGCACATGGCGGACAACGGGGTTGTCGCCGTGCTGTTCACCAGCTACCACAACATCAACTACTACTCCGACTTCCTCTACACCGCGTTCGGCCGCCCCTACGCCCTCGTCGTCACCCAGGACAGCTCGACCACCGTGTCCGCGAACATCGACGCCGGCATGCCGTGGCGGCGCACGTTCGGCGAGAACGTCGTCTACACCGACTGGCGCCGCGACAACTTCGAGTACGCCGTGCAGCAGGTGCTGGCGAACCAGGGCATCTCGCGCGGCATGCTCGGTGTCGAGGACGACCACCTCACCCCAGACCTGCGGTCCCGCGTCGCCGCGGTCCTGCCGGGAATGACGTTCGCCGATGTCGCCAAGGCCACGATGCGGCAGCGCATGGTGAAGTCGCCCGAGGAGATCGAACTGATCAAACACGGCGCCCGGATCGGCGACCTGGGCGGCGAGGCCATCCGCGACGCCGTCAGGGAGGGTGTTCCGGAGTACGAGGTGGCGATCGCCGGGTCGAACGCGATGATCCGGGAGATCGCGGCCACCTTCCCGCACGCCGAACTGCGCGACACGTGGGTGTGGTTCCAGTCGGGTGTCAACACCGACGGTGCCCACAACTGGGCTACCAGCCGTCGCGTCGAGCGCGGAGACATCCTGTCGCTGAACTGTTTCCCGATGATTGCCGGCTACTACACGGCGCTCGAGCGCACGCTGTTCTACGGTGAGCCGTCGGCGGAACATCTACGACTGTGGGAGGTCAACGTCAAGGTCCATCGCCGCGGCCTCGAGCTCATCAAGCCGGGCGCGGTCTGCAAGGACATCGCCGCTGAGCTGAACGAGATCTACGAGGCCGAGGGTCTGCTGCCGAACCGCACGTTCGGATACGGGCACTCCTTCGGCGTGCTCTCGCACTACTACGGGCGCGAGGCGGGCCTCGAGCTGCGCGAGGACATCGACACCGTCCTCGAACCCGGCATGGTCGTGTCGATGGAGCCGATGATCATGGTTCCCGAGGGAATGCCCGGTGCCGGTGGCTACCGTGAACACGACATCCTGGTCGTCGGCGAGGACGACGCGGAGAACATCACCCGGTTCCCGTTCGGACCCGAACACAACATCCTCGGCGTCTGACCGGTACGCCGACCCTGCCGCGGGTGTGGCAGGGTCGGCAGAGGTACCAGCCGAGTCGAAGGAGCGCAGCGGACATGAGTGTGGACGACGTCGATCAACTCGGCGATCAGAACGGTGACACGAAGCCGTCGCCGTCGGTTCTGCTCAACGGGCTGCGCGTTCTGGAGGCGTTCTCGATCAACGAACCGGTGCTCGGCGTCACCGAGATCGCGCGGAAGGTCGATCTACACAAGAGCAGTGTGTCCCGGATGCTCGCGACCCTCGAGAAAGCGGGATACGTCGAACGGGAGGAGGGGACCGGGCGGTACCGGCTCGGTCTCGGCGTGATCGGCCTGGCCGGGCCGCTGCTGGCGAACCTCGACGTTCGGCGGGTGGCCCTGCCCGAACTTGAAGGTCTGACGCGCCGGACCGAGGAGACGAGTGCCCTGATGGTGTGGAACGGCCACGAATCCGTCGTCGTCGAACAGGTTCCGAGTCCCAAGCAGGTCAAGCACACGGCCGCGGTCGGCACTCGATACGACACGTATGCGAGTTCGTCGGTCCAGGTCTTCCTGTCCGACATGCCGCGCGCCGAGGTGGAGCGGCTGTTCGAACGGCGGCTGCTGCTGGGGCCGGACGACGCCGACTCCGTGGGCGAGTACCTCGACGAACTGGGTGAGATCCGCGATCGCGGATACGCCGTCAACGACGGCCGGACGTCGATCGAGGAGGTCGGCATCTCGGCGCCGGTCCACGACCACCGCGGCGTCCTCGTCGGCGCGGTGATGCTGTCGGCACCCCGTTTCCGGGTTCCCCACACCATGCTCGACTCGCTCGGCCGCACCGTCGCCGAATCGGCCCGCACGGTGGCCGCGCGGCTCGGTGCACCTGCGACGCGCGACTGACGACCCGATCTCCGGGTGCCCCCGCGGACTATCCTGGGTGGAGCGTGTCGGAGGTGGTGCAGGCCGATGGCGAACGACGATCCGTGGGCAACCCAGCGTCAGCCGGAGATCACGTCCGAGCTGGCAGCGGCAGGATTCGACGATGCCGTGGAGATCGGCCGCGGCGGGTTCGGGGTCGTGTATCGCTGCCTGCAGGAAGACCTCGATCGCACGGTCGCCGTCAAAGTCCTGACGTCGAACCTCGATCCCGACAACGTGACGAGGTTCGTGCGGGAGCAACGGGCGATGGGCCGGACGTCCGGGCACCCGAACATCGTCGCGATCTACCAGGTCGGGGTCACCCGGAGCGGTCGCCCGTTTCTCGTCATGCCGTACCACTCGTTCGGTTCCCTCGACGCGCAGATCCGTCGTTCGGGCCCTCTCGGGTGGCAGGAGGTCCTGCGGCTCGGGATCAAAATCTCCGGCGCCCTCGAGACCGCGCATCGCGGTGGGATGCTGCACCGCGACGTCAAACCGGCGAACATCCTGCTCACCGAATACGACGAACCGCAGTTGACGGACTTCGGCATCGCCCGCGTCTCGGGTGGATTCGAGACGACGGCAGGGTCCATCACCGGCTCCCCGGCGTTCACTGCTCCCGAGGTACTCGAAGGCAGGCCGCCGACGGTCGAGTCGGACGTCTACAGCCTCGGGTCCACGCTGTTCTGCGCGCTGACCGGTCATGCCGCGTACGAGCGCCGCAGCGGTGAACAGGTCGTCGGTCAGTTCCTGCGGATTTCCACGCAGGCGGTACCCGATCTGCGGGACGCCGGAATCCCCGGCGACGTGTGCAGCGCCGTCGAACATGCCATGTCCCGCGCGGTCGAGGACAGGCCGGGCGGTGCCGCCGACTTCGGCAACGAGCTCCGCACGGTCGAGCGTCGCAACGGTGTGACCGTCGACGACATGTACATCCCGATTCGACGGGCACCCGAGCAGCCGCACGATCATGCCGGCGAATCCACCCCGTCTCGGCGACCTGGGCTCCCGTACAACGTGCGGACGCCGCCGACCCCGCCCGCGCCGGTGACGAAGTTCCGCCCACCCACGACCACCCGGCAGCTCGTGCCGCGCCGCCGGCTGCTCGCCGCTTTGCGCGCGGGACGGGACCGCAGGCTGACTCTCGTCCACGCGCCTGCCGGGTTCGGCAAGAGCAGTCTCGTCGCCCAGTGGCGCGACGACCTGGTCGAGGCCGGGACCGCGGTGGCGTGGCTGACCGTGGACCGGGACGACAACAACGTGGTGTGGTTCCTCTCCCATCTGGTCGAGGCGATCCGGCGGGTCCGCCCGGACGTCGTCACCGACCTGGGGCAATCCCTGGAAGAGCACGGGGAAGCGGTCGAACGGTTCGTCCTCACGTCGCTGATCAACCGGCTTCACGACAGCGCGGACGCGCTCGTCGTCGTGATCGACGACTGGCATCGCATCTCCGACTCCGGACCGATCGAGGCGATGACGTTCCTCCTCGACAACGGGTGTCACCACCTGAAATTCGTCGTCGCGAGCAGGAACAGGTCGGGGCTGCCCCTGAGCCGGATGCGGGTGCTCGACGAACTCAACGAAATAGCCTCCGCAGAACTGTGTTTCGACTTCGGTGAATCACAGAACTTCCTGTCGGACCGGGTGCAGGTTCCGCTGAAGGACACCGAGATCGAGCAACTCCGGGAATCGACAGACGGCTGGATCGCGGCACTGCAGTTGGCCTCGTTGTCGTTGCGGGAGGCCGGGAGTCCGGAGAACCTGATCGACCAGCTGCGGACCGGGACCGACGCCATCGGCGAGTATCTCGCCGAGAACGTGCTCGACGCCCTCGAGCCGGACATGCTCGACTTCATGCTCGCCACCTCGGTCCCCGGCACGGTGTGCGGCGACCTGGCGTCGGCGCTGGCGGGTGTGCGGGACGGGCAGGCGCGACTCGAACAGGTCGCCGCACGCGATCTGTTCCTCGGCAGGACGGGGGACGACCGTCAGTGGTATCGCTACCATCACCTGTTCGCCCAGATCCTCCATCAGCGTCTCGAACGGGATCATCCCGGACGCATCATCGACCTGCACCGCCGGTCCTACGACTGGTTCCGGGAGCGGCATCTGCTGGGGGAGGCCGTCGACCACATTCTCGCGGCCGGCGAACCGCAGCGCGCCGTGGAACTGCTGGAGGAGGATGATCTCTACCTCCTCGATCGATCGCAGATGTCGACGCTGCTCTGCCTGATCGGGAAACTGCCCGCCGATCTGGTGGCCGCCAGTCCGCGTCTGCAACTCACGATCGGGTGGGCGAACTGCGAACTCCAGCGCCTCGAACTCGCTCGAGCAGCCCGAACGCGGGCGCTCGAGCAGATCGCCGGTGGCGAGATGTCCGAGCAGCACGCCGCGCAACTCCGGGTGGAAGCGGATGTCCTGCAAGGCGATATCGAGGTGACCGCCGACCGTATCGCGGGGGTGCGGGAACTCGTCTCCGAATGCCTCGCCCGTCCGGCGGAGTATCACCCGTTCGTGGTGTCGATGGCCGCTCTCATCGCGACGTTCGTGGACACGTGTGAATTCCGGTTCGAGGACGCCTACCGCAGGCAGAGTTGGGCGGCCCCGTACCACCGGCAGAACACGGGGCCGTACTCCGTCGCCTACGGATACTGTTTCGCCGGACTCGCGAAGTTCGAGCAGCTCGACGTCGGTGGTGCGATGGAGCTGTACCGCAAGGCGTTACAGCTGGTTCGGGAGGCGGAGAACACGCAGTCGCAGCACGCGCGGCTCACCCGCGCCCTTCTCGCCGAGGTGCATTACGAGCAGGGCCGGATCGACGAAGCGGACGAACTGCTCATCGAGACCTTCGATGCCGCCGCGCTCGGTGGCGCAACCGATTTCATGATCCGGCACTACTGCCTCAGGGCGCGGATCATGGCGGTGCGCGGCGATCTCGACGCCGCGGAGCGACAGCTCACGGAGGGAGTCCGGACCGCCGAGACGTTCTCCCTGCCGCGTCTGCGGGCCGCCGTCGACAACGAGCGGGTGCGGATCGGGCTGCCCCCGTCGCCCGAATTCGTCGCCGTCACCCGCGAGGCCCGCCGAACCCCCGCCGACGGCCTCGGACTGGCGACGGCGCAACTCGAGGAGGAGGCGGCCATCAGGTTGCTCGAGGCGCAGGGCGATCCGGATGCGGCGGACCGGGCGTGCGCATGGGCGGACGCGTGGGTGCGGGAACTCGACGGCACCGGGCGACGCCGGGCCAGGCTGCAGGCGGTCCGGTTGCTGGTGTCGTGTCTCTGGGCGGCCGGACGTCGTGACGAAGCGCAGGCGGCGCTTCTTCCTGCGGCTGTGGAGTGCGCTCGGCACGAACTGATCCGGTTCCTACCCGACGGCGGCCCGAACGTCGTCGCAGCGCTGTCGGCGCTGCGGGAGAGCGGTCATCAGAGCCTGCCGCGGACGTTCACCGATGCAGTGCTCGCGGCAGTCCACTAGCGCCCTCCGGTGAACAGAGGCGCCACGGTTCCAGCAGGGTTTCGTAGTGCGCCCTGGTGAAATCGTGTGTTCCGACGAGATCCGACACCGCGTGCGCAGCCGCCGCGTCGCGCACGGCGGTCGCGAGATCGGCACACATCCGCTCGTCCTCGCGCAGGGTCACCCCGTCCATGTAGTGGCGTTCCCACGCGGCGTCCTGGGCGCGGTACCAGGACCTGATCCGGCCCGCTTCCGACGCCGCGTCACGTGCGCAGATCCAGGCGCCGAGCCGCCGGCGGCCGTCGACGGCGCTGCTCGTCCGCGTCAGTGCTCCGAACCGTTCGTCGACGAGTGCTGCCGCATCGACGGCGTGCCGCACCACGTCCTCCCAGTTCGGACCGAAGGCCTGTTCGCATTCGTCCTCGGTCACGGTGAACGAGTCGAGGGCGGCCAGCGCGTCGTCCAGCACGTCGAGGCGGAGAAGGTACGAGTCCGGCAGGGCGCTTCGGCTCAGTAACTGGAATGCCACGAACGCGTCGCCGCGCACCCACGCGCAGTGCACGAGAATGTCGAGCACCGACAGTCGGGTCTCCGGCGCGTACGCGCCGCGCGCCGGAACCGGGTGCTGCCGGATGAAATGAGCGGCGCGGGCCGGGAGAAGTCGGAGTTCGTCGGTGATCATGTCAGCACTCGACGTAGTTGACGGGGACGTTGACGGCGAGACCACCGGTGGACGTCTCCTTGTACTTCGACAGCATGTCGGCGCCGGTCGAGCGCATCGTCTCGATCACCTGGTCCAGGCTGACGCGGTGGGTCCCGTCGCCGCGCAGGGCCATCCGGGCGGCGTTGATGGCCTTGCCTGCCGAGATCGCGTTCCTCTCGATGCACGGAATCTGGACGAGGCCTTCGATGGGATCGCACGTGAGGCCGAGGCTGTGTTCCATGGCGATCTCGGCGGCGTTCTCCACCTGTTCCGGTGTGCCGCCGAGGATCTCGGCCAGTCCTGCCGCGGCCATCGACGCCGCCGAACCCACCTCGCCCTGGCAGCCGACTTCGGCGCCGGAGATCGACGCCCGCTCCTTGTACAGCGACCCGACGGCGCCGGCCGCGAGGAGGAACCGGACCGCGGTCTCGTCGGGGTCGGCCCGGCCGGCGGGCGTGTAGTGGACGGCGTAGTGCAGGACGGCGGGGATGATGCCCGCGGCGCCGTTGGTGGGCGCGGTGACGATCCGGCCACCCGAGGCGTTCTCCTCGTTGACCGCGAGCGCGACGAGGTTGACCCAGTCCTCCGCGAACGCGGGATCACGGTGCGGGTCTTCCTGATCGAGCCGGAGATACCAGTCCCGGGCGCGGCGCCGGACGCGCAGCGCACCGGGAAGGAGCCCGTCGCGGGAGATGCCGCGCCGCTCGCACTCGACCATGACGTCGCGGATATGGAGGAGCCGGTCGCGGATCTCCGCGGCCGACCGGGTTTCGCTCTCGAACTCGAGCATGACCTGGCTGACGCGGTATCCGTGCCGCGCGCAGATGTCGAGGAGTTCCTTCGCGGACCCGAACGACGACCCACTCGCCGGCGCAGGCCGATGTTCCGTGCTCTCGGCTTCGGTGACGACGAACCCGCCACCGATCGAGAAATACGTCTCCCGATGGATTTCCACGTTCCCGGCCGCATAGGCCGTCACCGTCATCCCGTTCGGGTGGAACGGCAGGATCGTCAGCGGATGAAGCACGATCTCGTCCTCGGCCAGCGCGATGTGGTGCGAACCGCCGAGCGCGATGCGCCGCGTGGTCCGCATCGCCTCGAGCCGCTGCTCCATTTCCTCGGTCTCGATCGCCTCGGGCCGGTACCCCTCGAGACCGAGCAGGACCGCGGACATCGTCCCGTGCCCGGCGCCGGTCGCGGCGAGCGATCCGTACAGGTCGACGCGGACATCGGTGACGTCGTCGAACGCGCCGAGCGTGCGCAGGTCGGACACGAATCGCGCGGCCGCGCGCATGGGTCCCACGGTATGTGAACTCGAGGGGCCGACACCGACGGAGAACAGGTCGAACACGCTGATGGTCATCGGATTACACCGCCTCGCTGAGTTCGGTCGCGTACTGCGCGGGTGTGAGGAGTCCGTAGGCGGACGACGTCGGCAGGGGCAGGATCGCGAACAGCCAGCCACGGTGAAACGGATCGTCGGCGACGAGTTGCGGATTCGCGACGGCGTCGGCGTTCGTCATCGTGACGAGCCCGCTGATCGGCGCGTGCACGGTGACGGCGCTCCGCGCGGACGTCCAGACGAGGGCGCAGGGGGCGCCGGCCTCGATCGTGCTGCGTACTGCCGGAAGTTCCAGCCGGACCGCCTCGACGTCGTCGAGGGCCGTGTCGGTGACGCCCGCGCGGAGCGGAAAGTCGGAGAAGTTCTGTCCCGGTGCGAGGGCCACCCAGCTGTGCGTGGCCGTGAACCGTCGATCCGAGGGAATCTTTCGAGCTCTCATGCCTTTTCCTTTGACAGTAGGGCGTTGGGGTCGCGGACGTCTCGCTGGTAGTCAAACAGGTCGGATATTGATATATCAGTATTGGTGATAACGGTAGGTCAGGCATTGAGGTGGGTCAAGAGGTGATCCGGGGAAGGTTCGGAAGCGGAGCGGCTACGGCCGGAGGGTGGCGGGCAGCACGCCCTTGAGCGAACTCGTCACGGCCAGTGCCTCGGCGGCCAGGAGGTCGCTCGGCGTGAGGATCCGCTCGCGCATCACACCGCGGTCGAGCTGCCACGACCGCTCGACACCCGGCAGGCATCCCGACGACAACGGCGGCGTCCACCAGGTGCCGTCGATCCGGGCGGCGAGGTTCGCGATCGTGGTCTCGGTGACGTGCCCGAGTTCGTTGACGAGCACGACGTCGTCGGCATCGGGGTTGCGGCGACGCCGGCGGTCGTACCGCTCGCGGAGCGTCGTCTTGTGCCCGAGGAGGATGTCGAGGGAGTCGACGGGCTCGTCGTCCAGGACCAGGGATACGCAGGCAGGCGCGACCGGGGGCGCGAAGACGTCCACGTCCACCTCGCCGTCGCGGTGCAGGCGAACCCGGACCCGGGCGGCTCCGGCGCACGACAGCTGGTGTGCGAGGTGGCGCCGGACCTCTCGTTCCCCGAATTCGTACCCGAGGACCGCCGCCGAATGGGCGAGGCGCGACAGGTGACGGTCGAGATGCCGCAAGCCCGTGCGGGGATCGTGATACATCGTCTCCATCAGCTGAACGTCAGCTGTGTCGATCGTCGCGAGCCCCGCTGCGGCGGACACGGAAGTGTTCACAGGGCGGGGTCTCGATTCGGTGCGTGACTGGAGTTGGCGGGACCACGATATACGAGCGCACGGTATACCGATACCGCGTCCACGGTGGCGGCGACGTCATGGACGCGGAGGACGGCGGCGCCGTTCTGGGCGGCGATCATCGCGGCGGCCACCGAAGCGGCCTGGCGGTGGTCGACGTCGCGGCCGGTGATGGCTCCGAGCATGCCCTTTCTCGACAGGCCCGCCATGACCGGAAGTCCGATCTCGGTGATCTGCCGGAGTTCGGACAGCAGCCGGAGGTTGTGTGCCAAGGTCTTGCCGAATCCGAAGCCCGGATCGAGCAGGATGTGCTCACGCGGGATCCCGGCCGCGAGACACGACTCGAGGCGGGCGACGAGGAACTGTCGTACCTCGTGCACGACGTCCCGATATCGCGGTGCGTCCTGCATCGTCGCCGGATCCCCGAGCATGTGCATCAGGCAGACCGGGACCTGCAGGTCGGCGGCAGCCTGCAGAGCGCCGGGGAGCCGCAGGGCGCGAACGTCGTTGATCATCGACGCGCCGGCGGCGACCGCCTCGCGCATCACCTCGGGACGTGAGGTGTCGACCGAGATCGGGACCGACGTGCGCCGGGCGAGGGTCGCGACGACCGGCACCACTCGGCCCATCTCCTCCACGACGGACGGCGGGCGGGATCCCGGGCGGGTGGATTCGCCGCCGACGTCGAGGAGGTCGGCGCCCTCGGCGACCAGGGCCAACGCGTGTTCGACCGCGGCCGTGGTGTCAGAGTGCCGGGCCCCGTCCGAGAACGAATCCGGGGTCGCGTTGACGATTCCGCAGACCAGAGGAATGTCGCGTGCGAGCGCGCCGAGCAGTCGCTCGGCGCCGGCCGTCGGGGGCGCGTGCACTATCGAACGGTGGCGCATGGTGCGAACCTCCTTGCAGAGACCGGCCCGGGGGGGGACGCCGTCATGTCGCCCCCCGGACCGAAAACTGTCGCGTTACACGGGATCGACGCCGAATTCCTCGGCGGCATCGATCAGCCACGCCGCGAGGTACCGGGCGAAGGATGACCGCACCAGGATTCGGTAGTCGGTGCCGCTGTCGTCGAGCGCGATCAGCACGACACCGGCGAGACCGAGCATCGTCTGCACGGCCGATCCCGGACGGAACACCTTGGGGTGCAAATCGATCGAGCAGCCCTTGGCGAGGATGTCGCGGGCGTGCGCTCCGGTGAGCCGGATCGTCGTGCGCTGCCCGGAAACGTCGATCGCGGCGCCGCCGTGTGGGGTCACCGCGGTGCGCAGCGTCCCCTCGAGCTCTTCGGGGGACTGGGATCGCGTGGTGATCAGCCACTCCTGCGGACCGAGCCAGACCGCGGTGACTGCGCTGCCGTCCACGCGGGTCGACGGTGTCGTGGGCAGGTCCACACCGAGTGCGGCGCCCGCCGCCGCTCCACCGGGGCCGCTCGGGTCCACCCACAGGTCGACCATCGAGACGAACGGTTCCTCGGTGATCCGCACCGACTCGGGGAGCGCCGAGAACTTCTGGTCCCAGCCGTGCAGGGGGCTGAGCGGAACGAGGGTGTCAGCCATCGCGACGTGCTCCTTCGGGATCGACGAGAACGGAACCGGTGACCTCCACGGCCACCAGACGGCCGTCCACCGGGACGTGCAGGGTGTCACCGACTCGGGCTCGGCCGCCCTTGACGAGGGCGAGACCGAACGGGCGGCCGAGTTCGGCGCTGAGGTAGCTGGAGGTGACGTGCCCGAGCATCGGGACCGGCGCGGGTGGCAGGGTCCCGTCCAGTACCTCCTCGATGATCTGCGCGCCCTCGGGCAGCACGGTCTGCTTGTCGAGGGGCAGCAGCCCGACGAACTGTTTGCGCAGCGGGTTCTGGTTCTCCTGCCGGCTGAAGGAGCGCTTGCCGACGAAGTCGACCTTCTTCTTCGACACCGCCCAGCTCATCCCGAGGTCCTGGGGGGTGACGGTGCCGTCGGTGTCCTGCCCGATGATCGGGTAGCCCTTCTCGGCGCGCAGGACGTGCATGGTCTCGGTGCCGTACGGGGTGATGTCGAACTTTTCCCCGGCGGCGATCAGGCGCGCCCAGACCGCGGGGGCGTGCCAGCCATTGACGTTGACCTCGTAGGCGAGTTCGCCGGAGAAGCTGACCCGGGCCACCCGCACGTGCAGGTCGCCGAGGGCGGTGTCGCGCCAGGCCATGAACGGAAACGCGTCGTTGGTGACGTCGAGGTCGGGGAAGACCTCACCGATCACGTCACGCGATTTCGGTCCGACGACGGGGAAGGTGGCCCATTGTTCGGTGACGGAGGTGAGCCTCACCTGCAGGTGGGGCCATTCGGTCTGGAGCCATTCCTCCATCCAGTCGAGGATCTTCGCGGCGCCGCCGGTGGTGGTGAACACCTGGTACCGGTCGTCGGCCAGACGCATCACGGTGCCGTCGTCGATGACCATGCCGTCGACGCCGCACATGACGCCGTAACGGACCATGCCGACCTTGAGGGTGCTCATCATGTTCGTGTAGAGCATGTCGAGCAGCACACCGGCGTCACGGCCCTGGACGTCGATCTTGCCGAGGGTCGAGCCGTCGAGGATGCCGATGCTGCGGCGGACGGCGGCGCATTCGCGCAGCACCGCCGCGTCCATGTCCTCCCCGGGCAGCGGGTAGTAGCGGGGACGCTTCCACTGGCCGACATCCTCGAACACCGCACCGCGGCCGACGTGCCAATCGTGCAGGGCCGTCACCCGTTCGGGGTCGAAGAGGGCGCCGCGACTGCGGCCGGCGAGGGCGGCGAACGCGACCGGGGTGTACGGGGGGCGGAACGTGGTGGTGCCCAGGGTCTCGATCGGGCGGCCGAGGAGTTCGGCGGTGATGCCGGAAGAGATGACACCCGACGTCTTGCCCTGGTCGTGGGCGGTGCCGATGGTGGTGTAGCGCTTGATGTGCTCCATCGACGTCATGCCGGCGCCGACCGCGCGGGCGAGGTCGGCAACCGTCGCGTCGCGTTGGACGTCGACGAACTGGGTGTCCTGCCCCGCGACATCGGGGACCCGCCAGAGCACCAGGGGCTTCGTCGACTCGGGTGCGGCGGAGGTGTCGGTGTCCGCGCCGGGGGCGGGGGCGTCGAAGTTCAACGCGCTCAGAATTTCCCGGCCCGCCCGCTCGCCGTCGTGCAGACACCCCGCCAGGTCGAAGATGCCGTTGGCGGAGCCGGCGACGGAGACTCCGTCGAGGGTTTCGCCGGGCACGAACGCGCCCAGGTTCTCCTCGTAGCGGAGCTTGCCGCGGGCCTGGGAGAACAGGTGCACGGCCGGGTTCCAGCCGCCGCTGACGAGCAGTGCGTCGCAGGCGAGCGGAACCGCGGTGCCGGTGTCGTCGTCGCGGGAGGTGACGAGGGCGTGGCTGACCCGGCCGTTGCCGCGGGTGCCGCAGACGACGGATCCGGTGCGGACGGGGATCCCGCGCGCCTCGCATTCGGCCAGTCGGTGGGCGGGGGCGGTGTCGCGGGCCTCGACGATCGCGTTGATGCGGACACCGGCGTCGTGCAGGTCGATCGCCGCCTCGTACGCGCTGTCGTTGGTGGTGAACACGACGGCCTGCTCGCCGACCTTGACGCCGTACCGGTGCAGGAAGGTGCGGGCGCCGTGCGCCAGCATGATGCCGGGGCGGTCGTTGTCGGTGAAGACGACGGGACGCTCGTGCGCTCCGGCGGCGACAAGGATGTGCCGGGCCCGGATCCGCCAGACACGCTGGCGACTCAGGGCGGCCGGGGCTTCGACACCGAGGTGGTCGGTGCGACGCTCCAGGGCGAGGACGAAGCCGTCGTCGTAGTTGCCGAACGCGGTGGTGCGCTGCAGGTGCAGCACGTCCGGATAGGTGGCGAGTTCGGCGACCGCGGCGGTGACCCAGTCGAGGGCGGGGGCGCCGTCGATCAGATCCGTGCTGCCGAGAAGGTCACCGCCGGCTTCGCTCTGCTCGTCGACGAGGACGACACGCGCACCGGCCCGGGCCGCGGTGAGCGCGGCGGCGAGACCGGCCGGTCCGGCGCCGGCGACCAGAAGGTCGGTGTGCACGTGCTTGGCGTCGTACTTCGCCGAATCGGCGATGGTCGCGAGGCGTCCCTGACCGGGGATGCCGCGGGCGACGAGGCCGTCGAACAACTCGATGGTGGTGGCGAGCAGCATCGGCTCGGGGAAGGGTTCCTCGATCTGCACGAGTCCGCCGGTGTCCTCGGCCCAGGCGGCGGTGATGCCGCGGGGGCGGCCGAGTTTGATGCTGGTGGTGACCTGGTGGACGCCGTTCGCGAGCAGGGCCGAGCCGAGCGTGTCACCGGGATGACCGGTCAACTCTTTGCCGTCGAACGTGAAGGTGTAGGAGGTGTCGCGGTCGAGGCGACCGCCCTGGCGGGTGCGGAAGGGTGCGTTCACGATATCGTCGGCTTCTGCTCGTCCAAGCGGTAGACGCTGTGGAATCGGTAGGTGGCAGTGTCTCGTACGGCGTTGAACCAGCGCCTGCAGCCGGCGCTGTGGTTCCACCGTTCGGCGAAAAGACCTTTCGGGTTCGCGCGGAAGAATACGAAGTGCGCCCATTCCTCGTCGGTCAGCGACTGCGGGTCTTCCGGGTACACGACGTGGGCTTCGCCTCCGTAGTGGAACTCGGTTTCCTCACGGGACCCGCACCACGGGCATTCGATGAGTTGCATTGTGGCTCCTGGCTAGTGGGCGACGGCGGCGGCGCCGTGCTCGTCGACGAGGGCGCCGGTGACGAACCGGTCGAGGCTGAACGGCGCGATGAACTCGTGCGGTTCGTCGTTCGCGATGGTGTCCGCCAGGCACCAGCCCAATCCCGGGGTGGCCTTGAATCCGCCGGTGCCCCATCCGCAGTTGAGATACACGTTGTCGTAGGGGGTGCGGCCGACGATCGGGGAGGCGTCGGGACACACGTCGACGATGCCGCCCCAGGTGCGCAGCAGATGCGCCCGGGCGAACACGGGGAACAATTCCACCGCGGCCGCCATCTGGCGTTCGATGATGTGGAACGCGCCGCGCTGGCCGTACCCGTTGTAGGAGTCGACCCCGGCGCCCATCACCAGTTCGCCCTTGTGGGCCTGGGAGACGTACACATGGATGGCGTTGGACATCACGATCGTCGGGTGCACCGGCTCGAGCAGTTCGGACACCAGGGCCTGGAGCGGGTGGGACTGCACGGGGGTGCGGATGCCGAGCATGTCGGTGAGGGTGGAGGTATGCCCGGCCGCGCAGAGCGCGACCTGCCCGGCGGCGATGTCGCCGCGGGTGGTGCGGACCCCGGTGACCTTGTTGCCGTCGGTCACGAAGCCGGTGACCTCACAGTTCTGGATGATGTCGATGCCGGCCTCGTCGGCGCGGCGCGCGAACCCCCACGCCACGTAGTCGTGCTTCGCGATGCCGGCCCGCGGCTGATAGGTGGCACCGAGCACCGGGTAGCGGATATCGCTCGAGATGTTCACCAGCGGACACAGCTTCTTGACCTCGTCGGGTCCGACCCATTCGGCGTCGATGCCGTTGAGCTTGTTCGCCTCGACCCGGCGGACGCTGTCGCGGACATCCTGGAGGCTGTGCGCGAGGTTGAGGACGCCGCGCTGGCTGAACAGGATCGGGTAGTCGAGGTCGTCCTCGAGACCCTCCCACAACTTCAGGGCGTGCTCGTAGATCTTGGCGCTCTCGTCCCACAGGTAGTTCGAGCGGATCAGCGTGGTGTTGCGGGCCATGTTCCCGCCCGCGAGCCAGCCCTTCTCCAGGACGGCGACGTTGGTGATGCCGTGGTTCTTGGCGAGGTAGTGCGCGGTGGCGAGACCGTGTCCGCCGCCGCCGACGATCACGACGTCGTAGGACTTCTTCGGTTCCGGGTTACGCCACAGGAAATCCGGGTGGTCGGGCAGGTGCGCGCCGGGTGGCTGGGTGGCACTCATCAGTTCGCCTCCGTGAGGTCGGGGTAGAGCGGGAACGCGGCGGCGAGGGCGTCGACCCGGGTACGCAGGTCGTCGAGTCCGGCCTCGTCGGTGGCGGGGCGCAGCGCGTGGCTGATGATGTCGGCGACCTCGGTGAACGCGGCCTCGTCGAAACCGCGGGTGGCGAGAGCGGGGGTACCGATCCGCACCCCGGAGGACACCATCGGCGGGCGGGGGTCGAACGGGACGGCATTGCGGTTCACCGTGATTCCCACGCGGTGCAGCCGGTCCTCGGCCTGCTTGCCGTCGAGTTCGGACTCGCGCAGGTCCACCAGGACGAGGTGGACGTCGGTGCCGCCGGAGACGACGTTGATACCGGCGGCTCGCGAATCTGCTTGCAGCAGGCGGTCGGCGAGGATCTTCGCACCGGCCAGGGTGCGCTCCTGACGTTCGCGGAACTCGGGTTCGGCGGCGAGCTTGAACGAGACGGCCTTGCCTGCGATCACGTGCTCGAGCGGGCCACCCTGCTGTCCGGGGAAGACGGAGGAGTTGAACTTCTTCGCCAGCGCCGCGTCGTTGGTGAGAATGACGCCGCCGCGGGGACCGCCGAGCGTCTTGTGCGTCGTCGACGTCACCACGTGCGCATGCGGGACGGGGGAGGGATGCAGTCCGGCGGCGACCAATCCGGCGAAGTGCGCCATGTCGACCATCAGGTAGGCGCCGACCTCGTCGGCGATCGCACGGAACCGTGCGAAGTCGAGCTGGCGGGGGTATGCGGACCAGCCGGCCATGATCAGCTTGGGGCGGTGCTCGCGGGCGAGGCGCTCGACCTCGTCCATGTCGACGAGGTGGTCGTCCTCGCGGACGTGGTAGGCGGCGACGTCGTACAGCTTGCCGGAGAAGTTCAGCTTCATCCCGTGGGTGAGGTGACCGCCGTGGGCGAGGTCCAGTCCGAGGATGCCGTCGCCGGGCTGCAGCAGCGCCGCCATTGCCGCGGCGTTGGCCTGCGCCCCCGAATGCGGTTGCACGTTCGCGAACTCGGCGCCGAACAGTGACGTCAGGCGGTCGATCGCGAGCTGCTCGATGACGTCGACGTGCTCGCAACCACCGTAGTAGCGGCGTCCGGGGTAACCCTCGGCGTACTTGTTGGTCAGCACCGACCCCTGCGCCTGCATCACCGCGAGCGGGGCGAAGTTCTCACTGGCGATCATCTCCAGGGTGCCCTGCTGTCGCTCCAGTTCGGCCGCGATCGCCCGGTGCACGGCGGGATCGAGATCGGCGAGCGAATGAGTCAGCGTCGGGTTCGCTGCTGCCACCTCGGTGAGATGTGCGGTGTCCACGGTCATGGTTCGCCTTTCTGGAAGGTCAGTTGAACTGGAACTGATATATCAACTGGAAAGTAGCGTAAGGTCAGTACCGGACAAAGGTCAATAGCTCCGGAGAATCAGGGAGACGGAACATGAGCCTGGCGCATTCATCGGTCGCGGACACGGCATCGAACGGCGGCACCAACGCCGACCGCGCGTACGAGATCGTGCGCGAACGCCTGGTCATGCTCGACATCCGTCCGGGCGAGCCGATCAACGACGACCGCCTCGCCGAGGAACTCGGATTCGGCCGGACGCCCGTGCGGGAAGCGCTCAAGCGCCTCGAACGGGAGCGTCTCGTCATCGCCTACCCCCGTCGTGGCACGTTCGCCACCGCCGTCGACATGACCGACCTCGCCGACATCTCCGAGATCCGCAAGCAACTCGAACCCACGGCCGCCGCCCGGGCGGCGCGCACGGCGTCGCAGGACGCACGAGCCCGGCTGTCCGCGCTCGCCGACGAGATCGCGGAGATCGACGACAGCGAGGACCCGCGCGACGTCCTGCGCAAGGACGTGCGGGTTCACCGCGAGATCTACCGGACGTCCGGCAATCCGCACCTCGAAGACATCCTCGTCAGCCTCGACGCCCACGCCACGCGCATCTGGTGCCTCTTCCTCGACCGGCTGCCGGACGTCGCCGCCCACGTCCGCGAGCACGTCGCCCTGCTCCGGGCCATCGTCGACGGCGACGAGGACACCGCGTCCGCGCTCACGTTGTCGCATGTCGCGGGGTTCGAGCGGGCCATCCGCGACCTGCTCTAGGCGCTTCGCGCCCGTGAGTGGTTAACGAGTCTCTGGACTCGTTAACCACTCACGGGCGGCGGAGCCGCCTCAGCTGAAGACGACCGTTCGGTGCCCGTGCAGCAGGACCCGGTTCTCGCAGTGCCAGCGCACGGCCCGGGACAGCGCGAGGGCCTCGGCGTCCTGCCCGACCGTGGCGAGTCGCGCCGGGTCGAAGGAGTGGTCGATGCGGATGACTTCCTGCTCGATGATGGGCCCCTCGTCCAGGTCGGGTGTCACGTAGTGGGCGGTGGCGCCGACTTGCTTGACTCCGCGATCGAACGCCTGGTGGTAGGGCTTGGCGCCCTTGAAGCCGGGCAGGAACGAGTGGTGGATGTTGATCGCGCGTCCGCGCAGTGCGCGGCACGCGTCGTCCGACAGCACCTGCATGTACCGCGCGAGAACCACGAGATCCGCGTCGAATTCCTCGACGAGTTCGAGTAGCCGGGCCTCGGCCTCCGGCTTGGTGGTCGGCGTGACGGGGACGTGGACGAACGGCAGGCCGGCGGCCTCGGCCATCGGGCGCAGCACCTCGTGGTTGGACACGACGGCGACGAGTTCGGCGCCGAGGTTGCCCGCTCGCCAGCGGAAGATGAGGTCGTTGAGGCAGTGGCCCATCTTGGAGACCATCACGATCACGCGGGGTAGGTCACTGCCGTTGAAGTTGAACGTCATGCCGAATCTCGCGGCCACGTCGGCGAATTGGGCGGTCAAGTGCTCGATGTCGACGTCACCCGCTGACACGAATGAGGTGCGGAGGAAGAACGCGTCGCTCCGGGTGTCGTCGAACTGCTGATGCTCGGCGATATCGCAGTTCTGCTCGAAGAGAAAGGAACTGACGGCGTGAACGATCCCGGGACGCTGAGCGCAGCTGAGCGTCAGGGTGAAGGTTTGGGTCATGTGGGTCTCCTCGATGCCGGAATCAAATTGAGGTATTAGTCCGAGCAAACTGATATATCAGCATGGTCGATGCTATTTCAGGCGGGACGGGTGGTCAAGGGCTGGAGGCGAAAGTCAGACGCCGCTTCGGAATCCGGCGAGCACCGAGTCCGATCGGGTCTGGGCGTGCTGGGCGTGCTGGGCGTGCTGGGCGTGCTGGGCGTGCTGGGCGGCGGCGGCATCGACCGTGTGGGCGATCAGTAACGCGGTGGTCACCGGTCCCACCCCTCCGGGGACCGGGGTGAGCGCACCGGCCCGGCCGTCCACGGCCTGGGCGTCGACGTCACCGAGCAGCCGGCCGTCGGTGGTCGCTGTGGTCCCGACGTCGATGACGACGGCGCCGTCGGCGACGTGCTCGGCGGTGACCAGTCCGGGAATGCCGACGGCGACGACGAGAATGTCGGCGTCACGGGTGCCTGCAGCCAGGTCGGTGGTGTGCCGGTGGCAGACGGTCACCGTCGCGTTGCGCTGCACGAGGAGGTTCGCGACCGGACTTCCGACCACCGTGGATCTGCCGACCACCGCGGCGGTCCTGCCGTGCGGGGAGATTCCGTGGTGATCGAGCAGCGCGATCACGGCCCGTGCGGTGGCGGGCGCGAAAGCGGGCAGACGCGCGACGAGGCGGCCGAGGCTGACCGGGTTCGCGCCGTCGATGTCCTTTGCGGGGTTGATCGCCTCCCGCAGCGCGTCGAGGTCGGTTCCGTCCGGCAGGGGCGTCTGCAGGATGATTCCGTGGACGTCCGGGTCGTGGCCGAGTTCGACGAGCGTGCCGTGGATCTGCCCCGTGGTCGCCGACGCACCGAGATCCACGATGTCACACAAGATTCCGGTGCGTTTCGCGGCCGCCGCGATGGAGCGCACGTACCAGGCGGTCGATTCGTCGTCGGTGGCCAGGACGACTGCCAGCCTGGGCCGGATTCCGAGGTCGGCGAGAGCGGCGGCGGCGGCGGATGCGTCGTCTCGGATGGTGGTGGCGAGTTCGGCGCCACCGAGGCTTCTGGTCATGAACTCAGCTGCTTTCGTACTCGGGTGGTGACTGCCTCGGCGCGCTCGACGATCGTGTCGACGCCGGCCAGGCATTCGGTGAGGGACCGGCGGGTGTCTGCATCGGTGATACCGGGCAGGTTCACCTCGATGTTGACCCGGGCGGTGGTGGCGGCGGCGCGGGCGGCCTCGGCGGCGGCCGCGACGTCGCTGACGACGGTGGGGTTCGCCACCGGCAGCAGGACGTCGGCGAGTGCGACGACGTCGCCCGCCGCGACCACCACCTCGGCGGGCACCGCGGCCGCGCCGGCGAGTGCGGTCGCGATCGCCGCTGTACGCGCCCCCGATTCTTCCTCGGTTTCCCGGGGGAGACGGTAGGCGTCGATGACGGCCGTGAACGCCGCCATGTCGTCCTCGGCGAACTGCAGTGCCTTCTCTCGGAACGCATCCGCGGACGCGCAGATGCGTTCGACGAGTATCCCGTGGTCGGCGTACCTCTTGCCGGTGGTGTAGCGGGCGACCATCGAGACCAGCGCCGCGGCCTGGCCGAGATGGAGTGCGCCGGTCGCGCCGCCGCCGGGCGCGGGGGTTCGATCGGCGAGCGAGTCCAGGAACCCGGTGACCGTGTCGTGCCGGATGCTCATGACCGGATCTTCTTCATCTCGGGGTCGACGAGCGGTTCTGCCACGACGGTGGCCGCGATGCGCCGTCCGAAGTATCCGATCTCCACCGCGGTGTCCACGGTCGCGGTCGCGGGAAGCCAGGCGTAGGCGATCGGCGCCCCGACCGTGTGACCGAACGCGGCACTCGTGACGTACCCCGCGGGTTGTCCGTCGACGAACACCGGCTCGTGGCCCAGGACCACCGACGTACGGTCGTCGATCATGAGGCACGCCAGGCGCCGCTCCACCGTCTCGTCGGAGACTCCGTCGAGCGCGTCACGCCCACGGAAGTCGCCCTTCTGCAGCCGGACCGCGAAACCGAGACCGGCCTCGTACGGGTTGTGCTCGGTGGTCATGTCGCTGCCCCACGAGCGGTAGCCCTTCTCCATCCGGAGGCTGTTGAACGCGGCGCGGCCGGCGGCGATGACGCCGTGCTTCTGCCCCTCCGCCCACAGCAGATCCCACAGGCGCAGACCGTTGTCGGCGGACGTGTACAGCTCCCAGCCGAGTTCGCCCACGTACGACAGCCGCATCGCGGTGACGGGCACCCCGCCGATCCGGACCTGCTTCGCGCGGAAGTACTTGAAGTTCTCGTTCGAGAAGTCGTCGGAGCTGAGCGCCTGCACCAGATCCCGGGCGCGCGGACCCCACAGCCCGATCCCGCACGTCCCGCCGGTGACGTCCCGGATCTGCACACTGCCGTCGTCCGGGGACTGCCGGCGGAAGTAGTCGAGGTCGAGGTTGCCGTTCGCGCCGACCTGGAAGACGGTGTCGGACAGCCGCGTGACGGTGAGGTCGCTGCGCACGCCGCCGGCGTCGTCGAGTGCCAGCGTGTAGGTCACGGATCCGACGGACTTGTCCATCTTGCCGGTCGTCAGCCGATCGAGCAGGGCCAGCGCGCCGGCGCCACTGATCTCGAGCCGCTTCAGCGGTGTCATGTCGTACATCGCCACCGACGTGCGGGTCTTCCAGGCCTCGGCCGCTGCGATCGGCGAGTGGAACATCGCCGCCCACGGCTCACGGGCCGGTGGCTGCCACTCGGCCGGAAGGTCCTGCACCAGATGGGCGTTGGCCTCGAACCAGTGCGGGCGCTCCCAGCCGGAGCTCTCCAGGAACACGGCGCCGAGTTCCTTCTGGCGAGCGTGGAAGGGACTCACCCGCAGATCGCGGGGAGACTCCTTGGGCTGCAGCGGGTGTAGCACGTCGTAGATCTCGACGAAATTCTGCTGCGACGTCTCACTGACGTAGTCGGGCGCGAGCTGGATCTCCTCGAACCGGTGCACGTCGCAACCGTGCAGTTCGACCTCGGAGCGGCCGTCGACGAGCAGCTGCGCGACCGCCCGGCCGACACCGGCGGAGTGCGTCACCCACACTGCCTCGGCGATCCAGAACCCGGCGACGTCCGGGGACTCGCCGATGAGCGGTCCGCCGTCCGGGGTGAACGAGAAGACCCCGTTGAATCCGGCTTCCAGTTTCGCGGATTCGAGGCACGGCAACAGCAGCTTGGACTGCTCCCACGACGGCGCGAAGTCCTCTTCCGTGAACGGCAGCATCGACGGCATGTCGGATGCGGAGACGTCGTCGCTCTCGTCCAGGTCGCGCAGGTTCACCGGCATCGGGCGGTGGGCGTACGTGCCGATGCCGAGACGGTCGACATGCTCGCGGAAGTACAGATCCTGATCCTGATGGCGCAGGATCGGGAAACCCGCCTCGGCGAGTTCGGTGTTCCGTCCGACGAGTTCGGGGATCTGCTCGGTTTTCGCGTACTGGTGCGCCAGGGGCAGCAGCGGGACGTCCATGCCCACCATCGCGCCGATGTCGGGACCCCAGAAGCCTGCGCAGGACACCACGATGTCGGCGGGGATCACGCCGTCCGCGGTCGCGACGCCGGTGACCTTGCCGCCGCTCTGCTCGATGCCGATCACCTTCGTCGAACCCTGGAACACGGCGCCACGGGTCTCGGCGCGCCGGGCCAGCGCGACGACGACACGGGACGCCTTCGCGAGGCCGTCCGTTTCGACGTACAGTCCGCCGAGCACTCGCTTCTCGTCAAGCAGCGGGTGCAGCTTCGCGCACTCGGCCGGGTCGAGGACGGCGCCCTCGATGCCCCAGGATGTGGCCCAGCCCTGCTTGCGGTGCAGGTCGGCGAGGCGCTCGGGAGTGGTGGCCACCTCGAGTCCGCCGAGCTGGTTGAAGCACCACTCGCCGTCCACGTCGAGTCCGACGAACTTCTCGACGGTGTACCGGGCGAACTCTGTCATCGTCTTGGACGCGTTCGTCTGGAACACCAGGCCCGGTGCGTGTGACGTGGATCCTCCGGTGAGCGGCAGCGGTCCCTGATCGAGGACCGTGATCCGATCCCAGCCCCGAGCGGTGAGCTCGTCGGCCAAATTCGCGCCGACGATGCCGGCTCCGATGATCACTACGCGCGGTGACCCCATGATGGTCCTCCTGATTGGGTGGGTGCCTGTGTGTGGCGAGGTACGGGTGCTGCCGCTGTCGCGGCGGGCGGGAGATTCGAGTTTCGGCGCGGGCTCGAACGGCGCCGGAGAGAACTGTGAATTGCGAAACGGATCGGCCGATCGGAACCATTATCGGCAACTGATATATCAACACATTAGGTCCGGCAGAGTAAGGGGGTCAACCCCGAATTGCGGGTAACTCCTTGATGATCGAGTAGGGAAACGGCGAATAATCCCCGACTTTTCGGAGAAATGCGCACCGGAGCGGCCGGCGGTGGCGCGGAACAGGGTGTGGAGGGAGATAACCGTCGCACGATGATGTCGCCTATCCTGAAGTCGCGATGACTGAATTGGACGAGAACTCGAACGGCGATCGGAGCCGGCCGGCCGGCGCTGTGCAGTCAGTGGACCGCGCTCTGGCAGTACTCGAAATCCTCGCCAGGCTCGGTACCGCCGGCGTCACGGAAATCGCCGAGGAGCTGGGCGTCCACAAGTCGACCGCGTCGCGCCTCGTCGCTGTCCTGGACTCGCGGGGCTATGTTTCGCAATTGAAGAACCGGGGGAAGTTCCAGCTCGGGAATTCGATCGTCCGCCTGGCCCGCACTGCGACGCCGGACGGCGATCTGGTGCGGCAGAGTCAGGAATTGTGTGCCGAACTGGCGGAAACTGTCGGCGAGAGCGTCAATGTGTCGATACTCGACGGCAATCGCTCGGTGAGCATCGTCAAAGCGGACGGCCCGTCCGGCGTCGGTACCAATACGTGGGTGGGGCAGAGCAGCCCGGCACACGCGACGGCGAGCGGAAAACTGTTGCTGACGGAATTGTCCGACAGCGAAATCGCGGAGCGTGTGGGAGAAAGTCCGATCGCTCTCACGACCGAGACGCTCACCGATGTGTCTGCCCTCGTGGAATCGCTGAATTCCATCCGCGAACGGGGCTGGGCGGAGTCCGAGGAGGAACTCGAACTCGGGTTGAATGCGGTGTCCGTCCCGATTCGCGACTACACGGCGAAAATGATTGCGGCCCTGAGTGTGTCCGGCCCCGCCTACCGACTGCTGCCGGAACGGTTCGAGGACGTCGCACGCGCCGCGCTCGACACCTCCCACAAGATCAGCAACCGCCTGGGCTACGCGGTCACGTAGCGCCGGCATCAGGCCCGCGACCTGGCGAGTTGCTTCTTGTACCGAGTGAACAGCCGGGGATTGTTCATCGCGAAGACGCCGACGGTGTCGCCGTCGCGGTCGTAGGTGGCCACGAACGTGCCGGTTCCGGGGTCGCCGTCGACGAAGCGGACCTCGTCGGTGCTGTGCCTCGTTCCGGCGAACTGCAGCATCTTGCCGTACTGGTGGGACCAGAAGTACGGGATCGCCGCGGGCCCGGACGGGGTGGCCATGATGGTGTCGGCCACGGTGGCCGCCTGGGCGACGGCGTTGCTCCAGTGCTCACTCCGGTGATGGACCTGGTGGGTGTCGTCGAAAGTCCTTGCGCAGTCGCCGATCGCGTACACACCGGGGAGATTCGTGCGGCATGACGAGTCGGTGAGGAAGCCGTCGTCGATCATCAGTTCCGAGTCGCACGCCCACTCGACGTTGGGGACGGCCCCGATTCCGACCACCACGACGTCCGCAGGCAGGACTGTTCCGTCGCTGAGCCGGACGGCCTCGACCGCGTCGTCGCCCAGCAGTGCGTCGACGACCGACCCGGTGAGAAGCCGGACACCGTGTGCGGCGTGCTGTCCTGCGCAGATCGCCCCGAGCTCGATGCCGAGTGGACCGGCAAGGGGTGTCGGCGAGGCCTCGACGACCGTGACGTGCAGGCTCATTCCGGCCGCACTGGAGGCCACTTCCGCTCCGATGAAACCGGCTCCCACGATCACCAGATTCTGCGCCCGTGACAGCGAATCGCGCAGGGCGCGCGCGTCGTCGACGGATCTGAGCGTGTGGACGCCGGCGAGACCGAGGTGCCCGGGCAGGGTCCGGGCACGCGCGCCGGTCGCGACGACCACGGCATCGGCGTCGAGGTGGGACCCGTCGTCGAAGGTGACGCGGTGGAGCCCGTCGGGGGAGCGAACGAGGCCGGTGGCCGTGCTGTTCATCCGCCATTCGACGTCGAGGGTGTCGTCGTCGCTGTTCATCAACAGCAGGTCCTCGTCCGTCACTTCGCCGGTGAGGAATTCCTTCGACAGGGGTGGCCGGTCGTAGGGCAGGGACTGTTCACTGCCTGCCACGACGAGGCGGCCGGTGTATCCCTTCTCGCGCAGCGCGCGCACCGCCGACAGTCCGGCGAGTGAAGCGCCCAGTACCACAATGGAATTCGGGACAGTGTTCATCTTGTGTCGCCCTTCTGTTCGAGATGGAGCAGCACGGTGCCGTCGACGATCGACACGTCGTGGGTGCGGACTGCGATTTTGGCCGGCGGGCCCGACGGCACTCCGGTGCGGAGGTCGAAGCATGCCTCGTGGAGCGGGCACTCGACCGTGCAGCCCTCGACCCAGCCGTCGGCGAGGGAGGCGTCCTGATGGGTGCAGGTGTCGTCGACGGCGTACAGACCGTCGGAGGTGTGGAAGACGGAGATGGGAGCCATTCCCGGCGGCGTCACCGTGACTACTTCGCCCACGGGCAGGGTGATGAGTTCGCACACGGCGAACGGTGTGGTGCCGGGGTGGGTCACAACTGGGGAATCGTTATCGAGAATCACTCGATACCTCCGGATGCGTCGGGAAGGAGGGGCAAGTTGTGGAGCAGTTGTTGCGCTATGCGCGACGACTTGCAAGCTGTGCAACACAATGCTCTCCGGTGCTGCCCCGCGGTGTCAAGCATTCGCGTGTAAAAACTGCGTTCCGGAAGTCGGTGGGCATAACCTCGGGGGCATGAGTGAATCCGAGGCGACGGCATCGGCGGCCCAGGGCGCGGAAGGGAAGGCGAAGACCGTGCACGCCGTGGAACGTGCCATCGACGTGCTCGAGATCGTTGCGGCGGAGGGCCGGGTCGGGGCCACGGAGATCGCCGTGCGCCTCGGCGTGCACAAATCGACCGTCTCACGCCTCATCGCATCGCTGCAGCAACGCGGATTCGTCGAGGAAGCGGGCGTCCGCGGCAAATACCAGCTCGGATTCGCGGTGGTGCGATTGGCCGAGGCCACGGTCGCGCAGAGCGGCCTCGTCGAGGTCGCGCAGCCCGAGTGCGACCGCCTGGCCGACGCGTTCGGCGAGACGGTCAACCTCGCGGTGCTGGACGGTGCGGCAACGCTCAACGTGCTCGAGGCTCGCAGTGATCGCCACGTCGCGCTCCGCACGTGGGTGGGTCAGGTCACCCCGGCGCACGCGACCGCGACCGGCAAGGTCCTGGTCTCGGAGATGACGTCGGGCCAGCTCCGCAGCAGGCTGGGCCCGCGATTGAGCGCGCTCACGCCCAACACCATCACCGACTTCCGTGCGTTCGACGTCGAGCTCGAGCACGTGCGGTCGCGGGGGTGGGCGTCCACGGCCGAGGAACTCGAAGCGGGGCTCAATTCCATCGCTGTGCCGGTGCGAAGCAGGGTCACCAACCGGATCGTCGCGTCGATCTGTGTGTCCGGCCCGGAATACCGGCTGGCGCCCGATCAGTTCGAGGCGGTTGCGCTCGAAATCGCCGACGCGGTGGCGCGGATCGAAGCGCAGCAATCCGTCGACGCGGGTGACTGACGGCCCGGAAGTGGCTCTCCCTCAACGCAGGACGAACCGATAGTCCGGTTTGCCCGGGTTTCGGCGCCGCGTGGTTAACGCGGTGTTTCGGTCGTGTCGCGTGTGCGAAAGAAGTGTCGAATGTGATGTTTGACACGTCCGCCGGCGACGGTTTAAGTTGTCTAAATCGCATAGCGTTGCTGATGACGCAACAATGCTGACGCCGCGACGACTCGGCGGGAACAGCTGTCCGCTGTTCGAACGATCGTCGCGGATCGGGCACCCATGTCGTCACACTCGGCAACGACGCCCTTGCGATCTGCGCCCCATTCGCACACAGACACCAGGTCACAGCCCCGACCGAACGCATCTTTCCCGTAACGAAAGAACGGTGACATCTATGTCCGCTCCGGACGTCCAAGCCCCCGCGCCCGCCCCGGCACTGATCCCCACTCTGGGGGGTCGCTACTACACCGACCCCGACATTTTCGTGAGCGAGCAGGAGAACGTCTTCGAGGCGATGTGGTTCTGCGCCGCCCGCACCGCTGATCTCGCCGACGCCGGCGCGTTCAAGAAGGTCACCGTCGGCAGGGAGAGCGTCCTCGTCGTCCGCGGCCGGGACGGCGCCCTGCGGGCGTTCCTCAACATCTGCCGGCACCGCGGCGCCATGCTCTGCACGGAGGACGAAGGTCAGGTCCGGCGGAACCTCCAGTGCCCGTACCACGCGTGGACGTACGGATTCGACGGCAAACTGGTCGCCGCACCGAACATGGCCGCGCTGCGCGACGAGACCGGAGCCGACATCGACCGGGTGCGGTACGGACTGGTGCCGGTCGCGCTGCGCGAGTGGCTGGGTTACGCCTGGGTGTGCCTCGCGGACGAGCCGCCGTCGTTCGAGGACGAGGTCATCGGCTCCGTCACCGAACGGCTCGGCGATCCGGCCGCCATCGATCGGTACGCGATCGGAACCCTGGAGCTCGGCCGCCGGATCACCTACGACGTCGCGGCCAACTGGAAGCTGATCATCGAGAACTTCATGGAGTGCTACCACTGCGCCACCATTCACCCGGAACTCACCGAGGTGCTTCCGGAGTTCGCGGACGGCCTTGCCGCACAGTACTTCGTGGGGCACGGTGCCGCCTTCGGGGACGAGGTCGAGGGCTTCACCATCGACGGAAGCGGCGGATTCGAGGCGTTGTCCGGCATCAGCGACGACCAGGACCGCAAGTACTATGCCATCACCGTCCGGCCGCAGGTGTTCGTGAACCTCGTGCCCGACCACGTCATCTTCCACCGCATGTACCCCATGTCCGCGGACCGCACCATCGTGGAATGCGACTGGCTGTACGCGCCGGACGTCACGGCGTCGGGACGCGACGTCTCCCGCTCGGTCGAACTGTTCCACCGCGTCAATCAGCAGGACTTCGACGCGTGCGAGCGGACGCAGCCGACGATGTCGTCGAAGGCCTACCGCGACGGTGGTGTGCTGGTGCCCGCGGAGCATCACATCGGCGAATTCCACGACTGGTTACTGACCCGGCTGGGTGGGGACGCGAAATGACGTACGCCGGCGAGCAACCGAGGGTGATCGACCCTCCCGACGTGCAGGCGCCGGAACCGGAGCGTCCCGCTCACGCCCCGGCGCGGCGTGGGGTCGACAAGGTGGTGTTCGGCGCCGCGGCGGGAGTCGGGGTGGGCATCATCCTGTGGGGCCTGCTGGCGCCGGAGAACCTCGCGCTCGTGTCGAACGCGGCCCTCGGGTGGCTCGTCGCCGACCTGGGGTGGTTGTTCATCACCGCGGCCACCGGGTTCGTGCTGTTCTCGCTGTTCCTGGCGTTGTCGCGGTACGGCCGGATTCCGCTCGGCAAGGACGGGGAGAAGCCGGAATTCCGGACGGTCAGCTGGATCGCGATGATGTTCAGCGCCGGCATGGGGATCGGGCTGATGTTCTACGGCGTCGCCGAACCCCTCGCACACATGGTGAGTCCGCCGCCCGGGACCGACGGCAGCGCCGGGTCGGCGATGGCCACGACGATGTACCACTGGGGGCTGCACCCGTGGGCGATCTACGCGGTGGTCGGATTGTCGATCGCCTACGGCTCCTACCGGCGGGGCCGCAAGCAACTCATCAGCTCTGCGTTCGTTCCGCTCCTCGGCCGTCGCGCCGAGGGGGCGGCGGGCAAGGTGATCGATGTGCTCGCGATCATCGCGACGATGTTCGGCACCGCCGCGTCGCTCGGCCTCGGTGCCCTCCAGATCGGGTCCGGGCTCGAGATCATCGGCTGGATGGGCGAGGTCGGCACGTTCGCCCTGGTGGCCCTCGTCGGATTGCTGACGTTCGCGTTCGTTGCCTCGGCGGTGTCCGGCGTGGCGCGGGGAATCCACTGGTTGTCCAACATCAACATGGTGCTGGCCATCGTGCTGGCGGTCTTCGTGTTCGTCCTCGGCCCCACTGTGCTGATCCTCAATCTGCTGCCCACCACCATCGCCGACTACAGCGCGCAACTCGCGACGATGTCGGGTCGCACCGCCGCGAGTGCCGGCGACGACACCGCGTCGTGGCTGTCGTCGTGGACGATCTTCTACTGGGCGTGGTGGGTGTCCTGGACCCCGTTCGTCGGCATGTTCCTGGCCCGGATCAGCCGTGGCCGCACCATCCGGCAGTTCGTCATCGGTGTGATCGTCATCCCCACCTCGGTCAGCCTCGTGTGGTTCGCGGTATTCGGAGGATCCGCCATCGGGGTGCAACGTGACGGCACCGATGTGGCGTCCCAGTCGTCGACCGAGGGACAGTTGTTCGGAATGCTCGACCACCTGCCGCTCGCCGGTGTCTCCACCGTGCTGGTCATGGTGCTGGTGGCATTGTTCTTCGTCTCCGGCGCCGACGCGGCATCGCTCGTGATGGGCACCCTGTCGGAGCGAGGGACCCGGCACCCGAGCAAGCGGATCGTCGTGTTGTGGGGCACGCTCACCGGCGGCACCGCGGCGCTCATCCTCTGGACCGGAGGCTCGGACGCCCTTCAGGGGCTGCAGACGATGACGATCATCGCGGCCGCACCGTTCCTGCTGGTCATGATCGGACTGTGCGTCTCGCTGTACCGGGACGTCTCCCGTGATCCGCTCATCGTCGGCCCAACGAAAGAATCTGCACACGAAAGGGTTTCGGACACACTATGAAGATGTCGGCGCTATCCGCTGATCTCGACGTCCAGAAATTGTTCGGCACGGTGAATTTCATCGCGGGGGAGTGGGTGGCTGCGACATCGGGACGCACCCGCGACTGCATCGACCCGGCAACCGGGAACGTGATCGCCACCGTCGACGAGGCGTCGCCCGAAGATGCCGGGCGAGCACTACGGGCGGCCCGGGCGGCCTTCGACGCCGGGGACTGGCCGGAAACCCCGGTCGCCACGCGATCGTCGCTGCTGTCGCGTATCGCCGATCTCCTCGAGCGCGACAAGGAGGAGCTGGCGCGCATCGAGACGGTCGACACCGGTAAGACGCTGGTGGAGAGTCGAATCGACATCGACGACGTAGTCTCCGTCTTCCGGTACTACGCCCGGCTGGCCCTCGTCTCGAGCGACCGCGTCGTCGACGTGGGTGACCCCGCCGTCGTCTCCCGGGTCGTCCGCGAACCGATCGGGGTCTGCGTCCTCATCGCACCGTGGAACTACCCTCTGCTGCAGATCTCCTGGAAGGTGGCACCCGCACTCGCTGCCGGCTGCACGATGGTGCTCAAGCCCAGTGAAGTGACGCCGCTGAGCACGATCGCGTTCACCCGGCTGATCGAGGAGGCCGGTGTGCCCGCCGGGGTGGTCAACCTCGTGCAGGGCAGCGGCGCCGACCTCGGACCCGCCCTCACCGACACCGGCGACGTGGACTTCATCTCGTTCACGGGCGGACTCGCGACCGGCACCACCATCCTGGAGACGGCCGCGAAGAACGTCACGAAGGTCGCCGTGGAACTCGGCGGTAAGAATCCGCACCTCGTCTTCGCGGACGCCGACTGGGAGTCGTCGGTCGACCAGGTGCTCACCGGAGTCTTCCTGCATTCGGGGCAGGTGTGCTCGGCCGGGACGCGCCTGATCGTCGAGGAGTCGATCGCCGACGAGTTCGTCGCCGCGCTCGTCTCGCGCGCCGAGGCCATCCGCGTCGGCCCGGGACTCGACCCGGCCAGCGAGACCGGACCCCTCGTGTCGGCGGCGCAGCGCGACAAGATCGAAGCCTATGTGGCACTGGGTATCGCCGAGGGAGCGACGCTCCGGACGGGCGGCTCCCGGCCCGCCGATCCCGCGCTGGACGGCGGCAGCTACTACCTGCCCACCATCTTCGACCACTGCGACCGCACGATGCGGATCGTGCAGGAGGAAACGTTCGGGCCCATCCTCACCGTCGAGCGGTTCACCACCGAGGAGGACGCGGTCCGACTCGGCAACGACACCGAGTACGGCCTCGCCGCCGGGGTCCGGACGTCGGACGCCGCCCGCGGCGAGAGGGTGGTGCGCCGTCTGCGTCACGGAACGGTGTGGCTCAACGACTTCGGCTACTACACGGCGGCGGCGGAGTGGGGCGGATTCAAGAAGTCCGGCAACGGACGCGAACTCGGACCCGCCGGGCTCTCCGAATACCAGGAAGTCAAACACATCTGGAACAACACGACCTCACCTCTCGCGGGGTGGTTCACCGCGACCTGACGTGCACTCGGCAGGGCGCGCGAGCAGACCCCCTCGACTTCTCAGGAAGTGATCGAATGACCAGACCCGACAACACGACCGGCGATCAGGACAGTGGACTCGAGGATTTCGGATACAAGGAGTCCCTCGATCGCAGTATCGGCAAGTTCGCGAGTTTTGCCGCGGGCGTCAGTTACATTTCCATTCTGACCGGCACTTTCCAATTGTTCTACTTCGGTTTCGGTACGGCCGGCCCCGCATATTTGTGGTCGTGGCCGCTGGTGTTCCTCGGCCAGCTCTCGGTGGCACTGTGCTTCATGGAGCTCGCCGCCAAGTATCCGATCGCCGGCTCGGTGTACAACTGGGCGAAAACGCTCGGCAGCAGAGTGGTGGCGTGGTCGGCGGGCTGGCTGATGCTCACCGCGTCGATCGTCACCCTGTCGGCCGTTGTGCTGGCGCTGCAGCTCAATCTGCCGCGGCTGTGGAGCGGCTTCCAGATCGTCGGCGACGGCACCGGGGAACACGACTTCGCCACCAACGCCGTCCTCCTCGGGACCGTGATGATCGGCTTCACCACCGTCGTCAACGCGCTCGGTGTCCGCCTCATGGCGATGATCAACAGCGCCGGGGTGTTCATCGAACTCATCGCCGCGGTGCTGATCGCGATCATCCTCGCCGCCAACGCGACCCGCGGCCCGCAGGTATTCTTCTCCACCCACGGCTACGGCGCCGGTGAAAGCGGAGGCTATCTCGGTGCGTTCCTGGTGGCCACTCTCGCGTCGGGATACGTGATGTACGGCTTCGACACCGCGAGCTCGCTGGGCGAGGAGACGGTCGAACCCCGCCGCACCGCCCCCAAGGCGATCCTCCGTGCGATCCTCGCCTCGTTCGTGATCGGCGGCGCGATCCTCGTGTTCGCCGTGATGGCGGCCCCCGACCTCGACGATCCGAAGATCGGCGCATCCGACGGCAGCCTGCAGTACATCGTGGAGCAGGTGATGTGGGGGCCGCTGGGCACCATCTTCCTGATCTGCATCGTGATCGCCGTGACGGTGTGCTCGCTGGCGGTGCACACCGCCGCCATCCGGCTGACCTTCGCCATGGCCCGCGACAACGCACTCCCGTTCGGTGAGCGGCTTGCCCGCGTTCACCCGAAGACGCGGACACCCGTCGTGCCCGCGGTGACGATCGGAGTGGTGGCCGCGCTGATCCTGGTGGTCAACATCGGCCAACCGCACATCTTCACCGTGCTGACCTCGATCGCGATCATCATGATCTACCTCGCGTACCTGATGGTGACCGGCCCGATGCTGAAGCGGAGGCTGCGCGGCCAGTGGCCGCCGCGGGACCTGAAGGAGGGCGGCTACTTCACGATGGGCAGATGGGGTCTGCCCGTCAACATCGTCGCCGTGGTGTGGGGAATCGGCATGGCCGTCAACCTCGCCTGGCCGCGCGAAGCCGTGTACGGGGAGCCTTGGTACAACACCTGGGGTGCCTTCGTCTACATCGGCGTCATCCTCGGGCTCGGACTGCTGTGGTACCTCACCACCGGCCGGCACCACATCGGAACGTTGACATCCCACTCCGTGGCCGCCGCACCGGCCGCACCGCAATCCGAACCGATCGACAAGGAGCTTGCCCGATGACCGAAAGTGAACTGCGAGGCACTGCACTGGAATTCGACTACGTGATCGCGGGTGGCGGCAGTGCGGGGTGCGTCCTCGCGGCCCGCCTGAGCGAGGACCCGTCGGTGACGGTGTGCCTCCTCGAAGCGGGACCGTCGGACGTCGGTGACCGCAACATCCTCGAGTTGTCGCAGTGGATGCACCTGCTCGACTCCGGGTACGACTGGGACTACCCGGTCGAGCCGCAGGAGCGGGGCAACAGCTTCATGCGGCACGCCAGGGCCAAGGTGCTCGGTGGCTGCTCGTCGCACAATTCGTGTATCGCGTTCTGGCCGCCGGCCGAGGTGCTCGACGACTGGGAGGCGATGGGGGCGTCGGGGTGGGGTGCACGCGACATCCTGCCGTACGTCGGCCGGCTGGAGAACAACGACGCCCCCGGTGACGGCCACGGCCGCAGCGGCCCGGTGCGGCTGCGTGACGTCCCGCCGAACGACCCCTGCGGGGTCGCCCTGCTCGAGGCTGCGGCGAAGGTCGGTCTGCCGACCGTCGCGTTCAACCGCGGCGGAACGGTGCTGAACGGCGCCGGCTGGTTCCAGATCAACGCGTCCGAGGACGGCACCCGGATGTCGTCGTCGCACGCCTACCTGCACCCGATTCTCGGCACCCGCCCCAACCTCGACGTGCGCACCGGCTGCTGGGTGAGCGAGATCCTGTTCGACGAACAGCAAACGGCGACGGGCGTGCGCTACCAGCGTCCCGACCTCACCGGATACGACACGGTGTCGGCGCGCCGCGAGGTGATCGTCACCGCCGGGGCCATCGACACCCCGAAGTTGCTGATGCTCTCGGGTATCGGTCCGGCAGAGCATCTCGCGGAGTTCGGCATTCCCGTCCGCGTCGATTCGCCCGGGGTCGGATCGAACCTCGACGACCACGTGGAGGGCCTCGTGTTCTGGGAGGCGTCCCGGCCGATGGTCACCGAGTCGACGCAGTGGTGGGAGATCGGCCTGTTCGCCACCACCGAGGAGGGGCTGAACCATCCGGACCTGATGATGCACTACGGCAGCGTGCCGTTCGACATGAACACCCTCCGGTGGGGCTACCCCACCACGGACAACGGTTTCTGCCTGACACCGAACGTCACGCAGGGACTCTCCCGGGGCACGGTGCGGCTGCGCTCGCGCGACTTCCGCGACCGCGCCAAGGTCGATCCCCGGTACTTCACCGACAGCGACGGTCACGACGACCGGGTGATGCTGTCCGGGGTGAAGCTGGCCCGCACGATCGCGGAGCAGAAGGCGCTGCGCGGGTGGATCGCCCGTGAACTGGCGCCGGGACCGGATGCGGTGACCGACGACGAGATCCTCGACTACATCCACAAGACCCACAACACGGTGTATCACCCGGCGGGCACGGCCCGCATGGGCGGTGTCGACGATCCGATGGCGGTGCTCGATCCGGAACTGCGAGTCAAGGGGGTGCGGGGACTGCGGGTGGTCGATGCGTCGGCGATGCCGAAACTTCCGCACGTCAACCCGAACATCACGGTCATGACGATGGCCGAGCGTTGCGCGGACCTGCTGCGCGGTCGCGCGGGGGCCGGGCTGCGGTCGGCGGTGTCTACGCTGTCCGAGGTCTGATCCGGGCATCGATGGCCCCGGCGATCCTTCGCCAGATCTCGCTCGTGGGATCGATGACGGCGAAGTGATCGCCGGGGCCCTCGATCAGGGCGACGTCGTCGGGAGTCTCCGCCGCGGTCGCGTGGTATTCCCTGCTCGTCTCGAGCAGATCCGGTTCGTCGCCCACGGCGCACGCGACGAGTTGCGGGACGCCGAGCGGCAGCCGATGGAGCGGTGACGACCGCTCGTACGTCGCCCGGTCTTCGGCCCAGCGGCCACCGACGGCGTTCGCGACCGCGCCCTCGCCGAGTCGGCGTTCGTCGGCGAGTCGCAGATTCAGCACCCCGGCGAGGCTGACCGCCAGCGCAGGACGTACCGCCGCCTCGTCGGCGGCGGCATCGGCGGCGGCGCGCAGGGCGAGCTGACCGCCGGCCGAGTGGCCGAGGATCACGACGCGCCCCGGATCGACGTCCGGGACGGTCCCGGCGGCCTGCAGGGCGGCGGCGACGTCGGACGTCATCGCCGCCCATCGGTCCTCGGCAGGGCGCCGGTACTCGACGTTCCACGTCACGTACCCGCGCGCCGTCAGGTCCACCGCCAGGCCATCCATCAGGTCGAACTCCCAACGGGGACGCCAATATCCGCCGTGGATCAGCACGGCGACGGGGAACGGTCCGGTGCCGTCCGGGATCCGGAGTCCGGCACGCTGATCGGGGTGGTCACCGTAGCGGACGATCGTCCCGGGGTGGAAGCGGTGGTGGTACCAGCTGTCGACCGCGAACCGGAGTCCGTCGAGCCCGCGCCCGCGGATGTGGGCCCGGATGCCGTCGGAGCGGTCCTGCTCGCACTCCCCGAAATCGACGCGGATCACCCCGCAGGCCGGGGCGGTGAACGAGGCCCGAGCGCCGGGTACGACGACGAACTCGCCCCGGCCCGCCGCCGTCCGCACGGCGCGCTGCAGATCCGCGGTGTCCGCGGCGAACGTCACCTCGCCGGTAAGGCCGCGCGCATCCAGCGCCCGCCCGAGGAGTTCCGCGACCGTTCCCCTGTGCGCGACGGTCCCGGGTGCGAAGACGACATGGAGTCGGCGAGCGGGTTCGGTCATCAGGTCACCGTACGTACCCGTGAGGACATCTGGCGAGGGCACTTGGGTGGTACTGACGATCCCTGGGTAGCAGGCGGCAACAGGTTTAGCGTGGAGAGCTATGGAACTTGGACTACACATCGCCGACTTCACCTTTCCAGGCGGACCGTCGAACCTCTCGGACGACCTGCGCCGCATTGCCGTCACCGCCGAGGACGCGGGTTTCTCCAAGCTCAGCGTCATGGATCATCTCTGGCAGATCGAACCGGTCGGACCGATCGACACCGAGATGCTCGAGGCGTATACCACCCTCGGCTTCCTCGCTGCCGTCACCGAGAAGGTGGACTTGCTGGCCTGGGTCACGGCCACCGTCTATCGCGAGCCGGGCCTCCTCGCCAAGGCCGTGAGCACGCTCGACGTCCTGTCGAAGGGGCGCGCGTACCTCGGGATCGGCGCCGCCTGGAACGAGGACGAGAGTGTCGGACTCGGCCTGCACTTCCCGCCGACGGCCGAACGCTTCGAGCGACTCGAGGAGACACTGCAGATCTGCCTGCAGATGTGGAGCGAGAACGACGGACCGTTCGAGGGAAAGCACTACCGGCTCGGCCGCACCATGAACGTGCCGCAGCCGCTACGGCGCCCACACCCGCCCATCCTCATCGGCGGCGGGGGTGAGAAGAAGACGCTTCGGATGGTCGCGCAGTACGCGCAGGCCTGCAATTTGTTCGGTGGACCCGAGGTCTCCCACAAGCTGGACGTGCTGAGGGATCATTGCACCGCACTCGGTACCGACTACGACGCCATCGAGAAGACCGTGATGTTCCCGTTCGACCCGGGTGCGGACGGACAGAATGTGGACACCTTGCTCGGTCAGCTCGAGGACCTGTCGAAGCTCGGCATAACCCACGTTCACGGATGGGTGCCGCAGGTCGCGTCGATCACGCCCCTCGAGATCCTGGGTGAACGCGTCGTCCCGGTGATCGCGGACTGGTGAATCGCGTCAGCCGTCACGTGATCGGGCGGAGGTGTCGACGCAACACATCGTCCGTGGAAGCGTCGCCCCCTCAGGGGTGAGGAGTCATACACCTCGAGGTGGGGTTGGTAGTCCCTGTGTCGTCTGGTTGACGGCGGCGGGTGTGCCGAGGATTGCGTTATCAGCGAATATCCCCGGCGATGAGGTCAGCGAATGCACGGCAACGGCGATGAATACCAGCCCGATTCCCGCGGGGAGGTCCGCAGCGCGGCGCAAGGTCGCGCGTCGGATGCGGCGAGGATGCACGTTGCCGTTGCCGTACTCCTCGGTGTCTCGGCGTGCACAGGACTGCTGTTTCCCCTGGTGTGGGGGCCGACGTCGAATACGCGTGGGCTCGCCGCGATCGTCGGGGACTCGTTCGTGCTCGCCGCGGTCGCCGTCGGTCTGTCGGTCGTCGCATGGGGTGTGGGTCTTCTGTGGTCGCGAAGTGCCCGCGAGAAACTCCCCGAGGCGCCGGTGCGGTACGGACCCGTGCCCGGTCTCGGGCCTGCGCAGACCGAATACGTCGTGCGGAAGTGGATCGGCGACAGCGCGCCGACGGCGACACTGCTCCACCTGGCCGAGCAGTCGGTGGTCCGGTTGACCTCGGTCGACGACGGTCTGTGGCAGATCGAGGGCATCGGCACCCCGCAACGGTGGAGACAGATCGACCCCATTTCCCGGGTCCTGGCCGATGCCCTCGGAATCCGTTCGCCGGGTGCGGTATTCGTCGCCGACGGCTCGCCGACATCCGGCTACGCGGTGCGAGAGGGCATGCGTGCCATGTCGGACGCATGCCGATCGTGGTCGGCGCGCGAGGAACTGCTGGTGGTCTCGGTCAGGACGTGGATCGGGCGGGCAATGGCATGCCTGTGCACCGTTCTCGCTGCGCTCGGGCTCCTCGGCGTACTGGGTCCCACGCTTCTCGGGGCTCCGTTCGTCGCGTTCGTCGCCGGCTCCGTCGGCGTGTTCGCGGCGGGCACGGGTCTGCGGCACACGCCGACGGGGCGGCAGGTGTGGGCGGGCGCCGCCGGGTTCGAACGCGTGCTGTCGGGCCGGTCGACGACGATCGGGTCCGCCGCGGTCCGTGAGTGCTTCCTCGCCGCCGTCCCCTACGCCTTCGCCTTCGGTGTCGCCGACCGGTGGTCGGCGCAGTACCACCGCGTGACCGGACGGGCCGCCCCGCACCCCGACTGGTACCCGTCGCCCACGCTGTACGACGACGAGACCGGCCTGCAGTGGGCGGCGAAGCCGCATAATTGAGGGTGCGAGGTGAGACCGGTGCGACAGACACCCTGGTTGGCGGCGACGGCATTCGTCGGGTCCGTTGCTGTCCTGCTCGCAGTCCACACCGTTGGCGGTGCGTCGAGCGAGCCCGACATGGAAGCGACGCGCATGCTCGATCCCACTGAGCCGGTCCTCTTCGTCACTCCGCCGAGCGGGCAGCCGGGCGACCGCATCCAGTACCACGCGACGAATCTTCCGACCTGCGGTGGGCCGTGGTCGGTGGAGTTCGGCGATCGGGTCCTGGGCGAGACCCGTCAGGTCGGCAGCGTCGCGGACTTCCGCGCGACGGTGCCGAACCGCGGCAGTCGCGGTTTCCAGGTGGCCGGGCTGCGGTGCGTGCCGATTCCGTCGATGGTGGTGCAGACGACGTTCGAGGTGCTCCCCGTGACACGCTCGTCGGAGCCGACCACCACTTTTTTGCTGCCGCCACCACCAGAGCTCCCGACGCGGACGAAGAGACCCACACCGACGACCACCACCACGCTCACAGCTCCAGCTGACGCGGAGCGGTAGGTGCCCACATTTTGGGCTTGAATAGGTACATGAGGACTCTTCCTGTTGCCGAAGCCCGGGCGCAGCTGTCCCGGCTGGTCGATGTGGCCGAGCGCACCCACGAACGGTTCGAGATAACCCGCGACGGGCACCGCGCCGCGATTCTGCTGGGCGCCGACGACTACGACGCGTTGCGGGAAACGATCGCGGTGCTGTCGGACACGGATCTGCTGGCGGCGCATCTCGCCGGTCGGGCCGAGGTCGAGGGCAGGGACGTCGTTGATGCGCAGGAGTTGGTGCGGCTGATGCGCGACGCTCGGTCGTCCGAGGAGTGAGCGAGCCAGTCGACCGGTATCGGTGGAGTCGTCAGACGGTGTAGTGCAGCAGGGAGACGCCGTTCCGGAAGCCACGGGCCTCGACCAGCTGCAGCCTCGGCGTCTCGTACCCGTCGGGGAACAGCCGGCGTCCCCGACCCTGGACGACGGGGTACACGAACAGCCGGTACTCGTCGACCAGGCCGGACTCGATCAGGGCATGGGTCAGCGTGATGCTGCCCGTGACGACGATGTCGCGGCCATCCTGCCCCTTCAGGGTCCGCACCTGGGCGATCCAGTCGCCCGTGAGCACGGTCGAGTTCCGCCACTCGGGGTCGGACATGGTCGAGGAGACGACGTACTTCTGAATCTGGTTCAGCTCATCGGTGATCCCGGTCTGGTCGTCGGTCTGCCGGGGCCAGTAGCTGCGGAAGTCCTCGAACGTCTGCCGACCCAGCAACATGGCGTCCGCGCGCTCGGACTGCCGGTTGGTCGCCTCCAGCAACTGCGGATCCTGGTCCGCCGGGTCGAACCAGTCGCCGAGCATCTCGATCGAGCCGTCGAGGGTGATGTTCTGGGTAATCGCGAGTGTTCTCATACGAGTACTGACACCGCCACGACCGCAAAGTCATCGCCGGCCGGTCGCGGTCGGCAGCCTCGATGTCGTGGCCTCGTCGGCAGGTGTGAAGGTGGACATCGTGATCTCCGAATGAACGCCGGCGTTCAGGTGGGTCACGTGGAACGTCAGCGGCCCGGCCGTGGGGTGCTCGAAGCGCCGATCAGTGACGGGCACTCGGGTCACGTCGCATCGCTTCCACAGCTGCTCGAACAGTGGCGACTCGGCAGTCAGTCGCTTCACCAAGGATGTCCACGTCGGCTCGCCGAGGTGCTCCGCCCACGCGGCACGGAAGCCCGCCACGATCCGGGGAATGTGCTCCTCCCAGCCGACAATGCGCCCCCGCCACTCAGGGTTGAGCAGATTTTGGACGAGAAGATTGCGCTCCCCGGACGGAACGGCGTCCAGGTCGCCCATCAGCCAGCAGTAGCCCCGGTTATAGGCAAGGACGTCGTAGCGCGCATTGCTCACTATCACCGGATACGGGTCGAGCCTGGCCATCATTGCCTTCATCGAAGGCGTAACGGCATTGCACTCCGTCGCGCTCGACGGTTCTGTCACGCCCGCCAGCGTCAGCAAATGTGCGTGCTCGTGCAGATCCAGCCGTAGCGTCCGCGAGATCGCCGCAAGCACGTGCTCGGATGCCTTGATGTCGCGACCCTGTTCGAGCCACGTGTACCAAGTGACTCCGACGCCGGCCAGCTGGGCAATCTCCTCCCGTCGCAGTCCCGGGGTCCGGCGGCGCCCCCCGGTGGGCAGGCCGACCTGCTCCGGCGTGATGCGGGCGCGTCGACTCTTCAGGAATGCGCCGAACTCGCCGCGACGGGCACGGACTTCGGGACGTGCGTTCACATTCTTCATGGAAGCCGAACCTGGGAGGACGACGATCCAGGTGGCGTGAATACCAGGATGAATTCACTCCTTGCACCAGGACGACGATCGTTCACTCTTGACTTATGAGACTTGGACTTCGACTGCCCCAGCGGATCGGCACTGATTTGGGCCACGACATCACGGAAGTAGCCGGCGCTGCCGAACGTGCCGGGTTCGACAGTGTCTGGGCCTGGGAGAGACTGTTGTTTCCGGTGGCGCCCCGCGATTCCTTCACCCCGGGCGCGCCGTGGCCGTCCGCGTATCGGCAAGCGGCTGATCCGCTGATAGTCCTCACTGCCGCAGCAGTGGTAACGGAGCGAGTCCGACTGGGCACCAGCGTGGTAGTCGCCGGCCTTCACCAGCCCCTCCAACTTGCGAAGAGATTCGCGACGCTCGACCAGATCAGTGGCGGGCGTGTGATCGCGGGGTTGGGAACAGGATGGGCAGTAGACGAGTTCGAGGCTGTCGGGATGGCGAAGTCCGACCGCGGCCGACTCCTCGACGAGACCCTCGCCGTCTTCGACGCAGCGTGGGGTCCGGATCCAGTGAATTACCGCGGGCCCCACACGCTCATCGACAACGCCTACGTCCTGCCGAAGCCGGCGTCGCCGATCCCCGTCATCTTGGCCGGCGATGTCGATGTCAGCTCGGCAGGAGGTCCCAATGCACGTGTGCTGGAACGGATTGCCCGACGTTCCGACGGCTGGATGCCGCTCTTCCCGACCCCTGGCGCAGCCGGTGCTGACAAGCTTCGCACGGCGTGGGACCTGATACGCCAGTCCGCGGCCGCCGCGGGGCGGGACCCGTCCGCGATGGAAATGATCGTGGTGGGGAACGTGGCGTTCTCGGAGACTCCGCTCGGCGACGATCGGATCGGCTTTTCGGGCACGACCGCGCAGATCCTCGATGACATCGCCTCCGTGGCAAGTGCAGGCGCAGACGAGTTGATCCTCGACCTGCACCTGCAGGACTGGTGGCGGAACACACGTCAGATGCTGGACAAGGCTCTCGAGATTCGGGAGTTCGTCTCGGCGGCGGGAATCTGAGTCCGAGCCCGCCCGCCGGTGGGTGACGCGCCTGACGATTCGGCGTTCATGCGCGTCACCTGGACCGGTCGCCCTCGTCACGATGCGCTGGATCGTTCGAGAATCTCTTTTCGTTCCCATTCGGTCAAGCCACTGTCGGTCGATCGTGAGACACCGGGACGGTCGTCAGTGCCATGCGGTGACGCGATCCGCCCGCGCAGCGGCGGCGACTGCCTCCGCGACAGCGGGGGCGACGCGAGGATCGAGCGGGCTGGGAACGATCTTGTCCACAGCCAACTCATCACCGACGACCGAGAGGATTGCCTCGGCGGCGGCGAGCTTCATGCCCTCGGTGATCCGCCGGGCACCGGCGTCCAGGGCACCCTTGAACACACCGGGGAAGGCCAGCACATTGTTGATCTGATTCGGGAAATCGCTGCGTCCGGTGGCGACGATCGCCGCATGCCGGCGGGCGACGTCGGGGTGGATCTCCGGATCCGGGTTCGACAGCGCGAACACGATCGAGTCATCGGCCATCGTCGCGATCAGCTCCTCAGGCACCGTGCCCGCGGACACGCCGAGGAACACGTCCGCCCCGTCGAGGGCTTCGACGACCCCGCCGCGGCGACCTGCCGGGTTGGTGCGCGCGGCCAGATCGATCTTGATCTCGTTGAGATCCTGCCGGTCGGCCGAGACGATGCCCTTCGAGTCGAGCACCGTCACGTCCGCGATGCCGGCGGCGAGCAGGATGTTCGCGCACGCCACACCGGCGGCGCCGGCACCGGAAATCACCACCCGCAGGTCGTGGATGTCCCGGTCCTGGACCTTCACCGCACCCTTCAACGCCGCGAGGACGACGATCGCGGTGCCGTGCTGGTCGTCGTGCATCACCGGGCAGTCCAACGCCTCGATGACCCGCTGTTCGATCTCGAAGCACCGCGGCGCGGAGATGTCCTCCAAATTCACCGCGCCGAAGCTCGGGCGCAGCCGGATCAGGGTCTCGACGATCTCATCCGGATCCTGGGTGCCCAGGACCAGCGGGATCGAGTTCAACCCGGCGAAGTTCTTGAACAGCGCGGACTTGCCCTCCATCACCGGAAGGGAAGCACGCGGACCGATGTCACCCAGGCCGAGGACCGCGGAGCCGTCGGAGACGACGACCACCAGCCGGTTGGTCCAGGTGTAGCGGTCGGCGAGGGTCTCGTCGGCGTGAATGGCGCGGGAGACCTGCGCGACGCCGGGCGTGTAAGCGATGGACAGGGCGCGCTGGTTGTCCAGCGGGGTCGTCAATTCCACGGACAGCTTTCCCCCGATGTGGCCGGCGAAGATTTCCTCGTCGGACAGTTTGATCTTCTGCGGTGTGGTGGGTTCGGACACGAGGGGCACGGAAACTCTTTTCTCTGTACGACTTTGCGAAGTGGGCGAGGACTCTGCTCGGTACCCCTCTGTGGTGTCAGACGACCATCGGAGCCATGCCCACGATCATCAGTGCGGAACCCGCAGCCGCGGTCTTGACGCCGGAACGGCGGTCGCGGCGCGGGGTGGAGCGGAAGAGGTGCAGGGTCAGCAGTGCCCAGCACACGAGCACGACGAGGGGAAGCCAGCCCGTCGAGATTCCTGCGCCACCGTGACGGTGGCCGGAGGGCCCCGGCGCCGCCGCCGGGGCCGCCGGGGCCGCCGGGGCGGGAGCGGACATCGGGGCCAGGAGCAGCAGCACCCCCATCGCCGTGAGATCGACCGCGCAGGGAACCGCGGTCCGGCGGTGCATGGTCTCACCGGTGACGAACACGGCGAGCGCGATGAGGACGGCACCCCCCAGCAGGTGAATCCCGGCCGGCACAGCGGGGATCATCATCGCGACCATGGACACCGCCATCGCGCCGTGCCCGATCCGGACCCGGCAGTCCGATCCGTGCGCCCGCCACATCGGGACGAGAGCCCCGACCGCTCCGACGAACATCGCCGCGTGCGCGACTGGGATATCGAACATCGTTACACTCAGCGACCGGCAGAATGCACGCTCTACGGCGCCACTGGGTAGTGGCTGGTGATGGCAACCCGGTTCCAGGCGTTCATCACGATCGCGAGCCAGCTGATCGCCGACACCTGGTCCTCTGTGAGGGAGCCGTCGTCCCAGGTGCGCCGTTCCGGAACGGCGAGACCGGTGACCTGTTCGGCGAGAGCGAACGCGGCACGCTCCTGGTCGCTGAAGTACTGCGCCTCCCACCACGCCGCGACGACCGCGAGCCGATCTGCCTTCTCTCCCTTGGCCAGAGAGTCGCGGGTGTGCATGCGGAGGCAGAAGGCACAGCCGTTCAGCTGGGAGACACGGATCTTCACCAACTCCACCAGAAGCGGATCCACGCCCGCCAGGTCCAGAGCGGACTTCACCTCCGCGTCCAGCTTCACCAGGCTTTTGTAGACGGTCGGGTGCTGCTTGCCGATATTTACGCTGCTCATGATGTTCCTCTTGGGTAGGTTGTCGAACGGTTGTAGGACAGAACGTTTCAGTCGATCGCCCGGTTGACGTGAGCGACGATCACCTCGTACATCCGCCGTGTTATCTCGGTCTCGTCGGTCATGATGTCGTAACCGTGGTCGACACCACGCACCTCGACGTATTCGGCGAGCGCGCCGACCGCCTCGAGCTTGTCCGCGTATCGCTTGGCTTCATTGCGCAGTCGGTCGAACTCCGCGGTGATGACCAATGCCGGTGCGATACCTGCGATGCCGTTGGCGTTGTCTCCCCATGCCGGCGAGACGAACCGGTGGCTACGCTGCGCGCGATCGGGCGTGTAGGCGGTGTCGAACACCTCACACAACCAGGGCTGCAGGACGGCTTTCGAGCCCAGCGGTGACGGCTTGTGGGAGGGAGGCGTCACGATGTCGAGCGGCGGGTAGTGCAGAATCTGCAACGAGATGGCGGGGCCGTCGTTTTCCAGCGACATCCGCGATACGGCTGCTGACAGATTGCCTCCTGCGCTCTGGCCGCCGACGCACAACCGCGTGCCGTCCCAGTCACGCTCCGGTGCTGATGCCCACTGGACTACGTCGTAGAACTGTTCGGCGGGCGTGGGAAACCGCTTGTGCGGCGCCAACGCGTAATCCGTGTTGAGCACATAGACATTGGCATGGGCGGCCAGGAAGCGGCACCATGCGTCGTCCTGTTCTCGGTGTCCCACCACGAATCCGCCGCCGTGAGCATTCACATAAACCCCGGGGTTGCCTGTCGGCGACTGCGGGGGATAGATGGTCGCAGTGACCGGACCGTGGCGCGTCTCTATGCTGACGTCAGTTGTGCGAATGGTGATTTCAGGGAACCGGGGTTCGCCGGCGGGGTGGATCGCAGAGTTGATCTTGGCGGCGAACCGGCGGGCAATGATGTCGGCCACCGCCCGTCGCGACAGTATTGACATGAATCCTCATTTCGTTTCGAGTGCGCGACGTGGGGTCGCAGCCGCGCTCAGCCCTGGTGCTGACGTGCGCTGGGGTGGCGCAGATGATCGCGGGCGATGATCTCTTCCGGTTCGAGCATGGTGATCATGTCCACGTCGGGAGCGCAGATGCACACGGCGACAAACCGGCTCCAGGCCTCTGGATCGGGATTGGAGACCTGGTAGTGCACGACGTCACCGCCAGGTTCCCAGAATGCCTCGCCCGCAGCAATCAGCCTGGGTTCTTCGCCTTCCAACTCGAAGAAGATGCTGCCCTCCAGTACGTAACCGAACACCGGTCCGGAGTGGCGATGCGGCGCGAGTCCGGGGTCGGCCGGTGGGAGTTCGACGAGTTGTGTCATCGCGTGCGAACCCTCGGGAATGGCGGGCGGGGTGGCGCAGAGCAGGTCGGTGACCTTGACGTTTCCTTTAGCCAACATGGGCGTGTCCTTTCAGGAGTGGGTGTTTCGTACGGTGTGACTGAGTAGCTCGCCTACTGCGCCGAAGGTGAAGTGCGTCGGCAATTCACCTGTCGCGTCCAGCCCGAAGAGGGCTCCGTACGATCGCAGAGACGTGATGTCGCGGTGATCGGCAATGGTGACCGACGCGCAGGGGGTCACCTTTTCCCGCGAGGCAAAGACGTAGATTCCAGGGCGTAGTTGATAGGTCGTGCACTCTTCGGTGTCCGCAAGACCGGCCGCGGGCCCGGCCAGGCAGTGCCACGTATACGAGTGCGGTCCGAGGTAGACGTGCTCGTAGCTGTGCTCGTCGCTGTAGGTCCACAGCACTCGCCGACCCAGGAGTGCGGTCGTGGGTGCCGGCTCCGGTCCGCGCGTCTCCAGTCCCTCGATGCGGCCCTGCAGGAAGGTGTGCTGCACCCGGGTCCGGCCTCCGGCCGGATCTCCGATCGTGCTCACGATGGCCAGGCTGCGTCCGTGGTCGAAGTCGAGGACGAGGCTGACTGCTGTATTCGGCACGTCGTCACGGTGATGGAATTGTGTGTACACCAACCCTTCTGCGACGTCGAAGGCCTCGTAGTCGTCCCTTCCGGAGATGACTGGGTGCGGGTCGCCGGGCCCGGGCTCGTAGCTCCATTCGACGGTGGCCGTGCCGAAACGATGCGACACCCGGCTGCCATGGGAGTTGGTGAACACGATGTCGCGGCCGGCCACACTGCTCGACCTGACGGCTTTGTTGCCGTCGAATCCTGGCGCGAGCCCGTCCAGTGGCGGCCAGGTCCTGGTATCGGAGAAGTCGATGGAGTTGGTGGTCATGCGTGCTTTCTCCGTTCGTAGCGTTCGGGAGTGCTCGAGAGCGCTCGGCGCGCGAGGCGCCGCTCAGGTGAGGGTCGGGTTCTTCTCGACGTCCCAACTGACGTGCAGCGACTCCGGGCCCCGAAACGAGGTGTTCGGAACGTAGTGGAACTCCTGGTGGTCGAGAGTCATGTGGGGCAGGCGTCGTGTCAGCTCCTCCAGATAGATGACCATCTCCAGCCGGGCGAGATGGTTACCCAGGCACATGTGCGTGCCAGCGCCGAATGCGATGTGTGCCTTGGCGTCTCGGTCGATGTCGAATCGTTCGGGATCGTCGAAGACGGAGCCGTCCTGGTTCGCCGACGCGATCACCATGAGGATTTTGCCTCCCGCGGGAATCGTCACGTCGCCGACCTGCACGTCTTGCTTCGCGACTCGGCGCCAGGCGGCCACCGAGGGGTTGAGTCGCAAGCACTCCTCGACCGCCGCGGGGATCAGAGATGGGTCCGCACACAGGCGATCCCACTGGTCGCGGTTCCTCAACAGAGTGACGACCGCGTTCGCGGTGGCATTGGTCGTGGTCTCGTGGGCCGCCATCGCGCCGCCCATGACGTTCGTCTGCAGCCACGTGTCGGAGATGACGTCCGGGTGCTCGCGCTGCATCGTGATCGCGTGGCCCAACCACCCCGGTGGATCGTCGAGTTCCTTGAGCTTCCCGATGACGCGCTCACCCATCTCCCAGAACTGGCCCAATCCGTCGGCGGCACGGATCTGCTCCTCGGGAGTAGGCCGTCCCCACACGAATTCGGTCATGGACGTGGCCAGTTTGCGTACGGTGTCGACGTCCTCCTCGGGAATCCCCAAGAACTGCAGAGCGACCAAACAGGGTATGTCCCAGAGCATATCGGCGACGAGATCGGCATGACCCCGATCGACGAATCGATCGATGTAGGCGTTCGTCGTGTCCCGAATGTAGGGAGTAAGAGAGTCGATCCGGTCTGGCATGAATGCCGGAGCGTTCAGCCGGCGGTACTGCCGATGCATGGGCGGGTCGGAATCCGCGAGGACGGGGCAGGGTGCGAAGTTGTACTTGCCGAGCTGCGCGCCCGCCTCCTCGGAGGGAGGGGTGACTGGCGTCAGGGTGATGGCCGCAGAGAACTGATTGAATTGGCTGAAGACCGATTTCACGTCTTCGTGCCGCGTGACGACCCAGTAGTCCGAGTCGTCGTTGTAGAACACCGGCTGGCTCTCGCGAGCCCACGCCAGCGAGGCTCCCGGATTCTCCTGATATTCGCGGTCGAAGAACGAGAATGTGGCGGCGGTATGGGCGACCGGGCATCCAGTCATTGTTTTCCTCTCTTCGGTGGGCTGTCAGAGGTCGAGTGTTATCTTTGGACACGCGGCCCTACTGATGCAGATCATCAAGGTGCTGTTTTCTTCCTGCTCTGCAGGGCTGAGAACTGAATCACGATGGTCGGCCAGGCCCGACACGATATTTGTTTCGCAGGTCCCGCACGTTCCCTCGGAGCAGGAGAATGGTGCGGGTATGCCGGCGGACCGTGCGACGTCGAGAATTGATTGATCCGATCCGACCGAGACGGTGATTCCGCTCCGCACGAATTCGACTTCGAATTCATCGAGGACGGGCGCGTCCGTCGGAGTCTTCGGAGTGAACCGCTCCAGGTGAATATTGCCGATATTGTCGAGTTCGGCGCCCATCGCCTCCACAGCACACAGCAGACTCTCCGGTCCGCACACGTATACCGCGGTATCGGGAGTGACACCCGCAAGGATGCGAGCGAGATCGATGCGCCCGTGGATGTCTGCCGGAACCAAGGTCACGCGGTCGCGGTGAGCCTGTTTCAGGTCGTCTGCGAACGCCATGTTGCGTCGACTACGGCCTCCATAGATCAAGGACCATTCGGCTCCCGCGCGATCGACTGACGTGATCATCGGGAGGAACGGGGTGATTCCGATTCCTCCGGCAATGAACAGATACCGGGGTGCGTCGACGAGGTGAAAGTTGTTGCGAGGCCCACGGACGGTGATACTTTCGCCTTCGCGCAATTCGTGATGAAGGCGTGTGGATCCGCCTCGGCCGTCCGGTTGATACAGGACGCTCACCTGCCACGAACGACGGTCGCTGGGTTCCCCGCACAGGGAGTACTGCCGCACCATGTCCGGTCCGAGTACGACGTCGATGTGTGAACCCGGCGTCCAGTCGGGGAGGTCTCGACCGTCGGCGCGGACCAGGGTCAATTGGGTGACGGTGTCGGTGATCGGCGTCTTGGCCTTGATCTCCATCGCGAGGTCCTCGCGTGCCTGATTCTCGGTGTCCGCTCGCCGAGGCTGCTGGCTGGAGTGTCGGGCCTCGAACTGCGATGCCATGGGGACTCCTTCGAATTTCGGCCGGATGCCCCGGCGTGGACTGTGTTGCACCGAGCCACGTCGGCGACGCGTTGGACTCGCGCGTGGTCGATTGACCCGCTGTGATCGGCCGCGCTGTGGGGCTACTTGCATGGGATGGGTCACAACGTGTGGCCCGTCGTAATCTGCCGCACCGTGCGATTACGCACATGGGGCAGATCACGGTAGGGGGTACGGAAGTTGCGGAAGTGCGTACCGGGTGCGTTCAGTGGCGAACGCGGCGAAACGGTTCTGACCTGCGAGTTCGTTGTCCGCTCAGCGGGACTGTCCGACGTACCACGAGGCGATCTGGCTGCGTGAGACGAACCCGAGGCGCGTCATGATGTTCTCGATGTGGCTCTCCACGGTGCGCACGGAGATCACCAGAGCCGTCGCGATCTGTGGGCTGGTCAGCCCCTTCGCTATCAAGGCTGCGATCTCTTGCTGCCGACTGGTGAGCGCGGGTGGTTCATCCCCGGGAATCGAACCGGCGACCTGTTCCGCCAATGCATAGGCGATGATTCCCGTCGGGGACCGCTTCGAGCCGGCCTGTAGAGCTGCCGACAGCGCCCGGGGTGCCATGGCCTGCTCGAGCAGACCGCGGCAGGCGGAGTGATAGCCCGTGAGTTTCGGCCCGAATGCCACCAATTCCGTTCCGGTGCGTCGCCACAGGATTCGAGAGGCCCCGATGAGTTGTGCCGCGTGCTCGAACTGACCGGTTGATCCCGCTATCCAGGCCAGAAGCTCGGTCATCAGGGCGGTGCCCAGGGACGGATCGAAGACGCGGTGATCACGAAGCGCGTCGAGCGCGGTCGCGTGTGCCGCGGTGAAGTCGCCTTGCAGCCAGTGGTCGAGGCCTTGGCTCCACTTCAGGTACGAGCGCGCCCATCGTTCACCGCGCTGTCGGCACACGGCCAGCGCCGACGTGCTGACGGCCGATGCCTCCGCGCTGCGACCGTCGAGCGAAAGTACGACGGCGTACTCGAACGACGCCATCAGCCATTCGGCGGTCTCGCCGACGTCGGCCAACTCTCGCAGCGCGACCTCGAGATAGCTCTCGGCCTCGGCAAGGTCGCCGCGAAGCTGTGCGGCGAGTCCCCGCAGGCCGAGGCAGTGGGCCGCCGCATCAGCAAGGTGAAGTTGCGTCGCCGCTGCTTCGCATTCGTCGAGGCGCAGTGCGGCCGCCTCGTGGTCGCCTTGGAGAAGGCACACCCTGGCAGCGACCCAGAGCGCTTTTGCCCGGGCCGGCGTGGGTGTCCGGTCACCCGCGGGTGCGTCGAGCGCTTCGTCCGCCCACCTGCGACCCTCGGCAATGTATCCATCGGCGTACCAGCGGTATCGCAGTCCGCCGATCAACTCGAGTTGATAGTTGTCGCCCGGGGCGGCGGTGTCCAGCGCGGCTCGGAGATTTTCCCGCTCGACGCGCATCCACTTGGCCGAGGCGGCTTGGCCGGGCCCGCACCAGGAACGTTCCAGGCCTGTGACCACGTCGAGAAAGTACTGACGGTGGCGGCTGCGGAATCTCTCGGAGTCTCCTGTCAGCGCGAGTATCTCTGCGCCGTACGCCCGGATGGTTTCCAGCATCCGGAAGCGCATCGTCGATTCTTGGTCCTCGACTCCGAGGACGGACTGATTAACCAGGGAATTCAGGAGATCGAGCGTGGTTGTCTTCGGGTGGCCGCCTTCGGCGTATCCGTCGCCGCACACGCCTTCGGCCGACGTCAGGTCGAAACTGCCTGCGAAAACGGAGAGGCGCGCCCACAGATGACGTTCCGGTTCCGTGCAGAGTGCAAAACTCCAATCGACGAGCGATCGGAGGGTCTGTTGGCGCGGTGCGGCCGATCGACTTCCCATTGTGAGCAACCCGAATCGGTCCGGCAGTCGTTCCAGGATCTGGTCGAGCGAAAGAATGCGCATTCGGGCGACCGCGAGCTCGATTGCGAGCGGAATTCCCTCCAGCTGAATACACAAACGCGCCGCTGCGGCAGCATTGTGCTCGTCGAGGACGAAGCCGGGGGAGGCGGCCTCTGCACGTTCCTGGAGTAGTCGGATCGACTCGAATTGCGGCAGGGATTCAACGGTGACCGGCGCAGCGTCCTCGGGAACGGTGAGTGGAGGCACTGGATAAATGAATTCTTCGGTCACCATCAGTGACGTGCGGGTAGTGACAAGAACTCGCGTCGACGGCGCATATCGCAGAATTTCGCTGACCAGTGCGACCGACCCGGGGAGTACGTGTTCGCAATTGTCGAGGATGAGCAGTATCTCGCGATCGCGAAGATATTCGATCAGCTTCGCTGTGGCGTCACGATTCGACTGATCGACAATTCCCAGTGTGTGAATGACTGCAGCCGGAACGTCGCCTCCGTCCGAGACGGACGCCAATTCGACGAAATACACCCCGTCTTCGACAAGGTGGTTCATCTCGTCGGCGACTTGCAACGCCAATCGGGTCTTGCCGACTCCGCCCGGCCCGATCAAGCTCACCAGCCGTCCGCTCGCCAGGCGGTCGCGGATCTCCTTGCGCTGCTGACGCCGACCGACGAAGCTGGTCGCGGTAGACGGAACGTTGCCGCTGCGAGTTCTCGCCTTCGACACGACACCTCCACATTGCGGCAGACGCAGTCAGAGTATCGCAACCCCGGGCGGAGTGACGTCGGAATGCCGAAACTTTGTTCGAAGACGGCGTCGCCCGTGCCCCGCCGGGCGGGGGTCCGCGTCGCACCGTCCTGTCCGCGCTCCCTTCTGGTTCTCCACCGCGTGTGATAGAAGAGAGGCACGGACACGTCGCGTGGCGATCCGTTAACCAGAGGTCGATTACATTGCGCGAGAGCTTTTCCGGCACCCAGTCAGGCGGCGAGCACCCCGGGGGTGGCATACGGCACCCCGATTGGGATGCGGCATCCCATGCCGTATCCGACGCCTATTTTCCGCATGAGCTCATGCCCCTGGTCGCTTCCGGCCCTGCCACGTCGCCCGGGGTGTCGGCCCTGCACCTCGGCCCGCTGCACATTGTCCGAATCAATTGGGGCGCCGATGTTGCCGTTCACAGTGAGCATCCGGGCGCCGTCGGCATCAACATCCCGCTTCACGGCGAACTCGAGACCCGGATCAGGGGGCGGCTCGTCGTGTCCACCCCGGGCTTCGCCACGGTCAACCCCGCTGACACGCCGGCCGATATCACGCGGTGGCCCGGTGCCTGCACGATTCTCGGCGTCAAGATCGATCGGGACTTCGTCCAACGCGAGTTGTGGCGCGTGACAGGCCGCGCCGATGCCGTGATCCCCGATCAGATCGATTTGAGCAGGCCCGCTGCTGCCAGCTGGTTTCGACTGCTGAGCAGCATTGTCGATCAACCCGTCGATGACGCGCTGCTGGCCAATCCGCATGTGGCACAGGGACTGGCGGCATCGCTCACCGATGGTTTCCTGCTCGCTGCCGTCCCGGACGAGACCGGCGATCGCCACGCTGTCCGACCACGGATCGTCACTCGCGTGATCGATGCCATCAACGCCGAGCCCGACCGGCTGTGGACCGCAGCGGACATGGCCGACGTAGCCGGTGTCAGCGTACGGCGTCTGCAGGAGGGCTTTCGCATCTACCTCGGCAAGACTCCCCGTGAATGCCTGACCGAGATCCGCCTTGCCGGCGTCCGATCCGAACTCGCCTCGGGCTCGGCCCGTTCGGTGACCGACGTTGCGCTGAAATGGGGGTTCACTCATTTCGGCCGGTTCGCCGCCGCGTTTCGGCAGCGCTACGGTGTGCCACCCTCGTCGTTGTTGCATTGACTCGTCATCCGCGGCGAGATGCCCGCACCGGCGTAAGCTCCTGGTCAGGTCTTCCCGTCAACTGGAGGATGTGCTGAGCGCCGACGAAGGGGTGTCCGCCGACACCACGGACACCGATTCACCACCGGCCCCGAGGGCCGGGTTGGATCTGCACCTCGAGCGGCCCGCCGGCCGGGTCCGCGACAGCGTGATGGACGCTCTGCGTGACGCCATCCGTTCGGGCCGGCTGCCCCCGGGCACTCGGCTGCCGTCGAGTCGCGCGTTCGCCGCGGACCTGGGCATCGCGCGGAACACGGTAGCGCGGGCGTACTCGGAACTCGTAGAGGAAGGTTGGCTGACGTCACAACACGGCTCCGGCACGACGGTGTCCCGCCGTGCCGCGGGGGCCGTGCGGGCCGAGGGGTTTCGCGTGCGGAGGCTGCCGGCGCGCCGCCCGGATCACGATCTGCGACCGGGCCAGCCCGACCTGTCGTCGTTCCCGCGCGGGCAGTGGAGCCGCGCCGTCAAGCAGGCGCTCCACACAGTCTCGTCCGAGGCATTCGGTTACGCGGACCCGTACGGCCGTCCCGAACTGCGCCTGGCGCTTACCGAGTACCTCGCGCGGGCCCGCGGCGTCGTCTGCAGGCCCGACAACATCATCGTCTGCTGCGGTGCCGCCGAGGGGCTGACGCTGTTGGCCCGCGCGCTGGCCGGTGCCGGAGTTGCCTCCCTGGCGGTCGAGTCCTACGGGTTGCCGACGCACCGCGAAGCACTGCGCACCGCAGGGTTGCACTGTCCACCGCTGGCCGTCGACGCCGGTGGCGCCGACGTCGCCGCGCTCGACGGCATGCAGGAGGTGGGCGGCGTGCTGCTCACCCCGTCACACCAGTTCCCGACCGGCGTACCGCTGCGCTCCGACCGGCGCGCGGCCGTCGTCGACTGGGCACGCAGAACCGGCGGTGTGATCATCGAGGACGACTACGACGGGGAATTCCGCTATGACCGGAGCCCCGTCGGCGCGCTTCAGGGTGTCGACCCGGAACGGGTGGTGTACATGGGCACCACGAGCAAGTCCCTTGCCCCGGGCCTTCGGCTCGGCTGGCTGGTCCTTCCGGACCGGCTCGTCGAGACGGTGGCCCGCCAGAAGGGCGAGACCGAGACCACCTGCGGCTTCGTCGACCAGCTGGCGATGGCCGAGTTCATCCGAACAGGAGATTACGACAAGCACATTCGCGCGATGCGCGCGCAGTACCGCCGCCGGCGGGAGCAACTGGTCGACGCGGTCGGCCGGTCGTCGCCTGCCAATCGCGTGACCGGTCTGCCTGCGGGCCTGCACGTGCTGCTGCACCTGGCCGACGGCAACGAGAGCGCCGCCGCGCAAGAACGGGCGTGGCGGAATCTCGCTGTCGAAGGCCTCGCGCTCTACCGCCATCCCGAAATCGACGTCGACCGCGACGGTCTGGTCGTCGGCTTCGCCGCGCCTGCGCAGAGCGCATGGCCTGCCGCCGTGGAGGCATTGGTTCGGCAACTCCCGTGAGTGGACCCCGAATTCGGTGTGCAAGTGGCCCATGCGGCGGCTCGCTGCCGTACTAGCCTCAGAGCATGCTGAATACAGCAAACGTCGAGGTCACCGACCTGCTCTGCGCCACCCCAACGCACGTCAGCACCAGGCCTGAGCGCCGCCGCGACTCCACGTCGCGCAATCGAAACGAAACGAAGTGAGGTTCTTGATGCAAGCGGTCATCGCATCCGACCACAAATCCGGTGTCAGTGGACTGTCGGTGGCGGAAGTTCCGTACCCCCATGCGGCAGAGAACGACGTCATCGTCCGCGTACACGCCGCGAGCTTCACACCCGGCGAGCTCGACTGGCCCGGCACCTGGTCCGACCGTGCGGGGCGCGACCGGGCACCATCCATTCCCGGACATGAAGTCTCCGGAGTCGTCGCTGAATTAGGTTATGGCACGACCGGTCTGACAATCGGTCAGCGCGTGTTCGGGGTCGCCGACTGGACCCGCAACGGTACACTCGCAGAGTACGTCGCGGTCGAGGCCCGAAACCTGGCGCCGCTGTCTGGCGGAGTCGATCACACCGTGGCCGCCGCCCTGCCGATCTCCGGGCTCACCGCGTGGCAAGCGCTGTTCGATCACGGGCGACTCGCCGCGGGTCAGACCGTACTGATCCATGGTGCGGCCGGCGCGGTCGGTTCGATGGCAGTGCAACTGGCGCTCGAGGCGGGCGCCCGGGTCATCGGCACCGGTCGTGCTCGGCACGGTGACACGGTTCTCGGTCTCGGCGCCCACGCTTTCGTGGATCTGGATCGGCACAGGCTCGAAGATCTCGACGAGGTCGACGTGGTACTCGATGTCATAGGCGGCGAAACACTCGACCGTTCAGCGAAACTGGTGCGTCCCGGTGGTGTCCTCGTCACCATCGCGGAACCTCCTCGGGTGATGCCCGAGCAGGGCCGGGCGACATTCTTCGTCGTCGAATCCGATCGTGAGTGCCTGGTCCGCCTCGAGCGCCGGGTCCGTGACGGTCGTCTGCGGCCACCGGCAACACGCGTGCTGCCTCTCTCCGAAGCTGTCGCTGCCTTCGATTCCCAGCACGGTGCGGGCAAGCCGGTCATCCAGATAGCAGCACATGATCCGGGGCGCATCGGAGCATGGGCAGAAGGACATTGACGGCTATCCGCCTTCCCCTTTCACGAAGGAACATTCGATGCCCCAGTTGCTCGACGGTCGACGCGTCGCATCCGACAACACCGACCCCAACTCCACGGGACGAGTAGCCGTCATCGTCCTGTTTTCGGCCGTTGTCGCCATGCTCCTTCTCATGGCACCTGCCGCGGCAAGCCAACTGCAACTGCAGCTCGCATTGAGTCCGTCGCAGACGGGTGATCTGTTCGCTGCCGAGCTCGGTGCGATGAGTATCGCGTCGATTCCCGCGCTGTGGTGGATGAAGAAGTACAACCTCCGCACGACGTCCACGATCTTCGGGACGATCTTCATCATCGGCAATATCGGCTCGGCCTACATCGGCGACTATGGGACTCTTGTTGCGGTTCGATTCCTGACCTCCCTTGCGGGCGGATCGCTGATGGTCCTGTGCATGTCACTCGCAGCCCAGACCAGGGACCGCAACCGTGTCTACGGCCTGTGGCTCATGGGACAACTCTGCTTCGGTGCGATCGGACTGGCCGTACTCCCGAAGTTCTTCGACACCTTCGGGATCGGCATCGCATACTGGGTTCTCGCCATTCTCATGATGGTCGTCCTCCCTCTCGTCCGCTTTCTGCCGCAACACCACACCTTCGCGGGCCGCGCCGGCGACGAAGACTCGGTGGCCGCACCGAACTACGCTCTCCGTGCGACCCTGGGCCTGATTGCGCTGCTTGCCTTCTACGTCAGCCTCAGCGGCATCTGGACCTTCCTCGGTGGCATCGCGGGCGCGTCGATGATCGGCAACGAAACCTCGAGCGTGATCCTGTCGATCGCCACCGTGCTCGGCATCGCAGGATCGGTCGGGGCCACCGTTCTGGGTGCACGCCCGAGCACCCGAATCAATCTCCTCGTGGGCTACCTCGCGATGACCCTGTCGGTCGCTCTGCTGGCGGGAGTACCCGGGGTTCTCCGATTCACCTTGGCCGCGTTGCTCTTCAAGTTCACCTGGACTTTCATCCTTCCCTACCTCATGGCCACCCTCTCCGGGTTGGATCGGTCCGGGCAGCTGGTGAACCTGGCGAACCTCGCGATCGGCGGCGGATTCGCACTCGGCCCGCTGATGGGTGGACGCCTCGTCGAAAGCGCTGGGGGGTACGGCACGCTCATCGCGGTCAGCGTCGCAGGACTGGTCCTGTCCCTGGTACTGATCCTCGTCGCTCAACCCCAGCGCGCCGCCGTCCCGAACTCCGCGGTCGCGGTATCCCAGACGGCCGAGTAGCCCGCACTCGGGTCGAGGCTCCTCTCGCTCAGTGCCGCGAGGCGTGTATTCGACGATCGTAGCGGCCGCCACGATTGTGTAATATGGAGGGTGGAGCCCGGTACTCGAACACCAGCAGTAAGGACGGCCATGGGCGTGCAGGCCAATACCAGAGCGATCGAGAAAGAGATCGTCACCGATTTCAGCGAGCGGATGAGTTACGGCTCGTACCTGGACCTCGACACCCTGCTGAGCGCGCAGAAACCGGTGAGCAGGCCCGAGCATCACGACGAACTGCTGTTCATCATCCAGCACCAGACCACCGAACTCTGGCTGAAGCTCGTCCTACACGAAACCCTCGCGGCCCGGGACGCTTTCGATGCGGACGACATCGGCAGGGCGCTCAAGTGCGTGGCGCGCGTCAAGCACATCCAGAAGACGCTGACCGAGCAGTGGTCGGTGCTGGCCACGCTGACGCCGACCGAGTACTCCGAGTTCCGGCAGTTCCTCGGCAATTCGTCCGGGTTCCAGTCCTATCAGTATCGCGCCGTCGAGTTCGTGCTCGGCAACAAGAACGCCGGAATGCTGACGGTGTTCGAGGCCGATCCCGCCGCCCACGAACTACTCGACCGGCTGCTCCGCGAGCCGAGTCTGTACGACGCGTTCTGGCAGTGCCTGTCGCGGCTGGGGTACGACGTGCCGGCATCCGCGCTGCACCGCGACGTGACCGCCGCCTACAGCTCGAACGACGACCTGATGCCGCTGATCAAGTTCGTGTACGAGAATTCCGAGGAGCACTGGGCCGTCTACGAGGCGTTCGAGGAGTTCGTCGACCTCGAGGAGAACTTTCAGCTGTGGCGCTTCCGTCACATGCGCACGGTGCTGCGGACCATCGGGATGAAGTCCGGAACGGGAGGATCCAGCGGTGTCGGGTTCCTGCAGAAGGCCCTCGAACTGACGTTCTTCCCGGAGCTGCTGGCCGTGCGCACCGAGATCGGACGATGATGACCGCGTCGACGGAGGTGCTGGCAGCCCGGGCCGCGGAACTCGACGCCGCGGACCCGCTGCGCGCGTACCGCAACCTGTTCATCGGCGCCGACGACCCCTCGGTGCCCGCCTACCTCGACGGGAACTCGCTGGGCAGGCCCACCAAGGCGAGCGCCGAGCGGATCACCGCGTTCGTCACCCGGTCGTGGGGCGGCCGGCTGATCCGCGGGTGGGACGAGGAGTGGTACGAACTGCCGATCACGATCGGTGACACCCTCGCGCGGGTGTCGCTGGGCGCGGCCGCCGGGCAGACCACCATCGGCGACTCGACGACGGTCCTGCTGTACAAACTCGCGCGCGGTGCGCTCGCGTTGCGGCCGGGTCGCACCGAGATCGTCGTGGACCGCGACAACTTTCCGACGGACCGGTACGTGCTCGAGTCCATTGCCGGGGAACTCGGGCTCACGCTCCGGTGGATCGAATCGGACACCCGGGGTGGCGTCACCGTCGACGACCTGCAGTCGGTGGTGTCCGAACACACCGCGCTCGTCGTTCTCAGCCACGTCGCGTACCGCTCCGGTTACCTGGTGGACGCGGCCGGGGCCGCCCGGGTGGTGCACGAGGCGGGCGCGCTCCTGCTGCTCGACCTGTGCCACTCCGTCGGCTCGGTTCCCCTCGAACTCGACGCGTGGGGGGTCGACCTCGCGGTCGGGTGCACGTACAAGTACTTGAACGGCGGACCCGGCTCACCGGCGTTCGCGTACGTCCGGGCCGACCACCAGCAGGACTTCGTGCAGCCGATCTGGGGCTGGATGGGGCGCGACGACCCGTTCGCGATGGCGCAGGGTTACGAGCCGGCGCCCGGCATCCGGCGCGTGATCAGCGGAACGCCGTCGGTACTCGGCATGATCGCACTGCAGGACACCCTGGACCTCCTGGGTGAGGTCGGGATGGACGCCGTGCGGGCCAAGTCGATCGCCCTGACCGAGTACGCACTCGACCTCGTGCGCGAGGTGCTGATTCCGCTGGGCGTGGAAATCGGATCGCCGGCGGATTCCGCCGAGCGGGGTGGTCACGTCATCATCGACCACCCACGGTTCGAGGCCGTCGTTCAGCGACTGTGGACGAAGGGCGTCATCCCCGATTTCCGTGCCCCGCAGGGGTTGCGTCTCGGCCTGAGCCCACTGAGCACGAGCTTCGGCGAGGTGTGCGCCGGAATATTCGCGATCCGTGATGAACTCGCCGACTGAACCGGCGAGCGCGATCCTCGACGACTTCGATTCGCGACCGGGCAGTGCCACGTCCCTGATCCGAACCGTGCTCGGCGCGTACGTGCGTGACGTCGGCGGGTGGGTGGCGATCGCCGATTTCGTAGAAGTGATGCAGGCGGTCGGTATCCCACCCGAATCGACGCGGATCGCGGTCGCCCGCCTGAAAAAGAAGGGGGTGCTCCGACCGCGCGCCCGCGACGGCCGCAGCGGGTACGAGGTGACCGAGCAGGCCGAGGCGATGTTCACCCGCGGCGATCCGCGGATCTTCGGTTTCCGTCAGATGTCGGACACCGATCCGTGGCGGCTGATCTCGTTCACCATCCCCGAATCGCAACGGGCGGCGCGGCACCAGTTGCGTCGACGGCTCGGCTGGATCGGGTGCGGGACCGTGTCACCGGGACTGTGGATCGCCCCCGAATACCTCGCCCGCGAGGTCGGGGACATCGTCGACGCGCTGGGCCTGTCCCAGTACGTGACCACGTTCGTGTCGACGTCGGTGTTCGTCCCCGATTCGATGGGGGACGCGGCCGCCCGGTGGTGGGATCTGGGCGGCATCGCCTCGCGGCACCGCGACTTCCTGGACCACCACCGCGTCGCTCTGTCCGCCGCGGGGGAGGTGTCGCCGCGCGAGGCGTTCGTGCGTTTCGTGCCGCTGCTCGACGAATGGCGCATCATCCCGTACATCGACCCGGGCCTGCCGGAAGGGATGCTGCCTGCGGATTGGCCCGGCGCCGACAGCGTTCACCTGTTCGCGGAGGCTCGGGACCGCTACCTCGCCGGGAGCCGCGACTGGGTGCGCAGTGTGCAGGCGCGGCTCCCGGTGTGAGGCGCTATCCCAGGAATTCCTCGCCGATGTTCTTGGCCCATTCCTCGGCCTGATCCTTCGGGCGGATGGAGCTGGAGCCGTCGTGCCGACCGTGTTCGCCGACCTGGACCGCGCCGAGGGAGATCAGCTTCTCGGCGATGATCTCGCCACCGCGGTTGTACGTCTCCTCGTACACCTTGTCGCCGAGGCCGAACAGCGCGAACTGCATGCCGGTGAGGTCGGGTTCGTCCTCCTCGAGGCCCTCGAAGAAGGGTTCCGCGCCGGTGGGCAGCTCGCCCTCACCGTACGTGGAGCACACGATGACGTGGAAGTTCTCGGGGTCGAGATCGCCCGCATCGAATTCCATCATGTCGTACAGGGACGTGTCGCCGTAGTCGCCGAGCACGTCGGCGATGTTGTCGGCCACCAGTTCGGAGGTCCCGCCCTCGCTGCCGTACAGAATCACCACTGCCATTGTTCTTGCTCCTCGTGAGTTGCTGCCGACGTGGTCAGTACACGTCGCGCAGGTAGCGCTTTTCCTTCTTGAGCGTGGTCACGTAGTCGGCGGCCTGCTCGGTGGAAAGACTGCCATGAGCGGCGATGACGTCGTGCAGTGCCCGGTCGACGTCCTTCGCCATGCGGGTGGCGTCGCCGCACACGTAGAAGTGGCCGCCGTCCTCGAGCCAGGCGAACAACTCGGCGCCGTTCTCGATCATCCGGTTCTGCACGTAGATCTTCTCCGCCTGGTCGCGGGAGAAGGCGAGGTCGAGGCGGGTGAGCAGACCGCTGTCGCTCATCGCGGCGATCTCCTCCTCGTAGATGTAGTCCGACGCGCGGTGCTGGTCGCCGAAGAACAGCCAGTTGCGTCCCGACGCGCCCCGCGCCTGCCGCTCCTGCAGGAACGCGCGGAACGGCGCGATGCCGGTGCCGGGGCCGACCATGATCATCGGCGCGTCGTCGTTCGCGGGCACGCGGAACGACTTGTTCTTCGACACGAAGATCCCGCCGTTGCCGCCGTCGGCGATCCGATCGGCGAGGAAGGTGGAGCACACGCCGCCGCGGTCGCGTCCGGCCGAGCTGTGGCGGACGCTGGCGACGGTCAGGTGCACGCTGCCCGGGTTGGCCAACGGGCTGGAGGAGATGGAGTACGCGCGGTGCTGCAACGGCTTCAGCAGCCCGACGAACTCGTCCGCCGTCAGCGTCACCGACGGTTCGAGGAGCAGCAGGTCGAGCACGTCCTTGCCCCACAACCACGCGTCGAGAGCTTCCTTGTCGCCGTGCCGCAGCACGTGACTCAGCTCCTCGTCGCCCGCCCGCTTCTCGATCTCGTCGATGAATTCGTGGCTCGGCGTAGAGATCTCGTACCCGTGCAGCAGCAGGTCGCGCAGCGGCCGCTCCTTGCCGGTGACGGCGGCGTCCGCGGGGATGCCCAGCCGGGCGACGAGGGCGTCGACGAGGGCGGGATCGTTGATCGGCATCACACCGAGCGCGTCACCGGCCTCGTATTCGAGACCGCTGTCGGCGAGCGCGAACTCGTAGTGGCGGATCTCCTTCGCGGATTCCTCGCTCGACAGCCGCCGGTTCACGGACAGCGTGGAACTGTAGGGGTTCTTGCGGTTCCACTGCGACCGTGTGCGGGCCGGCTTCGTCACCGGCTCGGCGACGTCGGCGACGGCGGACTCGCCGCGAATGCCCTCGACGGCCGCGAACAGCGGCAGCGTGTCGGCGACCCACGCGGCGGCGGCGTCCTCGTAGTCGACGTCGCAGTCGACGCGCGGCGTCACGCGGTGGGCCCCGAGCTGCTCGAGCCGGGTGTCGATCATCTTGCCCGCCTGGCAGTACCCGTCGTACCCGGTGTCGCCGAGTGCGAGCACCGCGAAGTCGGTGGTCTCGAGCCGCGGTGCGGTCTCCGCGGCCAGCGCCTGCCAGAACAGTTCGGCGTTGTCGGGCATCTCGCCCTCACCGTAGGTGGAGGTGACGACGAGGACGCGCTGCATCGCGGCGAGTGCGTCCGTGTCGACGTCGTCGAGGGCGCTCACGACGGGTGCGAAGCCGTGCGAACGTGCCGCGGCCGCAGCATCTTCCGCGACACCCTCGGCGTTCCCGGTCTGGCTGCCGTACAGCACGTGCATGGCGGGCAGCTGCCCACCGGCCGCCGCGGCGGGCGCGTCGGAGCCGCCGGCGACCAGACGCGAACTCATTCCGGCGAGGAAGCCGGTGAGCCAGACGCGCTGGTCCTCGCTGAACGGGGCGTCCTGGGGGATGTAGGGCAATTTCATGAGGGCACCACGTCTCTCGTGGGGATCAGATCGGGGAGGGCGTGCTGCGCGAACAGCTCCTCGAAACCGGGCAGCCGGCCGATCTTGTCGACGTTCTTCGCATCCTGGTGCAGGATCCAGCCGTACGTGCCGGGGGCGTCGATGGACCGGACGTTGCGGCGGCGCAGCGCATCCTTGTAGTCGGCGAGTCGCTTGGCCGCCACCATCACGGCCAGATCTTCGTCGCTGTAGTCCTTCAACGCTTCCCGTGCGTACCGCTGCAACCGCTGCATGAGGAAGAAGTCTTCGGTGAGCAACAGGTTGCGGACGGCCTTGTCGACGGCCGGGTCGGACGGATCCGTGACACCGGGCAGCTTGGACAGCGCCATCTCCTGCGCCGCGTTCAGCACGGTGTAGTTATTCAGCAGTGCGAACATCGCCTCGGTGTCGGCCTCGGCGTAGCCGGGCACGGCGCCGTCCAGCACGGCGTGACCGTCCCGGTAGTCCAGCTTGAACTTGCGCACCTGGTGCCCGACCAGTGCGGCGGCGAGTTCGTCGGCCAGGTCCTTGCGGGGCTTGGCCTTCAGGATCTCGTCGCTGTCCTGGTACTGCAGCAGCGCGCGCGGCATGCCGTACACGAAGTGGTGCTGCTCGGTCTCCCAGTTCGCCAGCAGCCACGCCGCCTTGGCGGAGCCGGTGGCCTCGAGGTGCCACCCGAGCAGCACGTGCACGGCCTGACGGTGCAGTGCGGCGTGCTCGTCGTCGCCGGTGATCGAGCCGAGCAGGATCGAGTCGGCGCTGGCCTTGCCGGGCAACTCGTTCTCGGGGTCGTACTGGTAGACGAAGCCACCGCTCATGCCGTTGCCGACGCCCTTGCCGAAGCCGCCGAGGTTGAGGACGGCGCCGTTGGTCATGTACTCGCAGGCGAAGTCGCCGACACCCTCGACCACCGCGGTGGCACCCGAATTGCGCACGGCGAAGCGGTCACCCGCCTGGCCCTCGACGAACGTGCGGCCACCGGTGGCGCCGAACAGCGCGAAGTTTCCGATCAGCACGTTGCCGCCGTGGCGATCCGAGCCGCCACCGGGGGAGCGGACGACGATGCTGCCGCCGTTCGCGCCCTTGCCGACGCCGTCGTTGGCGGTGCCGGTGTGGACCAGGGCCATGCCGTCGTTGCAGAACGCGCCGTACGACAGGCCCGCGGACCCGGACGTCGCGATCCGGACGCTGCCGTCGCGCAGGTAGCCGCGGCCGCGTTCGTCGCGGAGCACCGCGGGCAGCGCGACCTCGGTGAGCTCGTGATTGAGCATCCGCTCGATGTCGACCGCCAGCTGGGCGCCGACGCTCTTGTTGCGGTTGCTCAGGTGCACGCCGTCGCCGAGTTCGACCGTGGCCTCGCCCTGCTCGATCAGCGCGGCACGCAGCTGCACGAGCCAGCCGTCGTCGAGCGTGTAGTCCTTCTCCAGGTACACCGGATCGCCGATGGTGACCTCGTCGACCACGGCGAGCATCGCGCGCAGGTCGAGCTGGCCGACGCTGGACGGGTGGTCCAGCAGCTGCAGCAGATCCGAGCGTCCCCGGGCCTCGCGCAGCGAGGACATGCCCAGCTCCGCCAACACCTCACGGGTCTCGTGCGCGATGTTGAGCAGGTACTGCGCCATCGCCCGCGGGTCGCCGTCGAACAGTTCGGGGTTGGTGGTCAGGCCTGCGGGGCACTTGATGTTGCAGTTCTTGGCCATGACGCACTTGAGCATCATCAGGGCGGTGGTGCCGAACTCGAAGCTGTCGGCGCCGAGTAGCGCCGACTTCACGACGTCGCTCGCCGTCTGGTGCGCGCCGGAGCACCGGAGCAGCACCTTCTGCCGCAAACCGTTGGCGCACAACGCCTGATGGACCTCGGCGACGCCGATCTCCGCCGAACGTCCCGCGTACTTGAGGCTCGTCACCGCGGCGGCGCCGGTGCCGCCGGTGTTGCCGGCCACGTTGATGACGTCGGCGCCGGCCTTCGCGACACCCACCGCGATGGTGCCGATGCCCTCCGAGGACACGAGCTTGACGATGACGCGGACCCGCGCCGCCTTGCAGTCGTGGATCAGCTGCGCGAGGTCCTCGATGGAGTACGTGTCGTGATGCGGTGGGGGAGAGACGAGTTCGACGCCGGGAGTGCCGCCGCGCGCGGCCGCGATCTCGACCGTGACCTTGGGTGCGGGCAGCTGCCCGCCCTCGCCGGGCTTGGCGCCCTGCGCGATCTTGATCTCGAGTTCCTCGAGCATCGGGTCGGCGAGGTAGCCGGCCCACACACCGAAGCGGCCGGACGCGAACTGCTTGATCCGCGAGCCGCGGATGGTGCCGTAGCGGGAGATGTGCTCGCCGCCCTCGCCGCTGTTCGACATGCCGCCGACCATGTTGGTGCCGTGCGCGACGGCCTCGTGCGCGTTGGAGTTCAGCGCGCCGTGGCTCATGGCGCCGGACGTGAGGAACGGGGTGATGTCGCTGGCCTTCTGCACCCGGTCGATCGGCAGGCTCGCCGGAGCGGTGCGCAGCAGCGACAGACATCGCAGCGCCTCACCGGACGTGCGCACCACGAGGGCGTCGCCGTCGACACGGTGCTCGCGGAGGTCGTCGCCGAAGCGCATCACCAGCGATTCGCCGAGCGCCGCGAGCACGGAGGCCTCGCCCGCGTGCGGTCCGGTGAGCCGGAGCCGAAACCCGTCGTCGCCGACGGCCTCGGAGGCGAGTCCGCGCACCGCGAAGCTGTTGTTGCCCTTGCGGGAGAAGCGGCCCATTTGCTTGCGGAACTCCGCCGCCGTGGTGAGGAACGTGACGTCGGCGGGCAGATCCAGCACGTCGCGGAGCGCGGCGGGGCGACGGGTGCGCTCGTCGGCCATCGTCCGCGCGAACGCACGGTAGCCGGGGGTGATCTCGAAGCGGTCGATCGCCTCGGGTGTCAGCGTCTGGAAACCGGCGTTGCGGTATGCGTCGTCGTCGAGACCGAACGCGTCCTCGAGCCGGTTCAGCGGCAGCAGTCGCAGCGACTCCGTGTGGTCCTGCGTGCCCGCCGTGTCGAACGCGATGGGTTCCTCGGTGAGGTCGACGAAGCCGCGCACGGCCGCCGTGCCGTACGAGTGGCCTGCGCCCTCCGCGCGCTCCTTGAACAGGCCGAGCAGCGGGACGTCCTTCTCCCCGGTGACCGTCAGCGCGCGCTGGTGCCAGTCGGCGACGGCTTGCGCGATGACGGCGAACCCGACACCGCCGACCGGCGTCTTCACGTTCGCGAAGTAGCGGCGCAGCACCCGATCGTCGGTGTCGAGGTAGTTGGGTTCGAAGAACTCGCCGCCGATGTAGCTCTCGGCGGTGCACAGGCCGACCCGGCCCATCGTCTTCATCAGCGACTTCTCGGCGGCCTTCGCGAACCGCTTGAACGCCTGGTCGGCGTCGTCGGCGAACTTCTCCTCGGCGCGCAGACGGACGGCGAGCGGGTAGATCGCGGCCGCGCCGAATCCGAGGGCGGCGGCGACGTGATGCGAGGACGAGATCTGACCGCTCTCGGCGACGACGGAGACCCGCAGGCGCAGGCCCTCCTCGATCAGCCGCTGGTTGACCGCGGAGATCGCCACGATCATCGGCAGCGCGGCGCGGTCGGTGGCCACGTGTCGGTCGGTGAGGATCGCGATGCCGCCCTGCTCGCGGGCGAACGCCTCGACGTCGTCGCAGAGCCCGTCGACCGCGGCCTCGAGCGCCGCCGCATTGGCGGTGGAGTCACCGTGCACCGGGGTGTACAGCATGGGGAACCGCTGCACCGGCGTCTCGGACTGCTTGCGGATCCGCAGCATGTCCATGTGGGTGAGGATCGGCGAGGGCACCACGATCTGCGGGGCCGACTGCGCGCCACTGTTCGGCTTGGCGCCCAGCGCGACGCGCAGTGTCATGCCGTCGGCCTCACGGATGCTGTCCAGCGACGGGTTGGTCACCTGCGCGAAACGCTGCGAGAAGTACTTCGCGACACCACCCTCCTGATCGGAGAGGGCGTTGATGGCGTTGCCGTAGCCCATCGCGGAGATCTTCTCCTGACCCGACGCGAGCATCGGGTCCATCATGAACTTGAAGCTTTCCTGGTTGTGCGAGTACGCGACGTACCGCTGGGTGCGCTCCAGGTCGCCGTTGTAGCGCAACGGACCCGGCTCGGCTTCGACCTCGGGCAGCGCCTCGATGGTCCGGCGCGCTTCCGCGACGAGCGTCGGGTAGTCGCTGCGGGCGGCGAGCAGTTCGAGCGCCTCGTCGGTGGAGTACGAGCGGCCCACGCGGTGGTCGAAGTACAGCATGCCGCCGGCCTCGATGCGCCCGCGGTGCAGCACGGTGGCGGGGTCGAAGTCGATCTGCCCGGCCTCCGACGTGACGCACAGGTACTCGTCCGTCTCCACTGAACGCAGCGGACGCAGACCGAGCCGGTCGAGCCGGGCGCCGACGACGGTGCCGTCGCCGAAGATCAACGCGGCCGGACCGTCGTTCTTCTCCTCGTACAGCGAGAAGAACTCGAGCATCGCCCGCACCTCGGGCGACAGCGTGGAATCGTTCTCCCACGCCGGCGGCATCATCGACACGACGGCGGTCACCAGGTCGAGACCGTCCTCCACGACGCGGCTCTGCAGCGTCTGGTCGAGGCGGCAACTGTCCGACTGACCGTGCGGGCGGACGATCTCCCGGTTGCGGGCACGGGCCAGCGCCGTCTCGGACAGGCGGTTCTTCTTGTCGGTGTTGAGCTCACCGTTGTGCGCCATCAGACGGAACGGCTGCGCCATCGTCGGATGCGGGTCGGTGTTGGTGGAGAACCGGGTGTGGAAGTACAGGGTGTGGATGGCGTGGGCCGGATCGACGAGGTCCTGGAAGTAGGGCATCACCTCGTTCGAGTTGAGGCGGCCCTTGAGCACCTGCGTGCGCGCGCTGAGCGACAGCGGGTACAGCCCGGCCAGATCCGGCTGGGTGTACGCGACGGCCTCGATCGCGAGCAGGGCGTCGTGGATGCGGCGGTCGAACTCGGCCTCGTCGGCGCACGCGTCGGGTGCGGTGAACACCCACTGCCGGATCGGCAGCTGGTGCCGGATCGCGGCGGGCCGGAGCACGGTGGCGTCGACGGGCACGTCGCGCTCGAGCAGCACCCGGAACCCCTGCTCGGCGAGAGCCCGCTCGATGACGGCCTCCGCGTCGCCGTGGAACGCGACGTCGGTGGGGAGGAAGAAGTTGCCCACCCCGAAGCGGCCCGCCTCGAGGTCACCGTCACCGGTGAGGGCCCGGAAGAACGGCACCGACAGGTCGACGCACACGCCGGCGCCGTCGCCGACACCCTCGGCGGACATGCCACCGCGGTGAGGAACGGCACACAGGGCCTCGTGGCCGCGGAGGAGGACGTCGTGGGTCTGAATGCCGTCCTTGCGGGTAATGAAGCCCACGCCGCAGCTGCTCTTGTCGAGTGTCCTGTCGTACAGGCCGGACTCGGTGGCACTCGTGTTCAACCGACTGTCTCCTCGCGATACTCGCCGAATAGGGGTCCGTGCTGGGCGCACGGGTGGCGTCGGCGAGAGGATCACGGCAGAGAACCGGCCCCGTACCGATGCGCCGGTGAGGCAGACGTCGTTGTCTGAAATGCGGACTTTGGCATGTCCACGCGAAACCGCAGATTAGCCGAGGCTAAGTCCGATCTGCAAGCTGCTCGGCTCCAGCGCGACGAGCGGTAGCAAATCCGCGCCCGGCGTGCAGGCCGAACGCGTAGTTGTGAACATCACACCTGGCCAGGCCGCAAAACGTGCATACCCGAACGGCCGTTCGGACTGACTGGTCCGTAGATGCACAGAGTTTGGTCAGACGCTGACGCTATTGCGTCCGCGGATGGCAATTCGGTGGGCGTCTCGGCCGCTCAGTCGGTGAGATCGATCCGGACCGTCAGGAGGTCGGTGCCGACCGCGCGGACGGCGGTGCTGTTCATCCGGGGCAGCTGGGCCAGCCGCGCCCTCGTGTCGTCGTCGGGCAGCAGTGTCGCCGTGCCGGTGTGCCACCGGCCGTGGATCCGCAGGCGAACGGCATTGTTCGCACGGATGTTGCGGATGTAGTTCGACTTCTCCCCGAACTCGGACACCAGCCAGAACTCGGTGCCCGTTCGCCGGCCGCCGATCGGTGTGACGCGGGGCCGGCCGCTCACCCGGCCGGTGGTCTCGAGCAGGGTCTGGCTCGACAGTCGCGCGGTGAGCGGGTTGGCGACGTGCCGCTGGAACTGCATGACGAGCCGTCGTTTGATCGCGCTGAGGTCGGCCATGACGAGAGCCTTCCATGTGGGGAAGGCTCTCGTCGAGCGTTCGCTACGCCGCGGCGACCGTGTCGTCGTCCTCGAACGGGTCGCCGGTGCGCTCGGCGTTGTAGCGGGCTTCGTCGAGGATGCCCTCCCGCTTGGCGACGATGGTGGGGACGAGCGCCTGGCCGGTGACGTTCACCGCGGTGCGGCCCATGTCGACGATCGGCTCGACCGCGAGCAGCAGGCCGACACCGGCGAGGGGGAGCCCCAGCGTCGACAGCGTGAGCGTCAGCATGACCGTGGCTCCGGTGGTGCCCGCGGTGGCGGCGGAACCGATGACCGACACGACGACGATCAGGAGGTAGTCGGTGAACGACAAAGGCACACCGTAGAACTCGGCGACGAAGATCGCTGCGATCGCCGGGTAGATCGCGGCGCAGCCGTCCATCTTGGTGGTCGACCCGAGCGGCACGGCGAACGACGCGTACTCGCGGGGGACACCGAGATTGCGTTCGGTGACCCGCTCGGTGAGGGGCAGGGTGCCGATCGACGACCGCGACACGAAGCCGAGTTGTGTGGCGGGCCACACGCCGGAGTAGAAGGCGCGCACGGACAGTCCGTGCGCGCGGATCAGGACGGGGTAGACGACGAAGAACACGACGGCCAGGCCGGCGTACACGGCGGCGGTGAACCAGCCGAGCGAGCCGATGGCGTCCCAGCCGTACGTGGCGACGGCGTTCGCGATCAGTGCCGCGGTCCCGATCGGTGCGAGACGGATGATCCACCACAGCACCTTCTGCACGATGGCGAGGAGCGATGCGTTGAACTGCAGGAACGGTTCGGCTTTCGCCCCGACCTTCAGGGCGGCGATGCCGATCGCGGCCGCGACGACGAGCAGTTGCAGCACGTTGAAGCTCAGCGACGTGCTGGCCGCGCCGTCGGCGACGGTGGTCTTCGCGTTCAGTCCGAGGAAGTTGCTGGGGACCAGTCCGGTGATGAACGCCCACCACGAACCGGTGGTGCCGGGCGCCTTCTCGGTGGCGGCGCTGACGCCGGTGCGGGCTCCGGGCTGGGTGATCGACCCGACGACGATCCCGATGATCACGGCGATGAACGCGGTGATCGCGAACCACAGCAGCGTCTGCACGGCCAGGCGGGCGGCGTTGGCCACCTCGCGCAGGTTGGCGATCGAGCTGACGATGGCCGTGAACACCAGCGGAATCACCGCGACGGTAAGCAATTTCACATAGCTGGAACCGATCGTGTGGACGGTTCCGACGAGCCAGTTCTCGTTGCCGTCGGCGGCGACGGGCATGGCGCGGGCGACGAGACCGAGGACGACGCCGACGACGAGTCCGGTGACGATCTGGGGGCCGAACGACGTGGCCCGCTGGGGGAGTCGGCGCCGAGAGGTGGTCTCGGCGCGCGTGGACAGCGCGGGGCTGGGCATGGGTGTGCCTTTCGCATGGGGCCGTGAGACTGCGCCCGGTGGGGCGGTTACGGCGAGAGAGAGTCCTGAGTGATGCGGTGCGTCAGCGCGAGCGCGGACAGATGGCACTCGCCTGCAGGCGGAGGTCGACGTAACGCCGAGAGGTCAGGAGCAACACTGCGGGAACATTACTCCCGGTGGTGGCGGGAGTTTTACCCCGGTTCCGCCTCGTCCGGATACCAGCGTGCGTAGACGTCGGGGTGGGCGCGGGTGCGGCTCTTCCACGCGTTCTCGCCGTACGTGTTGTAGAGCGGGTTCGACGGGTCCATCTCGATTCCGCGGGCTCGCAGGGCGAGATGCGGCGGCAGGGTGATCACCGGGACCGTGGCGTCGAGAGCGGGATTGAGGAAGTACGGGACCGACAGCCGCTCGGGCGCGCCGGCGGGTGTGAGCACCCGATGCCGGGTGGCCCGGAGGTAGCCCCCGGTCGCGACCTCGAGCAGTTCGCCGATGTTCACGACGAACGACCCCGCCCGGGCGGGCGCGTCGATCCAGTCGCCGTCCTCGGTCTCCACCTGCAGGCCCGACGACCCCGGTTCGAGGAGCAGCATCGTCAGTACCCCCGAGTCCTTGTGGGCGCCCACTCCCTGCTCGCCGGTGTGGTCCGCGCTCGGCCGCGCCGGGTAGCGGACCACCTTGATCAGGGTGGCGGGGGCGTGCGCGAACGCGTCGTCGAAGGTCGCGGGATCGGCGTCGAGCGACGCGGCCCAGTGCCGCAGCAGTCGCATCCCGACGTCGGCGAGCGCGGCGTCCAGCGCCTCGATCGTCTTCTCCAGGTCGGGAAGGTCGCCGGGCCACTGATTGGGCCCCTGCAGGCGCAGGTAGTCGGCGGCGCCGGGGATCGGTGGCCGTTCCGGCCCGATGTCGATCTGCTCGCGCCAGTCGGTCTCACCGTTGGTCAGCTCGCCGCCGAGGCGGTTGTAGCCGCGGAAGTGCGGGCTGTTCAGCATCGCGATGGACTGTTTGGAGTCCTCGGGCAGTGCGAAGAACTCCCGTGCGACCGTGAACACGCGGTCGAGCAACTCCCGGTCCACGCCGTGCCCGTCGAGATAGAAGAAACCTACGTGGTGGGTGATTTCCCGCAACCGTTCCCGCCCGGCCGGTGCGTCGAGTTCGGCGAGATCCACGATGGGGAGCATTCCTCCACGGTATCCCCGGGGCGCTGCCGTGTCAGGCGTCCCGGCGGCGCTCGAGCAGGTGCCACGATTCGGGGGCGAATGTACCCCTCGACGCCTCGGGAGCGCCGAACGGTACATTCGCCCGCCGGGCTCGCTACGGCCGCAACCGGATCCACGTCGTCTTCAGCCCGGTGTACTTGTCCATCGCGTGCAGGGACAGGTCGCGCCCGAAACCGGACTGTTTGAACCCGCCGAACGGGGTCTGCGCGCTGATGGCGTCGACGGTGTTGACCGAGACGGTCCCCGCCCGCAGCGCGGAGGAGACGCGGTGGGCCCGATTCAGGTTCTCCGTCCACACCGACGCCGCCAGCCCGTAGATGCTGTCATTGGCCATGCGGATGGCGTCGGACTCGTCGGTGAACGTCTGGACGGTGAGGACCGGTCCGAACACCTCCTGCGTCACGACCTCGGCGGTCGCGGCGACGTCGCCGAGGATCGTCGGTTCGAGGAAGCATCCGCGGCCGTCGACGGTGGTCCTGTTGCCGCCGAGTAACACCCGGCTGCCCGGGCGGGCGCGTTCGATGACACCGGCGACCGTCCGGGTGTGCCTCTCGTCGACGATGGCACCCAGCGTGGACCCGGGGTCGAGCGGGTTGCCCGGCCGGATCGACGACGCCCGGCGGACGAGGGCGTCGGTGACCTGCTCGGCGACCGACTCCTGCACCAGCAACCGGGAGTTGGCGGAGCACACCGCCCCCTGGTTGTAGAAGGCGCCGAACACGGCCTTCTCGACGGCCTCGTCGAGATCGGCGTCGGCGAACACGAGATTCGGGCTCTTGCCGCCGCATTCGAGCCAGACCTGCTTCAGATTCGAGTCCGCCGCGTACCGGAGGAACCTCTTCCCGGTCTCGGTGGAGCCGGTGAAGGCGACGACGTCGACGTCGGGATGCAGGCCCAGCGAGGCGCCGGCGGCGGCGCCGAGCCCGGGAAGAACGCCCAGGACGCCGTCCGGGAGGCCCGCCTCGGTCGCGAGTTCGGCCAGACGCAGCACCGACAGCGGGGCCTGCTCGGCGGGTTTGACGATGACGCTGTTTCCGGCGGCGAGGGCGGGCGCCAGCTTCCACACCGCGAGATCGAGCGGAAAGTTCCACGGCACCACGGCGGCGACGACGCCGAGCGGTTCGCGGGAGACGAGCGCGAGGCTTCCCGGATCGGTGGGCGCGATCTCCCCGCCGATCTTGTCGAGAGCTTCGGCGTAGAACGTGAAAAGTGCGGCGGCCGAGGGGACGTCGACGGTCAGCGCCTCCGCCACGAGCTTCCCCATGTCGAGGGAGTCGAGCAGGGCGAGCTCGTGGCGGTGCTCGAGGATCAGCTCGGCGAGCCGGAGCAGGACCCGTTTGCGGTGGGACGCCGGACTGCGCGACCAGATGCCCGAGTCGAACGCCTCCCGCGCGGACCGGACCGCCGCGTCGACGTCGAGGGCGTCCGCGGCGGACACCCGGGCGAGCAGTTCACCGGTCGCCGGGTTGATCGAATCGAACGTCTCGTCCGATTTCGCGGGACGGAACGCGCCGTCGACGAACAGTTCGCGGCGCGGCGTGATGGTCGCGGCGAGTGCTGTCCAGTCGTCGAGTGTGGTCGGATCAGGCATCGTCATCCTCGTGCTCGAAAGTGGTGGTCAGGGAACGTAGATGGCGAACTGCTTGAGCAGCGGTGCGTCGACGCGGTACTCCCCGCGCCACCCCCTGGTCAGGGTGAACGCGTCGCCGGGGCCGAAGGTGTGGGCGACCCCGTCGTCCGCCGTCAAGGTCACGGAGCCCTCCAGGACCCGGGTGTATTCGTCGCCCGGGTAGGACTCGATGAACTCGCGGTAGGGCTCGGCGCGCCACGAGCCGACGGTGAACTTCTCGTCGCCGCTGCTCAGGTGGACCATTTCGTGTTCCTGCGGATCGCCCGCCCGGAGCGTCTCAGCGGTGACGTAGGCGCTGGGGGTCATCGCCGCGACGTTCTCGGCGTCGGTGGGGATCGGGTGTACTGCGGTCATGGCGGTGTTCCTCAATTCTGTGCGTTGGCGAACGGGGGGATCGTCAGTGTGCTGACGGGTTCGATCGACAGGCCGGTGACTTCCCGGCGGAAGGCGACGGGGCCCGGCGCGGGCGGTTCGTCGAGTTCCTCGGCGTGCCGGTGCCCGGACCAGACGGCCGCTGCGATGGTGGACGGCGCCCAGGCGTCGCCGATGCCGCGGACGCTGCGCAGGTCGGCGGCGGCCCACTCGGATTCGCGCGACTGCAGGTCGTGGAACAGTCCGTCGTGCGGGAGCCGGGCGGTGACGAGGACGACGCCGTCCGCGTCGAAGAACTGTTCGTCGCCGGTGAACGCGCACACCGTGCGGACACCTTCGGGGGTGATCGCGGTGACGGCGCGGTTCACCTGAACGTGGACCCCGGCCTTGATGATTCGCTTGCGGATCCGGAGCACTTCCATGGTGTTCGTCGTCCACTGCGACACGTGCGCGGCCGGAGTGACCAGGGTGACGTCGAATCCCTCCTTCGCCAGGAGTTCGGCGACGACCGCCCCGAGGTAGTAGTGGTCGTCGTCGAAGAGCACCACCTTGTTGCCCGCGGGTCGCAGCCCCGCCATCACGTCGTCCGGTGTGAGGACGTCGGCGTGGTCGTCGACGGGAACGGCGTGGGTGTGCCACCGGCCGACGCCGTCGCGGCGCCAACTCGAACCGGTGGCGACGACCACGTGGTGGAAGTCGTTGTCGATGACGTCGTCGGCGGTCATCTCGCTCTCCATGAACACGTCCACGTTGGACAGCTTGCGGAGTTGCTGCTGCCGGTAGTCCACCACCCGGATCCAGGCGGACAGTCCGGGCAACTTCGACTCCCGGGTCACCCGGCCACCGAGTTGCCTGCCGGCCTCGGCGAGGCTCACGGCGTAACCGCGTTGCCCGAGGGCACGTGCGGCCTCGAGGCCGGCGGGACCCGCCCCGACCACGAGCACGTTCGACTCGCTCGACCGGACCTTGATCCGCTCCGGGTGCCAGCCGCGACGAAACTCCTCGCCCATCGTCGGATTCTGGGTGCAGCGGATCGGAGACATCGTGAAGTCACCGGACACGCAGATGTTGCAGCCGATGCACTCCCGGATGTCCTCGAGGTTCCCCTCCTCGATCTTGCGGGGAAGGAACGGGTCGGCGATCGACGGGCGAGCCGCCCCGATGAAGTCGAGGATGCCGCTCTTGACCTGGTGCAGCATCGTGTCGGGCGAGGTGAAGCGGCCGACACCGACGACGGGTTTGGTGGTGAGTTGCTTCAGTCCCCGAACATACGGTTCCTGCTCCGCCTCGGGTCCGAACCGTGAGGTGACGGAGTCGTCCTCCCAGCTGCCGAGCACGAAGTCCCACAGGTCCGGGGTCTCGCCGAGCAGGCCGATCACGTCCTCGATCTCGCTGCGCGTGATGCCCTCGTCGCCGAGGAGTTCGTCGACGGAGATGCGGCACGCGACCGCGGCCGTGCCGTCGGCGACCTCGCGGGAATCCTCGAGGATCTCGCGGAGCAGGCGCACGCGGTTGGTGAGGCTGCCGCCGTACTCGTCGGTCCGGTTGTTGTAGCGACGGGACAGGAAGTGGTGCAGGCCGCCGATCGCGTGCCCGGCGTACACGTAGACGATGTCGTATTCGGCCTTCAACGACCGGCGCACCGCCTCCTTGTGCCAGTGCCGCAGGTCGGCGATGTCCGACTTGGTCATCGCCCTGGCCTGGACGGGGTCGTAGTTCCAGGAGACGACGGGCAGATTCTGCGGGCCGAGCGGGGTCTCGCGGCTGATCAGGTTGGGGCTGTTGAGGCCGTTGTGGGCGAGTTCGATGCCGGCGAGAGAACCGCCTTCGTGGATCTTCTCGGAGATCCTGGTGAGGGCGGGCAGGTCCTGGTCGTCCCACAGGCGCAGTTCGATGAACGGGCCGATGTCCGAGGTGGGGTGGATCTCGACCTGCTCGGTGCAGACGACCGCCCAGCCGCCCTCGGCCTTGACCCGCCGCATGTAGGCCTCGCCGGAGGGGTCGCGGTAACCCATGCCGTTGCAGTGGGGGACCTGGAAGAACCGGTTGCGGGCGGTGACCGGTCCGATCTGAACCGGTTCGAACAGGATGTCGTATCGCGGATCACGCACGGTGAATTCCTGACTGGAGACGGGGAGTGGGCTCGCTGTGGTGGCCTGCGCGCTCGGCTGGCCGGCCGTTCCACTGTCGCCGAGACGGCGATTCTTTGCGATCTGTCTCAAATAATTGCCGATGGGGTTGTGAAAGTCCAGGCTCGGTGGGAGAAATACAGCCCCGATCGTGACTTGTTTATTGATGAAGTTCATCAATAATGGTGGTCATGGCACGTCCGAAGAGGCAGGGAGTCCGGCGCAGTGAGATGGTCTCGGCGGCCACCACCGCGATCACCAAGCGGGGCATGACCGGGCTGCGCATCAAGGACGTCGCGGAGGAGGCGGGACTGTCGGCGGGTCTGGTCAGCTACTACTACCCGTCACTCGAGGACCTGCTCGTCGAGGTGCACGAGCACGCGGTCGACCGGTTCTACCGGCGCAGGCACGACGCGGTGCAGGATCTCGCCGATCCGGTCGAGCGGCTGCGCACCACGGTGCGGCTGGGTATCCCCGATGCCGCCGACGATCCGTTGTGCACGGTCCTCTACGAACTGCATCTCCACGCGAGCCGCAACGCGACGCACTCCGCGCTGCTGTCGACGCTGTTCGACCTGGAGGTGTCGCTGTACAGCACGGTGCTCGAGATCGGCCGGTCCCAGGGTGTGTTCACGCCGTCGATGCCCACTGAGGAGATCGCCCGCACCGCGGTGAGCCTCGAGGATGCCTACGGCCTGCACATCATCGCGCGGAACCGGCGCGTCGAGCCGTGGACCGCGCGGAACAGCGTCCTCCGCTACCTCGAGACCGTGCTGTCGTGCTCGATCGCCGAGTTCGCCGCGGACTAGTCGCAGGGATTCACCGGAGTCTTGGCATCTGCAGAACTGATGCACTACCTCGGATCTTTGTGTTGTACAGATTTGCCGGGTGCGGACGAGAGTAGTGACCGGCATCACTGCACCGTTGCCGCCGAAGGCCGACACCGTTCCGGCCGAAACACGGTAACGCGCAAGCACTTTCCTATCGACTCCAGCAACGAGGTACATCGATGAGCGACAACACCCCGACCGCCCTGGCGGACGAACAGACACGACACCTGAAGAAGTCCCTCGGCCGTTTCGACATCGTCTTCCTCATCGTCGCGGCGGTGGTGTCGGTCGAGGTTCTCGGTCAGGTCTCCACGTTCGGCGCGGAGACCTTCACCTGGGCACTGGTTCTCGCGGTGTTCTTCCTGCTGCCGTACGGCCTGATCTTCGCCGAGATCGGCAGCACGTTCACCGGTGAGGGCGGCGTCTACGTGTGGGTCCGGCGAGCGTTCGGCCGGCCGCTCGCGGCCCTCGCGTCGCTGCTGACGTGGGTGACGCAGCCGGTGTGGGTCGGAGGGTCGATGGCGTTCATCGCCGCCGAGACGTGGAACCACTACGTCACAGCGTTCGAGGAGGGGTCGGTGACGGACTACCTGTTCAAGCTCGTCTTCATCTGGCTGACGGTGCTCGCTGCCGTGGTGAGTCTCGCACGGGGCAAATGGATTCCGACGGTCGGCGCGTTCCTGAAGATCGTCTTCCTGTTGTTCTTCCTCGTCACCACCGGGATCTATGCCGCGAAGAACGGTTTCGCCGGCATCTCCGCCGGCGACTTCCGCCCCACCCTCACCGGGCTCCTCGGGGTGACACCGCTGCTGCTGTTCTCCTACCTCGGTTTCGAATCCGGGAACAGCGCCGCCGGGGAGATGAAGAACCCCGCCCGAGACGTCCCGATCTCGATCGCCCGCGCCTGCGGCATCGCCGCCGCGTCCTACCTGCTGCCGATCTTCGCGATCCTCCTCGTCGTGCCCGCGGACGACATCACCGGTGTCGGCGGCCTCCTCGAGGCGGTCGCGACCGTGTACAGCGTGTACGGACCCGCCGCGCCCGCCATGCTGACCGTCACCGGGGTGATCTTCGCCGTGATCCTGATGACCCAAGGGGCGGCGTGGATGATCATCAGCGACCGCATGCAGGCGATGGCCGCGGCCGACGGCGCCTTCTTCGGCGGGTTCTTCGGCCGATTCCATCCCCGCCTCGGAACGCCGGTGCGCGTCAACTTCCTGTCCGGAGTCGTCGCCACCGTCTTCATGATCGCGGCGATGCAGATCACCGGGTCCGGCGGTTCCATCTTCGCGGTGGTGCTGACGATTTCGATCTCGACGTTCCTGCTCAGCTACCTGATCGTCATCCCGTCCGCGGTCCGGCTGCGCACCCGGTTCCCGGACGTCGCGCGGCCCTTCCGGGTGCCCACCGGGAACGTCGGCTTCCGCATCCTCGGCGGCCTCTGCTTCGCCTGGGTGCTGCTCGGTTCCTGGGTGGCGGTGTTCCCCGGCACGCTGGAATCGGTGTTCGGCCTGGACTACGACTTCACGGAGATCTGGGGCGTGAGCCAGGGGACGTTCGAACTGTTCACCCTCGGGACGCTGGCCGTGCTGGCGCTCCTCGGGGCGGTCGGCTACGTGCGGGGCGCGTCGGTGCGGTCCGCGAGCGGCCCGCGCACCGCGCGGGAGGACGGCCCCGGATCGGAGCCGGACCCCGGCCTCGTGAAGGCTGACGTCCGCTGACGGCGTCGCGGCCACCCCGGGTGCCGTGGTGGCTCCCCGGTCGGAGACCTGCGATCCTGGTGGCCTCAGATCCCGAGGAGCGCGCATGCAACGACGACCCGACGTGACGTTCACCCAGCTCAGGTATTTCGTCGAGGCCGCGAACTTCTCCAGCATGACGAAGGCCGCCGACGAACTGATGGTCGCGCAGTCGGCGGTCTCGTCGGCGATCTCCCAACTCGAGCACCAGATCGGCACCCAGCTGTTCATCCGGCAACGGTCCCGCGGGCTCGTTCTCACGGCGGCGGGGGAGGAGATGCTCCGCGACACCCGCAGCGTCCTCGCCCATCTCGGGGAGGTCCTCGACGCGGCGCGCGGCCACGAGGACACCGTCCGGGGAACGGTGCGCCTGGCCTGCTTCGTCACGCTCACCCCGTTCATCCTCCCGACGCTCATCTCGGACCTGCGCGATCAGCATCCCGACCTGGAGGTGGAGGTCGTCGAGACGCAGGCGGAGGCGGTGCGGGCGGCGTTGCGGAACGGCACCGCGGAACTGGCCCTCACCTACGACCTCGCGCTGGGCGAAGACATGGAGACGGAGACGCTGGGCGTCGCGAGGCCGCACGTCGTCCTGCCGCCGGACCACCGGCTGGCCGGCCACGACGCGATCGCGCTCGCCGACCTCGAGGGCGAACCGATGGTGCTGCTGGACCTGCCGAGCAGCCGCGACTACTTCCTCGCCATGCTGTCGGGGTCGGGGGTCACCCCGATGGTCCGCTACCGGTCGGCGAGCTACGAAACGGTGCGGGGGCTCGTCGCCCGCGGCCACGGCTTCTCGATCCTGAACCAGCGGCCCGCCGAGGGCCGGACGTACGACGGCGGGAGGGTCGCGACACTGCCGATCGCCGACGACGTTCCCGGACTCCCCGTCGTCCTCGCCCGGCTCAAAGGGGTCCGGAGCACGGCGAGGGCCCGGGCCGTCGCCGAGCGGGCGCGGGCCGTGTTCGCGAAACAGGCACGGACCGCGGGCTAGAACCCCCAGCCCATCTGGGCGTCGCGGTCGGAGCCGAACGCGTGCTCGAACCGGTCGAGGACGTCGGCATCGGCGGCCCACAGCCGGTTCGCGGCCGCGAGCGTCCGCGCCCGGTGTGCCCCGAGGTACAGGCTGCCGAGCACGTCGAGGTCGAGGACCATGTGCGGTGCGGCGTCGGTCCGTGTGCACACGGCCTTGCCGTCCCGGACGGTGAGGGCGAATGTGCCGCCGGCGTCCAGGAACCCGTCGTCGACCTGCACCACCACGTCGAGGTCGCCGCGGAACGTGCGGGCCTCCAGCGCGGCGGGGACGTCCATGATCCGCACCCACAACTCGTCGTGACGCGAGGAGGTGCGCACGAGCCGGCCGTCGGTGAGCAGATAGGGCAGCGGATCCTCGGGGGTGAGGTTCGCTTCGATGCGGCGCACGAGGTCGAGGCCGAGCATCGCCCGCCACAGAGCGGCGTGCGCGTCGCCGGTGACCGTGCGGATCTCCTCCACCCGGGCGAACGATCCGTTGTCGCCGGAGGCGCGGCGGTACAGCACGTAGCCGTCGTCGTGGACCAGCCCGAACAAGGCTGTGCCGCCACCGCGCTCGCTCTCGCGGTCGGCGAAGATCCGGTTCCACACGATCTCCGGCCGCACCTGCGCACCGGGCGTCACCTGCTGCCAGCGGTGGTAGACGTCCGTGAATGCAGGCCGGGCCTCCGCGGGATGGACCATCCGCACACCGCCGGGGTCCGGCGCCTTCGGGTGCGGGACGGCGAACCGGCGGTCGATGCTCACCGTCGACTCGACCGTCGCGGGTCCGTACCCGAACCGTCCGTAGATGCCGCCCTCGCTGGCGGTGAGAATCGACAGCGGCACGCCCGACGCCCGGATCCGTGCGTGGTGTTCGGTGTACAGCGCGCGGAGAACGCCGCGCCGACGATGGGTGGGCGCGACCGTGACCGCGGTGACGCCCGCCGCCGCGACGCTGCCGCCGCCGGGAACGGTGACGGTCATGGGAATGTCCATCGTCGCGCCGACGACCTCGTCCCCGTCCAGTGCGATCACCGGTGGTTCGCCGCTGACGAGCTGCCTCCAGTGGGCGGTGAATTCCTCCGTCTGCGGTGTCACGAAGCAGATCTCGTTGAGCACGACGATCTTCGGCCAGTCCTGCTCGGTCGCAGTTCTGATCGTGATTCCGCCGATGCTCGTCATGTTTCGACACTGGCACACCCCGCGTGGACTCGCAGCCGAATTTCCGCGCCCGGCCTTGACCGGGCCCGGGACTTCGGAGAGTCTGAGAACCCGGGCCGACGGGTGAGGGGGACGTCACGATGTCGAAGGACCGCACCTCGTCCGCGCCGCGCCGGGTGCTGCGCCTGCGCCGGGAGTCCTGGGGATTCGTCATCGGCTCCTTCCTGTTCGGACTCGCGGCCACGCGGGTGTACGGCGACGCGGTCGGCCCGCAACTCGACAACATCACCTACTTCGTCGGATCGTTGTTCTTCACCGCCGCCGGATTCATCCAGTTGTCGCTCAGCGGCCGACCGGTGCCCGGAGCGGAATCGCACCGGGTGGAACGCTACGACTGGTGGGCCGCACTGATCCAGTTCGTCGGCACCCTCCTGTTCAACGTGAGTACGGCGGTCGCTCTGATCCAGGGGCTCACCGCCGAACAGGACCGGGTGTGGGGGTGGCGGCCCGACCTCTTCGGGTCGACGGCGTTCCTGGTCGCCAGCGGTCTGGCGGTGGTGGCCACCACCGAAACCGACAAGCTGTGGGATCCGCACGCCCGCAACTGGCGCAGCACCTGGCTGAACATGATCGGGTCGGTGGCGTTCGGGGTGTCCGCGGTCGGCGCGTACATCGTGCCGGGCACGGGCGTGCTGAAGAATGCGACGGTCGCGGACCTGGGGACGTTCGTGGGAGCCGTCTGCTTCCTGGTGGCGGCGCTGCTGATGCGCCCGCCTCACCCCAGGTATTCGCCGAACCAGGCGAGGACTCTTTCGTAGGCCTCCGCCGCCGCGGTCGCGTTGTACCGAGGCCCGGTGTCGTTGAAGAACGCGTGATCGGCGCCCGGAACGGTGACGATCTCGTGCGGCAGCCCCGCCTTCGCGAGTGCCGCGGCGGCGGCGTCGCGGGAGGCGTTCACCCTCGCGTCCTGTTCCGCGTAGATGGCGAGGACCGCGGCCTTCGACCCGGAGAAGTCCGCGCCCTCGGGTAGGGGACCGTAGAAGGGGACGGCCGCGGCCAGTCGCGGTTCGCCGGATGCGAGGAGTTGCCACACCATCCCACCGCCGAAGCAGAACCCGACAGCCGCCGCCTTCTTGTCCGGTACCCGGCGGCCGAGTTCGTCGACCCCGGACTTCATGTCGGCGACGAAGCGTTCCGGCGGCACGGTGGCCAGTGCGGCGGTGGCCTGGGCCTGGTCGGTGAACGTCGCCGTCCCGCCCTCCTCCGACAGCAGGTCGACGGCGAGCGCCGAGTAGCCGGCACCGGCGAATCGGCCCGCCACCGAACGGATGTGGTCGGTGAGACCCTTGTTCTCGTGGATCACGAGCACCGTTCCGCGGGGCGTGGCCGCTTCGGCCCAGGCGCCCTGCAGGACCCGTCCGTCCGGGCCTGCGAACGTCACGGCCTCGGTGCCCACGGCGTCGGCCGTTCCGGGCGGCGGGGGTGTCGCTCCACCGGGTGTCGCAGGCGCCGACGTCGACGACTGCTCGTCGCTGCCGCTGGAGCACGCGGCGAGCAGGGAGGTCGCCGCCGCCACACCGAGGCCGACGAGTCCGAGCCTGCGCAGCGCCTCCCGGCGCGTCAGCAGCCCGTCGGCGTGGTCGATCGCGATCTCTTCGGCGATGTAGCGCTGCAGTGGCGTCATGGCTGTCCCCGTCCGCATCGGCTGATGTAGGAATTATCGCTGGTCCGAACGCTGCGGGTCACCCGTTCGCGCTGCATCGATTTTCGTTATGCACTGCTCCACTTATCTGTGTTGTACAGATTTCGCCGTGGACTTCAAGATTGGTTCCACGGCACGAACTCCTCGCTCACCGCACACAGAAAGGAGCCCGTCATGCCGATCGCCGACCCCCACTCAGCCGTCGAAACGACGGCCCGAACATCGGTGGCCCCACCGGTGCCGGACAACTCGACCGCGAACTTCGTCACGGCCATGGGCGCCGTCGCGACCGGGGTCACCGTCGTCGCGACCGACGGTCCCGGCGGCCGCGCCGCGCAGACCGTGAGCGCGATGTGCTCCGTGTCGGCCGACCCCGCGCTGGTGCTGGTCTGCCTCCACGGACGGAGCCCCGTCAACGACGCGATCTCCGAGAATGGCGTCTTCTGCGTCAATGTGCTTGCCACCCAGCATGATCACGTCGCCGACACGTTCGCGGGCCGTCCGTGGCCCGGCAAGGAGCGGTGGGACTTCACCTGCGGGCACTGGACCGTCGCCGCATCCGGTTCACCGCGCGTGCACGACGCGATCGCGTCGTTCGACTGCGCCGTCCACGAGGTCGTCGACGCCGGCACCCACCGCGTCTACATCGGGCGTGTCGCCGCCGTGGAGTCGCACCCCGGGGAACCGCTCGTCTATGCGTCCCGCACCTACAGCAAGCCCGCAGAATTCGAACCTTCCACCTTTCCCGACTACCCGGACGCGCACCCCGCGTCCAGGACCAGGAGCACGACATGATCCGCACCGGTGACGAATACAGGGAGTCCATCAGGGACGGCCGTGAGGTCTGGGTCGACGGGGAACGCGTCAAGGACGTCGCCGACCATCCCATGTTCAAACCGATCGTCGACGTCCGGGCCCGCATCTACGACCTCGCGCACGACGAAGCCACGCAGGACGCGATGACCTACGTCGACCCCGACTCCGGTGAACGCAACGCCGTCGCCAACAAGTTGCCCCGCACCCAGCAGGACTGGCTCGACAAGCGCGCCGCCGTCGACCTGGTGCTCGACGACACCCGAGGCGTGGTCACCCGCGTCGGCGACGAGACCATCGGTGAGATGTGGTCGCTGTTCGACGGGCAGGACGTCCTCAACGAGGTGGACCCGCGCTTCTCGGAGAACATCCGCCGCCATCTCGAGCGGTCGGTCCGGGAGGATCCGTTCCACGTGTCGGCGAACACCGATCCCAAGGGCGACCGGTCCAAGGCCCCGCAGGACCAGGATCCCGACATGCTGCTGCACGTCGTGAAGGAGACCGACAACGGCATCGTCGTGCGCGGCGCCAAGTACGAGACCGCAGCCGCGTATTCCAACCAGGCGTTCACCAAGCCGACCATCGCGAACTGGGGCAACAGTGAACTGTCCGACTACGCCGTCGGATTCGTGCTCGACATGGGTGCGCCGGGGTTGAAGTACATCTCCCGCAACGGGTTCGCCGGCCGCGCACCGGCCGCCGACTACCCGCTCGCCAACCGGGTCGACGAGGTCGAGTCCCTCGTCGTGTTCGACAACGTCGAGATCCCCTGGGAAGACGTGCTGTTCTACCGGCACACCCGGGCCGCGACATTCATCCGCTCCACCCTGCACCGCTACAGCGCGTTCCCGTTCGTGCAGCGCACCCTGCACCTCGCCGACCTCATGATCGGATCGGCACTGTGGAACGTCCAGCAGAGCGGGCTCGAGAAGCAGCAGGCCGTGCAGGAGAAACTCGCCCAGCTCGCCTGCTACCGGGAGACGATCAACGCCCACCTCACCGCCGCGATCTCGCTGGCCGAGCCCAGCCCCGGCGGTCTGCTCATGCCCAACCAGTCCCTCCTCTACACCGGCAGGGTGATGGCGCTCAGCCAACTGCCCGCGATGATGCACATCGCCCGCGAACTCTGCGGCGGCCAGATCTGCATCACCCCGGACGCCGCCACGTTCGCCGACCCGGACGTCGCGCCGTGGCTGGAGAAGTTCTACTCCATCAACGACAACTGGGTGGCCGACGACCGTCGCAAACTCCTCGCGTTCGCCCGCGACCTGCTCAACAGCGACTACGCCGGACACCGGCTGACGTTCCAGCTCTTCGCCCAGTCGCCGCCGTTCGCGCAGCTCGCCGCCGTGTACCGCAACTTCGACTTCGACGGGCCGCTCGGCCTCGTCAAGGCCGCGGCGGGACTGTCGGACAACGTCGACGGAGGTGCGGCATGACCACCCACACCCGCATCCGCCCGTTCAACACCCGCGAGACGTACCCGGAACAGAACCTCGACAACGATCTCGCGCAGGCCGTCGTCGCCGGCGGCGTCGTGTACCTGCGCGGGCAGATCGGCCAGGACCTCGACACGAGGGCGTCCGTCGGAATCGGTGACGTCGAGGCCCAGGCCGAGAAGGCGATGGCGAACATCGCGATGCTGCTGAAGGAATCGGGCAGCCGCCTCGAGGACGTCGTCAAGGTCACCATCTACCTCGTCGACGTCCGGTACCGGGAGACCGTCTACCGGGTGGTCGGGCGCTGGCTGAAGGGGGTGCACCCGGTGTCCACCGGCATCGTCGTCGACGCCCTGGCCCGGCCCGAATGGCTCGTCGAGATCGACGCGACGGCAGTGATCAGCTCATGACGTTCTCACTCGTCGCCCGTGACCCCGGGGGCGCGTTCGGGATGGTCGTCTGCTCCTCCAGCCCCGCCGTGGCGTCGCGCTGCCTGCACGTGCGGTCCGGTGTCGGCGTCGTCGCCTCCCAGAACGTCACCAATCCGCAGCTGGGACCGAGAGGACTCGACGCGCTCGCGTCGGGCGAGAATGCGGAGGCCGCGCTGAAATCGGCACTCGCGCAGGAGCAGTTCCCGGAGTACCGGCAGATCGTCGTGGTGGATGCGGACGGCGGCACCGCGGTGCACTCGGGTGCGCAGACGCTGGGCATCCACAGCAGCGCGCAGGGTAGCGGCGCCGCCGTCGCGGGCAACATGCTCCGCGACGAAGGCGTCATCCGGTCGCTGCTGTTCGGCTACGTGTCGAGCACGGCCCCGACGTTCGAAGGCCGATTGCTCGACGGTCTCACCGCCGCGGTCACCGCAGGCGGCGAGGCCGGACCCGTGCACTCCGCCGGAATGCAGGTGGTCGAGGACGTCCCGTGGGCCGTCACCGATCTGCGCGTCGACTGGCACGACGACCCGGTCGGCGAACTGCGCCGGCTGTGGACGGTGTGGGAACCGCAGAAGCGGGACTACCGGGTGCGGGGCGTCGACCCCACGGCCGCCCCGTCCTACGGCGTTCCGGGTGACCTGTGAACGCCGACAAAGTGATTCGCGACGGGGCCAGGCGCGCCGAAGACCGGATCCTGGCGCTGTCGCACGACCTGCACACCCACCCGGAGGTCGCGTGGGAGGAGGAACGCTCGTGCGTCCGGGTCGCCGGCGTGCTCTCGGACGCCGGTTTCACGGTGGAGCAGCAGTACGTCGGGCTGGCCACTGCGTTCCGCGCGCACGTCGGCACCGGGCCGCTGCACCTCGCGGTGTGCGCGGAATACGACGCGCTCCCCGGCCTCGGCCACGCGTGCGGGCACAACGTCATCTCCGCCATCTCGGTGGGGACGGCGCTGGCCCTCGCGCCGCTCGCCGACGACCTCGGCATCACCCTGTCGGTGCTCGGCACCCCCGCCGAGGAGGGCGGGGGCGGCAAGATCGAGATGCTGCGACGCGGGGCGTTCGAGGGCGTCCACGCCGCCGTCATGGCCCACCCCGGACCCGTCGACGTGGCCCGTGCCGAGCCGTACGCGGTGTCCCACAGCCACATCCGGTACGACGGCAAGGCCGCGCACGCGGCGGCGTACCCCGAGCGCGGCGTCAACGCGGCCGACGCGTTCACCGTCGCCCAGGTCGCCATCGGGCTGCTCCGGCAACAGCTACCGTCGAGCGCGCGCGTGCACGGGATGATGACGCGCGGGGGAGAAGCGCCCAACGCCATCCCCCAGCGCACCGAAGGCCGCTGGTACGTGCGCGCCGAGACCCTGGACGAGCTGGCCCGCATCGAACCCCGGGTCGCCCGCTGCTTCGAGGCCGGCGCCGTCGCCACCGGCTGCGAACTCACCATCGCCCCGGAAAGCGAACCGTACTCGGAGTTCCGCACCGACGAAGCGCTGCTCGCGTCGTACGTCCGGCACGCGGAGGGCCTCGGCCGCGTGTTCCGCACCGGCCCGGACTCGCTGATGAACCGGGCCTCCACCGACATGGGCAACGTCTCGCAGGTGATACCCGCGATCCACCCCTACATCGGCATCGACTCGGCACCCGCCGTCAACCATCAGGCCGAGTTCGCTGCGGCCAGCGCCGCACCCGCCGCCGACCGCGCCGCCGTCGACGGCGCCCTCGCGCTGGCCCTGACCCTCCACGACGCCGCCCGCGGCTCCGCCACCCGTGAGTACTTGTTAACCGCCCGACGTTAGGAAGTACTCACGGGTGCCGGAGGCGCAAAGAACTCCAGCGCAATGTTGTCGGGGTCGCGGAACGAAATTCCGGACCCGTAGTGCGCCGTCTTGATGCCCCCGTGCTCGATTCCGAGTGCGTCGAGCCGCTCCACCCACCCGGGCAGTGCGTCGAGGGAACAGGCGAACGCGATGTGGTCGAGCCCGACCTGCCGTTCGTCGAACCTCGTAGGTGCGCCGCTGTCGGGATGGGTGTGCAGGCCGAAGAGCATGCCCCCGTCGAGGGCGAACACCGTGTGGTGGAACGTCCCCGATTCCTCGTCCTCGTCCAGGACGGGCGCCGAACCGAACAATGCTGTGTACCAGGCGGTGCTGGCCGCCAGGTCGGACACGGTGATCGCGACGTGGGTGAGGCCCGGGAAACTGGACATCTGCGACTACTCTCTGCTCCGGTGAATCGGTCTCTTCTTTCGACCCTAGCGAGCCGGCACTGCCGGGTGGTGGACAACGACGAACGCGACGAGGCTCCACCACCGCGTCGGACGTAGCCTGGTCCGGTGCGCACGGTGGGAGTCGACCTTGCGGCCGAGCCGAGGAAGACGGCCCTGGCCGTCGTCGACTGGTCCGACGGCGTGGCCCGCGTCGAGTCGATCCGGCTGGGAGTCGGCAACGATGCCATCGCCGAGGCTGTCCTGGCGTGCGACAGGGCCGGTATCGACGCACCGTTCGGCTGGCCCGACGCGTTCGTCCGGATGGTGTCCGAGCACCACGCCGGCCGACTGCCCGCGACCGTCGGTCTCGCCAACCGCGAGGGGCGTCGTCCGCTGACCAAGCGGCGCACCGACCTCGTGGTGCAGGCCGCGACGGGAATAGCGCCGCTCAGCGTGTCGGCGGACCTCATCGCCCACGTCGCCTTGCGCTGCGCCGGCATCCTCGCCGAACTCGGCGACCTGGGCGTCGACGTCGGCCGCGTCGACGGGCGGGTGGTGGAGGCGTATCCGGCGGCAGCGCTGCACACCTGGGGGCTGGTGTCACGCGGGTACAAGAGCGTGCAGAACCGGGTGACGTTGGGAGAGTTGGTCGACGCGTTCCTCGCGGCCGCGGACTGGATGGAACTCGGTGCATTCCAGACGATCTGCCGTGAATCGGACGACGCGCTAGACGCAGTGCTTGCCGCTGTCATCGCGCGGGCCGCGGCCCTCGGCTGCACGGCACTACCCGAGTGTGGCGACCGCGTCGTCGCCGAGCGGGAGGGGTGGATTCACGTGCCGACGGCCGGCCTGCAGTCGCTGCGGCCCTAGTGTGTCGGTCCGGAAATTATCGCTGTAATTACCTATGGTGTTGTAGTGGCGGATTTCGGGCGTGATGGCGAGTTTGTGTTGACCGGTGA
>NZ_JBHVEY010000033.1:0-44618 GCF_042802055.1 Rhodococcus sp. NPDC057529
CTGCTCCCGGTGCTCCGCACCGGGAGACGGGGCGAGTCGCTGCGCTCCCCGCCAGGGAGCCGCTGCGCGGCTCGCAGTGGGCCGGTTCCCGTTGCCGCCGATCGAGTCGCTTCGCTCCTCTGAGTTTCCGAGATTAGGTTCTCACCTGTATCTTTACTCGGAACGTTCGATCCGGTCCCCCACACCCCAACGAGGCTGGGGATGCGGGAGACCCGCCCCCTACTCGCCTTCCCGCGCCGCTCCATGTCATACCCACAGCATACCACCCCACCTTCGCGCAACCCAAAACAGTCGAAAACCTCGAAACACCCAAAACTATTGTTTTACAAGAGATTACGAACATTACAACTTCATATTTGTGCATAACATGTGTAAAGTATTATTGTTCAATTGATTACCCAAACATATTGCACATCAACAACTTTCAAAATCGCCTCCAAAGCGGGCGAAACAGACACCCCGCGCCCTCCACGCCCCGGCGCCGGCACTCCCCACACAGGTCGCCGGCAGCCTCCACATCACAAACCGGGGACATGTCATCACACCAGGTCACAACACCATCACACCCCCACACAGGCGGACCATCGAGCACCTCGCGCGCCGCCGCAGAGGCACCGCAAGCAACTCGTCCCGATGCCCGCCTTCGCGACCGGGTTTGCGGTGATGTGCGCACGCGACCGTGTTCCGAGGATCCCGGGACGTGTCATCTTTCCAGGTCAGAGCGTTCAGCGAGGCCGCGGCTCTTGCCGTCCATCCACGCGATCACATCAAACACCCGCAGCACGGAGATCTCATCTGGGAGGCCGGCCTCCTCCCGGATCGACAGCAACCGGCGATGCAACGCCCCGTCGTCGGCCCGCAGCGCCTCCCGCACCGGATTCAGATGTGCTCGCTCGGTGCCCAGGACCTGACTGACAACTGAGTCCCAAATCGGGAACAGCCGGGGACGTTTGCGGGCGATCAACTTCACCGCCTTCGTCCGGCCGATCCCCCGCAACGCCCACAGGGCAGTTTCCAGGTCCCACGCGAGCCACCCCGGGGCCAGCGGGGCCGGTTCGTCACCAGGGTCCCGATCCGGGCCCATCCCCGTCAGAAGGGCATTCAGCGCCTCCGCCTGAGCGTGCAAGATCGCCCGCGCGCCGTCGCGGGGGTCTGCACGGACAAGAATGCCACCGCGACCAGATCGTCCGCAGTGAACCGGTCCGCCTCCCCCACCCGGTCCCCGGTACTCAACCAGGAGTCGAAGTGCGCCCCGACATAGGCGCCGTCACCGAGGTACGGACGGCCGCAATACCTCGTCAGGGCCGCGACCGCCGAAATGTTCAAGTCGGTCGCAAGAGTGGTCGGCAACCGCAACGTCATACCCCGCACCCTCTCACCCCCTGAGTGCCGGCGACCGAGAACGGGACTGCCCCGGCTCTGGTTGACACCTGACCCGTGAGGGATCTGCCCTCACGGTGGAAGGATGATCGACATGCCGAAGCCGTATCCGGAAGAGTTCCGCCGCGACGTCGTCGCCGTGGCCCGCAAGCGCGAAGCCCCGCTGGAGCAAATCGCGAAGGATTTCGGGATATCCGAGACCTGCCTGAAGAACTGGCTCCGCAAGGCCGACATCGAGGACGGCACCCGCCCCGGCGTCACAAGAGACGAATCCGACGAGCTCCGCGAGGCCCGCAAACGGATCCGGCTACTAGAACAGGAAGCGGAGGTGATGCGCCGGGCGGTGGCCTACCTGTCCCGCGACATCAACCCAAAATGATGTACCCGCTGGTCCGTGACCTTGCCGCCGACGGAATCCCCGTCGCGGTGACCTGCCGGGTACTGGGATTCTCCCGCCAAGCGTTCTACAAGTGGAACACCGATCCGGTCTCGCGGCGGGATTGGGACGATGCCCATCTGATCAACGCCGCGCACGACATCCACGCCGACGATCCGGAGTTCGGCTACCGATTCATAGCCGACGAACTACCCGCCCACGGTATCGTCGCCGGCGAGAATCGCGTCCACAGATTGTGTTCACTGCAGCAGATCTTCTCGGTGTTCGCCAAGAAGCGAGGGCTTCATCGTCGATCCGGGCCGCCGGTCCATGACGACCTCGTCAGGCGGCAGTTCACCGCGGAGCAGCCGGATCGGCTGTGGTTGACCGACATCACCGAGCACTGGACGGACGAGGGCAAGCTCTATCTCTGCGCGATCAAGGACTGCTTCTCCACCCGGATCGTCGGCTATTCGATCTCCGACCGGATGACCGCGGACCTGGCGTGCACGGCGCTGCGGAACGCAATCGCCCTCCGCAACCCGGACGGCACCGTGGTTCATTCCGATCGGGGAAGCCAATTCCGTTCCGGAATGTATGTAGAAGTATTGGGCTGCAATGGTTTACAAGGCTCCATGGGGAAAGTTGGGGCATGTGGCGACAATGCGGCGATGGAATCGTTCTTTGCGTTGCTGCAACGCAATGTCCTCGATCGTCGCCGCTGGAGCAGCCGTGAGGAACTACGGTTGGCGATCGTCGGATGGATCGAGAAGACTTACCATCGGCGGCGCCGACAACGTGGCCTCGGTCGACTAACGCCCATCGAGTATGAGACGCTCCATCAGGCCGCACACGCGGCCTGAACTGCACACCCCGAGTGTCAACCACGGTGGGGGCAGTCCCAACCAGGAACCAAGCCAAGGTCAACCTTGACGAGTATGCGCCGCGGATTCGACCTCGAAGCCCCACCTCGCGGGGCTCCGTCATGCGTCGAGATGGCTCCGGCTACAACATCGTCGCCAGGACCGAATGCGAAGCGTGATCTCCTACAAGATCGTGAAGCGCGGACTGAGTAAAAAAGTGCCAAGTTTGAGGCGGATGATAGGCGCGGTGTGCCCGTAGATCGGCCAACGTAACCGCCGGACTCAGAGCGTTCACCTCCACCAAACGGATCGCCGTGGCAGCCGTACACCCGCGAAAGTAGGCGTCAAACTCGCTTCCCGTGATCGCCGACTGCCCTAAGACTGCACGCTTGAGCTTCGTCGGGACACCACTCACAACTTCACTAACCCGACACGTGGCGACCACTGCGGACACCGGTGCGGTCGCATAGATCGCAACCGGTTGACCGGGATCAATCTGTGGTCGGATCCGTCGAAGTTCAACGGTCTTATGCCCCGTAAGGATATTGGCTACATGGCGGGGTTGGATCGAGAGAACCATGAGCCCTCGATGCCCATTCTCAGTTGCTCTCGTCGCCACAGCCAGCCTCCTCCATCAGGTCGGTGAATAATTGCGAACTGATCCTGGTGGCCGACCATAGCTGAAGACTCTGACCATGTTGTGCTGCTATCTGTTTCAATTGAGGAAGGGGTATTGGCCGTTTGAGCAGCTCTGTATCCGCCAGGCGAAGGGCCCGGATAGATCCATCGTTTGCCTTGCTTCTCACCTGCTCGTGTGTGTAGACGCCAAGCCGCTGGAACTTGCGGTGCGCACGGTCTGGGGTGGTGTCGGTGACCTGGATGAGGGTGCTGATTGCGAAGAGTTTCTGCTCGGGTTCGCTGGCGTACCAGAGGATTCGCGCCGGTGCAATCTCCCCTGATTGTTGTCCGCGGTAGTACACGTGCTCGCGGCTCATGCCCAGGTTCGTAGGCCGCTCGAATAGTTGAGGGGGATAGCCGAACAATTCGGTCGCGAAGCCAGGTTTGATTGACAGAATCCATGATTCGATCGGCGCATCGCTCACTCTCAGTGGACGTAGCTGCCGCTCCATCGCGGAGATCTTCGCCTGTGTCGGTGTTTGGACTGCGGCTAGTAAGGGCATCAGTGCGTCTTGCTCGGTCGACGACGATCGCTGTTTGATGGCGTCCAGGCGGATCTGCACTTCGTCGATCGTAAGTACACCGTTCAGCGTCACGGCCAGCAGGCCGCCTTCGAAGGGGTGGAATCCGTCTTCGAGCAACGCCGTGTAGATCACGGTATGTATGTGCGGGTCGCGCACGATGATTGTGTCTAGTGCGTGCTCGCGTGCGAGATGCCGCAATTGTCCGACTAGTTGGGTTGCGACACTAACCTGAAGCGCACATGGCCGTACCCGCGCCAACTGGACTTCCAGTGCGGTCGCACCCGGCACAGTGCCTACCAGCGCAACAGGGAATCCTTCCGGGTCACGAATGATCACGCGCCGCGACCGAGGCCGCTGGGATGCCAGATACTCACAGATAGTGTCGTAAGAATGGCGGCGCTCACTGGCAGCGGTGTTGATGAAGTCACTTAGTTCGGAGCCATCACCTGCTGCCTCGGCCAGGGTGTAGCCGGTGGAGTGCAGGGCCTCGGGCGAGTAGGACGGTTTCCCTTCTCGTTCATCCAGTACCGCCACGAGATTTGCTGGGCTGGTCAGCACAATGTTGCCGAGTTCCCGGGCCACGTCGGCAAGCCGCGAACGGGCCTGCCGATCCCGAGTGACAATCACGTCCACCCCAGCGGCGAGCGCGTATGCGACATGGGTGAGATCGCTGCGGTCCTGTTCCCGTGCCACTGGTCCGAGTCGATCGATGATCTCTCGTGTGTACCGTTCGACAGCCGACGCCGGAACCGGCAACCTGGGGTAGCTCTGCGCAATCGCCAACAGCCGCCCTCGTTCGGCTGGGTTGTTGTTCTTGTTGATTTCGTTACTCAGTTCAGGGGTGACCAGCACCTGGAGGCGGTCCTCCATTCCCGCCATGATGGCGACTATGTCGTCGTTCGGCTCGGATCCGTGGAGATCGAGGAAGACATTGGCGTCGATCACTGCTGGGACAACCGACTGGTCTCCTCCCTGCCAGGTCAGCAGGTCGTGGTGACCGAGGTCGTACCACCAGTCAGTGAGAAGGTGTCCCGCCGTACTTCGGCCCGGCCGGTCTCCGCGGGCTACGAAACCCAATCGCGGCCACATTCCGTGAGCGGGAAAGTTTCGTCGGCAACGGGCACTGATCCCGCGACGACCCGAGTGTCGACGTGCCAACTCGCCGACCAACCTTCGGGCCACTCCGCGTCCTCGGTGCTGGGGGTCGACGACAAGGTGAGCCAAGGTGAGTTGCTCGCGCGGCAGGCGGAATGCCGCATATCCCAGCAACTCCCCGCAGTCCTCATCGCCAGAGTCAGAGTCGACCACACACAGAATTCGTCCTTGCTCGGCGTACTCCTGCCACGCGGCGAAGGGCAGCATGCCCAGATATTGGGACTGGGAATCGCCCAGTTTCTGGGCACCACGAAAGAGTGCGGACTCCGGCTCCGCAGTTCGTAACTCCACGCATCCCCATCTCTGAACTCATTGGCGATCACCATCACCTGGACCGAATAAGACAACCGAACCACAGCCATCGGGCCGGTGGTGTCAGCGACACACGGCAGCGGCCCTGTCGACGTGGCCCCCTCCCAGGTCAGCGGATTTACTGAGGGCACAGTTCGAGCCGACATCTCCGCATGGTCACCGCTGGCAACGAACCGAGTACCCCCGGAAAACTCCAACGATCGCGGAAAGAAACCGAGGCTGTGCGAGGTGCGCCTTCATGGCCACAGCTCTGGTGCTAGCAAGGATGTCTGTTCGATCGGCAACAGCCCGTCGTCGCAGGCGCGCAACTTGGTATAGACCTCGCGCATCGTCTTCCTGTCCGGCACGTGTACACCGCCAGCGGCTTTGCGCAGGATCGACACGGTGTTCACCAAGGTGATCGATCCGACCGGCTTCCCCTGAGCACGGATCCGGTCCAGACGGCGCTTCTCCGACATCGCGACAGTGGCGCCGCCCCGGTCGTCAATGATGACGATGACCCTGTCGCCGGCTTCGGCTTTGACAACGGCGTGGGCGACGACCATCGTCTCGCCCAAGTCCTTCGCCATCATCTTGCGCTCGGCCATCGGTAATTGGCTCAGTCGCCCCACGACCGCGGCCAATTCCGGGGTTTCGTCGTCGGAGAGCAGTTCGATCCAACTGGGTCGCATTTTCGCCCATACGCCGGTCACCGTGCGAAATCGTGGGTCCCGTTTCGCCTTCTCCAGCACCTCGCTCTCAACGGTCTCGGGGGTGCTGATCCGCCCGACAGCACTAGTCAGGATGCGTTCTCGGTTGATGGCAAGGAAATTCAGGGCGGGACCGGCATCGATGATCGGTCTCGCGCTCATCCAGCCGGGCCTTCATCCACGTCGCCATCCGCGTCGCCGAACTCGACATCGGGGAGATCGCCCACGTCCTCCCAGACCACGGTAGACGCCTGCTGCTCGATTCCCTGATCGGTGAGCTCCCGGATGACGGCGGCAGCTTCTATACCCCGCAGGGTCGCGAGGGCCTGCGCAGAGACGACGTTCTCGACATATCCCTCGATGGCGCGGGCGAGAAGCTTCTGCGGTGCACGCCGTCTGTCGGACTGTTGCTGCAGCGCCTTGTACTGATCCGTCCATCCGAACCGTGCGGCCAGCTTCGGCGTGCTGATCGTCATCCACAGCTCTTTGGTGCCCGAGTCCAGCAAGCCGGCCTGGTACATCGCGATGGCCGCCACCGCGGGCGAGACCTGGAACCACTGGACAAGTTTCGACAGCACAAGCGGGGTGGCAGGGGCGTCCCCGACGACCTCTCTGACCCCCGCGCCCGGCACCAGCAGGTGCCGGGCGAAGGCGTCGGCCCGGATCTCCTTGTAGGGGCGGGGCACGCTGTCCGTGGGCTGCTCGTCGGTCCAGTCCTCGAACAGCACGTGCGCCAGCTCGTGCGCCAGGGTGCTGCGCTGGCGCATCGGATGTTCGGTGCGGGCGACAGCAATGAACACGGCCCCCCGCGCGGGGTCGCGCATGGTCAGGCCGTGCTCGTCCGGTCCGACATCGAGCACGGCCACGTCGATTCCGGTTGTCTGTTCGATCAACGCGACCAGATCGCCGAGGGGCTGGGTACCGAGGTGATGCTCGCGGCGGAATCCTTCTGCCGCACCGCGGGCGTCGTCTTCTGCGGTCATGCGACGGCAGCGATGCCTTGGTCGTCGAGGTAGGCGTCGAGTTCGAGGAAGTGCAGCAGCTGCTCACGCATCTGCTCCATGTTCGCACCGTTGGTGGCGCGGGCCGCGCACTGGACGCGGCCGGCCACCGTGGAGGTACCGGTCAGCTCGGCGACGGTACAGCCTGTCGCCGTGGCGATGGCCAGCAGCTCGTTCATCTTCGCCGGCCGGGCGCCGGCCACCAGCCGCGAGAGGGTGGGCTGGGAGATACCGGTCCGCTCAGCCAGAGTGCGCTGGCTCAACCCGGCCGCGGTCAGGGCGCGTGCGATCCGCACGCCGGTCGAGGATTCGGTCATCACAACCCCCCTTTCTGAATCACTGTTCTTTGATGTGATTCAGTTTACGTCTCCCGAGTTCACGACAGCAAGATTCCTGCTCAACGGGCCAGAATCGGCACAATACGGCGCTGCTGGCTGCGCCTCGATCCGACCACGATCACCAAGCCACTCAGTGATAGTGGTTGGGTTCGTTGATGCAGCCGGTCTGACTCGTTGCCACCCTGACGCCCGCAAGGACTGCCCTTCACGTGATGTGTCGACCGACCGCGTCGACGAACGCACGCGGCCGGTCGGGCGGAGTGACCTGATAGGAGCTAGAGCTCGGTCCGTGTGTCGACGCCACCGAGGGGCCTGGTCACAACCCCAGTCCGGTGCTTCATCGGGTCGACATGCACTTCGAGCCGCCGCGCGAGGTCGGCGACAGATGCACACCACACGTCACACTCGGGCATTCCACGCCGCCGGTGACCACGACAAGACCCATGAGGAACGCCAGACTGGCGACGAGGCCCGCGTTGCCAGCCTGGCGGCCTTCCCTCGCGGCCGAGCGGGCAACGAACTCTCAACACAACAGTTCCGCCTAGCCAGGCTCCCGGCATTGACGCCAACCAGCCGAGATGTCAGACTTCATTTCCAAGTGAGATTTTACTCTCATTCCATATGAGTACCTCACTCAAGGCAAAGTCCTGGGGCGAAGAGATCGGAGCGATATGTCAGCTGAAGTCGGGCCCGGCATGGCTAACCGCGAGGCCCCTCTCATGCGTCATACCAGTGAGAGGAATCGTGTCGTCCCCGCTCTGCCCGGAGACAATGTCCGTACGGGGTTGGCGAGTTCCGGTCCTATGTGCGATTCACCTGCCATCGTGCCGCTGCCCCCACTAGCTTCTCGGTCTCCCGATTCCCTACTGGTGGGTACTGCCAGTATCGCCCTTGTCATCCTGCTTACGGTGAAGGAAACGGCACGAGCGAAGCTGGCGACATGAACACCACACTTAGCCACGTATCGAGGCCCGGTGACTGGCTGACCATGTGCTCATCCAGGTATGCGATCACCACGACCGCGGGCGTTCTGAGTTCCACCAGCGGGCGAACCTCGCAGCCGTTCCCCACGCAACTCAGGCTCCCCACGCTCGGAGCCGACAACGTCATCCACTACTACCGCCACTTGTTCGTGTTCGATCGTCATGTCGACGACGACCTGGGCACTGTCCCAAGCACGCGGGCCTGACCCGAATCGAACCTCCGCAACAGTGAAAGAGAAGACAATGAATCGAATGGTCGATCTGGTCGCCGATGTCGGCGAAGGTTTCGGCGACTACCGCATCAGCGATGATGCATCGTTGCTTGAGTTGGTCTCGTCGGCGAACGTGGCGTGCGGTTTCCACGCAGGGGATCCGCGGATCATGGACACGACCGTGGCACGGTGCATCGCCCAGGGTGTGTCGATCGGTGCGCATCCCGGTTTTCCGGACCTGGTCGGTTTCGGCCGCCGAGCAATGGATCTGACCGCGGAAGAAGTACGGACCGATGTGCTGTACCAGATCGGTGCACTGTCGGCTTTCGTCCGCAGCCGCGGCGCGACACTCGCGCACGTCGCCCCGCACGGCCGATTGGGCAATCTGTCATGGACCAAGCCCAGCTATGCCGACGCCATCGCCGATGCCGTACTCGCCTTCGACCCCTCACTGATCGTTCTGAGCCAGGAGGGTGAACTCGCACGGGCCGCACGCGAGCGCGGCCTCAAGGTCGGGATTCTCGGGATCGGGGACCGGGCGTATCGCGACGACGGCACACTCGTGCCTCGGACTGAGCACGGCGCGGTGATCCACGACCCGCAGGAGGTCGCGGCACGGACCGTGCGGATGGTGACCGAGGGGCTGATCGAGTCCGTGAGTGGAACCGACCTTCCTGTCACTGTCGATACAGTCCTGTTGCACGGCGACAATCCCGCTGCCCTGACTGTGGCTCGCCAGGTCCGCAGCGAGCTCGAAGTCGCCGGCGTCGAGATCCGGCCCGTCGCCGCGATCCTCAAGTCACGAGCCCAGGTGCACTCGTGACTGATGCGGTGACTCTTCTCACGCCACAGGTCGAGGTCGAGCACTATGGAGACTCGGCGGTCCTCGTCCTCGCGGTGGGCGGCGCGTCCGAGCAGCGGTGGCAGCTGGTCAACGCCATCGCCGACAACCTCCAGGCGCGGGCCGTCCCTGGCATCTATGGCCTGATTCCGGCGTTCGACAGCGTCCTCGTGGAATTCGATTCGTTGCTGATCTCGCATCAGGCAATCCGGGCGTTGGTCGAAGGCCTCACCACGGCGACGACCTACGCGCCGATTCCGGCGGCCACCTTCACCGTGCCGGTCGTCTACGGCGGCGATCACGGCCCCGACCTCGCCGAGGTCGCACAACATCTCGAGCTAACCCCGGACGAGGTTGTCGAACTGCACGTCTCCTCGACGTACACCGTGCGGATGCTCGGCGGACCCGCGGGTGCCCCGATGATGGACGGCCCACCGTTTCCCGCTCGGATTCCGCGCCGCTCCACCCCTCGGATCCAGTGCCCGGCCGGCTCGATCGCCGTGGCCGGCAATCAGGGCACCATCTATCCGTTTTTCAGCCCCGGCGGCTGGCAGCTGATCGCGCGCACCCCACTCAAGGTCGTCGATCTCGACGCCAACCCCATCAGCGCTTATCGTCCGGGCGACCGGATCCGTTTTGAACCCATCCCCGCTGAACGATGGGCGGATTATGCCGGCAGAAAACTGGAACGACACGATGGCTGAAACACTGACAATTTATCGCGCCGGCATGGCCACGGTCACCGATCTCGGCCGGTTCGGGTGGGCCCGCCACGGGGTCTCGGTCAACGGCGCACTCGATCAATACTCCGCCCAGGTCGCCAACGTGGCCGTCGGCAACGCGCTGAACGCCCCGCTGATCGAGATCCCAGTGATGGACTTCGTCTGCACCGCCTCCACGGACCTGCTGATCTCCGTGACGGGCGCCCCCGCCGACGTGACCATCGGGGGTCGGGCACAACCACAATGGGAACCCGCGGTCGCCCACCGCGACGAGCGGATCGTGATCAGCAATATCCGGCGCGGCCTGCGCACCTATCTGGCCGTTCACGGCTCAGTCGCCCAACAACACACCATGGGAAGTTGTGCACCCGATCCGCTGATCGGGGTCGGGCACCGCTTGACCGACGGCGATCAGCTGGCACTGGCCGGGGAATCGGTGTACATCGACCACCCCTACAGCCGCCAGGCGCTATTCCGGCTGGCCGCGCCGCTCCCCGACTTCCCGGACCGTTGGACGATCGATGCCGTCGACGGCCCCCATGCCGCGCAGTTCGGTGAGTCCCTCGGCCTGCTCTATAGCCGCGAATACACCGTGAGCCCGAGCAGCAATCACGTGGGCATGCGCCTGAGCGGTGAGACCCCGAAACGTCAACAGGGATCCGAATTGCTCTCGCGCGGTGTACCGGTCGGCGCGATCGAGAAGCCACCCGGCGACGAACTACTCGTTCTGCACCGGGGCCGCAATGTCACCGCCGGTTATCCGGTTCTCGCGGTCGCGACCTCGACGGCTTTGTCACGTCTCGGCCAGGTACGCCCCGGACAGACGATCACCTTCCGCCAACAGACGATCGACGAGGCGGTCGCGGCGCGACGCGCGGAGGCGGTCGCCCTCACCGAACTTCATCATCGGGTCAAGATCGCATTCGGCACGGTCGGGATACCCGTGAAAACCCTGTCGTTCACGCCACCGCCGAGCCAACCGCTCGCGAGCGAACTCGAGCACCAACTCCCGACACGCCCCACCCCCGACTAGCGTCACCCGACACCTCCCAATAGTGAGCCCAACCCCATGTCAGACACGCAAGAATCGAAGAACCCCATCCCGGCCGGCACCGTCACCAGCTACCAGGACAACGCCAAGACACGAAAGAGCCGTCGGCTGAGCAAGTACGACGGTGCAATGATCGAGTTCGATCGAATCTGGGCGCCATACGGCGGCCCGAGCGAAGCCGACATCTTCCGTGAATTCGGCATTACACGAGAGGATTTCGTGGGTCGGGTGAGCACGATTCGCCAACAGCGACAAACGGCCTATCCCCCGTAATCCAAGCTCAGGAACTATCCATCCTCCGCCGGGCAACACGCGACGCCACTGCCTCCGGCAGGTCACCAGACTTGGTTCGCCGTGGTGACCGATCATTTTCGTTGATGCCCTGTTCGCCCTGTCGACGACTGGGCGAACAGGGCATCAATTCTGCGCGTCGTCCCGCGACCATCACCGGAAAGGCCGATTCACAGAGTCCGTTAGTTTCATTGGGGTGAAACGCCTTTCGTAGTCGGATGCGATGGCGCAGATACGTTCTGCGGCAGTACCCGTACGCCGAGGAGTTGCTGCAGCGTGCCGCGCCGGGCGGCGCCGTCTACTGCCAGAAGTCATATTCGCTGTCACCGCCACTGGCGCGGACAGGACAAATTTGCTCCGTCGACGCCCGCCACCGCCCCGCCGAAGCACGCGAAGTCTTGCAGACCCGACAATATGATACTACTCTCTCATATAGTATTTTTATCGCAGTTCAACAATGTGCGTCGAGGTCCAACCCTCCGCACGGCCGATGTGACAAGGACGCAGGCTCATGAGCAGGTACACGGACTCCGTGGATATTTCCGCACCCGACTCCCTCGATAGACTGCCCCACCCCCTTCCAACCGAGGAGACTGCGCTCCTCGACGCCCTGCCGATAGGGGAGGTCGATGCGCGCCTCGCCCTCGCCGGCGGAAGCGGTTCCCGGGAGGCGGTGATGTCGCTGTATGTTGCGGGCACCAGCGTGCGACTCTCGCGAATCCTGCCGATTCTGCATGGTCTCGGGACCGAGGTCATCGACGAGATACCCACTGCCGTAGTGCGATCTGACGGTGTCCGGGGATGGATCTATCGGTTCAGCATCGAGCTGGGGACAACGATAGCTCCGGGTGCGGCGGCCGAGCGTTTCATCGATGCCTTCCTCGCCGTGTGGCGGGGCGAGACGGATTCCGACCTATTGAACGCCCTCGTCGCCGAAGCCGGCCTGACCTGGCGCGAGGTGTCCGTGGTGCGGGCGTACGCACGGTATCTCCGACAGACCAAATTGCCGTTCAGCCATTCCCGCATCGAAACCGTGCTGCGGGAGAATGCGGAGGTCACCACCTCGCTGATGGCGCTGTTCACCACCCGGCACGATCCCACCGTCGCCGACGGCGACCGTGCCGACGCCTGCCTCCGCCTCACCGCGGCGATCGAGGCCGCGATCGACAAGGTGGCAGGGCTGGACGCGGATCGGATCCTGCGGGCGTACCTCGCCGCGATGACGACCACCACACGCACTAACTTCTTCGCCGGCACCAGCGATGCGCTCGCACTCAAGCTCGAGCCCAGGAACCTGAGGTTCTTGCCGAAACCGCGCCCTCAGTTCGAGATCTTCGTTCATTCACCGCGAGTGGAGGGCGTGCACCTGCGCTTCGGCTCCGTCGCCCGGGGCGGACTGCGGTGGTCCGACCGCCCCGAGGACTTTCGCACCGAAATCCTCGGCCTGGCAAAGGCACAGGCCGTCAAGAACGCGGTGATCGTACCCGTCGGCGCCAAGGGCGGTTTCGTCGTCAAACACCCACCCTCGAGCACGGGGAACCCGGCGGTGGACCAGACCACCCTTCATGCCGAAGGCGTGGCCTGCTACCGCAGTTTCATCGCGGCCATGCTCTCGGTCACCGACAATCGCGATCCCGTCAGCGGCGCCGTCATCGCTCCGGCGGGCGTCGTCCGGCACGACGGCGACGACCCCTATCTGGTCGTCGCCGCGGACAAAGGCACCGCGAGCTTCTCCGACATCGCCAATACGGTGGCCATCGAGCGTGACTTCTGGCTCGGGGACGCCTTCGCCTCCGGGGGCTCCTCCGGATACGACCACAAGGCGATGGGCATCACCGCGCGCGGGGCGTGGGAGAGCGTCAAGCGCCATTTCCGCGAGTTCGGCGTCGACGTACAAACGCAGGATTTCACGGTCATCGGCATCGGAGACATGAGCGGCGACGTCTTCGGCAACGGCATGCTTCTGAGCAGACATATTCGCTTGGTCGCCGCGTTCGATCATCGTCACATCTTTCTCGATCCCAACCCCGACAGCGCCGCATCCTTCGACGAGCGCAAGCGGCTGTTCACTCTGCCGCGATCATCATGGAAGGACTACTCGCCGGCAGTCATCAGCAGCGGAGGTGGTGTGTATTCCCGCTCCGCCAAATCGATCCCGATCACCACCGAAATTCGTGACGTACTCGGCCTCGAGCATGCGGTCACCACCCTTGCTCCCGAGGCACTGATTCAGCGGATCCTGCAGGCCCCGGTCGACCTGCTCTTCAACGGCGGAATCGGAACGTACATCAAGGCCCGCGCCGAGGATCACCTGACGGTGGGCGATAAGGCCAACGATGCCGTTCGCGTCGACGCCGATCAGCTCCGATGCCGGGTGATCGGAGAAGGCGGCAACCTCGGGCTGACCCAACGCGCCAGGATCGAGTTCAACGAACGCGGCGGTCGGATAAACACAGACGCTCTCGACAATGCCGGCGGAGTCGACTGCTCCGATCACGAGGTCAACATCAAGACCTTGCTGCAGGGGGCGGTCAGGAGCGGAGAGCTTTCCTCGACGGACCGGGAGACACTGCTGGCCTCGATGACCCACGAGGTCGCCGAACTGGTCGTGGCAAACAATCACCGTCAGAACGAAACACTCGGCATTGCCCGCACCAACGCCTCCCGCGTCGCCGAGATGCATCTACGGCACATCTCCGTGCTCGCCGAGACCGGGCGACTCGACCGCACTCTCGAAGTTCTGCCCACCGCCAAAGAACTCGCCCAGCGGCCGGAAACCGCGCGTGAGCTGACCTCACCCGAACTGGCCACCCTCCTCGCTCACATCAAGCTAGCGCTGAAAGCGGAACTGCTCACCGACGATCTGGTCGACGAGAGGTTCTTCGACCCACTGCTCGCCTCCTACTTCCCCGTACCTCTGTGGTCCCGGTTCTCCTCGGCGATCGCCACGCACCCGCTGCGACGCGAAATCGTCGCCACCGTCGTCGCGAACCAGGTCGTCGACCGTGGCGGTATCACCTACGCCCATCGCCTGGCCGAGGAGGTCGGCGCCCTCGGACCGGATGCAGTGCGGGCCTACTACATCGCCGCTGAAGTCTTTCAGCTCGACCAGGTCTGGCAACAGATCCGCGACGCTGGACTGCCAACCCGGATCGAAGACCTACTGTTCATCGAGTCCAGCAGAATCCTAGACCGCGCCGCGCGCTGGCTTCTGATTCATCGCCCGCAACCGCTCGACATCACCGACGAGATCGCGCGGTTCGCCCCGGACGTGGCCTCGATGGTCCCCAAGGTCCGAAGCTGGCTACACGCCACCGACCGACGGATCCTCGCCGAACGCTCAAGCGAACTGGTCACCGCCGGTGTACCCGCCTCCCTCGCGGACGACATTTTCCGCCTCCTCGACCTTTTCGGGTTGCTCGATGTCGTCGAGGTGGCGCACGCGAGCGGGCAAGATCCTGATCGGGTCGCCGAGTTGTACTACGCGGTCAAGGACCACTTGGGCATCAACTCGCTACTGCAGAGTGTTTCCGGCCTCGACCGCACGGATCGCTGGAACTCCCTCGCACGCATGGCGCTACGGGAGGACCTCTACTCGTCGGTGCGGGCCGTCACCGCCGAGGTACTCACTCTCTCCACATCACCTAGCGCATCCGCTGGCGAACGACTGCGCGCCTGGGAGGACTTGAACGCTCCCAGACTGAGGCAGGCACGGGTCACCCTGGACGAGATAACGGCATCGGAGGTACTCGATCTGGCGCGCTTGTCGGTCGCCGCCCGTCAGCTCCGGAGCATGATTACGACCGCCGGCTAGCAGCCCTGGGGACGTCGGACGGGGCGGCTCCCCAAAAGGGACCACCGTTCCGACACCCGCCGAGGTGGCGGGAGGGCTGTCAGGACGTCGCCGACTCCCAGCCCCACACGACTCCTTCGCAACTGACAGCAGGTACCAGCCGAGCACAGACTGCGGGATTCGGCCGTCTTGCCGGAGATCAAGGGCCTCGCGTGGGTCAAGCATGTGTATATACAGGAACATCGCATGAGCAGCGGCCGCCGAGTCGATGCCCTTGGCCGACATGACTGCGTCATCGGACCCACCATGCCGCCTCGATGGCGGCGATGACGTGGCCCCCGGCATGCAGTCGCTGCAAAAGAACCCGCACCGGGAGCTTTGACCATGACCGGACCGTGGGTGGTGATCAACTCAATCCAATCCCCGAGCACATAGGAAACAACTACTCGTCGGCGCCCAGGTTTCCGCGCTGATCGACGCCAGATTCTCGATCACGGCGAGCACATAGGCGAAGATCAGCATCTCCACCGAGGAATAATGTCGGTACGCGGTCGCGAAATCCGCCCGTTCGGCAACCTTCTACATCGTCAGGTACTCGCCCTCACGGACCATCGTTGACGGCAGTCAACAGCCGGAGCCGATGGCGCCTGGTGCCTGGTGCCGCATACCGATCCCCTTTCCTGCCACCAGTCCGGGCGTGCGTTCGGCGGCGAGGAACTCCTCGGAAAACGCCAACGCAGTGCCCCCGAGGCTCGAACCCAGGCAGAGCGCACACCCACTACCGGAAAGTGCGAAGGCCCCAAATCATTTCTCCATTCGTCCGTCGCCAGCACGTGCGGGGCGCGGATGCAGCAGCGGCCTGCGTGTGGGCGCACGACATTTCACCGGCGAGGCGATTGACACCTCAAATACGAGATCGTATTCTCATTTCATACGACAATTCTATTTGAAAGCCTAGTCCGATTCCTCCGACACGGGAGCAGCCAGTGTTCATCGACGCACCTGCCGACAACTGCAGGGTCACCCAGGGCGGCCCGCGGCCGGATCCGGCGATCCTTGCCCAACTCGAGCCGTACCCCTCCGCCAACGTGGGCGACGCCCAGGACCGGCTCAACATCATGAGTTCGACCATCAAGGCCCAATGGCCCGGTGCGCGATGCGTCGGCGTCGCCCTGACCGTGCACACACGCGAGGGTGACAATCTGGCCATCCACCGAGCGCTCGACGACGCGCAGCCCGGTGACGTGCTGGTGATCAACGGCCACAGCGACTCCAACCGTGCCGTGTTCGGTGACTTGCTCGCCGAAATCTGCCTGACCAAACGCGTCGCCGGTGTGGTCATCGACGGAACGACCCGCGACCGCGATCCCATCGCGGAAATGCAACTGCCGCTGTGGGCTACGGGTGTGACTCCGACCGGCCCCACCAAGAACGGGCCCGGCATTATCGGAGAGCCGATCGCATGCGGCGGTGTGGTCGTCGAGACCGGCGACATCATCGTCGCCGACGGAGACGGTGTCGCGGTCATCAAACGCGACCGTCTCACCACCGTCGTCGACCGCCTTGCCGCCGTAGACGAGGCCGAGAATCGCATCCGCGCGCGCATCCGCGAACACGCCGCCGCGCAGGAAGGTGCACTGGCATGACGATCTCGTTCACCCCGTCAGCAGCCGTTGACCGAGTCGCGCGGACGTCGAAGCGGCCAGCCATGGGACCGGCGCCTGCCGGCGCAGTGTCCCTGGCCATGGGAGAACCCGACTTCGACACCCCCGCACCCATAGTCCACGCCGCAGAGACTGCGCTGCGCGCAGGCGAGACCCACTACGCCGACCAGAACGGCCTACCCCGACTACGCGAGGCACTGGCGGCGAAGTTGTCGGCACAGGGAGTACGCGACTTCGGCGCCAGCGAAGTCCTCGTCTCCCACGGTGCCACTGCAGGACTTGCCGCCGTCATCACCGCAGCCGTCGGGCCGGGCGACCGGGTTGTCATCCCCGAACCGTGCTACTCGCTCTATGCGGATCTGGTCCAACTCGCCGGCGGCGAACCAGTGCTTGTGCCCCCGGCATCGGACATGCACTGGGACCTCGACAAACTACGCCACGCCCTCGTCGGCGCGAAAATGATCGTGTTCTCCAACCCGTGCAATCCCACCGGAATCGTCCACACCCAGAACGAACTGATCGCACTGGGCGAAATCCTGAAGGACACCGACACGCTCGTCCTCTCCGACGAGGCGTACGACGTGATCGTCTACGAGCCGACGACCTTCGTCTCCGCCTTGGCGATCGAATCGCTGCGCGATCGGACCATCTACTGCCAAACCCTGTCCAAGACCTACGCCATGACAGGCTGGCGCATCGGATACGTCGCCGGCCCCACCGACGTCATCGCCGCCGCCTCACGGGTACACCGCACGTTCAATGGATCCGTCAACTCCTCAGTACAAGTCGCCGCCTGCGCGGCACTGGAAACCGATCAACGCATCGTTGACGACATGGTGGCCAGCTACCGCGATCGCCGAGACCTGCTGCTGGACCGACTGGCCGCGATCCCGCAGGTCACCTCGTACGACGTCGACGGCACCTTCTACTCGTTCGTCCGGTACAACGCGGACCGACCATCAGAACACGTGACCGCCGAACTCCGCGAGGCCGGCCTCATCGTGAGGGCCGGTGCGGAGTACGGGCCGAGCGGCGAAGGCCACATCCGGCTGTCGTTTGCGGCGGACTCAACCAGCATCGGTCGAGCCGCTGACATCCTCCAGCAGTATTTCGCCTCGGTTGCACCGGCACTGGAATCGTCGCCGGTATAACGACCTCTCGGCAGACCGTCGTGCGGAATGCTCAGTGGCCGCCCACCGGCACACACCACTGTAGATCGTCCAGATCGGGTCACCAGGTGTGCCGTACTGCCGAACACATTCAGGCAATACGGCACACCCTGATCAAGCCTGAGCCGCACCCTCGACACAAGACATGCACGGCACGACGGCGCGCTCCCGAGCCGAGACCTCCGATCACCACCGGGTTCCAGGCCACCGAATCTTACGATCGGGGCGCCACAGCCATGCTGCGGTCTCAGCCAGAGGATGCGGGATATCAGCCTGGTTGTTCACGACACAAAAGCACTCCAAGGATTGGCAAATCCATTGTGCGCCTGGCACACTGGAGAAATGACCATTCGAAACAACATATCCTCAGGCTCCCAGTGGGAAGCAAAGATCGGGTTCTCGCGAGCAGTGCGATTCGGCCAGTTCGTCTCTGTCTCGGGAACGACGTCCGCCGGCCCCGACGGGAATCCAGTCGGCGGCAGCGACATCGGAGAGCAGACACGTGAAATCCTGCGTCGCCTCGAATCCATCCTCGAAGAAGCCGGCGCAACGACCTCCGATGTAGTTCGCACACGCATCTACCTCACCGATATCAGCCGGTGGGAAGAGGTCGCGGTGGCACACGGCGAAGTATTCGGGGAGATCCGGCCGGCGCACTCGATGGTGGAAGTCAGCGCTCTGGTCAATCCGCAACTACTCGTAGAGATCGAAGCTGACGCAATACTTTCGGACTGAGCGAGATTCACACCGAGGGGTGGGTCGGGCGGAACTGCCGACCCACCCCTATCGACGGCCGATCGTTCCGCATGGCAACCGGGCACCGCGCCAGTCACCCAACTTCCGAAACCCCGGGAGGCACTGGCAAGCTCGAAGTAGGCCCACAACCGGCGCCCCGGCACTCCTACACCGGACCCTCCCGTTTACCAGGCGAAAGCGACCGATTCGGATGGTGCAGCACCATTCGACACCACCCGAATCGACCCCGGCCGATCACGGCATGTGCGTGCCCATCGTCGGGCGGTTCGACCACGCTCGTCACGTGCCTGGACATGCCGGCCCTGATCTCGCGGGCAGCCGAAACCGGCTACCGCTGGCAACTTCGAGGAGGTACTTTGGCTGGCCAACACGGCCATGTGACCCCGAAGCCCGTTGTGTGGTTCTGGGATTGGCAGATACGAGCTCGGTGTCGCGCTATGGACACCGAGTTGTTCTTCCCGCAGGATCCCGAACCCCGGCCCGACAGGATTCGGCGCGAGCGAAAGGCGAAGGAAGTCTGCATTGACTGCCCGGTGCTTCGGGAGTGCCGGAACTACGCGCTGGCCGCCGGCGAGGTGTACGGCGTGTGGGGCGGCACGTCCGAGTCGGAGCGTAGAACCATGCACCGGACCGAGATCCGCATCGACCGGGTGAAGGCACCGTTGCGATTCGCCGAACGCTACCGTCACGCCGGTCCCGTTCGAGGTTGACATCGCATGCGCACCCCCCGACGAGCATGATGCACTTCGCCGACCTCAGGGTGCGGGCGGTCCCGCGAGGAGGCAGGTAGTAGGCCTGCGTGTCGCCTGCCTCAGTGCCCCGGTGCCCACCCGGGTGAGCACGGAAAGGGCACCAGAACACAATGCCCGTCTGCCGACCCGGCCACGGGCGAGTGCTCGCGGTAGACGACAAGCCGACCCCGCGCTACGGACCTGCCTTGATCGGGTCCCACCGGCCAGATGGTGACACGGCGGTGCAGGGCACAGCAAGACTATGAGCTACTTTCCCGCACCGGCCCATCCGTGTAAAGCACCGAGGAAGGCGGCAGTCAGACGTTCTGACACCTCGGCGTGACTGAGGTTCGCTGCGGTACGTAGGTCGTGGACCTCACGCGGATCGAAGATCATGTTGCACAAGAACAATGCGTACTCGATCAGGTCAGTCGACAATCCCAGCTCGTCGAGCAATGCAACGAGCGGGGGACGCCACGCTCGCTCGACCGTCACGATGATGTCGTTCTCGGCATGAAGACGCTCGAGAAATCCGCGGCGGGAGCGCAACTGGACCATCGCCGCTCCGTGCTCGTCGAGCAATTCCAGCCAACACGCAACGACTGCGTCGAAATGTTCTCGACCACCGAGAGTTGATTCGGCGCTGAAAGACCGGAGCTGTTCGATCACCCCGAGAACGTACGCGGCGAGTACGTCATCCATCGTCGAGTAGTAGCGGTAGGCCGTCGCAGGGCCGATCTCGGCGCGTGCGGCCACGGCCTGCATTGTCAGATCCTCCGGTGATTCCCTGGCAATCTCGCCGACCGCTGCCATCAAACGACGATGGTTGCGCCGGGTGTCGCTGCGGAGCGGCCGGGCCTTCTCTGACTTCGTTTTTGCGGTCATCGCCTTCTCTACGACGTCGGTGCTAACGAGTAGAGGTGATACTATCACCTCAAATGAGAGTGCTCACGCTAAAGGGTCGGGGAGATCGCCACGGGCCCGAACGGGTCACCGATCGCTGAAGCCGGTGACCCGTTGCACGATGCCCGACGCGTCGCCCGCATTCGACGGGCGCGGGCGACGTCAGGGTGCTCGCTCGTCAGTTCGCCTTGCGATGGCGAACGGCATCGGCCATGCCGGAAACGGCATAGCGCGCTATCTCCGGGTTTTCCTTCAGCCTACGGATCGACCACAGGTGCAGGTCGGATCCGAAGTGCACGGTCGCTCGAACAGGATGACCGGCGTCGACGAGGCTCTGCCTGAGCGTCTCCTGCACCCCCATGATCATCTGGAACTCGTAGTTTGCCGGGTCGACACCGAGTTCGCGAATCATGTTCAGCGCCCGAACGATGACGTATTCGTCATGTGTCGCGATGCCGACGAACACGCCAGCCTCAAGGTACTGCCGTACGAGAGCAACGAAGTTCTCGCGCACCGATTCGTAGAGCTGGAACGCCTTGAGGGGCTCCTTGTAGGTGCCTTTGACGATTCGGGCGGGGATGCCGTCGCGGATCAACTGCTCGACGTCGTTGTTGGTGCGATGCAGATAGGCCTGGACGACGGCGTAGACATTGGAGTACGACGACAGCTTCGCGGATCGCACCATGTCGAGTGTGCGATCGACATACTGCAGTTGCTCCATATCGACTTCGACGATCCGGCCTGCATCCTGCGCGTTGCTGGCGATCGCAATCAGGTTCTTGGTGGCAAGTTCGTTGCTCACGTCGATGCCCAGCGCGGTCGGCTTGATACCCAATCGCACGTCCAGGTCGGAACGTCCCGCCTTCCGGAGAGCGTCGAACACCGACTCGAGTTCACGCATGTGCTGATCGGCATAGCCCTCGGTCGTCGCCGCCTCGCCGAGGACGGCGACCGTCGAGTTGATCCCAGCATCCCGCAGCTCTCCAACGACGCGCATCGCATCGTCGACAGTGGCTCCCGCGGCATACTGCTTGGCCATCGATCGGATGACGCTCGGAGGCAGCGTGCCGACGACACCGCCCATAACCTTTCCGGTAAAACTCATCGAACGAGCTCCTCGGCCTCTGCGGACAGGGGGAAGTCCAGTCGGTAGCGGTGCCCCGGCATGACGCCGGCCGCCTTCGCGCCGTCGATCGGAAGAGCGACACCATTGATGAATCGCGCGGCATCCGAGGCAAGGAACACCACCGTGGCGGCGACCTCCTCGGTGGTGGCGACCCTGGGGTCGGGACAAGTCGCCAAGATGCGGTGCAGAGCCTCGTCCCGCGGAACGTCCTTGAAATTCCCCCACAGCATCGGTGTGTCGATCGGCCCCGGGCAGATCGCGTTGACCCGGATGCCCTGATGCGCATGAGCAAGCGCAAGCGACTTGGTGAAGCCCACGACACCATGCTTGGTCGCGACGTACACCGGGTCCGGGGCCCTGCCGATCACTCCCCCGTTGGACGCGTTGTTGATGATCACGCCACCGGATTCATTGTTGAGCAGGTGAGGCATGGCCGCTCGGCAGACCAGGATCGTCGCGCGCAGGTTGATGTCGAGCAGGTCATCGATGTGCTGGTCGGAATGATCGACCAGTAACGCATTGAACCCGGCACCGGCATTGTTGAAGACGACGTCCAGTCCACCGAAGTCGGACACCGCCTGCTCGACCGCCCCGGCGACCGCATCTGCCGAACGCACGTCGACGGAGGCGAACCGCGCAGCGGAACCGATCCCGTCGACAACCTCGCGTCCCGCCTCTTCATTGCGATCGCATACAAGCACTTTGGCACCGGCATCAGCGAAGGCACGCGCGCATTCCGCGCCGATGCCTGATGCGCCGCCGGTGACCAGAGCCACCTTTCCGTCAAGTTCTTTGGTCATTTCGCCTCACTCCGATGGGTTTAGATAACCCCGGCTCGACCGGGGTTCTGGATCTACAAGTCATCCAACGTCGACGCGATCCGACACCACGCGGACCGCGGGCGGTTCTCTCGACCACGCTGACGTTCCGGCCTCCGGGAAGGACCTCGGACGCTGCCGGAAACAAAAGCAGTTGAATGACTCAAGTGATAACACTATCTCACCTAACAGCCCCGGAACGCCAGGTCCCGTCCGAATTTGCACGAAAGTTACGCGGCCAGCTATTGACCGGGTCAAACCGGTTGTGGGAATGTTCTATCACTTAATTCACTGGCACCATTTGACACGAGCGTCTGGATGTTCCGGGCTTGTGATCAGGTGTCGACTGACCGCCGATCGGTATGATCGGCATTCGAGGAGAACCATGTCCCTGACACCACGCTCAGACGGTGTTCACAACGGTGGCTCCGTGCAGTCTGACGGCGGATTCCAGCGCAAGATCACGCTGTGGCAGCTCATTGCAATCGCGGTGACCATCCAGATCGGCGCCTCCTGGCTGTTCGCGCCTCTGGCGACCGCCGGGCTGGCCGGGCCCGCCGCGATCTTCACCTGGGTGTTCGGGGCACTCGTCTTCGCCATCATGGCCATTCCGTGGTTGGAGATTTCGACGGCACTTCCCCGCACGGGCGTCAGTGTCCGCGGACCACAGTTCACGCACGGATCGCTGCTCTCCTGGATGAACGGGTGGGGATACCTGGTAGCCCTGGTGACCCTGCCCCCCATCGAAGCGCTCGTGGCGCTGACCTATCTCGGTGGCCAATTCCCCCAGCTCGGCCTACTCCACGTCGTCGACGGAGTCACCCTGCTCACCTGGCCGATCGGGGTGCTCACCGCGACCGCCCTGGTCTTCGTCTTCTTCCTGCTCAACATCTTCGGCGTGCAGCTGCTCGCCAGGGCTACCGCCTGGCTTTCGGTATGGAAGATCGTCATCCCCTTCGGCGCCGCGGCACTGATGTTCACCGCGATGAAGTCGGAGAACTTCACCGAGTACGGCGGGTTCGCACCACTCGGCGGATCGGCAGTGATGCACGCAGTCACAGCCGGTGGCATCGTTATGGCATTCAACGGTATTCGAGTGATCGCAGATCTTGGTGGCGAATCCGTCAACCCACGCAAGCACCTCCCGATCGGCATGATCGTCGGTGGACTGCTGATCCCGCTGGCCTTCTACCTCGCCCTGCAGATCGGGTTCATCGGCGTCATCGACTGGGACAGCCTCGGGATCGCCCCGGGCGCCTGGTCCGAACTCGCCTCGAGCAACTGGGCGTCGTCACCCCTCGTGCACGCACTCGGTGCGGCCGGATTCGTCTGGTTCGGCACCCTCCTGCTCATCGATGCCGTCGGTGCCCCCGCAATCACCGGCATGACCATGACCGGCGTCGCCGGCCGAACTGCGTATGCCAACTCCGTGAACGGAGCGCTTCCAGCCGTCATGCAGCGCCTCAACCGACACGGGGTGCCGTGGGTGGCGATGCTGGCGTGCACCCTGGTGAGCCTGGTCTTCCTCGCCCCGTTCCCGAGTTGGTACCAAATGGTCGGCATCGTCTCGACCGCCCTGGTCCTTTCCTACCTTGTGGGCAGCCCGCTGGTGATGGTGTTGCGGCGCACCGCGCCCGGACTGGACCGCCCGGTTCGCGTGCCTGCCGTGACAGCCGTCTGCGTTCTCGCACATGCGGTGGCGGTGACCGTGATCTACTTCGCGGGCTGGTGGACGCTGGTGAACCTGATGACCGTGTTCTTCCTCGCCATTCCGGTGGCAGCCTCCTACATCGCACCTCGACTCGGCTGGTTCTCCCGCACCACCGGCCTCACCATCGCCGGCACCTTCACAGCAGCGTGGATCGTGCTGGCCTGGGCGGGCGGTTGGATCATGTCGACCGCCGGAACCAAACGGAGCGGAGCCCCACTCGGGGACCTCGCCTACATCGCCGTGATGATCATCCTGGTGGTGGCAGTCCTGGGCGCGATGTGGATGGCAAGCAACCCCGACGGCAAGAAGCAAACCGCGGCCTCGATCTGGCTTCCGGCTTCACTCCTGGCCGTCCTCGTCGCGTCCTATCTCACCGACACCTCCGGCGGAGGCGACAAGATCCTGGGCGATACCCCCACCCTCGCCCTCGTCTTCATCGTCGGTATCGCCAGCGCCTGGTGGGCAGCCCACAGCGGATACGAAACCGACGAACTTCGCGCACTGCTCGCCGAAACCGCCAACACCGAAACGGACACGGCCACCACGCCCTCGAGCCCGCAGAGTTCGTCCGGCGACTCCGCTGCCGAACCTTCTCTTCGGCCGTAGCTGTCCCGTCGTCCACGAAAATCGGCGCGACGGATACCTCTTCGTACCTGGATCTCTGTACCTAGATCGTTACGCGGCACGCAACACCGAACTGGAGTACTCGATATGCCACTGTTAGCGAGATTGGATCGACTCCCGATGTCACGGCCGCACTACTGGCTGCTGATCATCGGAGGACTCGGCTACACGTTCGACGGAATGGACAACGCCCTCGTCGCCTTCATTCTTCCCAGTATGGCCAAAGAGTGGGGCTTGGAAAACGGCATGCTGGGCATCCTCGCTGCGGCGACACCCGTGGGATACCTCATCGGTGCGCTCATCGCGGGGGTGCTCGGCGACAGGTTCGGTCGAAAACCGGTCATGATGTACGCCCTGTTCATCTATGCCGCGTTCACCCTTATCGCCGCAGTAGCACCAAACTACGAAATATTCGCTGCTGCAAGGATTATCGCGGGTCTCGGCATCGGCGCAGAGAGCGTGATCATCGCCCCCTATCTCGCCGAGTTCGTGCCGCCGGCCAAGCGGGGCTGGTTCGTCGGATGCCTGACCGGGTTCTTCGGGTTCGGATATGTCATGGCAGCGCTCCTCGGACGTTACATGGTGCCTGTGATCGAGGACGGATGGCGCTGGGCGCAGGTCGTGACCGCGGTACCGATTCTCATGCTGCTGTGGTGGCGGCGGTCATTGCGCGAGTCGCCTCGTTATCTGATCTCGCGTGGCAGAGAAGCTGAGGCAGAAGTAATTGTCGAAGAGTACGAACAGCGAGTACGAAAGGCCACCAAGACCGAACTGCCACCGTACGATCCCGTCACGACTGCATCGACAGCGCCAGAACCGCCGAAGATCGGAATGATCCCGGCTCTACGACTCCTGTTGTCGCACTCGTTCCGGCGGCGGACAGCGGTCGTGTGGCTGGTGTGGTTCGTCAACGTCTTTGCCTTCTACGGCTTCTTCACCTGGATCCCGACACTGCTCCTCCAACGTGGAATCGAAGTAACAAAAAGTTTCGAATTCACCATCATCATCTATATGGCTCAGATTCCGGGGTTCTTCTCCGCTGCTTGGGTTTCCGAACGCATCGATCGCAAGAATACGATCGCCCTCTACCTGACGGGAGCCACGGCGAGCGCAATCTGGCTCAGCCAGAGCGGCAGTCCTGCGCTCATCCTCACCTCGGGCGCGTTACTGTCGTTCTTCCTCAACGGTAGTGTCGCCGCGACCTACTCCTACACCCCAGAACTGTTCCCGACTCATGTCCGGGCGACCGCAACCGGACTGGCCAGCGCGTTCGGTCGCATCGGAAGCATCACCGCACCCATCATCATTGGCTTTTCGTCGGCAACCATCGGTTTCGCGGGGGTATTCGGAGTCACCGCAGCCATCCTGTTCGCCGGCGTGTTCGGCGTGATCGTCCTCGGTGTCTCCACAGTGGGAGTGAGTCTGGAAGATCTCAACGAGAAACCTTCCGACCCGGAGCAAGTGCCGCTGGCTCTCGAGAAGGAACGTCAATGAGTAAGCACTCCCACCGCACCGGCGACGGCCCCGGCATCGATCGGCTGGGCACCGAATTGTGGTGCAAGATCGCGGCCACAACCCCCGCAATCTTGCTGACCATCCTGTCCTGGGATCCCCAGCAAGGGACGCTGACCCGCATCTACAGCAGCGATCCCGCCTTCAACCCTGTGGGCGGCACGAAGAAGCTCGAAGTGAGCCAGTCATGGACTGACACCTGTATCGACCAGGGACGTCGTTTCGTCGCCCCGACGCTGACCGAACTTCAATCGGCATTCACCGACTGGAAGGCGATCCAGCAGTACGGGGGCGGCGCGATCGTCAATCTCCCCCTCGTCGCCGAGAACTCCACAGTCGCGGTGGTCAACATCCTTGGCCCGTCCGGATCGTTGACAGAAGACGACATCGAGCGTGCCGACCATCTCGTCAGCAATGTCGCAGACGAACTCGTTCGATACATCATCAACTCCACTCCGATTGCAGGAGGTCACTAGCCATGCACTCATTACTCGTCAAGAATGCAGATGTCCTCGATATTCACACCGGCAACTATCACCGCCTGGACATCCGATGTTCGTCAACCATCGGTGAGATGGGACTTGGACTGGCACCGTCACCCAACGAGCTCGTCATCGATGCAACCGGGAAGTTTGTGATCCCCGGATTGATCGACTGCCACGTCCATGTCACCGCTGCAAACGCTTCACTGGGCGTCAACCGACACACCTCGCCGTCCTACGTGACGGCCCGCGCAATCGACATCATGTCGGGAATGCTCGACAGAGGATTCACCACCGTACGCGACGTCGGTGGAGCCGATCACGGATTGGCGGCTGCACAACGAGAAGGCTTCATCGTAGGACCCACCTTGATGTTCGGCGGACCAGCGTTGAGCCAAACCGGTGGGCACGGAGACTTCCGCGCCGCGGCCGACTCCACGCATGATGTGTGTTGTCACGGTATCGGCCGCATCGCCGACGGCGTCGACGAGATCCGGCGAGCAGTTCGAGACGAGATCCGACGCGGTGCCGACCACATCAAAATCATGGCTTCCGGAGGAATCGCGTCACCGACCGATCGCATCGACTCGATCCAGTACTCCCTGGAAGAAATGCGAACTGCAGTCGAGGAAGCCACGGCAGCCAATCGCTATGTGGCCGCCCACGCATACACCCCACGCGCCATCAATCGCGCACTCGAGGCAGGAGTTCGCTCCATCGAACATGGCAACCTCCTCGATGAGAGCTCGATCGAGTTGTTCATCGACCACGAAGCCTTTCTGGTCCCCACGATCTGCACCTACCACGCCCTGGTCCAAGAGGGGCAGAAACACGGCCAGACCGAGGAACAATTGACCAAGGCGAGAACTGTCCTCGACAAGGCGATCGACGGCCTGGCGGCCGCCCACGAAGCAGGCGTCAAGATCGCCTACGGCTCCGACCTGATCGGCGGGATGCACCGACTCCAATGTGAAGAGTTCAAAATTCGAAGCAGCGTGATGACGAACCTGGCCGTGCTTCAGAGCGCGACCGTTGTGGCAGCACAACTCATCAACCGAGACGGCGAAGTCGGACAGATCTCACGGGGTTCCCGAGCGGACCTGTTGATTCTGTCGGCAGATCCCCTCCGCGACATCGACGCGGTCGCCGATCCCGGCAAGTACCTCGACATGGTGATCCAGGACGGTTCGATCCGGCGTGACATGGAACAGGCGAGGAATTCCAGTCGTGCCCCAGTCTGACATCCGTTCACCCGCCCCCGACGGCCTCGAGCCAACTGCGCCCACCGGTGTCGGCACAAGCCGCGATTCCGAGCAAGACGACAGCCGAACGACAAATCGCCGTCGCCGCAGTTCGGTAACCGGCATCACGCTGTCGCTGGCGAGCAGCATCGCGAACCAGTCCGGCGCCGGCATAGGCGCACTGGCCTTTCCCTCGATCGGCCCGGTCGGGGTCGTCGCTGTCCGCCAGATCGTCGCTGCAGTGGTCCTCGGGATCGTTGCACGACCATCAGTCCGCGGCCTTCGCTGGCCCCAAGTGTGGCCGGTACTCGCGCTCGCCGTGACGCTGTCAATGATGAATCTCTCCTTGTACACCGCAGTCGACCGCATCGGACTCGGTCTCGCCGTCTCCTTGGAGTTCCTGGGACCGCTGTCCGTGGCACTATTCGCTCTTCGACGTCCGCGCGACTGGATATTCGCGGTCACCGCTGGCATCGGGGTGTACGTCCTGGTCCTCCCCGGCCCGTCAACCGACTACCTCGGTGTTGCACTCGGCCTTCTCGCCGCGACATGCTGGGCGACCTATATCCTGCTCAATCAACTTGTCGGGCAACGATGCGCTGGACTCAAAGGCTCGGCACTTGCCACCGGGCTCGCTGCCGCCCTCTACTCGCCAGTCATTGTGGTCTTGGCAGCCGAGGGCAGTCTCTGGGGAAAGACGTTGGTGTACACCGCAGCCGCAGGGATCCTCGCGTCCGCGATTCCCTACGCCGCTGACATGATGGCCTTGCGACATCTTCCTGCAGGAACGTTCGCCATTCTCACCAGCCTCAATCCTGTGTGGGCTGCGCTCGCAGGAATGGCATTTCTCGGGCAGTTCCTCACCGCGCACGAATGGCTCGGCATGGGCTGTATCGCGGCCTCCAATATTGCGGTAGTCATCTCCCAGAACCACCCGGCGAAGGAGACGACGAAAACACGGGCGCATTCGGCTCGTCCAAACGAGCGCCGTCGAGGCACTCCGCGCCACTCAGGACAAGCGCGGAATGGCTGATGCCGACGCCAACGCCGCCCGGCCGCGGCGTTGGCGTTCCCGCGGACCGTCAGGTGCGCCGATCGGTGCGCAGGAGGTCGCGACCGCTGACAACCTGCTCTTCGCAAGCATGGCGGAGCGTGGCCGGCCAATGGTACGGGCGTCGTCTACCGAGGACCGACCGGCGGGACGGGGCCCATCCGCGAGTTCGCGAGCAGCCTGAGACCGTGCGGCGCTCAGGAGTTAGCGGAGATCCATCATTTCGCGCCACGGGACGCGGAAGCGCGCCCTACTTGCCGCGGATGGCGTCGAAGACCTTGGGGTCGACGAGGGTGGAGGTGTCGCCGAGGTCGCGGCCTTCGGCGATGTCCTTGAGCAGGCGCCGCATGATCTTGCCCGAGCGGGTCTTGGGGAGTTCGGGGACGATGGTGATCTGGCGGGGCTTGGCGATCGGGCTGATCTCCCGGGACACCTCGGCCTTGAGTTCGGCGATGAGGGTGTCGCCGGTGTTCTCGACGCCCTCGCGGAGGATGACGAACGCGACGATGCCCTGGCCGGTGGTCTCGTCGGCGGCGCCGACGACGGCGGCTTCGGCGACGCCGTGGTGGCCGACGAGGGCGGATTCGACCTCGGAGGTGGAGATGCGGTGGCCGGAGACGTTCATGACGTCGTCGACGCGGCCGAGGACCCACAGGGCGCCGTCGTCGTCGTACTTGGCGCCGTCACCGGCGAAGTACCAGCCCTGCTCGGGGTAGCGGGACCAGTAGGTGTCGCGGTAGCGGTCCATGTCGCCCCAGATGCCGCGGAGCATCGCCGGCCACGGCTTGTCGAGGACGAGGTAGCCGGAGCCGCCGGCGCCGAGTTCGTGGGCGTCATCGTCGACGATCTTCGCGGAGATGCCGGGCAGCGGGGCCATCGCGGAGCCGGGTTTGGTGGCGGTGATCCCGGGCAGCGGAGAGATCATGATGGCGCCGGTCTCGGTCTGCCACCAGGTGTCGACGATGGGGGCCTGGTTGCCGCCGATCACCTCGCGGAACCATTTCCAGGCCTCGGGGTTGATCGGTTCGCCGACCGAGCCGAGGAGCCGGATGCTGGACAGGTCGTGGGCGTCGGGAATCTCGCGGCCCCACTTCATGAACGTGCGCACCAGGGTGGGGGCGGTGTAGTAGATGCTGACGCCGTACTTCTCGATGATCTGGAAGTGGCGGTGCTCGTCGGGGGAGTTCGGGGTGCCCTCGTAGACCACCTGGGTGACGCCGTTGGACAGCGGTCCGTAGACGATGTAGCTGTGGCCGGTGACCCAGCCGATGTCGGCGGTGCACCAGTACACGTCGCGGCCGGCCTTGTGGTCGAAGACGTTGTGGTGGGTGTACGACGCCTGGGTGAGGTAGCCGCCGGAGGTGTGGATGATGCCCTTGGGCTTTCCGGTGGTGCCGGAGGTGTAGAGGATGAACAGCGGGTGCTCGGCGTCGAACGGGGTCGCCTCGTGGGTGCCGGAGGCCTTGTCGACGGTCTCGTGCCACCACAGGTCCCGGCCGTCGGCGACCTCCACGTCGATGCCGGTGCGCTTGACGACGAGAACGTGCTCGACGGACGCGGCCCCGTCGACGGCCTCGTCGACGGCGGGCTTGAGGGGTGCGGCCTGGCCGCGGCGCCACTGCCCGTCGACGGTGACGACGAGTTTGGCTTCGGCGTCGTCGATGCGCGAGCGCAGGGCGCTGGCGGAGAAGCCGGCGAAGACCACGGAATGGGTCAGGCCCAGGCGGGCGCAGGCGAGCATGGTGACGATGGCCTCGGGGATCATCGGCATGTAGATCGCGACGCGGTCGCCGGCGACGAGTCCGAGGTCGGTGAAGGTGTTGGCGGCCTTGCTGACTTCGGTGAGCAGGTCGTCGTAGGTCAGGTCGCGGGTGTCGCCCGGTTCGCCTTCGAAGTGGATGGCGACGCGGTCGCCGTTGCCGGCGAGGACGTGGCGGTCGACGCAGTTGTAGGCGACGTTGAGTTGTCCGCCGACGAACCATTTCGCGACGGGTGCGTCGGACCAGTCGAGGACCTCGGTGAAGGGCGTGTGCCAGTGCAGGCGCTCGGCCTGTGTCGCCCAGAATGCGAGTCGGTCCTCGTCTGCGGCGGCCTGCAGTTCGGGTCCGGCGTTCGCAGTAGCGGTGAACTCGGACGATGGTAAGTAGGCGGCAAGGACGTCGCTGTTGGCCTGCACTGGTGGACCTTTCTGCTTAGCTTCGAGACATGCATCGATACCAACGAGACCTCATGGTCCCGTTAGCGTTCCGGGCGTCACCGCGGACACGGCGGGTGGGTGCGACGAGCATCAGGAACCACGACATCAGGTCTATGATGTAGGTGAAAGGCCGCGTTCCTCAACATGTTTCGCACCCAGGCGAGGGCCGCTCCATTAGCTCACGGTGAGACGCGCCCCACAATGGGGCATCTACTTTCGTGTATCTCGGTGCGCCGATCAGTCGATCAGCCCGAGCGCACGTGCCGCAGTGATCGCCTGGACCCGGTTGGTCACGTTCAACTTGCGCATCGCCGTCCTCAGGTACGTCTTGACCGAGTTCTCGACGAGGTTCAGGTTTGCTCCGACAGCACGGTTGGTCAACCCGCGCGCAGCTTCGCGCAACACATCGATCTCACGGCGGGTGAGGTTCGATGGGGTCTCCGGGCCGCGGACGGCTCGTGGGCCACCCAGCCGTGCGCGCACCTGTGCCAGGCGGGCGCGCAGCGCTTCACTGTCCATCTCGGCAGCTATCTCGTCGAGCTCGCGGAGAACGAAGGCGATCTCGCTGTCGCGAAGACCGGACTCCAGCGAAGTGGATCGACCCGGTGAGCGCTCCAGCGCGGACACTGCGTGCACGACTCCCTGCACCCACGGTCGGAGCTGTTCGTACCACCTCTCGCCGAGGTTGATCCGGCGACGATTCCCCAGGTAGATCAGGACGTCGGGCGAGCCCGACAAGACGGGAGGAAACGCCGCCAGTGTCTCGAGTCCCTCGCCCAATACTTGTGCGTCGTACTCGTGAGTGATGCCGCCGGCTGTCTTATAGCTCGATACCGCGACGGGACGGTTCAAGAGCAGCGCCTTGCCTCCAAGGCCAGCGCCACGTTGGACGACCAGGTCGGACATCGTGCCGGTACGGGCTCCGTGGGTCGAGGTGACCTGCACGGCGTCACACGAGGGAAGAACGCTCGCGACGAACACCATCTCCATGCCCGACCGAGTTCGGAGTGCGTCCATGGCGTCGAGCACACTCGTGCCTGCGGTCGGGACGGCGGACTTACCGGTCATGTCAGCAGAATAGTGAAATCCGCAACCACCAGGACTTTCAGGACCACGGACACCTCACTAGTCATATCTCGGGCTTCAAGGTCGCGGTCGGCGACGCGACGGTCAACGATCTGTTGTACGCGGTCGCCGGCACAAACGCTGTGCGTGTTGTCCAGGTTCGGGCAGGTACAAGCGGCGTTCGCTGAGGAGACGGTGTCGCTGGCCACCCCGGAGCCGAGCGACAGCCGGCCGGAAACGGTTCGTTCCGCTGTTCCCGGCGCCGCATAAGTCGTCGAGCACATCACCGATGCGCATGAATGATCGGCACGACTATGTGGGGCAACGTTCAGCTCGGCGAGCCAGCCGCACGAGTGCAGCTCGCTGATGAAACCGACGCCGTAGTGTTCGATACCGTCGCAGACTCCTCCGCCACCTCCGCGGTTTCCGTCCCGCCGCGGCACCAATCCATCAACCACATGCTCGGGTGATGACTTGTACGTCCGAGCGCGGTGCCGATGTCGGTGCACCCACACCACGCCCGGCTCCGCCGCGATCAACTCCTGCGCCCTCACCTCGGCGCTGTGCGGCGAAAGTTGTCGGACGGGTACTGCTCGGCGATCGCGCTGGCCACCATCGTCCACCAGGTCAACTGCCCCGCCGCTCGATCCACGACCCGCATCAGATCCGTCCACCGACCCTGCGGGCTCGCAGAGCCACACCAACCGCCAACTCGCTTTCGGACAACGTCTGCACAGCTGCTCTACCGCGGATGACCCCATTCCTCACATTCGGCCGCAGCACAACGCCGGTGCCGACGATCGGAGACGGCCATGTCATACCTCAGCCCCGCACCCACCACGACCCGCTGAACCACTCCCGGGCATTAGCACCCATATGGACCATATTGGCGCTAGTCCCCTGTCGACCCCGGCACATTGTCAATGCGGTGTGGAGACGACGTCGTAGCTTGACCGCTGTGGTGGCGCCATCGGACCTCGGCGGTCTCGACCGCGCCGTATTGCGTGGGCCTCGGGCATTGGCGAGTTCCGTTGCACAGCACAGCCTGTCAATGCCCGCGAATGCGATTCCAAGATGAACTTACGTCTGCGGCTGACGGAGAACCGTCAGAGTCGCTGCAGACTCTGCCCACCCACTCATCAAACTAGCCAGCCCATGCACTTCGGCAGGTGAGAGCACCATTCTTCGATAGGCTCTACCCGAGCAACGGTGCCCGGGTCGGGGTCATCGCGGCGAGATTACGGAGAGAACGTCGTCAATCGCCGGCGGCGGCGATGCGGCGACGTCGAACTGCTCGGGAAGGTGTCCGACACCAATGAGGGTAATGACGACCTCGTTGTCGGGAATGTGGAAGGCGTTGCGGAGGACCTGGTCGTGCTCGCGGTCTTCCGACCAGTTCAAAACGCACGTTCCCAATCCCGCTGCATGGAATCCGTAGACCAACGACATCGCGAACAGTCCACCGTCGATCCATGGCTGGTTGCGCTCACCGATCATGTCGAACTCGCGGATATCGACGGCAACCACCAGCACAGCACCGAGTTTGTGGCCAAATCCCGAATTGCCGTGATGATAGCTGAGCAGATTGTTGCGCAGCTCCGGTTCGTAGGCAGCATATATGCGACGCGACTCCCGGTTGCACACCCGCGGGGATTTCAAGGCTTGTCCCACAACGGTCCGCACGTCAGACGGCGCGACATCTTCTCCGGTGAAATGCCTTACGCTGTAACGGGTTTTGATGAACCTGTCGTAGTCGAAATCGGTCGCCTCTTTGATCTCTTTCCGAGTCAGCGTGACCGCTCCGCCGGGGAGAGGCTCATCTCCCGACTCCGCGGCAAATGCGCGCAGCTCCTCCTCGAGGTGAGCCGGCATCGCGAGTCCGCGCTCATCGTGGAAGCGAACGTAGGATCGGACGGATCCGCGAGCGCCTCGTGTTGCAACACTTACGTTGCCGGTCGCCTCCAGTTCCCGGATCGCGGCCAGGATCGATGGAATCTTGCGCACTCCGAATCCCGCTCGGGGTACCTCCATGGCCAGCCCCTTTTCGAGGCTGTGATAGGCAGAGGTGAGGAACGACGCCAATGCAACAGGGTCGGGGTTGATGTCCCTTGTGCTCGAGTGCCTCAAGAACCTGTCGCGGTCGTACTCGAAGTTGCTTTCCACTTCAGGAAGTTCAGCCTTCGGCGTATAGGCGCGTCGAGCCTCCTCCAGGTCGAAGCCCACGGTCACGGCAGTAGTGGTGGTCATATTTCCGTTCCTTCCGATGTCAGCTCTGTTCAGTGCCCAGACGTCAAAGAGCAATAGCTATTGATGTAACGCCCTACCAATATCGGGCTGATTTGTAGCCACGTAGAATCGCCGCACTACCGAATTTGGTTGCGGTACTTATTATTCTGAGATTGTTAACTGCTTGCGGAGGGGCTATTCCGAAGAATCAGCGCAGCGGTCTCGCGCGCGAGTGAGACCGGGGAATCAAAAGCTCTGGTGCCGAGCGTTACCAGAGCCCCCTCGAGCAGCAGCTGAAGTTGGCATGCAACCCGATCAGGGTCGGTAAATCCCGCTTCCGCGCAAAGTTCGCTGAACCGAGAACGCATCCAGGTCTTTTGCTCTGTGACCTCCTGCGGAATCAGGTGCCCAATCGGGTCAGGCCCTTCTTCCGCACGAGCGTTGACAGCGCTGCAGCCTTTGGTGGATCGACCGGGATACCACGAATTCGCCGCATCGAAAACCGCGAGTATTCGATCAATGCCCGGTTCGGGGTGTTGCTGCAGGTGATCGTGAAGGATTGTCCGCCACTGATTCTCACGTTGCTGAAGGTAGGCCAGAACAAGGTTCTCTTTCGACCCGAAGCGGTTGTAGAGGGTCTTTTTGGTCACGCCCGACTCCGAGGCGATGCGATCCACCCCTACCGCGTGGATACCGTGCGCATAGAACAACTGCGACGCGGTATCCAGCACGGTCTGCGCTTGTCGCGTCAACGTGACTGGCGCGTCGGTGTCTGCGATCGGCATGAGACATTTATACCAGATTACACCGATCTGTGTAAACTCAGAGGAATTGCCAGGTCAAACAGACTTTCGACTCCGCGAGCGCGCCTGGACCACGTTTGGCGACAACAACCGCGCGTCTCTGGCGTCGTCGCTGGGACTCGGGCGCGCCGTGGCACCTGCAACGTTGCCCATATCAGCAACGATGATTCGCACAAGTATTCATTTGCAACATATTTCGCCGCGTCACTGCTGTGGGTAGGCGACCCGAGCCTCAGGCACCGCTCCACCGCCTGGCGCCCCGACCGACCGTCGCCGTCGGGCTGACACTGCACGCAGCCAGGACTTCTCCCCTTCCGCCGGATCTACCAGAAGCTGATGAAGGTCGCGGGCCCGAGTGCGCCGCATGAGGGCCTGCGATGCTCGGGCCCAAACCTGAGTGCCGCTACGCCGGAAGCAGCGACGCATAGCCAACCCTGTAGATCTATCTGCGCGCCGGTGGCAATTCGACCTGCGCGCGTATCTCGGATAGTGCACGCCGCTGCCGACCGTCGATGGTGAAGTTGTCCGGCGCCAGCCATTCCTGGAAGGCTTGTCGGAGCGTCGGCCAGTCCGCGTCAATGATTGAATACCAGGCCGTGTCGCGGCTACGTTCTTTGTAAACCATGGCCTGACGGAAGATTCCTTCGAATCTGAACCCTAGTCGTTGGGCCGCCTTACGCGAGGGGCGTTGAGGCTATCGCACTTCCATTCGTACCGCCGATACCCGAGGTCATCAAAAACATAGGCCATTATCCGGAATTGTGCTTCTGTCGAGATGGCAGTCCGCTTCAGCAGGGGCGAGAACATCACGTTGCCTACCTCGATGACACCGTTGTTCGGGTCCTGCCGCATCAAAGACAGCGTGCCTACCGCCTTGCCTGCCTCACGGTCGATTACTGCGTAGTCCTGGCGGTCGGGGTACTGGGCGACCTCCCGGACATAGCGGCGGTATTCGACGGCGTCGGTAAAGGGGTCGGCAGCCATGTAGGTCCAGTCGCGGTGGTCCGGCGCCACGCGGTAGGCCGCATAAAGGTCGTCGGCGTGCTGTTCCGGGTCGAGTGGTTCCAGCCGGCAGTACGTGCCGTCGAGCGTGGTCGCGGCAGGAGTGCGACGGGCAGTCCAATCGGGGACCGGTTCTCCGATGGGTTGGTTGTATTGATTTCGGTGCGCGGACATCGATTTCTCCCGGGTCGATTCGTGACGGGTTGATTCGCTTCAACCGAGTGCTACGTGCGGCTGTAGGTCTATCTGCTGCTCGCCGGCGGTCAGCAGTTGGGATGCCCCGAGTTCGGCGAGCCGATCCCGGCGGTGGTGCCAGGAAGCTCGCGTGCGTCGGCGGCCTCTTGCTACTGACTGGCGGACTCCTGTTGTGCACTGGCTACCATGGCTGACCATCTCGCATGGACTCGTGCGAGGGCGAGATTCGTCAGGATTCGCTGGATCGATCGGGTCGTACGGCGTGTTGCCATGGTGACGCACGCGATCGCACTATGAAACCTGAGTAGTGACATTTCGAGGAGTTCCTGAATCTGCAGTGACGCGCCGCGTCCGGTCATCGGGTAGGCGATGGTCGGTGGAATTGATGCCCACACCCGGGCATGGCGGCTGCTGCGCAGTGGAGCTGATCACCTGAATCGTACGGACCGTCAGACGATTTCGAGCAGACTCCACCAGTCTCGGGTGGGGTCTCATTCGAACTGAGGTTGACGTTTCGCCAAGAAGGCCGCGACGCCTTCGGCGTAGTCGTCGCTTGTGTACCCGTCCGCATAGAGCCCGATGACTGTGTCGTCTTCCCCGGTATTGTCGAGAATCTTGTCGATTATCACTTTGCTACTGCGCACGGTGTTCTGGGCGCGGCTGCTAATGGTAGTTGCGAGCTCTCTCACGCGGGCGTCGAGGTCGTCGGTGCCGACAATCTCGTTGAGCAGACCGATACGCTGTGCTTGGTCGGCTGAGAGATGGTCGCCGGTAAAACAGCATCTGTTTGGCCCACGCAGGACCGACCAGTCGTACAAGGGCTCTGGTGGAGCGATAGTTATACACGAGGCCGAGCTTGGCGGGCGTGATCGCCATGATGGTTTCGGGTGTGCCGATTCGAATGTCGCATGCCGCTGCCAGTTCGCAGCCACCGCCGATGCAATAACCACTTATCGCGGCGATTGTCGGCCTACTCAGGGTGACGATGGCAATTTCTGCACGTTCAACCACATCGTCGTAATGTCTTCCGGCATAGGCGCAGCCGCGCACGGTAGCGAATTCACCGATGTCCGCGCCGGCCGAAAAGTGATCGCCCCCGCGGATGATCAGAACCTTGACCTTCGGGTCGGCTTCGACTGCGGAAATCAGCTGCGGAAGTTGAGTCCACATACTCAGACTCATGGCATTGCGCTTCTCGGGTCGGTCGATCGTCAGCGTCGCGATGCCCGAGTCAGTAGTGAGCGTGAGGTGTCCACTCATTTCTGGACCTCCGTCTGCGCACTTGAAGCCAATTCGAGCGACGTCAACGCGATCTCTTCGTCGATACTTGGGTGGTGCGCTCTGGTACCTAACGGGTCGCCCGTGGCCGATTCGGCCGCGTCTGGCGACGACGGTGCGCCGCGTCGCTGCGTTTCCGATTCGGAGCCACCTGCGGGATGGAGGGCGGAGTCGGCGACCTCCTGCGGAGCACGCGTTTGAACTCTGCTAATAGCCGCCCCCGCTCTACCTGCAGCTGCGAGAACCGATGCCGTTGTCTCGGAGCTCAGTACTGCCTGGAGAACTGAATCCAATTCCTGTTGGTTCTCGAGACGGGAACGGTTGTCGACGAACCGGGGGTCGTCCCTCATGCCGGGCAGACTCAACGCAGCGCAGAGTCGGCGCCACTGTCGGTCATCGTCCGCGACAACCGAAACCATGCCGTCGGATGTGTTGAAGGCTCCATGCGGCGCGATCACCCCGCCCTTCAACATCTCGGCCATGCCGCGCTTGACGCGCGCCGTACCGGTGGTGGGGGTGGTGTCGGGGGTGCTCACAGCGAACTCCTGAGGTGTGGCGTGGATTGATTGCGATAGCGGCATCCATGACGTCGACTCGCATGGCGCAGCTCGAATACTAGGACACCCACCTTCATGGCTTTGCCGCCAGTCACCGATGGCTGGCGAACCTTTGGACGTCACCGCCTGGGTTTGCAAGCGGCAGGCAGTTTTTCGGAAGTCTCGTAGGTGCACAGAACTGAGCGCAGCAGTGTCCGTGGATAGAGCGAGACGACTTCGGACTCATCCTGTGCCAGAGGTGATCTTGCGGTCAACAGCGACGCGTTAGGCGTAATCCCACGATGCTCGGTTGCATACGCCGCGGTGCTCCGTGACCGGTACCTCGATTCGAGCTCGGCCCGAAAGCGGTAGCATTGCTACCGCTTCACGTCGACAATGTTTTACTAGTTCTGATCGTTTCGATCCCCGACAATTGCTGCGTGGCCAACGAATCAACCTCCCGCGCGCGCACAGTCGTTCGCACGCGTCTTACCGCCGCATCTGTCGATCCGCGGCTGCTCGCGCTCGCAGGCGCCTCGGTGGCGTCGCTGACCGGGAGTTTCATCAAGCTGTCGGGGGTTTCACCAGCGACGTCGACCTTCTTTCGGTGTCTGCTTGCCCTCCCTGTCCTCGGTTTCATGGCGTCTCGAGAGTTTCGGCGCCATGGTGCCGTTGCGTCTCGAGTGCTTGCGGCTCAGGCCTTCGGCGGTCTCATGCTGGGAGTGGACTTCGCGTTGTGGGCGCGCTCGATCGACATGATCGGTGCTGGTATATCCACCGTGGTCGTCAACGTTCAAGTCGTCGTGGTGCCACTGCTGGCATGGATCTTCTTCCGGGAGAAAGTTCCGGTGCGCTTCCTCGTGGCGGTCCCATTCCTCTTCAGCGGTGTCGCACTTGCCGGTGGAGTGCTCGGAGGCGGTGGCGAAGGGAATCAACTGGTCGCCGGCACATTGTTGGCGCTGGGGGCTGGCGTGTCCTATGGCATCTATATCTTCGCCAGCGGCAGGGCCGGATCTGCGCAGCGCGCGTCGACGCAGGTGTTCGTCTCGACCATCGCCGCCGGTGTCGTCGGCACTGCAGTCGGCTCGCTCTGGGGCACCGTCGATCTGACTCCGGGTTGGCACGCCATGTGGTGGTTGGTGACCTTGTCGTTGAGCGGTCAGGTCCTCGGCTGGGTTTTGATCGGGTTCGCCCTCCCCCGACTCTCTTCCGAGGTAGGGGCGACGCTGCTGCTCGCGCAGCCGGTGATGGCAGTCGGGTTTTCGATCGTGCTCGTGCACGAGCGCCCCAGCGTCAGCCAACTCGTCGGGTGTGCGGTCGTGGTCGCTTCCGTGTGGGTCGTGGCCCGGTCGCGGACCACGCGTCGCCGACGGCCGGACACTGCGCCGGCGCTGGTCCCGGACGTCGTGCGCAACACCTGATCATCGTGCGCATCCTTTCTGCCACGTCGGATTGACCGGCGAGCTCCTGCCTGAGCCCTTCGCCCTGACGTCGACCTGGCAATCGAAAACAGGTGAATTCCGTGCCACTCGCCACTCATGAAGGACATGGTTTACACCTTGGTCCGGCTTGACTCGGCTGACGTTCGTTGCGAATCGGCTGTTCACCGATGGGTATCGCATCGACTCTCCTCAGCTCGCGGACATGCCCCGCGACCACGGGGAAACAGAGCACGGTTTCCACTCCCGGCCGGCCGCTATGAGGGTTTGCTCGAGAATTGAGATCGGCGCCGGGCAGTCGGGGTGAATGTCAGGTCTGCTGACGGGTGTCCAAGATTAGGATCGCGGTGTGTAGCGAGGTTCGCGATTCCGCGTCATAGAGGTCGACGCCGAGCATGCGTTCGATCGCCGACAGCTTCGTGTACAACGTCGGCCGCGAGAGGTGCAGCCGTTTGGCGAGGTCAGACTTGTTCAGGTCGGACTCGAGAAACGCACGGAGAATGTCCAGCTCGTCACCGCCGTGTCGGGCGAGGTGGTCCAACAGACCGCGCAGCTCACTCTCGGCGAACGCTTGGACTCTCGGATCGGTGCGGATCAGTGCAAGCAGCCCGCGCAGTCGGATGTCCTTGGCACGATGGTAGGGCTTGCCGTCCTGGGGCAGAGACTGGGCAACATCGGCGATGTGCGCGGAGTCTGCAAGCCCGAGCGCCGAATCGAGCAGCCGGGTCGATTCCGGACCGACGCCGATCGTGCACCGCAGAATGCCGTCGACTCGCCTCAGTGCGGATCGAATCTCACTGCACACCGCAACAATCGCCTCTTCCGCCGGGCCCGTCTGCGGATAGGCGAGGATCAGATCGACCTGCCCGGTCCTACGGTTTGCCGTCAACGCCGATTGATGCGCCGACCGCACACTGTGGCGCACCTGGTCGAGCATGTGGAGTTGGCGGCGATGCGCCGTGCTCTCCTCCAAGGGCGCACTATCTGTCACGCGTACCGTGATCGGCACGTACTTCGACGCGGACCGCAGTCCCAGGGCGTGCGCACGGGCGGCGGCGTCTGCCTCGTCATCGATGCGTCCGCGCGCCAGTTCGTCAACTAGTCCGCTTTGCGCTTGTTGCTCGAACGCTGAGCGGTCGTGCTCGACCATTCGGGTCAGCGCGAGTGCCTGAGCGGCCCGTTCGATTGCCATCCGGGTACGCGCCGAGGTGTCGCCCGGGATCGGTGCAACGAGGCGGCCCCACCCCTGCCGGTCCGGACCGACGGGAGTGGTCATCCACGGTTCGGGGCCGTCCACGGACGTGCGATTCGATATCGGCGTCAGGCGCGAACGTCGTTCCCAGTCGGCGAGCAGGTCCGCGGGACGCTGTCCTTGCGCGGAGAACGTGAGAACCTTTCGGTTGAGATCCTCGAGTACGAGCGAACCGCCGATCATCTCGGCCGCTGCTTCCACGATGTCGCTCAGAGGGGCACGTTTCATGCTGAGGTCCGTGAAGATCTCGTGGGCCGTGCGCGCGAAGGCAACTTCTTCGTATTGGTCGGCAACGATCGCCCGGTGTACTCGCTCGGTGACATCGACGAACCGAATGGTCCGATGCAGCGCGATCACGGGCAGCTCGATCTCGTCGGCGGCCCGCGCAACTTCAGGTGGAATGGCGTCGATGTACGTTCCGAGTTCGACGATGACGCCTGCGGCCCCCGCTTCAGCCAGGTGTTCGAGGTACGACATACCCCTGGATTCGACTGCGAGCGCCGGCCCGGTCGTGAGGACCAGTTCACCGCCTTGCAGCATGTTGGACATGTCGTCTACCTCGGCGATGTGAACCCACCGCACTGCCCGATCTAGGAGCGCGCCTCCACCGATGACCTCCGGTTTCCCCTCCTGCACCACGGGAAGGGCCAGGATGTCCGCGATCGAGAGCTGCATTTACAGATTGTAAAACACTGACATCACACAGATACAACTTGATTTCGTCAGTAGGTGGTTTTCGGCCTCAAAGTAGAGAGCAGACCCGGTGAATGCCGCGCACTTCCTCCACGAAGGACAACGTCGATGATCTTCAGCCACGACACGACAGTGACGTACCAGCTTCTTCCCCTCTGACGTCGCGGCCCGCGCCGCGTGCTGCGGCCCCGCCGTAGTCGTTGCAAGCAGTCGATCTCATCCACGGTGGCGCCAAACATCGGCTTCCCCAAGACACACAACTGAGCAGGGAAGGACTACATCACTCATGACGACAATTGCCCCGCAGGATCTCGATCTCCTACCGACCGGGCAGAGCCTGGACGACGCCCGCGCCGAGGGCGAGCGCGCGTATGAACTCGACCGCGCGCACGTGTTCCACTCGTGGTCCGCCCAGAGTCAGATCGATCCGAAGCCGATCCTCGCCTCCGAGGGTTCATACGTGTGGGACGGGGCCGGCAACCGTCTGCTGGATTTCGCGTCCCAGCTCGTCAACATCAACATCGGACATCAGCATCCGAAAGTCATTGCGGCCATCCAGGATCAGGCGGCGAAGTTGTGCACCATCGCACCGCAGTACGCGAATGACGCTCGCTCCGAGGCTGCGCGGCTGATCACCGAGCGGACCCCGGGTGACCTGAACAAGGTGTTCTTCACCAACGGCGGCGCCGACGCCAACGAGCACGCGATCCGGATGGCCCGCCACCACACGGGCCGGTACAAGGTGCTCTCCCGTTACCGCTCGTACCATGGCGGCACCGACACCGCGATCAACCTGACCGGAGACCCGCGCAGGTGGCCCAACGACTACGGCAACAGCGGGGTCGTGCACTTCCACGGGCCATTCCTGTACCGCTCGCAGTTCCACGCGGAGAACGAGCAGCAGGAAACCGAGCGGGCTCTGGCGCATCTCGACCAGCTGATCCGATTCGAGGGGCCGGACTCGTTCGCCGCGATCATTCTCGAGTCCGTTCCGGGCACTGCCGGGGTCATGGTGCCCCCGCCGGGGTACCTGGCCGGCGTTCGGGAGATCTGCGACCGGTACGGGATCGTGTATATCGCCGACGAGGTGATGGCCGGATTCGGCCGCACCGGAAAGTGGTTCGCGGTCGAACACTTCGACGTCGTGCCTGACCTCATCACGTTCGCGAAGGGCGTCAACTCCGGATACGTCCCGCTTGGCGGTATTGCGATCAGCGAGAAGATCGCGGCGACCTTCGCCAACCGCCCGTTCCCCGGCGGGCTCACCTACTCCGGACATCCGCTCGCCACCGCGGCCGCCGTCGCGACGATCAACGTGATGGAAGACGAGCGGATCGTCGAGAACGCTGCTCGCATCGGCAGCGAGATCCTCGGTCCGGGGCTGCGAGGCCTTGCCGACCGGCACCCGTCGATCGGGGAAGTCCGCGGACTCGGCGTGCTCTGGGCGATCGAGCTGGTCACCGACCGTGCAACGAAGGAACCGCTCGCTCCGTACGGCAGTTCCAGTCCGGCGATGAACGAAACTATCGCCGCCTGCAAGGCAGGGGGATTGCTGCCGATGGCCAACTTCAACCGCATTCACGCGGTGCCGCCGTGCACCGTCACCGAGGCCGAGGTCCGCGAAGGTCTGGCGATTCTCGACTCGGTACTCGACATTGCCGATTCGCACGTCGGCTCCTGACAGATCCGAACTCCCGCGCGGTCAACGGCGCCCGCGCGGGATGTTCCCTTGTCGGTCTCGACTACAGGTCACGGACCGCCTTGCACACATCGAACCGCTCACCAGTACAACTACCTCCTCGGGACGCTTCCCTACTCCCAGGACGCTAGAGAGAAGGGCATAGATGAAAGCCATCGTTGTCAACGAAAATGGCGGACCCGAGAAGGTCACGCTTGCCGAGATCGACGCCCCGGAACCCGGCGCCGAACAGCTTCAGGTCGCCGTCGCAACCGCCGGCGTGAACTACCTCGACATCTACCAGCGACAGGGAGCCGCGCCGGCCCCCTTCGTCGGCGGTGTCGAAGGTGTCGGCCGCGTGACCAAGGTGGGATCAGGCGTCGACGCGAACTTGGTCGGCCGTCGCGTGGGGTGGCTCGGTGCGTTGGGCAGCTTCGCGGAGACCGTCGTGCTCGACGAGGCAAAGGCAGTCGCGATTCCCGACGACGTCACCAATGACGACGCCGTCGCGCTGCTCATGCAGGGCATTACGGCCCACTACCTCGCCACCAGCGCGTTCGCCGTCGGCAAGGACTCCACTGTGCTGGTGCACGCCGCCGCGGGCGGGGTGGGACGGCTGCTGACCCAGATCGCCCATCATCTCGGCGCCACCGTCATCGCCACAGCATCGACGGAAGAGAAGCGAAACATCGCTCTCGAGGCCGGCGCGGACCATGCCATCGGCTACGACGGCTTCGCCGACGCGGTCCAGCAGATCACCGACGGCCATGGCGTCGATGTGGTGTACGACGGCATCGGCCGCGACACCGTCGAGGAGGGGCTGAAGAGCTTGGCCGTGCGTGGCACCCTCGTGGTGATCGGCGCTGCGAGTGGTCCGCCGCCGGCAATCGAATTCAGCGCACTAGCTGCCAAGTCGCTGTCGGTTATCCGCCCCTCGGTGGCGCACTTCACCGCGCGTCCGGGCGAACTGTCCTGGCGTGCCGAGGAGGTATTCGGCTGGGCGCGAGAAGGGGTGATCTCGACTGCCATCGCGGGCCGGTACTCGCTGGAGGACACCGCGAAGGCACAGCAGGACCTGACTTCCCGGTCGCTCGCCGGCAAGCTGCTCATCGACGTCGCTCCCATCAGCGAAGGCTGACGCCCGGGCGCTGGGGGGGGGTGGGTGGCGAGCACCAGGGGAGCCCACTGTACCCCCCTCCCGCCCCCCAAAAGAGGGCAGGGGGGGGGAGAGGGGAGGGAGGGTATCCCCAAAAACAC
>NZ_JBHVEY010000033.1:44628-80411 GCF_042802055.1 Rhodococcus sp. NPDC057529
TTCTTTTCCCCTGTGGGGGGGCCCTTTGCGTTTCTTGTTTTTTTGCCCTCGCCCCCCCCCCCCCCCCCCCCACTCCGGCGCCTCTCCTGCCGACTCAACAGATGGGTCCGGTGAGGCCGGAAGGGAAGTACGTATCCATCACGGCAATGCGGACTCTCGGACCTGGCACGGAATCAGAGACAGTGACACTGTCCGTCAGGGCACCCTGCGCATATCCAGGATCGAATCCCACAGCTCCGGCTAGGAAACTCGCTGTCCCACAGCACTACAACAACATCTGAATCGGAGAAGCTACATGTTCTACCACGCGGAGACGCAGGCGGTATCCGACGCCGTGCCCGAGGGATTCGACGTCGATCCCGACTACTCGGCACGCAACGTCGATTGGGGCATTCTTCGCGGTCTCGCGAAGGGCGATCTCGAGCTCTCCGTACGCCCGGGCGCAACCGCCGATGATGCAGTTCGGATGGTGCTCTACACCGGTGACGGAGGAGTGTCACTGAGTCGTGTGCTGCAGATTCTTCGCGGAATGGATGTGGAAGTCGTCGACGAACGCACTACCGCCCTGGTCCGCGAGGACGGATTGCGCTGCCTGGTGTATGACTTCGGGTTGCACGTCTCAGGTGCGCCGCGCGACGGTCTGACGGCACTGTTCGGTGAGGAAGACTTCCGCACCCGTTTCCTCGATACGTTTCGTGCTGCGTGGACCTCTCGCGCCGATTCAGATCGATTCAATGCTCTCGTTGTCCACGCCGGCCTCGATTGGCGACAAGCGACCGCGTTGCGCGCGTACGGTAAGTACCTCAAACAGGCCCGCTTCCCGTACAGCCCGGAGCGTATCGCGAGCGTCCTGGTAGACAACCCACGAACCACGCGAGCACTCGTGTCCTTGTTCGAAGCACGCTTCGACCCGGCGCTACGCACCACTGACCCGTCGCCCGGGATCGACGATGCTGTCGACGCCGTCGTCGTCCGGATGAACCATGTCGTCAGCATGGACGCCGACCGGATCCTGCGCGCATATCTGACGCTCATCCGTGCGACCCAGCGAACCAACTACTACATCGCGAAGTCCCCGTCGAGTGCCGGCCCGTGCCTGTCCCTGAAATTGCATGCGCGCGACATCGACGAGCTGCCCCTCCCGCGACCAGAAATCGAGACTTTCGTCTACTCGCCGACAGTGGAGGGCGTGCACCTGCGATTTGGCTCGGTGGCTCGGGGAGGTCTTCGCTGGTCAAGCCGAAGCGAAGACTACCGGACCGAGGTCTTGGGCCTGGTCAAGGCGCAGGCAGTCAAGAACGCCGTCATCGTCCCGGTCGGTGCAAAGGGAGGCTTCGTCGTGAAGCAGCCATTCGCCACAAATGATGACCGAGTCGGAACCAATGAGATAACCCGGGAGGAGGGAATTTCCGGGTACCGGACCTTCATCTCCGGTCTTCTGGACATCACCGACAACCTCTCGCACGACCTGGGGACCGTGCATCATCCCGACAACGTCGTCTGCCACGACGACTCGGACACCTACCTCGTCGTGGCCGCGGACAAGGGAACGGCCAGCTTCTCCGACATCGCCAATGAGGTCGCTGCTCAGTACGGCTTCTGGCTCGGAGACGCATTCGCTTCCGGCGGATCCGTCGGGTACGACCACAAGGCCATGGGCATCACGGCGCGAGGTGCCTGGGAAAGTGTTCGCCAGCACTTCGGTGAACTCGACCTCGATCCCGATTGCGATGAGTTCACCGTTGTCGGGATTGGAGACATGAGCGGGGATGTCTTCGGAAACGGGATGCTGCTCAGCGATCGGATCAGGCTAGTCGCTGCGTTCGACCACCGGCATATCTTCATCGACCCGGATCCCGACCCCTCCATCTCCTTCGCCGAGCGGAAGCGCATGTTCTCGCTCACCCAATCTTCGTGGCAAGACTATGACGCCTCGCTGATCAGCGAGGGCGGTGGCGTCTGGGATCGCACCCGCAAGTCGATCCCACTGTCCCCTCAGGCCCGGCAGGCACTTGGAATCGACTCCGAGCACACGCGGATGAGCCCACCCGAACTCATCCAGGCAATTCTGTGCGCACCAGTCGATCTGCTGTGGAATGGCGGTATCGGCACCTACGTCAAAGCAAGCGACGAGGACACCCTCGCTGTCGGCGACAAGACGAATGATTCGTTGCGCGTCGATGGTCGGGCACTTCGGTGCCGGGTTGTCGTCGAAGGTGGAAACCTCGGCCTCACCGCCCGGGGGCGGATCGAGTACGCCAAGTCCGGCGGCCGAATCAATACCGACGCCATCGACAACTCCGCCGGCGTGAGTTGCTCTGACCACGAGGTCAACCTCAAGATCCTGCTCAGCTCGCTGAGAGGGGATCAGCAACTCGTAGGTACCAGGCGCGCCGAGTTCCTCGAGAGCATGTCGGCGGATGTCGCACGGTTGGTTCTCAGCGAGAACGCGAGCCACAACGCCGTCCTCAGTGAGAGTCGGGCCCACGCCTCCGATCGCGCCCAGACGGACGGCCGCCTCATCTCGCACTTGCAAGCCACTCGCGGGCTCGACGTAGAACTCGAGGCCCTTCCGAACCACCGTGAGATCGCCACTCGGGTCGCACAAGGAAATGGGTTGACATCCCCTGAGCTCGGAACCTTGCTGGCTCATGTGAAGCTGGCCATCAAGGATGACGTCCTCAGCAGCGAGGTGCCCGACCTCGACATCTTCAGGGATACGTTGACCGGGTACTTTCCGCACCAGGTCACCGAATCCTTCCCGGACGCTGTCAACGACCATCCGCTGCGGCGGGAGATCATTGCAACCCAGACGGTCAACCGGATGGTCGACACCGGGGGTATCACGTTCGCATTCAGGCTCGGCGAGGAGACCGGTGCGAGTTCAGTCGACGTCGTGCGTGCACATGTGGCCGCAACCACGATCTTCGGCATGGACAAGCTCTGGGAGAGGATTCGCCAATCGGACATTCCCAAACCGCTTGGGTCGGCCCTCGCCCTCGAGGCACGCCGACTGCTCGACCGCGCCGCGCGGTGGTTGCTCACCAATCGCCCTCAGCCGCTTGACATCACGGCTGCCATCGACCATTTCCTGCTTCCGGTTGCTCAACTCTCCCCCAAGATTTCCGACCGCCTCAGGCGCGGGGAAGCCGAGTTCGTGAAGTCGAATGTGAACCGCTGGGTCGAGCAAGGCACACCGGAGGACCTGGCGGTTGAAATCAGTGAGCTGCTGTATCGGTACTGCCTGCTGGATATCGTCGATGTCGCCTCTGCCGCGGGCAGCTATCTCGACGACGCCGCTGATCTGTATTTCGCTCTGTCCGATCGCCTGGAGATCGACCGCACGCTCGCCGCTGTGTCCTCACTGCCGCGCGATGACCGATGGAATGCGCTCGCGCGCATGGCTTTGCGGGACGATCTGTACCGGTCACTGAAGATGCTCACGCGCGACGTTCTCGGGAGCACATCGCCCGACTGGAGTCCCGAGGAGAGAGTCGAAGCCTGGGAGCAATCCAATGGCACGCAGGTCGGTCGAGGGCGTCGGACGCTTGCCGCCATCTTCGCCGACGGCGAACTCTCGGTCACACGATTGTCGGTCGCAGCTTTGCAGATCCGAAACATGATCACCACGGAGATTCAGCTACCGGTGTTCGCGCGCAGCGGAAGCGCTGCACTCTGACTACGCATTCCTCTATAGATGTGACGCTCGACGGTGTTGTTGTGCTGAGATTTTCGACCACAGCCGCACCGTCGGGCGTCGCTGCGTTTTCATAGTCTTGCAGCTGTTCACATCACCTATTGACAACTTCGCTAGCTACGAATTCAATAGACTGCAAGTCGAATTCAGTGTCTTCGCACACATCGACGTCGTGATTCATCACACAGATCGACCCGCCACCAATCGCGTCAGGTCAGTCTGGTCATCGAGAGGCTCCCCCCAAATGTCCGGTGTAACCGATCCTCAGTTGCAACACACGCTGAAGAAGCGCCATCTGTCCATGATCGCCATCGCGGGAGTGATCGGAGCCGGCCTGTTCGTCGGGTCCGGTGCCGCAATCCAGGAGACCGGCCCCGGCGTCCTGGTGTCCTACGCTGCAGCCGGCCTGGTGGTCGTGTTGGTGATGCGAATGCTCGGTGAGATGGCAGCCGCCCACCCTGAGACAGGGTCGTTCTCCGCGTACGCCGACCGGGCGATCGGCCGCTGGGCGGGATTCACCGTCGGATGGCTGTACGCATGGTTTTGGATCATCGTCCTCGGTATCGAGGCAACCGCGGGCGCGGTGATCATGAATCGATGGATACCCGACGTACCACAGTGGGGTTGGGCGCTGATCTTGATGGTTGTGCTGACCCTGACCAACATTGCCTCTGTGAAGTCCTTCGGCGAGTTCGAGTTCTGGTTCGCCTCGTTCAAGGTCGCGGCCATCGTCATCTTTCTCGTGGTCGGCGTGCTTGCGATCTGCGGCGCAATGCCCGGAGTCGAGGCTCCTGGGCTGACCAACCTCACGGGTCACGGCGGTTTCTTCCCCAACGGGGGTGGAGCGGTCTTCGCGACCATCCTCGTCGTGGTGTTCTCGTTCTTCGGCGCCGAGATCGCCACCATTGCGGCCGGTGAGTCCGCCAATCCGACCGCGGCAGTCAGTAGTGCGGTGAAGTCGGTGGTGTGGCGCATTCTCGTGTTCTACATCGGCTCGATTGCCATCGTCGTCACGCTCCTTCCGTGGGATGACGCTTCGGTCGCCCTGAGCCCATACGTCGCGGTCATCGACAACCTCGGTATCCCTGCCGCGGGCAACATCATGGACGTCATCGTCCTGACGTCGGTCCTGTCCTGCCTCAATTCCGGGCTCTACACCGCGAGTCGCATGCTCTTCTCGCTCTCCCGGCGCGGCGACGCACCGGCGTCCCTGTCTTCGATCAGCGCCTCCGGCGTGCCGCGCCGAGCGGTCCTCATCTCCACGATCGTCGGCTTCGTGACCGTGGGCCTGAACTACCTCTACCCGGATACCGTCTTCCTGTTCCTGGTGAACTCCTCGGGCGCCATCGTTCTCTTCGTCTGGCTGGTCATTTCGGTGTCCCAGCTGCGCATGCGCCGACGCCTCGAGGCCAGCGGGACGCGACTCGAGTTGAAGATGTGGCTGTTCCCTTACCTCACGTGGCTGACGATCCTCGCGATCGTCGGACTGTGTATCGGGATGGTCGTCCTGCCCGGGACCCGAAGCCAGATGTTCCTCTCCCTCGCACTTGCTGGGACCGTGATCGCGGTTGGTGTCTACCTCAATCGCCGACGCGGGCCCGCTGATGCACGGACCGTCGATGACGAGCCGTCCGCCGCCCCGATTGAGCCTGTCGGGAACATCGACCCGCGCTGACCTGCAGAAATCCTCCGCACGCCGCGTACACACAGGTTGCGCGGCGTGCGACGCTACCCGTGAGCATAGGGGTGCGGTTCGAACGGATGCAGTGGCAATGAGACGACTGGCCCATGCACAGTCCACGGCCACGTATCCAGTTTTGCGCGCATACGAACTCAGCTCAGACAGAACGATCTTCAGCTTCTCGACGACGCGCAGGAATCGTTGCAATGCATACGAATCAACGTTTCGCACCGTTCTCGAATGCCCTCCACGAACTGGCCGTTGGTCATCCGGCGGCCATCGCACAAGCCGTGCATTTTTGCATGAGCTACGCGCAGAACAGCCATTTGACGTTCCCACCTGAATAGAGCAAAGTTACTGTCACACAGTATTTGTGGAGCAGGACCGCCGCCCGAAAATTCGCCGCCGTCCCTCACCTCAATCCTCCATCAGCGCACTTGTCGAATGTTCGCTGTGCCGTGAGTGAAAACACCTCAAAGGAGTTCCAGAATGACATCTACTCAGATCGCGCCCGAAAGCCTGGGGATCCCGGAGCCGCGAGACTACCCGATGATGATCAACGGCGAATGGGTGGAGTCGGCCAACTCCGAGTGGCGTGAGGTCACGACTCCGATTCTTCGTGGCCATGTCATCGGCCGTACGCCGGCGGCATCCAGCGAGGACGTCAATCGCGCGGTGAATGCTGCTCGCGCGGCGTTCCCGGGTTGGAAGAGCCTGCACTTCTCGGCCCGCCAGCGAGCTCTCGGTCAGATCGCTGACGCTATTGAAGAGCGCGGCGAAGAGCTGGCGAGACTCACCGCACTCGATACCGGGAATGCGATCCGGACACAGGCGCGGCCGGAGGTTGCAGCAACCGCAAATCTGTTCCGATACTTCGCTGGCGTAGCAGGTGAAGTGAAGGGCACCGTCCTTCCGGCCGGAGACGACCAACTCCAGTACACGCGGCAGGAGCCGTTGGGTGTGGTGGGTTGTATCCTGCCCTGGAATTCGCCGCTGATGATCGCCGGGTTCAAGTTCCCGGCGGCGCTGGCCGCCGGAAACACCGTCGTAGCGAAGGCCGCAGAGGCCGCTCCCCTGAGTCTGCTTCTGCTTGCCGAGATCTGCGCCGAGTTCCTGCCGGCAGGCGTGCTGAACGTCATCACCGGGTCGGGGCGAGAGGCGGGAGAAGCTCTCGTCCAGCACCAGGGCGTTGACAAGGTCTCCTTTACCGGCTCCACATCGGTCGGCAAGCATGTTGCACGCGAGGCGATGGGCCGTTTGGCGCACGTATCGCTCGAACTCGGCGGCAAGAACCCGTCCATTGTCTTCCCCGACGCTGCCAGCGACGATGATCTGATCGGAAACCTGCTGCTCTCGTCCCGTGTGCATCGGCAGGGACAAAGTTGCACTGCCGGCTCCCGCCTGTTCCTGCATGAGGACATCTACGACGACGTTCTCGATCGACTCGTGAGCGTCCTCGGCGGCCAGGTCGTCGGCAATCCGCTGGACGAGGCTACCGACATGGGCGCCATCATCAATGAGACTCAGTTCAATTCGGTGTCCAGTTTCGTCGACGACGGGTTGAGCACGTCCGGCATTTCGGTTGCGCTGAACGGCTCGACTGCGGCGGCCGACGGCGCCGGTTACTACATGGGTCCGACCGTGTTTTCTGGCGCCGACAACGCGTGGCGTCTGTCGCGCGAGGAGATTTTCGGTCCTGTCCTGGTTGCCATCCCCTGGCGCGACGAAGCTGAAGTTATCAAGATGGCGAACGACTCGCACTACGGCCTCGCGGCGTACGTCTGGACCCGTGACATCGATCGCGCACTGACGACTGCACACGCACTCGAAACAGGCTGGGTCCAGGTCAACCAAGGTGGCGGCCAGATGGTCGGTCAGTCCTATGGCGGATACAAGCAGAGCGGACTCGGGCGTGAAGTGGCTCTGGAAGGAATGATCGCCGGGTTCACGCAGACCAAGCAGGTCAACGTGCGGCTTCGGTCTCGATAGTCACCTTCCCCGCGGGATCGATCCCGCGTATCGATCCCGCGCCAAGCTCGGGAGGGCTCGCCAGACGGACAACGGCGTCCATGTCGGCGGGCCCTCCCGCCTCCACCACCGCGGTACGTCCCGATTTCACTCATCACGCAACTGCACGGCGGTCACGGCATCGACGCAAGTCTTCCCCGTTGATCGTGTGCAGCAGTACATGTTCCAGAGAACGGATGATCAACATGACCGAAGGCCCACTGAACGACATTTTGGTGTTGGATCTGTCACGGGCACTCGCCGGGCCGATTGCGGCGATGATGCTGGGTGATCTCGGTGCCCGCGTCATCAAAGTGGAGTCACCCGGGAGCGGTGACGATTCGCGGACTTGGGGGCCGCCTTTCGTCGGCCCCGACGAAGATCCCCAGTCGTCCTACTTCATGTCGGCGAACCGGAACAAGGAGTCCATCCAGCTCGACCTCAAGTCCGAGCGTGGCAAAGAGGTGCTGCGGAGATTGATTCGCCGCGCCGACGTGCTGATCGAGAACCTCCGACCCGGCGCATTCGACCGACTTGGATTCTCCGCCGAGGAACTCGAGCGGTTGAACCCCCGTCTTGTGCTGCTCTCGATCACGGGGTTCGGACACGACGGTCCCGAAGGTGCGCGTGCCGGATACGATCAGATCGCACAGGGCGAGGCCGGCCTGATGTCGGTCACCGGCAGTCCGGAGACGGGGCCCACGCGCATCGGAGTTCCGATTGCTGACGTACTTGCCGGTGTTCACGGAGCAACAGGTGTGTCCGCCGCACTCGCGGGACGTGCGCGTTCTGGGCGCGGCTCGGTGGTACGCACATCTCTGCTGGCCGCCGCGATCAGCGCACACACGTTCCAGGGGACCAAGTGGACGGTGGGCTCGCAAGTGGCGCAACCCACGGGCAATCACCACCCCCAAATCGCACCCTACGGTAGCTTCCGGTGCGCGGACGGATTTGTGCAGGTGGCGGTGGGTAGCGAAGCGATCTGGCAGAAGTTCGCCCCGGTAGCCGGTATTGCGCCAGCAGATCCGCGATTCGCGTTGAATCCGCACCGGGTCAAGAACCATTCTGATCTGGTCGCCACGATCGAGGATGCATTCGCCACTCAGTCCCGCGCTGACGTTCTTCGCAAGCTCAACACTGCCGGGGTCCCTGCTGGGGCTATCCGCACGATCGACGAGGTGTACACCTGGGATCAGACCCTTAGCCAGGGCCTGTTGATCGAGGTCGATCATTCGGTCGTGGGGCCGGTCAAGTTGCCTGGCCCCTCACTGCGGATGGAGACGGCGGATGGCAGCTCGCTGCTCAGGTCTCGACACCAGGCTCCGCCGGCTCTGGGGGAGCATACGGCCGCGATCGAGAACTGGCTTGACGAGTCGAGCGACATCGACTCGTATTCGGCAGATCCGGCGGTATTCGAACCGGTCCAGTGACGATCGGCGGTTCTAGCTAGCACGCGGTGCGCAGGATCATTCCTCGTCCGAGGTTTGTGAGTGCTGGTCGAGCGAGAAGAGCCCTTCGGACGAGCGCAGGATAGATCTTCACTCATGATGCAAGTGGACAACACGCCTGAGGAAAGTGGTCGTTCCACGATGACTCTGTCAGTGGCGCTGAGCGATTTGCTGCATGCTCAACGCGCGTTGAAGCATCTACTGGGAGCGCTCCTGCAGCCGCACGGATTGAGCTATCCGCGCTACGAACTGCTCAATCTTGTCGCGGGGACAGCTGACGGGACGATTGACAAGGTCGTACTCGACCACGCACTCGATCGGCACAGCACGACAACTCGGACGATGCTCGAAGGGCTCGAGTGCTCCGGCCTTGTCGAGTGGTATCGAAACCCGCAAGATAGACGTTCGACCATCGTGTCGATCACAGCAGCTGGCAGGGAGCGGGTCCAGCTTGCGACGCGCGTGTTGGACAATGCCTTGCCCTCTGACAGACAGCGTTTCGATTGCTTCTCTGATGCTGCTCAGTCGTTGTCCCTGACGCTGCGGGACTTTCTCGATGTCCTCGAGCGCGCTGCCGGCACCAGTGGCGCGGGTATGCCGGTAGTGCGCCGCAGCGCTGGTCCTCCGTGAAGTTGGCGGGCTCCGGGTAGGTGGCATGTCCTGCGATCTTCGGACCGACCGTGTCCGGTAGGTGAGGCGGTTGCGGCCGGACGTTCGAGCGTACCGACCGGGTATCAGGCCTCAACGCCTTCGGCTGGCGGAATCAACTCCGACTTCCGCTCATCGACCTCGGCGCGGATCGCCGCGCGAACAGCCTCTACCGCCGGGCTGTTCATACTTTCACGTCGCAAAGCGAGCGAATAGGCGATTCTGACGTCCACTTCTTCTGGAAGGATGCGGCGAAGTTCCGGATAGCGAACGGCGAGAAAGGCAGGAAGAAGGCCGATTCCGCCACCTGCCCGGGTGGCTTCCACGTGGGCAAGGACGTTCGTAGACATGAACTTTGCTGTTGCACCAGGAAGATGCTTGTCGAGATCGAGATCACCGACCTGGAGCATGGAATCGATGAACCACACGATCGGGAAGTTGCGAACCTCGTGGATTGATGTCGGGGAACCATACTGGGTGAGGAACCCGTCGGTCACGTAGAGCCCCAGGGCGTAATGAGCAATGGTCGTCGAAACAAGTCGACTACTGATCGGTGCCCCCACCGCGATTGCCACATCGAATCCCGACTGATGCAGATTGAGTTGACGTGTTGCGGTGATCAACTCCACTGTCAGGTCGGGGTGGCGGAGCCTCATTTTCGCGAGCGCCGGTGCAACGAAGTACGCACCGAATGCATCCGGAGCAGTTACTCGGACGGTTCCACGGAGTGATGCCGCAGATCCGCCCGCTACGGCGTCGACGGCGCGCTCCACCGCGGCCTCGATAGGCTGTGCCGCGGCCGCGACCGCGCGCCCCATCTCCGTTAGCTCCCACCCGGTTGCCCCACGCTCGATCAACCGAACACCCATGACGCGTTCTAGCGAGCGAACCCGCCGGGTGACAGTCGTCTCGTCCACCCCCATGTCGGTAGCGACCGAGGTGCGACGACCGGTCTTTGCCACCGCCAGCAAATAGCGCAGGTCGTCGGATCGTATGCGTCGCGGGTCCGGGGTTCCCGGCGCACGATGCGAGTCTTCCGGGTTGCCCTCAGCGAAACGCTCTCCCTGTGGACCATCTGTCATAACCAATGAGCCTATGCGCAACAGCCGCGTTAGTCGGCGAGAGCAGTAGTCAACGCGCAGTATGAGGTCGGGCTTTTCCAGAGGGGGTGGGATATCTGGCTCGGATCGCCCATTGCGAGAGCGATAGTGCTGAGCTCCGCATCGTGTGTACTCCTCGTGCAGCACAGCTAGGGGATATCGGTCCTGCACACACCGTCGGCGTCGGGCTATCATCGGTCGATGACCTGCGACTTTGGTACGGGTCTTGTCGCATCTGCAGACCCGAACGGTTTTGCCGATGTCCTCACGTCGACTCAGGCTGGACGAAGTGTTCGAAACGCTATCTCGCATCCGGTGCCGATCTTGCAGCCGATCGTCGAGCCTGCGACTGGTACGCAAACCTGCAGATGGACACGCAGAGAACGAGCGATGCCGAACGGAGGCCGCAATTGAGCAGGACGAGTAAGTCCTACACCCTCGTGCAGCTGCGCTATTTCTGCGCGGTGGCGCGAATTGGAAGCATGACGGCTGCAGCAAGCGAACTCAGTACCTCACAATCGACGCTGAGTTCCGCGATCACCCATCTCGAACACACATTGGGCGTTCAACTCTTCGAGCGCACCCCTCGAAGGACACTCGAGGTGACGCCGGCCGGTCGACGCCTGCTGAACGAGGCATTGCACCTGCTCGAGGATGCGGATCGGCTACTCGTCACCGCACGCGGTGACATCGACGATCTCGCGGGCGAACTCGTCGTGGGGTTGTTTGCCCCATTGGCTTCCTTCCGCGCACCACTGATCCTCAGCGCTTTCGAGCGGACGCATCCGGCAGTCTCGATGAGCTTCCTCGAAGGCGATCAGGAATCGGTTCGGCAGGCCCTACTCAGGGGGCGGTGCGATGTCGCGCTGATGTACGACGTCGGCCTTGGCCCTGGGTTCACGACGGAAACCGTTGACCGAATCTTTCCGCATATTGTGGTCTCGACCAATCACCGCTTCGCCAATCGAACTGACGGTGTCAGCCTGGAGGAACTCGCGGATGATCCGCTGATTCTGCTGGATTTGCCCCATACTCGCGACTATTACATGGGGCTATTTGATTCTGTGGGAATTACGCCGAATATACGGTTCCGCATATCAAGCTACGAGACCGTCCGGTCTTTCGTTGCGTGCGATCATGGATACTCTCTACTCAACCAGCGGCTCCCCCACAATAGGACGCACGCAGGGCTCGACATTGTTCGCGTACCGATCCGTGAGGAGCTTCCAGGGATCTCAGTCCTGGTCGTTCACGCCCATGGGGCGCGGCCCACCCGGAAGGCGCTCGCCTTCGAGGACGTGTGCCGCACCCTGTACGCGGAGCAAACACGCACGTCAGATGGATCAATCGAGTGGCCGGCCCACGGCGATCCCGCTAATCGACTTTCTCGATGAGCGCTTTCGATAACGTCCGTTGGACAGGGCACTAATGGTCGGACAAGTATCAGTGACGTGGGCCACTCGACCACGGAAGATGCCGATGTGAGCCGGTTTGCGACTCACCCAAAACGCTGGAGCGACTGATCGTGGCAACAACAACTCCAAACGCACACGTGTCTGCGGCGAGCAGTCGCGGCTTGCAGAAAAAGGTACTCGCCGGTGGCAGCGTTGGACAGTTCATCGAATTCTATGACTTCGCCCTTTACGGCCTGTCGGCGGTCGTGTTCGCAGAATTGTTCTTTCCTGGATCGAGCACCGCCAGCGGACTGCTCTCGACATTTGCAACGTTCGGTGTCGCATTTCTCGCGCGACCGATCGGTGGACTATTCTTCGGCGCCCTCGGCGATCGGATGGGTCGCCGCCCGGTGCTCTACATCACACTACTCAGCATCGGCCTGGCGACGACGTTGATGGGTCTCCTGCCCACATACGGCGCCATCGGCGCCTTCGCTCCCGCGCTTCTCGTCCTATGTCGGCTGATCCAAGGGTTCTCAGCCGGAGGCGAATCGGTCGGCGCGCCCGCCTTCGTCTTCGAGCATGCTCCCGTCGAACGTCGTGGGATGTGGTTGAACATCACGCTCGCAGCAACGGCACTCCCCTCCGTATTGGGCGGCACACTCATTCTCGTGCTGTCACAGACGCTGTCCGCGGAGCAGTTCATGTCGTGGGGATGGCGAATCCCGTTCCTTCTCGCCCTCCCGCTCGCGCTAGTCGGGCTCTGGATCCGTACGCAGACAGAAGAAAGTGCCGCATTCAAGGAGGTGCTGGCCAAACAGGAGGAAGCCGAACTCACACCGATTCGGGATACGCTGCGCCACAACAAGCTCCGAATCGGCCAGGTCATCGTGGTGATGGGCCTCAGCGCGATGGGCTTCTACTTCGTCTCCGGCTACTTCGTTGCATACGTCCAGACTGCAGGCGAACTCAGCCGGGAGCAGTCACTCCTCGCGAATGCCGTCGCACTGGTTGCTTTCGCGCTCGTCCTACCGCTCACCGGCATCATCAGCGACCGGGTGGGCCGGAAACCGATGCTCGTGGCGGGATCCGCAGCCCTGGCCGTCGCCGCGATTCCCTGTTTCCTCCTCGTGACCAGCGGAAGCCTTGCTCATGCGATCGTCGGCCAGCTGGTGTTCGTTCTGGCCTTGTGTGTCTACGGCGGCGGCTGCTACACGTTCTTTGTCGAAATCTTCTCCACACGTACACGATTCACGTCGGCTGCAATCAGCTACAACGGTGCCTACGCATTGTTCGGTGGCACAGCCCCGCTCGTCGGCACGTTGCTCGTCTCCTCCACTGGCGTACCGGCAGCGCCCGGCTACTACATGGCTGCCGCCGCGGCCCTCGTTTTCGTCGTCCTCGTGGCCACGCGAGTTCCCGAGACTCGTCACAGGATGGGATGACATTCGAAGCACCGACGCTCGATGCCAAGGTGAGCAGTTGCCCGTGGCGTGGACGCCACCAGCCCCTACCCGTCACACCGAGCCCTTCGGTCACTGATCGACTCTCGACAGTCACATAGTTCGGCGAAAGCCGCCGCCTGGGAAGCAATGGCCATCCGCACATTGGTGGGGTTGATTCCTGATGCAAGAAACGGAGAAAGTTGTGTCTCGCCCCCTCGACGCCGCAATTCAGATCGTGCACGGTCCCCGGATCGTCACCTTGACCCAAGATGCCCCGGAAGGCATTGCGTTCCTGGCGGGGCGGATCGTGGATACGGGTGGTCTTGCCGAGCTGACCGCGCGCTTCCCCGACGCAGAGACAACCCATGTGGACGGCGCGCTGTTGGTTCCCGGTTTCAACGACGCGCACCTGCATCCCTTCTTCGCCGCCGAACCGCAGCTTCGCGTCGACCTTGGCCCTGGCCCAGCTCCATCGGCGGAGGCAGCCCTGGCGGTTCTCCGCACGAAAGCCAGAGACACCCCTCCCGGGCAATGGGTAGTCGGGGTCGGCTACGACGTGGTTCACAGCACCGGAATGAAGCTGGACCGCAAGTCGCTGGATGCCGTCTCGAGCGATCATCCGATCTATGTCATCGGCTCGACTTGGCATACAGCGGTCGCGAATTCCGCTGCACTGGATGAGATCCTCCCCGATAGTGACCCCGACTCCTATGCCGGTGGGGTGTTCACACGGGACACGGACGGAGCTCTGGACGGCTGGCTGCACGAGGCTCCCCATATGCGTGTCGCGTGGGCGGGGTCGGGGCAACGGCCACTGCTGCCCGCGTTGCCCACCGCCATCATGGTGGACGCGCTGGAGAGTCAGAATTCCTACCTCAATGCGCAGGGCATCACGTCGTACACCGACGCGCTGGTAACGCCTGAGATCTGGGCGGCCTACGACCAAGCTCGCCGCGACGGGCGGCTCACCACGCGGGTCTCCATGGCAGTCTGGCATACCTACCGTGACCTCGTTACGTCGTTGGGAATGTCGTCCGGATTCGGCGACGAGTGGCTTCGGCTGATCGGCGTGAAGTTCATGTACGACGGCGCGTTGTCCGGTGGCACCTGCTTGTGCGCAGAGCCATACGAGAGCACGACCGGGACCGGCAACGGCATCAGGGTGCTCGGGCCTGCCGACCTCACCGAGGCCGTCGTCGATCTCCACACCCGCGGGATTCGGGTGTGCATTCACGCGAACGGAGATGCTGCGATCGGCGAGGTCCTCGATGCGATCGAGGCAGCTCAACTCGAGAGGCCGGCCGTATCGGTCAATCACCGCATCGAGCACTGCAGCATCCTCGACGATCGATTGATCAAACGGATCGCTGCAGCCGGCGTCACACCGGTGCCTTTCGGCGGCTTCGTCAGCCACCACGGCGACGAACTGTTGCGTTTGTACGGGCCGGAGCGGGCGGCTCAGGTTGCTCGTCACCGGTCCCTTCTCGACGCGGGTGTCACCGTCGCCGGCTCCTCGGATTATCCGTGCGGCCCGGCGTCGGTCCTGAGTGCGATTCAGTCGTTGACGACTCGGGCAACTTCCACAGGGCAGGTCATCGGCCCGGCCGAGAGGCTGAGCGTCGAGGATGCACTGCGCGTGTACACATCGGGGTCGGCTGCCGCGACAGGAGAAGAACTCGTCAAGGGGCGGCTCGCGCCGGGGTATCTCGCCGATTTCACTGTTCTCAGCAGAGACATCTTCGAGGTCGACCCGACAGAGATACGTGACGTCGAGATCGTCTCCACGTGGGTCGGCGGGGAGCGCGTTTGGCATCGATGATGGCGACGAATGGCACCGCGACGGGAAGTACACAAACCGCACAACGTTGGTGGCACTCGTGCGGGCATCAGAGTCGCGGTGCCTGAACCATTCCGACGATTCGCCTCTGCCGCACTCAGGCTCGGCTCCGTCACGGCGCCGGTGCGCGATAGCCGTCGCCTCACAGGTATTGCTCGGCGACCTCGCTCGTCTCCCGGGCCAGCCAGGTCAGCGCCCCCGCCCCGTGGTCCCCAGCTGTCATCAGATCCGCCCACTCGCACTGCGGGCTCCGGACACACACCAATGCCAACTCGTTCTCGGACAACGTCTGCCACAGCTGCTCCACCGCGGACGACCCCATGCCCCCATTCAACCGCAGCACACCTCCGGTGCCCGGGATCGGAGTCGGCCCATGTCGCATCTCAGCGCCGCACCCGACACAATTCGTGTGTCCCTCTTCCGGCTATGAGCACCCACATGGGCCATAGTCTTCGTGTCGACGCGGGAGCGGAGCTGTTCGGCGCCGTGCGGTGGCGACGTCGTAGCCTGACCATCGTGGCGACGACGACACCGGACCCAGGCCTGGACCTCGCCGCGTTGCGCGGGCTCCGGGCACCGTCGGCCAAACCGGTGCCGCGGCCATCGCGGACATCGCCGCGCGGATCGAGGCGCACCTCGCCGCCCATGACGGGTACATGGCGTTCTCCGGCGGCAAAGACTCCCTCGTCGTCCTCGACCTCGTCCGCCGCGTCGAACCCGCTGTTCCGGTGGTGTTCTTCGACTCCGGCCTCGACTACCCCGAAACCTACGACTACCTCACCAACCTCGCCGACCGGTGGCGACTGGATCTGCACCGCATCCCCGCCGACCCGCCACCGCTGCAGGTACTCGCCGACTCCGGACTGTGGGACCACACCGCCCCCACCGATCCCGCGGCCGCGCGGGTGGATCTGCACCAGGTGCTGATCACCGAACCCGCCCGCCGCGCCCACGCCGTGCTCGGGCCCGGTGAGCTGTGGGGTGTCCGCGCCGACGAATCCGCCGCCCGCCGGCACCTCTACACCCGCGGCGGCCGCCGCGACGGGACCATCGCCCGCGCGGATGGCACGATCGCGTACGGGCCGATCTGGAACTGGACCACCGCCGACGTCTGGGCGCACATCCCCCGGAACCGGCTTCCGGTGAACCCGGTCTACGACAAACTCACTCAGCTCGGCGTTCCCGAACAGCAGCACCGCCTCTCACACCTGCTCGACGGCAACCACCTCGACCGGGGACGGTTGACCTGGCTACGCCGCGGATGGCCCACCCTCTTCGAACAACTCGTCCACGCCCTTCCCTTCCCTGCATCCGCCAACTGAGCTGAGCGCCTCTCGTCGCCACGCTCACTCCAATACCGCCGCGCATCGAGCCGAGCGACCTACCGGCCAGTAGCACACGCCCAGCGCCAGGCTATCGATAAGGGGTCTCGGACTTGGTGAGGTTCTCAGCCGCAGCGACGTACCCGAAGCGGTACAAGGCACCCTTCGCCGCCAGATAGTTCTCATGTTGATTCGGTCCGGGGCCAACCTTGACCTCGACGATTGCTTCGGCCGGCAGCGTCAACGTTGCCGTGTAGGGAATGAGCCTGGTTCCGCCGTCTCGATACGCGTGGCCGCCGTAGTAATTCAGGTCGATGTAGCGCCATTCCTTCTCCTCGGAGAACCCCGGATGCTTGATCCGCGACGCCAGCCCTGACATCCACCGAACGCACTGGTTCAACATCCCGTCGGTCGGCTCTGTCGCCTGGGTCTTCGAGTAAACCCAGTGGTGCAGCCAGTTCGTGAGTTCCGAAGTCACCTCGGTCGGCACTTTGTCATGCCCGTAGTGAACGGGTGCGAGGAAGGGCTGTCGATGAAAGAAGGACCCTTCAGTGCGGCGCTTCGGAAGCGTCGGAAGCTTCGATGAGTCCACGCCGATGGCGAATCCGCTGGTTCCGCCGCCGTAGCCGCGCCACTGGCTGAGCACGTCCGGCTTCGACGAGAACGAGGTCGTGTAGCAGTGAATGTGGTGCTCATAGTCTCGGGCAGCAATCTGGTCGATGCAGTCACAGAGGGCGCGGAAAAACTTCGCCTTGTCCGCAGGGTTGGCGATCTCGTGCCGGTCGGTCGGCCCGTAGTTGATTGCTTCCAAAATCTTGGCGTAGTCCACGATGACTTGCTTGAGGAACTGCAACCCGTGGATGAGTTCCTGATGGTCGTTGAGGTACTCGATCGCAGTGGCCCGGAACACCGCCTGGAATTCAGATCCCGATACGGTGAACCCGTCAGACGACGTGATCGTGACATCCCCGGCGTCGTTGTCCGGCGGGGGCGTCACTTCATTACCCAGGATTCCGAGGAGGCCCGCGGCGGTCGTGTAGTGCCACAAGGTGTCAGGCAGTTTGGTGGGGTTATTCTCCGATGCCATGGCTCCGCTCACCGCGTCAGGTTGACGACGCAGGTGTCGAGAGCCTGGACGATCTCGTCTCCCGGTGAGATGTTCAGCGGGGCGGCGCTGGCCTTTGGCCAGGTGGTGCTGTTGCGGGCGCCGCCGGTCGAGGAGTAGACGGCGCCGTTCGAGATCACCCAGACATCGGAGCGGTTCTTCATCTTGCCGGTCGTGTCGACGGTGGTGCCGCCGAGGAACGTGTATGGGCCGGAGTCGATCACTGTGCCGTTGATGAGCGAAAGGCCGGACGCGGAGAACCCTGACTCGACGAGGGCCACGAGCGTTTCGTTCGCCGGGGCACAGCGCGGGTCGGACGCGGGAGCAGCAGGTCGCGGCGTCGGGGCCGGGGCCTGCGTCGTGGTCGGTGCGGCCGCGGCCGGTGGAGTGGTCGACGACGGTGCCGCCGATGTCGTTGTCGGCCGTGTCGTGGTGGCCTGTGTCGTTGTGGCGGTCGTCGCCGCCGCGGCTGCCGGCTTGTCGTCCTTCCTGTCCCCTCCGCCGAAGATCGCACCGAGAATCCCCATGACTACCAGCACCGCCGCGAGAATCAGTAGGACCTTTCCCACGCCGCCCTTCTTTCGTGGGGGGAGCGTCTGGGACGGCTTCGGTTGGGTCTGCTCGGTCCACTGTGTTCCGTCCCAGTAGCGCAGCAGGTTCGCGTCTGCGGGGTCCTGGTGCCATCCGGGCGGGGGTGTTGGAGCGGTCACGTCGCGGTCTCCTCGATATGTGCAGCGGCCGCCGCCCCTTCCTCCGGTTCGCTCGGCCTTCAGATTTCGGAGGGCGGGACGGATACGGGGTCGCGGATTCTCAAAGGATTGTTACACCCCCACCGCCGAGAACCATCCGGCGGCCGTCCTCGTGCGTGGCATGTATATCGTTCGAATGACACTATACGCCAGCGCCTTTCGGAAATTGCGTAAATCCACTCTGCTTCGCATGCCGCAGCGGCCCTGCTGGCCGTTGGCTGCAGCAACAAACACCGCGACGTTCGTCGCAGATCCGACACCGCTCAGCGTGAGCCATCGATTCGAAGGCGACCCGCAATCTCATGCGGGCATGGGAGGAAGACGCGGACGTACGCGCACTGCACAAACTGAGTTGGATAATCTCGGCGATCGCCCAGGTCCAGGTCCTCGTGGATCTCGTCGTGCTGGACCTTCGATCTGAGGTTGCGGCCGAGTTGCAAGCGGTCGGCCATCGGTTCCGGATTCGTCAGATGGTTTGACTCGCGAGGCGTCCCGACGGGGCGGTCTGCGGGGAAACCGTGAGGGAGGACGACCCATGGGTGGAGGGGATGACCACGGTCAAGGTGAGTGAATGACCCGCCTTGTTCGTGAGCGCGACGAGTAGGTCGGTGAAGGTGCGTACCGGCACATCGTCGGCTGCGGTCACAATCTGCCCCTCTTGCATCCCCGCCCGTGCCGCAGGTCCTCCGGCCGAGACGTCGGCGACCTCGAGGCCCGGCGTGCTTCCCGCTGCCGGTTGGACTTGTATCCCGATGAAGCCTTCGATCGGTGCGGACGGTTGTGCAGCGTGCGGGTCGGCCAACGAACCCAAGGTGACCTCGACGGTGCTGTCCTGTCCGTGTCGGCTGATGCGGAGCGTGACGGAGTCCCCGGTGTGGTGAGATCCGACTTCGTCGAATGCGTAGATGGGTTTGCCGACAGGTATGGCGGCGCCCTTCACGCCGAGAATCAAATCGCCCGGCTGCAGCACGGCGGACGCGGGTGATCCGGGGATCGTGCTCACCACGACTCCACTGCCGGTGGGCCCGTCTCCCTCGGAAGGTTGGCCCAACCACACTCCGAGCCATGGTCGATCATCACTAAGATCGATGAGGGGACCGCCGTCGTCTCGTGCTCCGATGGTTCGGGTGTACTTGCGCAGCGGACAGCATGCCGGAGCCCACGGCGGAAAGTAGTCGCTGGTAACGGTGAGTGTCTGAGGACCGACGTCCGGGCTTTCCACCTGTACAGTTGCATTCATGTCTTGGTTGCTGCGGTAGGCCAATTTCGCGACGCCGTCGCTGAGAGAGACGATCCCGGTCAGGGTCAGCGGATGATTCGCGGTGCTGTCGACACCGGTGATCAGCAGGTAGGCCGGCTTGTCCTGATCGGCACGAAACCCCTTCACGGTCACCGAGGCCAGACGATTGGTTTGAGGAAGCAGCGGCACCGCGTCAAGGGACCCGGCCGCGGTCATCGTGTTCGCGGCATCGAACGTGACGTTCCACCGCTCAGCGATCGCATCGTAGGACAGGATCTGAACGTCCTGCGTCCCACCATCGACCGGTTTGCCCGCGTCCAGACCCGGACCGGCAGAGACGACAATCCGATCAGGAGTGGGGCCGCCGCCCAAGTCGAGAGCACTCGTCGTCACGACCCGGTAGTTCGGGTGCAGGACCGACGAATAGTCCGGCTCGGACGGAGGCGACGACAGCACGGACGGTTGTGCCGTCGTGGCCAAGCCCTCGGACGCCGAGACCGAGCAGGCTGTCATGGACAGCACGATGCCCGCGATGGTTGCGAGTACCCACAATTTCACCACCGCATCATCCACTGTCGCCCCATGTTCGTGCAGCGCAGGGAGCGGAAACGGCGCTCCGCGTCGTTGCTCACCACCTTCTCGACGGCGGCGTGGGTCGCGGCGGCGTGCAGCTGGCCCGCGCAGTCCAGCCCCGGCGAAACAGTGGCGGACCGGCCGGAACCCGTTCAGGCACAACCTATCCCGCACGTCCACGAATAGAGGACGTTCGCATCCGCTCGCAACCCTACCCTCACCCTACGAGGACAAGGGCCCGGGGTCTGTCGCGGCGCAATGCGATGTCCGGTAGGTCATCTGGTCGACGTCCTCGAAGCCGCGAAAATCGTCGAAGGCCGCCCGCTGCCGTGCCCGCAACCTTTCCGTCGAGCGCGTCGCCGCTCTTCGGCCAGGTGTCGGTGCCTACCTTGTGTGTGCTCGGAGCTCACCGGCTCGGCTCGGTTTCATCAGGGTCGGGCGGGAGATGTCGAGCAAATCCGCCGGCGGCCGGTGGCTGGTTCCGGCCCGTCAAACCTTTGCAGTCACCACCCCCGCGGAGGCCGCCGCTTCATCCACTTCGCCGTCGTTCGATCCCGCGCAGGTATGTCTCGCATATGATCCTGCGGGACAAGGACGCCGAGCCGCCGGCTCGACCACCGTGTCGATGGTCACGGGAAAGGGACGGTGCGATGGTCGTGCACGCGAGAAGTTCGGCATTGGGGTCGGTCAACGTTGCGGGGTACATCGTTGCGTGGCTCGCGAGCGTGGTGATCATCGTCGGCAGCGTCGCGCCGTGGTTCACCGCAGCAGCATTCCTCTCCGTGCCCGGGACACAGTCCATCGGGAAATACACATTGGCCATGGGCGGACTCGCTGCCGTGGTGCTGCTGATCAAGGCCGCCACCCCGAGCCGCTGGCCGCTGGTCACAGCCGCCGTGATAGGCATCATTTGCCTCCTCACCACCGTGGTCGCCCTGGCCAAAGCCTCCAGCCTCATTCCCGCCGAAGATCAACAGAACGGAATCGTCTCGATCGGGTGGGGACTGTGGATGACCCTCGTCGGCACCGTCCTCCTCGTGGTTGCGAGCATCGTCGCCGATCTCGTTGCCTCCCCCGCAGCCATACCCGGAACAGACATCGAGGCTTCACAATCGTCGATCGACGACGCACCTGTCGACTGGGCCGATCGCGCGACAACGCCATTCTTCATCGTCGCGATCGCGTTCGGCGGCCTGGTCGCGATCGCAGTATGGCTCGACCTGCTCTTCGGAGTGACGTTGCTGCCCTGAACTGGGAAATCACATCGAAGACGCTGAGCGCAGAGATCTCCTCCAGGATGACCGTCCTCCTCCCGAATCAACAGCAACCGGACCGAGCCGCCAGTCAGTTACCGGGCCCCACTGGTAGCTACCCGGACCGGGCTTCCACCGGCACGCGACGACGAAGCTCACGAACACGACAAAATCGACTACCTCGAACTCATAGCCACTCCTCTCGCGTCCTGCTGGACGCACTCCAGATCAGGTACAGCCGCGGGCGTTTGCGGGCGATCAACTTCGTTGCCTTCGTCCAGCCGATCCCGGAGTGCTCAGAGGGGTTCCAGGTCCCAGGCGTGCCACCCCGGGACAAGCAGGTCCGGTTCGTCGAAACCAGATCCGGAACGGGCCCACCACCGTCAGAAGGGCGTTCAGCGCCTCCGCCTCCGTGTCCAGGATCGGGCACGCAGCCCTCGGCGGAACCTCCCGCCGACAGGAACGTCACCGCGACCACATCATCTGCTGTGAACCGATCCGCCTCCCCCAAAAAGATGAGGTCGACCAGCACCAGCAACGACCGCTCGCGCGAGCCAAAGAGCTAGGGGAAGGCGCCGGCCTTGGGCGGCAATGGCGGCCGCCTTTGGCTGTCCATGTCCACCAACAGTGATGCCAGCCAGTCCGGACGGTCCAGCCGATCCTCGGACGCCACCTCACGGAAGCCCGCGACGGCATCATCGAGCACCGCGTGTTTGACGGCCACGGACTTGTCGGACTTCGTCACGTCAAGATCCGACTGCATCAACGACACCTGCATCGCCGCCAACGCCACCGACCCGGCCACTCCAGCACGCCGACCAAATCAACATCACTCGTGGACATGACCGCCCCTTCCCACTGACACCGAAGGCTCAGTATCACCGATCGGCCCAACATCGCCCCCGAGGCGCCCAGGCAACGATGATGCGTCAGTGGCCCTGCAGCTCAGTGTCATTCAATCGAATGACACGATCCCTGCCGGATCCACACCGCGGCGTGCCCTACGCGACGATGCACTCCACACTGGGTTGCCGCCGCCCTGCTTGAACGAGGTCACTGACCTGCTCGGGGACCGCCACGAGCAAACAGCCAGTCATTCGCACACTCTGCCGGCAGGAAAGTGAGCTCCAATAGCGCCGAGCTGATACTGGTTGACACACCTACCGCCACATCTAGGTCTGTCCGGCAACAGATCACGCGTTGGTAGGAATGGCTCACCAGCCAATAGTCGACCTTGTCTAGCACGCCGGGATCGTCACGATCTATGGTGAGCATGCTCGAACATCTGCGGGGGTGGCAAACATCTGTTGGCACGCCCCTATCCCCTGTGTGAAAGGACCTCCATGGGCGTCACCCTTGCCAAAGGCGGCAACGTTTCCCTCGACAAGCAGGCCCCGAACCTGACCGCAGTCGCGGTGGGTCTCGGCTGGGACGCGCGCTCGACCACCGGCCACGAATTCGACCTGGACGCCAGCGCTCTGGCCACCGGCGAGAACAAGAAGGTCCTGTCGGATCAGCACTTCGTCTTCTACAACAACCTGCGCTCCCCGGACGGGTCGATCCAGCACGAAGGCGACAACCTCACCGGTGAAGGCGATGGCGACGACGAGGTGATCAACGTCGACCTCAAGGCGGTGCCGCCGAATATCACCAACATCTTCTTCCCGGTCTCCATCCACGACGCGCACCAGCGTGGCCAGAGCTTCGGGCAGGTCACCAACGCGTTCATTCGGGTCGTCGACCGGGCCACCGGTAGCGAACTGGTCCGCTACGACCTCACCGAGGACGCCTCCACCGAGACCGCCATGACCTTCGGGGAGCTGTACCGGCACAACGGGGAGTGGAAGTTCCGTGCCATCGGCCAGGGCTACGCGTCCGGGCTGGCCGGTATCGCCCGCGACTACGGCGTCAACATCTGACCCGTCTCAAAGGATTTTTCGGGGAGGGCTCGCGCACATATATCCGGGCCCTCCCCGGTGTTCGGTTCGTATGTCCTGCAGTAGCCACCCTGTATGCCCACTAGAGAAAGGCCACGCTCCGTGGTTCTGCGAATATTCGGCTGGTCCTTCGCGGTCACGATCGTCTCGCTGATCATCGCCGCCATCTACGGCGGACCCCAGGCCGTCATGCTCGTCGTGATCCTGTCGATCCTCGAGGTGTCGCTCTCGTTCGACAACGCCGTCATCAACGCCACCGTCCTGCGCCGGATGAGCGAATTCTGGCAGAAGATCTTCCTCACCGTCGGCATCGTCATCGCCGTCTTCGGCATGCGCCTGATCTTCCCCCTCGTCATCGTCTGGCTGGCCTCCGGCCTCGGCCCCGTCGCCGCACTCGACCTGGCCCTCAACCCGCCCGCCGACGGCGCCTCCCACTTCCCCGACGGCAGCCCCAGCTACGAGACCCTGCTCACCGACGCGCACCCGCAGATCGCCGCGTTCGGCGGCATGTTCCTGCTCATGCTCTTCCTCGGCTTCATCTTCGAAGAGCGCGAGATCACCTGGCTGTCCTGGCTGGAGAAGCCCCTCGCCCGCATCGGCAAGCTCGACCAACTCGAGGTCGTCGTCGCCGGCGCCCTGCTGTTGCTCACCGCCGCCTACATCGCCCCCGAGGACACCGTCTCCACCGTCATGATCTCCGGCGTCCTCGGCATGGTCACCTACATCGCCGTCAACGGACTCGGGGAACTGTTCAACACCCCCGAGGAAGGCGACGAGGACGCCGGGACTACCACCTCGGGCGGGCCGACCGCGCTGGCCAAGGCCACCGGCAAGGCCGGATTCTTCCTGTTCCTATACCTCGAGGTCCTCGACGCGTCGTTCTCCTTCGACGGCGTGATCGGCGCCTTCGCGATCACCTCCGACCCGATCATCATCGCCCTCGGCCTCGGCTTCGTCGGCGCGATGTTCGTCCGCTCCATCACCGTGTTCCTCGTCCGCAAGGGCACCCTCTCGGACTACGTGTACCTCGAGCACGGCGCCCACTGGGCGATCGGCGCGCTCGCGTTCATCCTGCTGGTCTCGATCGGCGTGCACGTCAACGAGAACATCACCGGCCTCGTCGGTGTCGCCCTCATCGGCGCCGCGTTCATCACCAGCATCATCCGCAACCGCCGCACCCCCGAACCGGTCGAGGCAACCGGCGAGCGGGACGACGAACCAGAGAAGGCCAGCGTCGGCTGACGCGCCTCACCCCGCGACCGGATCCGACCGATCTCACCGTGGACCCCGCCGCGCCACGCCGCGGCAGGGTGCACCCCCCGAACACGAGCGCCCCCGGTGCCGGCCAAGCCTGGCGAGCAGCACCTTTCATCCGACGCACCACGCAGGAGAGACTCATGACGTCGCTTGTCCGCGGCCAGAACACCCCACTGACCTCACCGCAGCTGACCGTCACCGTCGCCGGCGTCACCCCCGGGACCGTCGACCTCATGGTCTTCCAGGTCACCACCACCGGGAACGTACGCAGCGACAGCGACTTCGTCTTCTTCAACCAACCCGCCTCCCCCGAGGGAGCGGTCCGGCTCACCGGCCCCAGCACCGTCGCCGTCGACGTCACCAAAGTGCCCCACAGCATCGACAGGCTGCGCCTGGCCGTCAGCATGGACGACTCCGCACCCGGCAGCCTCGCCACCATCCCCGGCCTCGGCGTCACACTGGGCCCGGTCTCCGCACCCGCCCTCGGGTTGACCACCGAACGGGCCGCCGTCCTCGCCGAAATCTACCGGCGCGGTGAACAATGGAAGATCCGGAACGTCTCCGCCGGCTGGGACAGCGGCCTCAAAGCCCTCGTCACCGAACACGGTGTCGTCGTCGACGACGCCCCCACCCACCCGCCGGCCCCCACCTACCCTCCCGCTCCCCCGATCCAGCCACCCGCGCCCGTCATTGCGCCCCCGGCGCCCACCCCGCCTCCGGTACCCCAGCCGCGGGTCCAGCTCAGCAAAATCACCCTCACCAAGGCCGCCCCCACCGTGTCCCTCGCCAAGGGCGGCGACACCGGCACCATGCGGGTCAACCTCAACTGGACCCGCGGTCGGCGCGGCTTCCTCGGTAACGGCGCGATCGACCTCGACCTCGCATGCCTGTACCAACTCCACGACGGATCCAAGGGTGTCGTCCAAGCACTCGGCAACGCATTCGGCGACCTGCACTACCCGCCCTACATCGCCCTCGACGGCGACGACCGCTCCGGCACCAACGCCGGCGGCGAGAACCTCCACATCAACCTCGCCCACCTCGCCGACTTCAAACGCATCCTCATCTTCGCCTACATCTACGACGGCACCCCGAACTGGTCCGCCGCCGACGGCGTCGTCACCCTGTACCCACCCCACGGCCCCGAAGTGGAAGTGCGCCTCGACTCCCCCGACAACCGCGCCCGATCCTGCGCCATCGCCCTGCTGAAAAACGAACGCAACGAACTCACCGTCACACGAGAAGTGCGGTACATCAACGGAACCCAATCCGACATCTCCAAAGCCTACCGCTGGGGCCTGAAATGGACCGCCGGCCGCAAATAACGCCGCTCCAGGAACCCGACCGAGAGCGGTCACCTCGGGACAGGCCCTCCCACATCGGGCGACCACGTCGCGGCGTCAGCGCGAGTGCCGGGAATCGACAACCGACTCAGCCGATGCTGATCGGCCTCGCCTGACCGCAAGAAAGACCACACAGCGCCACACCGCCCGGGCAGATTCGGCCACCGATAGTGCGGGCCGACAGTTCTCGGCACCGACATTCACCCAGCAGGTGCCAGCGGAACTCCCATCGGCCCCTCGGTGCACACCGTCGACCAGCGCTCGTGAATGCAACCTCCCGTACCAGTCGCACCGACCGTCCGCCCGCGTTCATTGCTGTGACACCGGCGCGCCCACCGTCGATGAGCCTGGCTCCGAAGAGACAGGCAAGGGTTCGCCCACTGAACGTCCGTCGGATTGAGAGAACCCAGAAACCCGGAGTCGGTCGGTCACGCTCAACAGCGGACACCACTCGGTTCAGCCACCCACAACCGGCAACTTCGCCGCAGCGTCATGGAAGGCACGCACGATTGCGGCCGAAATCCGACCGCGGAAGGACACTTCACGGCCCTCCCCGATCGCCCACTCGCGAATCTCCCTGGCCGTCGACTTCGCCGGCACCGTGCCCGCCTCCGCTCCCTTCACCGGAGCCTCCTTCTCGACAACCTTCTCCACGGCCGTCTTCCCCGCTGCTGTCTTCCCCACTGCTGTCTTCTTCGCCGAAGCCTTCCTCGCGACCGCCTTCTTCGCCGAAGCCTTCCTCGCAGCCGTCGACTTCGCCGGCACCGTGCCCGCCACCGATACCTTCACCGGAGCCTCCTTCTCCACGGCCGTCGTCTCCCCGGCCGCCTTCCCCGCCGGCTCCTTCTCCGCTGCCGCCTTCTTCGCCGAAGCCTTCCTCGCGACCGTTGTCTTCGCCGGCACCGTGCCCGCCACCGATACCTTCACCGGAGCCTCCTTCTCGACAACCTTCTCCACGGCCGTCGACTCCCCAGCCGCCTTCCCCGCCGGCCCCTTCTCCGCTGCCGGCTTCTTCGTGGCCGGCTTCTTCGTGGCCGGCTTCTTCGCCGGCACGGTTTTTGCCTGAGTCTTCATTACCTGGGCGTCATGGAAAGCTTGCTCGATCTCGGCCGAAATCCGGCCGCGGGGAGACACTTCGCGGCCCTCTCGGATCGCCCACTCGCGAATGTCCTTGGTCGTCGCCTTCGCCGGAGCCGTACTCACCACCGGTACCTTCGCGGCGACAATCTTCTCCGCGACCGTCGACTCCGCCCCTGCCGTCTTCGCCGGCGACTTCCTCGCGGCCGTTGTCTTCGCTGGTGCCGTACCCGCCGCCGCTCCCTTCACCGGAGCCTCCTTCTCGACGACCTTCTCCACGGCCGTCTTCTTCGCCGGTGACTTCCTCGCAGACGCCTCCTTCGCAGCCGTCTTCTTCGGCCCTGTCGTCTTCGCCGGCGACTTCTTCGCCGGAGACTTCCTCGCAGACGCCTCCTTCGCGGGAGCCTTCCCCGCAACTATCTTCTTCGCGACCGCCTTCCTCGCCGGCACCGCATTTGCCTGAACCTTCGACGCCTGAGCATCATGGAACGCCTGCACGACCTCGGCCGAAATCCGGCCGCGGGGAGACACGTCGCACCCCTCACCGATCGCCCACTCGCGAATATCCTTGGTCGTCGCCTTCGCCGGAGCCGTACTCACCACCGGCACCGTCGTGGCGACAATCTTCTCCGCGACCGTCGACTCCGCCCCAGCCGTCTTCGCCGGCGACTTCCTCGCAGCCGCCTTCTTCGCAGCCGTCTTCTTCGGCCCTGTCGCCTTCGCGGCCGTTTTCTACGCGGGAGCCTTCCCCGCGACTATCTTCTTCGCGGCCGCCGCCGGCGCCGCTTTTGCCTGAGCCTTCGTCGCCTGAGCGTCATGGAAAGCTTGCACGATCTCCGCCGAAATCCGGCCGCGGGGAGACACTTCGCGCCCCTCACCGATCGCCCACTCGCGGATCTCCTTGGTCGTCGCCTTCGCCGAACCTTCGGAAATCCTCGGTGATACCGCCATCGTGCTCTCCTTCTACCTCAGGGCAATCGTCGAACGCACACAGTAACGGCAGGCTCGTCCCGGAAATGAGGAAGCTCACCGAACTCACAATTCAACGTCTTCAAGACATTGTCCATGTGGGCAGACCACACACGATCCTCCTCGAGCCCAAAATCACATCGCACCGAGCCTCATGCAGGACCAGCACGACCCACCCCGACAGGGACCATTCTCCACCGTAATCCCGAAATTGCCTCGGCAGCTGCATAATTGAAGTGGCCGACAGTGACGGATTCGGTGTACACGGTGCCGAGCAGGGTGTGCGCCTGACGGCCCACCACCGCCTACTCACCGAAGACCGGGCCGCAAATTCCGGCGGTGCAGCGCCTCTCGGACACCGGTCACAGCGGCACCGCACCGTACCTCGCGAACCCCGCGCGCCGGCCACCACATCCCCAGCAGCCCGGAGAACACACCGTCGTGGCCGGGGCCGCCGCATTCGGAATGTGGTCACCCACCGCCGGCATCCTTCTCCTCCGCACCGCACGCACACGGTGCACCCGAAACCGACTGCGACACCGTACACACGAGTGAAAACAACCCGACACACCACCGCGATGAACACCAAGCACTGGGACAGCGTGCCCCTCGCGAGGGGCAGTGGGGCGCGCCCCGGCCGAGACACCGCGAGTGCTCACTCCCAGCCGCCGTCACCCCGTACGTCGCCGCGTCATCCCACTACCGGATCGACAATCGTGACCGAGCGCGGCGAGCACCCTCTCGCCGGCCCATCCGCCGGCATCGAACGGCGCCGACCGCACCACCGCCAGCGTCGACGGTGTCCGTCCGCCGACCAGCACGAGCGCGAGTTCATTTGCGTCCGTGCCGGCACAGGTACTGCAGCCCCGGCGCGACGATCGTGTGGGCCAGAATGTCGGTCCCGGGTTCGGCGGGTCAGCGCAAAGTCCCACCCACATGCCCTCCGTCAGCCAGAGTGTCCCGGCCGAACCCGATGATGCTCCGCCGGCCACCCCCGGCCGCCACCGCGACATCCTCGTCGAGCAACCAGTCCCGTCAACGACCTGTCGGCCCACGGCCCGCGTGCGGATGATCCGGTCCGGTGCGATGCCTCGGCTTCGCAGCATTGCCTCGGCAACCACCGCGCCGACGGACCGACCGAGATGCACCGCGGTCAGCCCCCTCCCCCATCGCACCTGCTTCCCTTCCGCGCCGACACGGTCTCGGGGCACATCCTCACGGCTCGGCATCGGGCCCCGGAGCCCCCGTGCCGGGGGCGGAAGATCTCCCGGTTCAGACTCAGGCGGCGACCGAGGTGGGTCGCTACATGCGCAGAACTGCCCTCTACCAGCACAGATCCGATGAGGTGCGGGTGACGTACGGTGTGGGAATGGGATCGCCCATCACCAGTCTGTACGCGCGCGTGGCGCAGGACTTCACCGATCGTCTCCTGGGCTGCCCGCAGGACCGCTGGAATTCGGCCTCCCCCTGCCCAGGCTGGACCGCCTGGGACGTCGCCGCCCACGTGGTGGGCAACCACCGACGGGCCTGCGCAGGGCTCAGCGGAGACGACTACCGGGTGCCCACCGCCGGGGAGGACGTGGTGGCCGCATGGCTGGAGGCAACGGCCGCGGTACAGGCCGCCCTGAAGTCGGAGGCGACCGCCCAGCAGGTATTGGGTGCCGAGTTCGGCAACCTGCCTTTCGAGCAATTCGTCCGGCGGATGGCGTGCGCCGACACGCTGATTCATACCTGGGATTTCGCGCGCGCTACCGGGCAGGACGAACACCTCGATCCCGAGGCAGTCGAGCTGGCCCGAACCTTTCTGGTCGCAGAAGACGACCGGATCCGGCTCCCCCACGCCTTCGGGGCCAAGGTGGCGCCCACAGACAACGCCGACGCCCAGACCCGGCTGTTGAATTTCCTGGGCCGCGCCACCTAACAGAATCAACTTCCGTGGCGCACAGAGTCCGCCGCGCGGCGAGATCGGCTGTGCTGAGGGGGAAGGTGTTGCCGGCCCGCCGGGACGGGTCCGGTTTAAATACGCCCCAGCGGTCATCCCCGACCCGGACGGCCAGACCGACACAGCAGTGGCAGCCGGGTGCCCCACTCCGTCCGGTGCCGCGCCTCGCCGCACCGCCCTCGACGGGCACAGACCGCCGCACACGAATCAGCAGGATGAAGGGGATCGGCGATGGAGCCGCACGAACCGCACGACCTCAATCCAGGGCCAGGCCCTGATCCGTCCCGGGTCGCCGTGGTGGTCGCCGGTGCCGGAGCGCGCGGAGCCTACGAGGCCGGCGTTCTGTCCGTCGTCGTGCCATTCCTGCGCGCGGCCGACATCACACCGGATCTGTTCATCGGCACCAGCGCCGGAGCGATCAATGCGACGCTGTTCGCCGCCGGTGCCCACCTGCCAGCCGACGAGCAGGCCGCCGCCGCCCTCGCGGTCTGGCGGAGCGTGGACATCGACGACGTGTTCCGGCCACTGATGTACAGCGGACCCGCCACGATCGCACGCTGGGCCGGTCAGCTCTGCGGAATACCGGGGATTCGCCTGACGAGTCTGGTCGACACCGCACCACTGGCCCGGACCGCCCACCGATTGGTCGACTGGCGACAGCTCGCAGCGAACCTCGACGACCGCCGGACGTCGCTGGCGGTGGTGACCACCTCGGCCGCCACCAACCGGACGGTGGTCTTCGTCGACAGGAACGGTGCCGACCCGCTCCCGCCACCGGACGCCAACCGCGCGATCGACTACCGCGATGTGCGGGTCACCGCCGAGCACGTCCTCGCCTCCGCCGCGATTCCGGCACTGTTCCCCGCGGTCGAGGTCTCCACCCCCAACGATGCGCGAGGCTGGTACGCGGACGGTGGGATCCGGCTCAACGCCCCACTCAAACCGGCGCTGTCCCTGGGCGCGCACAAGTTGGTCGTCGTCGCCACCCACCCAGCGGTCTACCCTCCCCCAGTGCCGAACACCGGCGAGGAGCCGGGACCACCGGATGTCGACGACATGGTCGTGCGGGTGCTCGATGCCGCTCTGGTCGATCGGATGGTCGAGGATCTGCGCACGCTCGGCAAGATCAACGAACTCGTCGCCGATGGCCGCCGGACCGGCACCGACCGACACCACCACCACTACGTCGATGTGCCCTACCTGTTCTTCGGCCCCGAGACGCGCGGTTGCCTCGGCGCCCTCGCCGCCGAGGCATTCGACGACCGGAACCGGTGGCCGACCGGCGCATGGCACATGCTTCGCAATCCGGACCTGCTGCTCCTGGGACGACTGCTCGGTGGCGACGGTGCCCGCCGCGGAGACCTCCTCAGCTACCTGCTCTTCGACCGCGGCTTCATCAACGCCGCAATCTGTATGGGACGACGGGACGCACACCTGCTCCTGGCAGGCGCAGACCAACCACCCTGGCTCACCGGAGCCCCGAAGCACGTCCCGCCCCAGCGGATCTCCGTGCACGCCGCACTGCAGACGCACGGCGCAGGAATCGGCGCCGAGACCACCGACACCGCCTGATCGGATCGTCATCTGCTCACACCGCCCGACGACCGTGCCACCACACGCCTGCCACTCGGCCACGGCCACGGCCACGGCCGCGACCTCGTCGCCCGCATCATCGCCGACCACAGCGCCATCCTCTCCCCCACCTGAACCGCACCAGCGTCAACGCCCTCCGACACACGACGCCGACGGGTGGCGCGTACCGTCCGCGACGACCATTGAGCGCGCGATCCTTGCGCGAGGATCACTGATCGGCCAGGAAAATCGGTGGCCGCACCCACTTGACCGGGCGATGGGAAGTGCCCGTTCCTGTCGATGCCGAGCCGAATGACGGCATCCGCCTCGACACCGAGCGCCGGGGAATTCCCGTGCCGCGGCACCTGGTCACCAGCCGGCACTACCTGCTGCCCGGCCTCGGCGGAAGAACCGAAGTCACCATTCCCACAACGGTCCTGCCCCTACAGTCGGGGCCCAGACAACCTCGGTGCGAGCCAGCTCGGCCACAGTAAGTCGGCTCACGACATCGGAACACCCTGCAAGCGAAACGCTTTCGCTCCCACCGACCGATGCGCAACGGTCCATCCGGGAGGAAGCCCCGCAGCGAACGTCAGGCCACCTCATCACAAGGCGGCGAGGAAACCGAAAATAGTGCGATGGCATGGATCACATTCCCTGGATTTCCACGCTGCGGCTCACCAAAATCACTACTGCGCCGCACACCACTACGTGCAGGATGACCGTGTAGCGCCCCTGCCAGCTGATATCCATCGTTGGCGGGGGCTGCGCTTGGCTACGCTCCCCACCACCACTACTGATGCTCAGTAGTGCCACCACCATCCGGTGCGGCATCCGCTGTAGCGCACATACGATCCGGCACCGTGTCGGTCAACGGAAGATCGTCCACACCGCGGCGGCGGCGAGCGCTACCACGACCACAACCATCACCACGGTGACGAGAGATTCGTGATCAGCGAGAAGTTGCTGCATGCCAGAACGAGTCCCGGGTCACGGCAGAGCACGCTCGCGAGCGCGCGCACCGACACGGCACTGACCGCATGAAAGAACCGACACCGTCGGGACGCCCCAGAGGCAAACCTGGCGTATGGAGCCGAACCGGCTCCTCACGATCCTCACCGCCCCAAGAGGTTAGCCACCGCACGCCACACCCCGAAAGCGTGGCGCGCCGACGCACCCTCTAACCTGACGGGTCCGAACACCCAGAAAATGAGGAAGCACCAGGCATGGCCACCGACTACGACGCCCCCAGAGTCACCGAATCCGACGAGCCGGATACCTCCCTCGAACAGCTCACCGCCAGCCGGAAAGACACCCAGTCCCCCGTCGTGGACGTCGAAGACTCCGAAACCGCCGAATCGTTCGAACTACCTGGCGCCGACCTGTCCGGTGAGGAACTGACCGTCCGCGTCCTCCCGAAGCAGGCGGACGAATTCACCTGTACCAGTTGCTTCCTGGTCCACCACCGCAGCCGACTCGCCGACCCCGCGCAGCTGATCTGCCGGGACTGCACCTAACCGAACACCCGGGGCCCGCCGGTACCTCGGATCCCTCCGGGCTTCTCACCACAGGGAACCTGACATCCCGACATCTCGGGGGCGGTTTCATCCGCGGGCGGCGCGATCTGCCGCCGTTATTCTCCCCGGTGCCGGCCGGGTGCCCGCACGGCCGACCCCGGGCCCGGGTTCGGATTCGGGGCGGAGCGGTGAAAGCCCGGATCGATGGTCAGGTCTTCGGTGTCGGCAAAGACCAGTCGCCCGTCGTCGAGCGCGACCGCCCACCGATAGCACCGGCGCCCACGCGTGCCCACCCCCGCCCGGGTCGGTCACCGCCGCGTAATCCTCGACCACCTCACCGGTGAGATCGGCCCCGGCGCTCCTGCGGACCAGCACCCGGACACCGACCGTCAACTCCGGGCCATCGACCGGCCGGCTGCCGCTGTATCGGGCCATGTTGATGCACCCTCTTCCTCGGCGAAACTCCCGAGATCGAGCATAAGCACCACCCAGCTCGGTACGCGGCCCGACCTGCGCGAACACACCGTCACGCACCGCAACGACGCCGCGAGACGGGCCGAGCCTGCACGGAGGGCAGGCACCAGGCCGCCCGTCCCTGGCGCAGGCCCCGGCATCAGCGGCGCCTGCCCCAAACGGTAAGTCCGACTGCCACTGCCCACTGCCACTGCCACTGAACAACAGACTCGACGAACTCGCGCAGCGCCAGCACCGCGAGCCCCGGAAATCATGCACGAACCAGTCGAGGATTACAGCCGCGAGCATTCCGGCTGAAACACCGCGGGTGAGCCTTTCCTGCGCTCGCGGAGCAATGCGTCAGAAACGTCGCGTCGGATTCCGTCGCACAATCGAAGGAAAGGGGAAGCGCAATCGCGTTGGAGGTGACCATGCGTCGGGAGGAACCGGCACCGGTACCGGTGGCTGCACCGATCCGGTGGTGGCGGCTGCGCCCGTGGAGCCGCAACCACCTGATGCGTCCCAGCGACCGCGTCGAAGCCATCCTCGTTTTGCTGGCCGCGGTCCTGGTTCTGCTGCTGATCCCCGTCGCCGCCGCCTTCGGCACCGCGACCCATACCCGGCTCGAACAGCAAACCCAGACACTGCGCGCCGGCGCGCACCAGGTACCGGCTGTCCTGCTCGAGGACACCTACCCTGCCCCCGACATTCCCGAGTACGCGATTCGACCAGTCGGCACCCAGAACACCGCCCTCGCCCGCTGGACCACACCCCACGGAGAGCGCACCGGAGCCGTCCCCACCGACACCCCCGCGAAAGCCGGCCAGACCATCACCATCAGCGTCGACGCCGACGGCCACCTCACCGGCCCCATCCCCGACAGCCGGGAAAACACCGCCCTCGCGGTGACCGCCGCCTGCGGGCTCTGGGCACTCACCGCTGGCGCCGTCCTGCTATGTGCCGCACTCGCACACTTCCTGTTCCACCGAAACCGGCTGCGGCGCTGGGCACAAGAGTGGACACAGTTCGACACACCACCGGGATAGCCCCAAGAACACATCGTGCAGCCCCACCCCGGGGGCGGGTGCACCTGACCGCCGCTCCTGGGGGTGGTCACCGTGTCAGCGCGGTCACCGGAGGCAGCACCTGGACGAGACCCCGACGAGGCGGCGGCTCAGCTTTCGTCCGGTCGAGCGGGTTCGATGTCACCAGCATCGACGAAGACCAGAGTGCCGTCGTCGGCCGCGACAGCCCACCGGCGCACCGGAGCCCAGTCATGACCGACACCCGAGCGATGAGTGTGGCATCCCACCCTCGGAAGTGCCGTCCGCAGGAAGGCCCGCCAGGGGTGCGGCACAAGGCACGACCGGGGCGGTCAGGTCTCGGAACGATCAGCGGGAACCTGCGGGTAGACCACGACGCCGTTCTCCTTCACCCACGTCTCATCTCCGCCGTCGGCGTGCTCGACGAGCAGCTCGACGGTCGGGATCTCCGCAGCCAGTGGGTGATCGAACGCAGCCCGGGCGTTCCGGGCGCACACCGTCTCCTCGGAGCTGTCGGTGTAGAGGGCGTCGATGACGAACCCCGGGGTGAACCGGCCACCGAACCCGGCACCGCCCCGGAGTGTTTCCTGCCGGCCCCGCCACCACCGGGTCAGCGCGCGGGCACGGGTGATGTGGTGGGGTGCTTCGACATCGAGGATCGTGAACTTCTCATAGTCCGCGTAGGCGAGGTCCGCCAGCAGCCGCGGGCCGAGGCCGGGCCAGCTGAACGTGCCCTCGAGGACCAGGTTCTCCCCGCGGGACAGACAGATCTCGGTGACGGTGTCGAGGAGTGTCGTCGACTCGGTGTGCACCAGGGTGGCGAGCTCGCGGGGCATCAGCCGGTGCCCGTCCGCCAGGTCGATGGCCAGCAGGTCGGTGTAGACGCCCTGCTCGATCGCGTCCCGGAGCAGGTAGTCCTTGATCGTGTCCGCGTCGAGGACCCGCCACCCCTGCCCGGCGAGGTGCCGACGGTCGATGCTCGATGACTTCCCCACCCCCGGTGGGCCGGCGGTTGCCAAAGCCAGGAACTGTCTGCCGATCCCGACGTCGGTCTGCTCGGCCAGGTAGGCGTCGACGACCGCATCCCGCGTTCGACGACGGGACACGGGTTCGAACAGGTGGATCGAGGCGGAGGGGCCGTCCTTGTCGAGGATCCCACCGGGCCGGCACCACG
>NZ_JBHVEY010000034.1:0-73533 GCF_042802055.1 Rhodococcus sp. NPDC057529
GGTCCGGCCGGGTCGATCGCCTTGACCCCGATCGCCACCGCCAACACGACCGCACCGATCAGCAGCACCGCATTGAGCGGCTGCTGCAACCGGCCGATGCCGATCGGCCGTCCGGGCAGGGTTTCCTGCAGCTTCAAAAACGCGATCACGCTGCCCCAGAACGACACCGACCCGATGATCGCCGCGAACAAGGAGGCGATGACGATGTGCACCGTCGGCGACTCACCATGGGCGAACGCGGTGAACCCGTCCGAGTCCAGGAACTCCGCATACGCGATCAGCGCGACGGTGCCGCCACCGACACCGTTGAACAGCGCCACCAGCTGCGGCATCGCGGTCATCTTCGTCCGCAGCGCCGGCGGCACACCCAGCACCACACCGATCACCAGACCGGACACGATCAGCACCCAGTTGGAGGTGTCCCGGATCGAGATCAGGGTGGCGACCACGGCCACGCCCATGCCGACCGCGGCGATCTGGTTGCCGCGGACCGCGGTCTTCGGGCCGGTCAGACCCATCAGACCGTAGATGAACATCGAGAACGCCACGATGTAGAGCACGTTGACGAGGTACTCCATTACCGGTCCCCACCCTTCTCAGACACAGCAGCAGGGGCAGCCGGCTTGGACTTGAACATGCCCAGCATCCGGTCGGTCACCACGAAACCACCGACCACGTTGATCGTTCCGAACACCAGGGCCACGAACAGGATCACCTGCAGGCCCCACGGCGGGTTGTCGACCTTCCCGAGCACCACCAGCGCGCCGAGCACCACGATGCCGTGGATGGCGTTCGTCCCCGACATCAGCGGGGTGTGCAACGTGTTCGGGACCTTCGAGATCACCGCGAACCCCACGAACCCGGACAACACCAGGATCGCGATGTTCGCCAACAATTCGGTATACATCTAGGACACACCCTCCTCACGGGTGACGCAGGACGCGGCCAGGACCTCGTCCGAGAAATCGGGGGCCAGCGCCCCGTCGACGAGCATCAGCTCCAGCAGCGCGGAGATGTTCTTCGAATACAGCTCGGAGGCGTGCTCGGGCATGGACGCGGGCAGGTTCAGCGGCGAGCAGATCGTCACCCCAGCCTTGACGACGGTCCGACCGGGTTCGGTGAGCTCGCAGTTGCCGCCCGTCTCGCCGGCCAGGTCGACCACCACCGATCCCGGTTTCATGCCCTCCACCGCGGCCGCGGTCACCAAACGCGGTGCCGGGCGGCCCGGGACCAGGGCGGTGGTAATGACCACGTCGAAACCCTTGATCGCGTCCTCGAGCGCCTGCTGCTGGGCCGCCCGCTCCGCCTCGGTCAGCTCCCGGGCGTAGCCGCCCTCACCGGCGGCGTCGATCCCCAGATCGAGCCACTGCGCACCGACCGACCGGACCTGATCGGCGACCTCCGGGCGCACGTCGTAGCCGGTGGCCCGGCCACCGAGCCGCTTCGCCGTGGCCAGCGCCTGCAGGCCGGCGACCCCGACCCCGAGGACCAGCACCGTCGCCGGCTTGACGGTGCCCGCGGCGGTGGTGAGCATCGGGAAGAACCGGGTCGACTCCGACGCCGCCAGCAGCACCGACTTGTAGCCGGAGACGTTCGCCTGCGACGAGAGCGCGTCCATTACCTGGGCGCGGGAGATCCGCGGGATCGCCTCGACGGCGAACGCCGCCACCCCGGCCGCCTTCAGCGCGGCGACCTGGTTGTCCTGGTTGCGGGGGGCGAGGAACCCGATCAGGGTCTGCCCGGCATGCAACCGGCCCACCTCCTCGTCCGACGGCGGCGCGACCTTCACGACCACATCCGCCGACCACGGATCGGCGATCGTCGCCCCCGCGTCCTTGTACAACTCGTCCGGAATCAACGCGCCCAACCCGGCACCCGACTCGACCACCACGTCGACGCCCTTGGCGATCAACGACGCCACAACCTTCGGCACCAACGCCACCCGACGCTCACCGTCGTTCGACTCCCGAACGACACCGATCGTCGGGCGCGCAGTGGACGCGCTCTGCGATGTATCCATGTATCGACTTCCTGCGGTAGATGGTGTGTGTGCCGCGACGAGCGGCGATCAACCGATGATGAGCGGAAAAAAATTCCCCCGATTCGACTGAGTTAGCTGATAGTAGCCAGAGATCGCGTGACGTAGGGAACAGAGAAGTCCGTGCGTACGCGTCTGAATCGAGTCCGAACAGTCGTTCTCACAGATCTTTCTGCTCGTTTGTGAACCCGATCACAGGGCGATTCGTCGTAGTCTGACGGTAGACAGCCGCACGGAAGCGGAGGTTCGGCCATGAGCAAACCGAAGGAACGGAGCGCGGAGGACGTCACCGCGGATCCGCCGGTGATCGTCGAGCGGGTCTACGACCATCCGACCGAGGGCGACGGACTGCGACTGTTCGTGGACCGGCTGTGGCCGCGGGGGCTGCGCAAGGACGCGTTCCACTTCGACGACTGGGCCAAGGACCTGGCGCCGTCGACGGAGTTGCGTCATTGGTACTCGCACGACGTCGCCGCGTTCAGCGAGTTCCGCGAGCGGTACGTCCACGAGCTCGATTCGCCGACCGGCCGGAAGGCGGTCGCACGGGTGCAGGAACTGGCGCAGGGGCGGCCGATCGTTCTGCTCACCGCGACGAAGGACGTCAGTCACAGTCATGCCGAGGTCCTCGCCGAATACATGCTGGATCGGTTGTGACGTCTCCCGGCGACGAGGCCGTCCCCCTCGCCGAGCCGGACGGCGACCTCGGCGGCGACCCGGTCTGCTGGCTCGACCGCGTGTGCCCCGACTGCGGGTTGTTCCTCACCGACCGCAGCGCGAGCACCTGCCCGCGCTGCGGTACGGCACGGGACAGGTGACGGTCGGGGTTCAGCCGGCGTTCAGGTACCGGGCGCGGAGTTTGTGCTTGACGAGTTTGCCGGTGGGGGTGCGCGGCAGGTCGTCGGAGAAGTCGATGCTGCGGGGCGCCTTGTAGTGACTGACCCGCTCCCGCACGTAGTCGAGCAGCTCGTGGGCGACGGCGTCCGACGGTTCCACCCCGTCGACGAGTTGGACGACGGCTTTGACCTGTTCGCCCATCTCCTCGTCGGGTACGCCGATCACCGCGACGTCGAACACCTTGGGATGCATGGTGAGAACGTTCTCCGACTCCTGCGGGTAGATGTTCACTCCACCCGAGATGATCATGAACGCGGCCCGGTCCGTGAGGTACAGGAAGCGGTCGGAGTCGATGTAGCCGATGTCGCCGCTCGTCGTCCACGTCGGGTGGTCGGGGTGCGTCGCGGAGTCGGTCTTCGCGGGGTCGTTGTGATACTCGAACGGTCGCTCCTCCCGTTCCCAGTAGACGGTTCCGACGTCGCCGACGGGGACGTCCGCGCCGGTGTCGTCGCAGATGTGGACGATGCCCATGACCCCGTCGTGGCCCACCGACCCGGGCTTGGCGAGCGCCTGGGCGCTGTCGATGAACGTGGCACCGGCGCCCTCCGTGGAGGCGTAGTACTCGTGGACGACCGGACCCCACCAGTCGATCATCGACCGCTTCACGTCGGGCGGGCACGGCGCCGCCGCATGGATCGCCACCTTCAGACTCGACACGTCGAATTTGTCGCGAACGTCCTTCGGCAGCTTGAGCATCCGGACGAACATCGTCGGAACCCACTGGCTGTGGGTCACCCGGTACTCCTCGATGAGCCGCAGCGATTCCTCGGCGTCGAAACGGTCCATCAGGACGATCGTGCCGCCGACGGAGGTGATGGTGCCGCAGAAGCGCAGCGGCGCGGCGTGATACAGCGGCGCCGGGCACAGATAGACGGTGTCGGAATCGAATCCGTACATCGGGGCGAACACCGCGGTGTACGGGTCCGTCGTCGTGTCCACTTCCCCCTCGGGGAGTGTGGGTTTGATCCCCTTGGGCCTGCCCGTGGTGCCCGACGAGTACAGCATGTCCTGCCCGCGGGGCTGCGAATCGAGCGGTTCGGCCGACTGCGCCGCCACGGCGTCCTCGTAGCTGTCGAATCCGTCCAGCGCACCGCCGTACACGAGCCGGTGGCGGACGCGGGGCAGCTGACTCGGGTCGCGGGGCACGGCGCCGCCCGCGTCGGCGGAGACGATGAGCACCTCGGCTCCGCAGTCGTCGACGACGTAACCGGCTTCCTCCGGAGTGAGGTGCCAGTTCACCACGGTGATGTACAGCCCGGATCGCAGCGCCGCCCAGTACACCTCGAGGACCCGGAGGTCGTTGCTCGACACGAGCGCCAGGTGGTCGCCGACCTTCAGGCCGAGCGAGCGCAGGTGCCGTGCGAGGCGGGTGGACCGCTCGTCCAGCTCCCGGTAGGTCAGCCGCTCCCCCGTCGAGGGACGTATGACAGCGGGCTTGTCCGGGGTGGTCGCCACGAAGTTTCCAGGGAACATCCGCACTCCTTTTGTTAATGGAGATTCTCACCATCGGTCTACCACACCGAACCCCGGACGGGGAGGCCTTCGACGCTCTCACCGGCGCATTCGCCCGTCCGCGGCGAAAATGCTCGGACTGTCCGGCGGAAGGTCCTAGAGTTGAGGCAAAAGGGAGGCGTACGACCCGTGAATGCCCTACAGAAGGAACCGATCCTCGACGCGTTGTTCGAGGAATGGGACGTACTCGACGACGTTCTGTCCTCGTTGTCCGGCGACGCGTGGTTCACGCCCACCGCGCTGCCCGGGTGGACGGTGCACGACGTGACCGCACACCTGATCGGCACGGAGTCGCTGCTCGCCGGAATCTCCGCGCCGCACACCACCATCGACGTCCGCGGCCTCGCCCACGTCCGCAACGAGATCGGCGCGTTCAACGAGCAGTGGGTCGAGGGCCTGCGCGGGTGCTCCGGCCCCGAGATGCTCGAGCGTTTCCGGATGATCGTCGCCCGCAGGCGGTCGGAACTCGGCGAGATGACCGACGAGATGTTCGCGGCCGAGACCACCACACCCGTCGGGCCGGCGCCGTATCTCCGGTTCATGCGTATCCGCGTGTTCGACTGCTGGATGCACGAGCTCGACCTGCGGGACGCGCTCGGGCTGCCCGGCGACGAGGGCGGCCTGCGCGGGGAGACCGCGTTCGCGGAGATCGCAGGCGCCGTCGCGTTCCTCGTCGGCAAGCGAGGCAAGGCTCCGGACGGGTCGAGGATCACGCTCGAGTTGACCGGTCCGCTCGCGCGGAACATCCACATCGCCGTCGACGGCAGGGCCGCGGTGGTCGACGAACTGCCGTCGGAGGCCACCACGACGGTGACTCTCGACTCCCGGCTGTTCACCCGCCTGGCGGGTGGCAGGACGACGGCCGCGGACCACCGCGACGAGATCGCGTTGCGCGGCGACACCGACGCGGGCAAGCGGATCGTCGACAACCTCGCGTTCACGATCTGACCGCGGTGCGCCTATTCCTGTCCTCGTACCGGTTCGGTGCGGACCCCGCGCCGCTGCTGGCGCTCGTCGGCCGTCCGGGGCGCGTCGGGGTGATCGCGGCGGCGGCGGACGCGTGGCCGCGGGCGGCGCGGACATCCGCGGTCGTGAGTGACGTGATGCCGCTGACGCGCCTGGGATTCACCGCGGAAGAGGTGGATCTACGCGACTACGTCGGTGACGACGGGCAGCCGCGTGCGGCCGCGCTGAGGCAGCGGCTCGGCGCCTTCGGCATGGTCTGGGTGCGCGGCGGGAACACGTTCGTGCTGCGCGCGCAGATGGCCCGGAGTGGGGCGGACCGGGTGATCCCGGAACTGTTGGCGAGCGATTCGCTCGTGTACGCCGGCTACAGCGCGGGGGCGTGCGTGATGACTCCGACGCTGCACGGTCTCGACTCCTCCGACGACCCGGCGGAGGTGGTCGCGACCTGTGGCGTGGAGCCGCGCTGGGACGGACTGGGGATGGTGGGCTTCGCGATCGTGCCGCATCACCCGCCTGCGGAGCTTCCAGGGGCCGAGAACGCGGTGCCCTTGGAGGACGCGGCCGCCGTTCGGCGCACGGTCGACGCCCTGAGGCTCGCCGGCATCGAGTACCGCACCTTGACGGACGATCAGGCGATCGTCGTGAACGGGGATCGAACCGAACTCGTCTGACGACGGCGAGCCCTGCGGCGGGAAGGCCGTCAGCCGAAGACGGCGACCGGCACGGACGGGGTGAAGGGGGCGACGCGGTCGAGTGCGGCCCAGGTGACCTCGCAGCGCTTGGCGGTGACTTCGTCCGCGTCGGCGAGGAGCGTGTTCAGGAGGGTCTTCGGGTTCAGGCGCCATTCCTGGACCATCGACCGGACTTCCTCGTTGGTGAACAATCCCGAACCGGCGAGTGCGAAGATCCATTCGTCGAACTCGCCACGGTGGATCTGCTCGATGGAGTCGTAGTCGATACCACCATCAAGGAACTCGTACGAGAACATCGCGGAGATGTAGCTGCTGGGATCTCGGTGGAGTGCATTCATCGGTGCGGGTCCTTCCAGGGTCGGTGCGGCAAAACCCGGCCCCAACGGTGTTCTGGCTCACATTTCGTGAGAATCTCCGTTTGGGTGTAACGCCTCGCCGGTGTTTGACGATGCAAGACGCTAACCCGTAGAAGTGGGTTTTTGCATTGCCTGGTCGATACGATCCGGTAACAGAGTGGCGATTGTGACCTGTGTTACACCCGATTTGTCCGGGTCCGCCCGGTTCGCGGGACGCCCCTACCTGCATTTTCCCCTCCGGGCACGGTTGCATAGCCCATCGGTGGACCCCCCGAAAAAATTCACCCCCCTGATCCCACATCGTGAGACTCCTACGCGTAAGTAACTAACGGATGGGCTAATGGGGTGTCGCTTCTACACCGAACGTCCAGGTTGGAGCGATATCCGGGAAATCCGGTCGGAATCGGTTCAGTTGGACGAATGACCAATTCGAGGACACTCGTCGTGCGCCGGGCTACCGTCGAGGTCCCCGACACCCGCATTCCAGGAGTCACGATGACGGTCACCGACGACGCACTCGCGGCGCTCTCGAGCACGCTCCCCCGGGGCTGCCTCGTCGCCGATCCGGACGTCCTGGCGTCCTACCGCCAGGACTGGGCGCGCGATCCCGACGCCGTCCTTCCCCTCGCCGTCGCCCGCCCCACGACCACCGGGGAAGTCCAGGTGGTGATGCGCTGGGCGACCGAGCACCGCGTCCCCGTGATCCCGCGCGGCGCCGGCTCCGGGCTCAGCGGCGGCGCCACCGCCGTAGCGGGCAGCGTGGTGGTCAGCACCGAACGCATGCGCCGGATCGAGGTCGACCCGGTGACGCGGATCGCCGTCGTCGAACCGGGGCTGCTCAACGCCGAGGTCAAGGCCGCGGCCGCCGAACACGGCCTCTGGTACCCGCCCGATCCGTCGTCGTTCGAGATGTGCTCGATCGGCGGCAACGTCGCGACCAACGCGGGCGGGCTGTGCTGCGTCAAGTACGGCGTCACCACCGACTACGTCCTCGCGCTGCGGGTGGTCCTCGCGGACGGGACGGACGTGCGCCTCGGCGGGCCGCGCCTGAAGGACGTGGCAGGCCTGTCGCTGACCAAGCTGTTCGTCGGGAGCGAGGGCACGCTCGGCATCGTCACGGAAGCCACGCTGCGGCTGATTCCGGCCCAGCCGCCTGCGAGCACCCTCGTCGCGTCGTTCGCCTCCGTGCAGGCGGCCGCCGACACCGTGCTGGCCATCACCCGCACCCTGCGACCGTCGATGCTCGAGTTCATGGACCGCACCTCGATCGGCGCCGTCGAGGACGCACTGAAGATGGGCCTGGACCGGACGGCGGAGGCGATGCTCATCGCCCGTTCGGACGCCCCCGGAGCGATTGCGGCCGAAGAGATCTCCGTCATGGCGGACGCATGCACGGCGAACGGCGCGGCCGAGGTCTTCACCACCGACGACCCCGACGAGGGCGAAGCATTCACCGCGGCAAGACGATTCGCGATCCCCGCGGTCGAGAGACTGGGCAGCCTGCTCCTCGAGGACGTCGGGGTGCCGCTGCCGAAACTGCCTGCGCTGGTGGAGGGAATCACCGCCATCTCCCGCGAGCGTGACGTGATGGTCGCGGTGATCGCCCATGCCGGCGACGGAAACACGCACCCGCTCATCGTGTTCGACCCCGAGGATGCCGCGATGGCCGAGCGCGCCCACCTCGCTTTCGGCGAGATCATGGACCTCGCACTCGCTCTCGGCGGCACGATCACCGGCGAGCACGGCGTCGGCCGCTTGAAGAAGGCCTGGCTGCCCGACCAGTTGGGCCCGGACGTCATGGAATTGACGCAGCGGATCAAGACGGCACTCGACCCGCTGGGGATACTCAACCCCGGAGCGATCCTGTAGCTACCCAGGGCGGATGCGATACCCAATGGTTACCCAGGGGACTGGTGTGACAGGTGAGGTATTGCTAGCGTGACCGGACCGAACTCGACTCGTCGCAGAGAGGTGCGCTCGTGACCAGACTCCGCCGTGTCGCCTCCCTGGCGATGCCCGCCCTACTCGCTTCCACCTGCACGTTTTTCACGATGACGCCCCCTGTCGCGACGGCGGCGCCGTGCCTCGGCGGAACCGGCAGCCTCGGATCGAGTGGCTCTGGCCAGGGCATCAACCCCATTCCCTGGCTCAACGGCAGCGACGGCCGCCTACCCGAGCTGCGTGGCAAAACTCAGGCAATCGCACACATCACCGGGCCCCGCAGCCCCAACGACACGATCGGCAGGTTCCGGGTGCTCGGCACCGACCTCGGCATCATGTGGGACAACGGCGGAGGCGAGATCCTCACCGCGTTCGGTGACACCGTCGGGCTGAGCGACAACCCGCTGTGCGGTCTGGTCGGCGACTGGCGCAGCAACATCCTGCTGCGCAGCTCCGACAAGGACCTCACCGACGGGATGGGCATCGACAATTCCCCGGTCGACGCGCCGAACCACTCCAAGGAGATCATCCAGAGCAAGAAGATCCCGGGCGTGGAGCAGACCGTCATCCCCACCACCGGCATCTCGGTCGGCGAGGGACCGGCCGCGACGCAGTACATCGATTACATGTCGGTACGCAGCTGGGGTGCCCCCGGCGAGTGGGACACCAACGCGTCCGGCATCGCGTACTCCGTGGACAACGGCGAGAACTGGATCACCGATCCCCTGACGCTGCGGCCCAACGTGCCGGGCACGGGCGCCGAGAACTTCCAGATGGGCTCGTACGTCAAGCACGACGGATTCGTCTACGCGTTCGGCACCCCGTCCGGGCGGTCCGGCGACGCCCGGTTGTCGCGGGTCAGGGAGGCGGACATCCGGAACCTCACGCTGTACGAGTACTGGGACGGCAAGGCGTGGGTGAAGGCCAACGCCACCGTCGCCGCACCGGTGATCCCCGGACCGGTCAGCGAATTGTCGGTGCAGTTCAACGAATACCTCGGTCAGTTCGTGGCGATGTACACCGATGCCGGCAACTCGGTGGTCATGCGCCGGTCCGACCACCTCGAATCCGGCTGGAGCGAACCCGAAGTGCTCGTGAGCAGCCGGGACGTGCCCGAGCTGTACGGCGCGTACATGCACCCGTGGTCGAAGGGATCCGACCTGTATTTCCTGGCCACCACCTGGTCTGACTACAACGTCATGCTGCTGCGCACCAACCTCGCGGACTGACGTAATCTGCGAGTGACAGCGTGCGCGGGACAGCGCGCACGCCACACGAGCAGAGGAGCGATCTGTGGCGGCCACGGTGGAACACGACGTGTCGGAATCCCGGTTCGAGATCTACCTCGACGGCCAGCTGGCCGGATACGCCGATTACTTCGAGCGGAACGGCGCCCGCGACTTCCACCACACCGTGACGTACCCGCAGTTCCGCGGGCAGGGTCTGGCGGCGGTGGTGGTGAAGGCCGCCCTCGACGACACGAAGTCCAGTGGGCTCTCCGTGATCCCGTCGTGCTCGTACGTGGAGAAGTACATCGCCGAGAATCCGAGCTATGCGGAGCTCGTCTGATCCGCTCCGCCCGGCCGTCCGCGCGACGTGTCTTCTCGCCGCGACGGTCGTGCTGGCCGGTTGCGGTTCCGGCGGCGGTTCGGACACCGATCCGGCATCCGCGCCGACCACCTCGGTGGCCGTGCAGCCCGGCCCGTTCGTGGGTGAATGCGGCTCGCTGACCGACGCCGAGGTGTACGAGCGGGCGGGGATCGCGGGGCTCACCCCGGTGTCGCGGAACGGCATCAAGTGCCGGTGGGAAGCGGACGGCGGCGAACGGTACGTGATGTTCACCTGGTACCGCGGCAGCCCCATCGACCGGGAGCGGTCGGTGGCCAAGGGCATCGGTCACGAGGTCAACGACCTCGAGATCGCCGGGCATCGCGGGTTTTCGTCGCAGAACGTCGGGTTCTGCGAGGTCGCGCTCGGCACCGGTTCCGACTTCGTGCACTGGCTGGTCCGCTACGGAGCGGGCAGTGCACCCGCCGATCCGTGCGAGGCACCGACCGCGCTCGGCCGGCTGACGCTGGAGAAGGCCAGATGACCGGCCGCCGGCGACTCGCCGCGGCGGTCGCGTCGGCGATTGTGCTGGCCGGCTGCGGCACCTCCGTCACGGGCACTCCCCTGCCCGAGGGTGCCGCCTCCTCCGACGACGGCGGCTCGCCGCAGTTCGACAAGCTCCTGCGCGAATGCGACGCCGTCCCCAACGACAAGATCGTGGAGACACTGCACGGCGCAGGCGTCGACCAGTACTTCTACGGTGCGGTGTGCATGTGGACGGTGTCGTCCGCCGCCGGATCGATCGACGTCACGTTCGGCTGGTTCGAGAACAACTCGTTGCAGCGGGAGCGGGCGGTGGCGGACCAGCTGGGCTATCAGGTGGAGACCACGACGATCGTGGGCACGTCGGCGTTCAGCGCCCGGCGGCCGGGTGATTCGGCGACGTGTGGGATCACCGCCGCGTACTCCGGTGTCATCACGTGGTGGGTGCAGCAACGGTCCGGGACGGGCGACCCGTGCGACGGTGCGCGCACGCTCGCCGAGTTGACTCTGCAACGCAACCAGTAGCGGCCGAGAATTCGCTCGCGGTGGCCACGACCTCGCTGTTAGCGTCGAAGGACCACCGACCGCGCCGACCAGAGGACCCCTGCCGTGACCGCCACCGAGACGGCTGTGACTCGCCGGTTCGGGCCCCTGATCCTCCTGAACGTCGCGACGCTGTTCTCCTCCACGGGCAACGGCATCGTGATCGTCGTGCTGCCGTGGCTCGTGCTCGAACAGACCGGTCGCGCATCGGACGCCGCGATCGTCGCGGGCGCGGCCACCCTGCCGCTGTTGCTGTCGAGCCTGTTCGCGGGCACGTTCGTCGACCTGTTCGGACGACGCCGCACGTCGCTGATCTCCGACTGCCTGTCGGCGCTGTCCGTGGCGGCCATCCCGGTGATCGCGACCACGACGGGCCTCACCGTCACGGCGATCGCCGTCCTCGCGGCGATCGGCGCCGCATTCGATCCGGCCGGCATCGCGGCGAGGGAGTCGATGCTGCCCGCCGCCACGAAGTCCGCGGGGTGGTCACTCGACCGGATGAACAGCCTCTACGAGGCCAACTACAACGTGGCGTATCTCGTCGGCCCGGGCATCGGCGGTGTCCTCATCGCCACCATGGGTGCGGTGAACACGTTGTGGGTCGCCGCCGCCGGGTTCGTGCTGTCCGTGGCGACGATCGCGTTCCTGCGTCTCGAGAACGCCGGAAGACCCGACACCGCCACGCGTCCGACGTCCATCTGGCACGGCACGCTCGAGGGGCTGAAGTTCGTGTGGCACAACCGGCTCCTGCGCACGATCGCGCTCGTGGACATGGCGGTGGTCGCGCTGTACATGCCGGTCGAATCGGTGGTGTTCCCGGTGTACTTCACCGAACTCGACAAACCTGCGCAACTGGGCTCGGTTCTGATGGCGCTCAGCATCGGCGGCGTGGTGGGCGCCCTCGCGTACGGACCGCTCGCGCCGTTCGTGTCGCGCCGGTTGCTGATGGTGGTGGCGGTGACCGTGCTGGGCGCGGCGATGGTCGCGATGGCGTTCCTGCCGCCGCTGTGGGCGATCCTGGCGCTGGCCCTCCTGCAGGGTCTGGTGTTCGGTCCGGTCGGCCCGATCGCCAACTACGCCATGCAGACTCGCAGTCCGGAGCACATGCGCGGCCGGGTCACCGGGGTCATGACGTCCACCGCCTATGCGGCGGGTCCGCTGGGCTACCTGCTGGCCGGCCCGATCCTCGACAAGTGGGGAATCCAGCCGACGTTCTTCGTGCTCGCGATCCCGGTCCTGATCATCGGGCTGGCGTGCTTCGCGCTGCCCGTGCTGAAGGAACTGGACGAGAAGGTTCCGGTCAGTTGAAGCCCATGACGTCGTTGCCCCAGGCCACCCGCATCTCGTGGTCCGGGTCCTTCACGAGGGTGTCTGCGCCGTCGATCAGCAACGTGGAGCGGTTCTCCTCGTCGTAGGGGGCCCAGTGCTTGGACCCGTCCAGGGCGGCGGGGACACCGTGCCGCGCGAACGCGAGCCACCGGCGCTGTATCCGGCCCGACACCTCGAGCGCCGTCTTCCGGCCGCCGAGCCAGAACGTCGGATCGATGTTGAGGGTGTCGAAATTGCCGAACACGTACGGGAGTTCGGTGGCGTGCCCGGCTCCGATGCGTGCGGCCTTGAGCATCGGCGTGGCCTGGTCGAACCGGTACATCCACGTCGGCGAGTGCCTGCTGTGGGCGTCGGCCACCCACAGGGCGGGCATCCGGAACGCGGCGTCGCGGGACATCGCGAGTGCGCCCTTCGGTTTCCCGCGGTCCGGGTACGCCGACAGGATGTCGGCGAGGCGGGCCGCGGGCAGTTCCGGGTGATCGGTCGCGATCGCCCGCAGCATCTCCTGCACCGAATCCGAGGTGACCGGCAGCAGAGGAGATTTCATGAACTTGAAGATCGACGACTCGTCCTTGTTGGAACCGATGATGAGGGGGATGCGGTGGGAGTAGCCCTTCTGGAACGCGGCCACCGGGTAGCGGGGCAGGAAGTCGCGGTCCACCACGGGCGCCATGGCGAGTGTGCCGGGGATCTTCGTCGGCACCTCGTTGACGAGCGTGTCGCTGGCCTCGATGACCGTGCGGTACGGGAGGCGCAGCAGCGTGTCGATCCGGGCGGGTTCCACGTCGAGGATGTCGAGGAACTGCTTCGCGACCGTGGCCGCCCGCTCGCTGCCGTAGACCGATGTGGCGGGTGGGCTCTGGGCAATCGCGCGGTGGAACAACCCGTCCGCGCTCGGGCACGTCATCAGCGTGGTGATCGACCCGGCTCCCGACGATTCCCCGAACACCGTCACCTCGTCCGGGTCACCGCCGAACGACGCGATGTTCTCGCGCACCCATTCGAGCGCGGCGACCTGGTCGCGCAGCCCGCAGTTGGTCTCGAACACCCGCTCGGCCGTCGAGAACGACGACAGGTCGAGGAAGCCGAGCGCACCCACCCGGTAGTTGAACGAGACCAGCACGACGTCGCCGAGAGTGGACAGGATCCGCCCGTTGTAGATGCCCTGAGCTGCGGTTCCCAGGCAATAGGCACCGCCGTGGATCCACACCATCACCGGCCGCGGGGTGCCGTCGGGCCGGGGTGCCCACACGTTGACCGACAGGCAGTCCTCGTCCATCTCGAGTCCGGCGTCGATCGGGACGGCGGTGCCGTGGCCCTGCGGGGCCATCGGGCCGAAGTCGACGCAGTCGCGCACGCCCTGCCACGGCGTCGGCGGGGCCGGCGCCCGGAACCGCAGATCGCCGACGGGGGCGGCGGCGAACGGGATGCCCTTCCACGCGTAGACGTCGCCTTCGGGATAGCCGCGCACGTCGCCGTCCCGGGCGCGGACGACGAGTGTGTCGCCGGACTTCTCGACATCCACGGCCGAATCTCCTCACGCAGCGCGTACGGGAATCTCTCGCCAAACTACCAACGATGCGCAGGCAGGGCCGCTCGAACGCGATATAGATCAACCGCGCGCTAACATGTGCTCCGTGGCCGCATCGACCGATCCCGAGGGCAAGAGCCTCCTCGACTACCCGCGGCCGTCCGTGGCGGTCGACGTCGCCGTCCTCACCGTCGACGGCGCCGAGCTGAAAGTGCTTGTGGTTCCGCACCGTTCGGGCCGGCTCGCACTCCCGGGCACCTTCCTACACGAAGGCGAGCGACTGCGGGACGCCGCCGAGCGGTGCCTGCGGATCAAGGCCGGCCTGACGGGTGCCGAGTTCCACCAGCTGGCGATGTTCGACGACCCCGGCCGCGACGACCGCGGGTGGGTGCTGTCGATGACGCACGGTGCGGCGCTGCCGCGCACGGCGCTCCCCCGCGACGCGCTGCTGATCCCCGTCGACGGCAACCGGGTGACGCAGGACCTCGCGTTCGACCACGCGGACGTCGTCACCCTCGCCGTCGCCGACCTGCGCGAGCGGTACGCGCGGTCCGTCGACCCGTCGGGCCTGGCCGGCGACACGTTCACGGTGCTCGAACTCCGCCGGGTCTACGAGGTGGTGTTCGGCCGTCCCCTCCCGAAGGACTCGTTCCGCCGGCACGTGATGCCCGCGCTCGAGCACACCGGCGACATGGCCGTCGTCGGGACCGGCAGGCCCGCCGAGATCTACACGCGCGGCCCCGCGCCCCTCCCACCGGGAGCGGCCGCGTTCCTCGCAGGCTGAGCGCGTCCACCCACCCGGGGCCTTTCCGTTCGCGGCACGGCCGGTGCTAGGGTCGGCTTGTTCTGACACGGGGTGCTCCGCACGGGCGGGGCTGAGAACACACCCGGGAACCTGCTCAGGTAATGCTGACGAAGGGATGTCAACGTTGTGAATAGCTCTGTCCAAGGTGCTGCGGGCGCAGGCCGGCACGCCCGATTCACGGACCACTTGTGGGACCGGACCAAGGTGCTGCGCGAGGCGATCGACGAACTCGAGTTCCTGCGCCGCCTCGGCGACGGAACGCTGCCGCTGGACGTGTTCCGCACGTATATCGAGCAGGATTTCCTGTATCTGACCGGGTACGCGAAGGCCCTGTCCCTGGTCGCCGCGCATGCGCCGGGCCCCGTCGAGGCCGGCTTCTGGGCAGGCTCGGCGGCCGAGGCCGCGACGGTCGAGGCGACGTTGCACCAGAACCTGCTGACCAGCGGACGGCTCCCCGCGTCGGACGCCGAACCGCAGCATTCGCAGGCCTGCCTCGGGTACATCTCCTACCTGACGGCGGTCGCCGCCACCGAGCCGTACGCGGTGTCCGCCGCCGCGGTGCTGCCGTGTTTCTGGATCTACGCGGACGTGGGACGCAGGCTCGCGGCGAGCGCCCGGGACGTGCTGGCTGCCGATCCGTCGCACCCGTACGCACAGTGGGTGACCACGTACGACGCGGAGGAGTTCCACGCCGCCGTCGCGAAGGCCCGCGAACTCGTGGACGCCGCCGCGGACGCCGCGACCGAAGCCCAGCGCGAAGAGATGGTGGAGGCGTTCACGATCGCCAGCCGCTACGAACTCATGTTCTGGGACACAGCACTCAACAAGCAGGAATGGCCGGCGTCGTGACTCTCTTCTCCCGTACCAAGCGCGCGGCCACCGCAGCCGTCATCCTCGTCTCGGCCCTGTCGATGCTCACCGGCTGCGCCGGAAACTCGCAGTCCGACGACACCATCCGGTTCGCACTCGACTGGACGCCGAACACCAACCACACCGGCCTGTTCGTCGCCCAGCAGGAGGGCTGGTTCGCGGACGCCGGACTCGACGTGCAGGTGCTGCCGTACAACGACACCTCACCCGACACCCTCGTCGACGCCGGCAACGCGGAGTTCGGCGTGAGCTTCCAGAGTTCCGCGACGTTCTCGAAGGCCGCGGGCGCCCAGACCACGTCGGTCATGGCCCCGCTGCAGCACTGGGCGACGGGTATCGCGGTGAAGGCGGATCGCGCCGACATCACCCGCCCCCGGGATCTCGACGGCAAGATCTACGCCGGTTTCGCGGACCCCGACGGCGAGGAGACCCTGAAGCAGATCATCCGGAACGACGGCGGCAAGGGCGAATTCACCACCGTCACGCTCGGCACGTCGGCCTACGAGGCCGTGTACTCCGGCACCGCCGACTTCACCGTGTCGTTCTTCGGCTGGGAGGGCATCGAGGCCGAGCACCGGGGCACCCCGATGCGCTACTTCCACTACACCGACTACGGCTTCCCGGACGCGTACGCACTCGTCATCGAGGGCAACGAGCAGTGGATGGACGAGCATCCCGAGCAGGCCCGCAAGTTCGTCCAGGCCCTGCAGCGCGGCTACCAGTTCGCCGCCGACCGGCCGGACGAGGCCGCGCAGATGTTGATCGACGCCAATCCCGGCGCGTTCACGGACGAGTCCCTCGTGCGGGAGAGCCAGCAGATGCTGTCCTCCGAGTACATGAAGGACGCTTCCGGAAAGGTCGGGACCCAGACGGCCGAGCAGTGGGCGGGGTACTCCGGTTTCCTGTTCCAGCACGGCCTGCTCACCGGCCCCGACGGGGCACCGCTGACCACGGAACCCGACTGGTCGACGTATTTCACCAATGAGTACCTCGCTCAGCCCTGACCCGACCGTCCGGACCCCGGCCCCGGGCACGTCCCCGCTGCTGCGGCGGGTGCTGCCTGCGGTCGTGGTCGTGGCACTGCTCGTCGTCGCGTGGCAGGTGTACGTGACGGTCAGCGGTATCCGGCCGCAGGTGCTGCCGTCGCCGCTGCGGGTCGTGCAGCAGGGCTGGCGGGCGCGGGACGCCATCTCCGGTCACGCCTCCGCGACACTGCAGGTGACGCTGATCGGGTTCGCCGTGTCCCTGCTCTGCGCGTGGGCTCTCGCCGTGCTCGTGGACTTCTCGCCGTGGCTGCGACGCGCATTCGTTCCGCTGTTCGTCGTGTCGCAGACGCTGCCGATCATCGCGATCGCGCCGTTGATGATCATCTGGTTCGGATTCGGTCTGCTGCCGAAGGTCCTCGTGATCGCCCTCGCCACGTTCTTCCCGATGACGATCGGCCTGATCGAGGGTTTCGCCGCCGCCGACCGGGAAGCGGGTGCGCTGTTGCGCAGCATGGGTGCCTCCCGGTGGCAGGAGTTCCGCTACGTGCGTCTGCCGTCGGCGATCCCCCGGTTCTTCACCGCCCTGCGCATCGGCATCACGTACGCCGTGGTGGGCGCCGTGTTCGCCGAATACGTCGGGGCCACGTCCGGTCTCGGCATCTACATGGCCACGCAGAAGAACTCCTTCCGCACCGACCTCGTGCTGGCGGCGGTGCTCGTGACCGCCGTGATCAGCGTCAGCCTCTACCTGCTCACGTTCGCGGTCGAACGCGTCGTCGCCCCTTGGATCAAGAACGAAAGGGCCCGGCATGAGTGAGACCGCGCGCGTCGCACTGTCCGGACTGAGCAAGGGATTCCCCGTCCGCGGCGGCATCCGTCCCGTCCTCGACAACGTCTCGTTCACCGTCGAACCGGGCGAGTTCGTGTCGGTGATCGGCCCCAGCGGGTGCGGGAAGAGCACCGCGTTCGCCATGCTCGCCGGACTCGACCAACCGGACACCGGCACCGTCACGATCGGCGGCGAGTCCGTGCGTCCCGCGGGCAGTGGCCCGTCGAAATGCGCATACATGCCGCAGAAGGACCTGCTGTTCCCGTGGCGCAGCGTCCTCGACAACACCACCCTCGGGCTGGAGGTGCAGGGCGTGCCCCGGAAGCAGGCGCGGGAGAAAGCCCGGGAACTGTTCTCCGTCTTCGGTCTCGGCGGGTTCGAGGACGCCCGCCCCAGCCAGCTGTCCGGCGGGATGCGGCAACGCGCCGCGATGCTGCGGACCGTCGTCCAGGACCGTCCGGTGCTGCTGCTCGACGAGCCGTTCGGCGCCCTGGATTCGTTGACCCGCACCGAGATGCAGACCTGGTTGCAGGACGTGTGGCAGCGCTACCGCTGGACCGTCCTGATGATCACCCACGACATCCGGGAGGCCGTCTACCTGTCGGACCGGGTGGTCGTGCTGTCCGCCCGGCCCGCCACCGTGCGCCGCGAGGTGACGGTGGGTCTGCCCCGCCCCCGCGAACTGTCGATGATGACGTCACCCGAATTCGCGGACGTCGAACACGAACTGCTCGGCGTGCTGCACGAGGAATCACGGCGGGCCCTCGTCGAGCAGGAGTCGGGCAGACGCTGAAACCCGCGGCGGCTCAGAGCAGGGCGGCTTCCAGTTCGCCGAGCGCGGCCTCGAGGTAGTACAGGATGCGTTGCAGGCTCGGCACCGAGCGGCGGCACCCGATGACACCGAAATCGAGGTTGTCGCCGTTGGTGGTGAGCGTGATGTTCAGCGCCTGCCCGTCCAGCACCACCGACGTCGGGTAGATGCCGTCCAGCCGGGACCCGTTCCAGTACATGGTCTTCCGCGGTCCCGGGACGTTGGAGATGATCACGTTGAACGGCGGCGGCGTGAAGCGGACGAACCCCGGCACCGGGGTCAGGGCGATCGGTGACATGTTGACCGCGGACCACGCCAGCGCCTGAAGCGAGGTGAGACTGCCGAACAATTCCTTCCCCTGCGACATGGACGCGGAGATCGCTGTCAGGCGTTCGGCCGGGTCGTCGACGTCCGTCGCGAGGTTGCACAGGGTCACCCCCACCGCGTTGCCCCCGGCGTCGGCCTTCTGCTCGTCGCGCAGCGACACCGGAACCATCGCGATCAGCGGTTCGTCCGGCAGTGCGTTCTGCTCCTCGAGGTAACCCCGCAACGCCCCGGCGCACATGGCCATCACGACGTCGTTGACACTGGCCCCGGCCGCCTTCCGCACGGCATGGATCCGGTCGAGCGGCCAGGACTGCGCGGCGAACCGGCGCGCGCCACCGATCGGGACGTTGAGCATGGTGCGGGGCGCCTCGTACGGAAACCGCATGTCGTGCTGACCCATCGCGGTGCGGGCGATGCGCAGCGACGCCGGCGCGAGACCGGCCACGTCGCCGACCGTGCGACGGACCCCGTTCACCACCGACCACAGGTCGGGGGCGGCAACTCCGTTCGCCGACGCCGACCGCGGCAGGTTCCACGGCGGCGGCGCGTCGCGCACGTCCGGGTCGGTCGAGAGCGTCCGCATCAGCAGGCGCAGCCCGGAGACCCCGTCCATCAGCGAGTGGTGCAGCTTGGTGTAGATGGCGAACCTGCCATCGGAGAGGCCCTCGATCAGATACATCTCCCACAGCGGGCGATGACGGTCCAGGAGGGTGCCGTGCAACCGGGACGTCAGCGTCAGCAATTCCCGGACCCGGTACGGCGACGGCAGGGCCGAATGACGCACGTGGTATTCGAGATCGACGTCCGACTCGTCGGCCCACCACAGGTTCCCGAGACTGCCGACGGGGCCCGCCGGCTTCTTGCGGAACGTGGGGTCGACGTCCGTGTGCTTCAGCAGTGTTTCGTGCATCGACTTCACGTAGTCGGGACCGGCATCCTCCGGCGGTGTGAACAATTCGAGCGATCCGACATGCATCGGATGCTCTCGCGATTCGCCGAGAAGGAATATCGAATCGGTAACCGGCATGATCCCCACCTGGACGTTCACCCCCGCTCGGTCACTATCCCATTACGACTTCCGCCTGGATGCTACGTCGGGCGTAGCGTCCGTGCGACCTACTTCGATGTAGTCCACACGGCGCACCGAGGTGGCAAACCTGAAGGCAGCACGTCGGAGGGCACCGAGGCCGGAACGGAGGCAGACAATGAGCACTGCGACTTACGAATTCTGCCCGTCACCGCTCCCGGTGACCCGGCGGGAGTTCGCCGGAACCAGCCTGCAGTCGGCGGCCCTCGCCCACACCCTCCGCCGCACGGTCCGGCCGTTCCTCGACGGGTGGGCGCGCTACCCGGAACTGCCGTGGCCCACCGGAGTCGTCGACCTGTTCGGGTACTCGCTCGGCCCCATCCGCGGAACCCAGCGCAGGCCCGTCCGGCTGCCGCACTGCCGCGCCGAATGGATCCGGCCTCCGGGCGAGCTCGGCGACCGGGCGATCCTCTACCTCCACGGCGGGGCGTTCCTGTGCTGCGGGATCAACTCGCACCGCCAGATGGTGTCCCGGATCTCGGCGGAGTCCCAGGCGTCGACGCTGAACGTCGCGTACCGGATGATCCCGCGGAACCCCATCCGGGCGGCCGTCGAGGACGGCGTCGACGGGTACCGATGGCTGCTCGCGCACGGCTACACCTCGGACCGCATCGTCGTCGCCGGCGACTCGGCGGGCGGATTCCTCACGTTCATGGTGACGCTCGAAGCGCTGCGTCAGGGGCTGCCGCGTCCCGCCGCCGACGTCGCACTGTCGCCGCTCACCGACCTCGACCCGGTGAACAAGCTGGCCCATCCCAACGCCGACCTCTGCGCCGTCTTCCCCACACGCGCGGTCGGTGCCCTGTCCAGGCTGATCGAACGCCTGGACACCCGGGGCGGGCACGAGCCGTCCACGTCCCCCGTGGACGGCTCCCTCGCCTCCATGCCGCCTGCCCTGATCCAGACCGGCTCGCAGGAAATGGTGTACGTCGACGCGGAACTGATGTCCGAGCGGCTGTCCCAGGCAGGTGTGCCGTGCGAACTGCAGGTGTGGGAGCGGCAGGTGCACGTCTTCCAGGCCGCCGCCGGACTGCTCCCCGAAGGCACCCGCGCCATCCGCGAGATCGGCCGGTTCATCCGCAGGGCCACCCCCGTGAGTACTTGTTAACCGCCGGCGGTTAGGAAGTACTCACGGGTGCGAACAGGTGGTTTCGGTCGAGCGTGGAACCCGGCGTGCGACCGCCGCCCCACCCGATCACCGCGCGGTAGGCGCCCAGCGCCCCGGACTCCGCCAACGCGTCGGCGTCGGTGTGGGTCGAGTCCTCGGGAACCGGGGTGTCGAACGGCGCGACGTACAGCGCGTCGGTGGGACAATTCGCCTCACACATGAAGCACGTCTGACAGTCCTCCTGATGCGCGACGACGGGAACCCCGTCCTCGCCCCGGCGGAACACGTCCGTCGGGCAGACCTTGATGCAGATGTCGCACTGCACGCACCGGTCGGCGAGGACGACCTCGATCACGACGCCACCGTCCTGTTTTCGGCGGTGCCGTGTTCCGGCCGCACCCACACCTCGTCGAGCCCGCCCGACAACAGGCGACGCGTCTGCGCCGGATTGGTGTCGGGCAGGTCCGTGCGCACGTGCATGCCCCGGGTCTCGGTCCGCGCCAGCGCCGAGTGGGTCGCCCACCGGGCCGCGGCGAGCATCGCGGCGGCCGAACGTGCCTGCAGCAGTTCCCGTTCGCTCCCGCCGAGCAGATCGGCGGCACCCGACCAGGCTTCGTCGAGCGCGGTCACGCTGTCCTGCAGGCTCGCCGCGCTGCGCCGGTAGCTGCGCCGCAGCGGCAGGGTGTGCTCCTGAACCAGTCCGACGATGGCGCGCGACGCCTGCCGCCGGGCGGACGGGCCGCGCAGACCGGCCGTTCCCGCGCCGCGCACTCCGTCGGGGACGCGACGCCCCCGCGCGAACCGGGCGGCACCCACGCCCGCCCACGTTCCCGAGGAGATCGCCCAGGCCCCGTTGTGGCTGCCTCCGCCGCTGCGGCCACCGGTGATCAACTCGCGGGTGGCGGCATCGCCGGCCGCGAACAGGCCGGGAACGTCACTGGCGCAGTCGGTGCCGGTGATCCGGATGCCTCCGGTTCCGCGCACCGTGCCCTCCAGCACCGCCCGCACGGGATATTTCTGGGTGAACGGGTCGATGCCCGCCTTGTCCAGCGGCAGAAAGTAATTCGGTTGCGACGTGCGCATGGCCGCGCGGATGTCGGGCCGGGCCCGGTCCAGCCGCGCGTACACCGGGCGCCCGGTGGCGAGGTGCGCCATCGCCGCGCCGCGTGCGGAGGAGCCGCCGTCCCCGAGCGACTGACCGTCCGCGTCGTAGTACGTCGCAAACTGCATCATCAACCCCTTGGTGTGCCCGCTCCACGCGGGCGCCAGCGCGTAGGCGGTGGAGAATTCCATGCCGGAGAACGACGCCCCGACCTCGGCGGCCATCAGGAGTCCGTCGCCGGTGTCGACGTTCGTTCCGAAACTCCCCGACAGGAACGCGCAGCCGCCGGTCGCCACGACCACGGCCCCGGCGCGCACCGACCACGGCGCGTACCCGTTCTGCCGTTGCAGACCGGCGGCGCCGGACACGATGCCGTCGCCGGTGGTGAGCAGTTCCAAGGCGGGGCTGTGGTCGAGGATGGTGACCCCGGCCCGGTGCACGCGCCTGCGCATCCGTCGCATGTACTCGGGCCCCTGCAGGCTGGTGCGCACCTCCCGGCCGTCGTCGCCGGACGGAAACCGGTAGCCGGAATCGGCCAGTTCGTCCACCCGGCGGTGGGTCTCCTCGAGCACCCGGTACATCCAGGCCGGTTCGGACAGCCGGCCGCCGTCCTCGAAGCGGGCTTGCACCGACCGTTCGCGGGCGGGGCCGGGCGGGACGTTCCACAGGTTGTTGCCACCCGACGCGGTGGGACCGCTGGTTCCGCAGTACCCCTTGTCGGCGAGCACCACCCGGGCACCCTCCCGGGCAGCGGACAGTGCCGCCCAGGTGGCGGCGGGTCCGCCGCCGAGGACTAGGACGTCGGCGACGATCTCGAGTGCGCTCACGACGCGAACAGCATCGCCGACGCGGCGACGGCCGCCCCGGCTCGTTCGGACAGCGGGCGGCGGCGGAACAATCTGTCGAGCAGAGACATCGTTACCCCCGGTCGGAGCGGTATGGACACCGCTCGATCGTCGGCTCGCGACCTCATCCGGGCAAGGGTTCTCGTCAGCGTGCGCCGAACCCCGACAGCCGCCTGGCAACCTTCGAGCGAACCCCTCCCGGGCGACTCGTCTGCCGACACGTGCACCAGCCGGGGGCAACGCCCTCTATGGTGGACGCATTTGCACGCCGACGACGGGTAAAGCATGGACGACAGGACTGTAGCGATCGGGGCGCTTGCGATTGCCACCGTTTCGGCGGTCTCCGGGCTGATGATCGGCGCCGCGGGCGGCGCGTTCGGCAGTCACGGACCGGCAGTCGTGCCACCACCGCTGTCGTCGGAGGGTTTGCAGGCCGCGGGACCGTACAGCGCCGAACCGGCGACGTTCCAGGTGTTCGTCCCGCCGACCCCCACGTGGCAGATGGCGGAGCTGACCACCCCGCGGGTCGTCACGCTCCCCACCGAACCGGCGCCGGTGACCACCGGGCCGCCGCCCGCGCCCTCGACGACCCCCGCACCGCCTCCTCCGCCGACGGTCCGGACGACGCTCGCGCCGCCTCCGCCTCCCCCTCCGCCTCCACCGACGATCAGCCTCGCCCCGGTCACCACGCCCGTGACCCGGCCCCCGGTCGTCACGACGACCGAGGCGACTGTTCCGCCGCAGGCCGCCGTGCCGCCGACCACCACCACCACGACGACGACGCGTCCGGTGATCACGATCCCGCCGGTCACCACCAGGCCACGAGGCTGACGCTCAGGCCCGTCTGCGCGCGATCAGTTGCGCGACGGCCACCCCGGCACCCAGCGCGGCGACCAGCGCGCTGAAGACGATCCCGGCGGCCCGTAGGTCGGTGAACCGCGCGAGCACACCGACACCGACCGCGGGAACGGCCAGCATCACGTAGATCCCGGCGAAGAATGCCGAGGACACTCCGCCGCGGAGTTGCGGTTCGACCCGTTCCACGGTGGTGGCGAGCGACGCGTTGAGGCACAGTCCTCCGGCGACGCCGAGCACCACCGCGGACGCGAGCAGCGGCGCGAGCACGATGTTCGCCAGCGCGAGCGCCAGCAGCCCGGCGGCGGGGATCAATCCGAGGCACCCGGCGAGCATCGCGATGGCCGTCGACATCCGGCGTGCGAGGAGTTGGCCGGCGGCCATGAACAGGAACGTCAGGAACACGACGAGCCCGGCCGTGGAGTGGTTCGTCGTCCCCAGGTATCTCGTCAGGAACAGCGCCGACACGGCGGTGAGGACGCCGGTCACCGCGAACGCCGTTCCGGCCGCGAGCACCGCGGTGACGAAGGCGCCGCGGATCGACGCCGGAACCCGCAGGCGGCGGGGCCGGATGCGCCACGTCGGCCGGGTGGCCGGCGCCGGCGCGAAGATCCACAGCCCGGCGACGGCGACGGCGGCGAGCACGAGGTTCACCGCGTACGGAATGGTCAGCGGACTCGACGTGACGTCGGCGATCACCCCCGCGCTGAGAGTGCCCAATCCGAGGCCGCCGGTGTTCACCGCGACCGCGAGCATTCCGCCGACCGCCTTCCGATCGGGTGGGAACAGGTCGATCACCGCGGCGGTGCCCGTGCCGGTCATGAGGCCTGCGGACAGGCCGGAGATCACCCGGGCCACCACGAACACGGGAAGCGTCGACGGCAGCAGGAACAGCACGGCGCTGACCGCGGCGAGGGCGACAGCGAAAAAGAGCACCGGGCGCCGGCCGACGTCGTCGGACAGCCGCCCGAACACGGCGAGCGCGGCCACGACCCCGACCGCGTACACGGCGAACAGGATCGTGACGGTGAGGGGGCTGAACGCCAGTTCCTGCGCATAGATCGAATACAGCGGGGTGGGCAGTGTCGTTCCCATCATCGTGACGAGGAACGCGAACGCGGTCGCTCCGATGGCGAGGGTGGGTGACCGGCCGGTGCGCGTCGTGGACGCTGCGGGCGAGAACGCGTGCATGGTCTCGAGCCTCTCGGAGTCGAGGAGCGGTGACAAGTCGGATGTGGGAGTCGGTAAGGTGGCTTCCCGCCGGATTGGGGGGTCCACTCCGGGACCGAGAGTGTCCAGCAGCGGAGGTCGGGGATGAACGGCGGGGAGAATTTTCGATCGGGCGTCTGGGATCACCGCGCCATCAGTAGCGCTGTTGACGCGCTGAGACCCGCCGAGTCCGAGGCGGTCGCCGCGTCCTGGGACGACCTCGGTAGGCGATTCCAGGAGTCGGTCACCGCGTTCCACGACGCGACGCGGGCCGCGGTCGGCGCCGGCTGGCACGCACAGTCGGCGACGGCGGTGGTGTCGGCACTCGACGACTACGCCGCCCGGGCCGGGCAGATCGGCGGCCGGTTCACCGACGTGGGGGATGCGCTGCGGCACGCGAGCGCCGGCGGCGAAGCGGTGCGCGGCGCAGTCGGCCCGCCCCGGGACCACCCGGCCGACTGGACCCGGGTTCTACCCGGCAACTGGACCGCGGAAGCCGACGCCGACGCCGCGGAACAGGACGCGAAGGCCGCCATGGACACCCTGTACGCGTCGGCGCATCGGGTTGCCGACGAGCGACTCCCCACCGAGGGTCTTGCCGCGACGCACGCTGCGGCGACGGCCCACGCGCAGCCGGCGGGCTTCGACATCGGACCGAACGGCGTGCACGGCATACCCAGCGATCAGCAGGTGGCCGAACCCGAATCGGAACCCAGCGCGGACTCCGGGCCCCGCGAGAGTGACCAGGTCCCGCCGCAGGCCGCGCAGGCCGCTCCCGGTTCGATCCCCGGTGCGGCGCTGGCCGGGGCCGTCGGCAGCGGGGTGGCGCAGTACGCGCACGGCATCGTGGCCGCGCACCGGGCGCCCGCCCCCGAACGGCCCGGCAGTGTGGCCCTGCCCGCCGAAAGCGAGGACGAGGAGGAACCGCCGACCTACCTCGAAAGCATCGACGAGGAAAGCGAACTCGTCGGGAAACTGCCCCTCGTCACGCCCGCGGTGATCGGCGAATAGTCGTGGGGCACTGGGTGTTGAGCGGTCCGCAGTTCTCGGCGTCGTGGGCGCGGACCGGCCAGGACCGCATTCCGTATCCGTTCACGGTCACGAGTGCGCTGGCCACCGCCGACGAGTACGAGGCCGAGCAGCGCCGGATCCGCGCCGCCTTCTCCGGACCGGAACACGACCCGCTCGCGTCGGCGCTGCTGGTGCTCGCCGAACCCGACCTCCGGATCGAAGTCTCCGGGTCGGAGGGCGCCACGCCGATCCGCCTGATCGGGGCGCTCGCGCGCGGGCACGGGATCGCGGCGGTGCAGCATCCGGGCGGCGAGGTGGTGATCCGCAGCTGTGAACCGTACGACGTCGGGCGGCAGCTGATCGCGCAGCTTCCCGACACCGACGCGGGCAGGCAACGCGGCATCGTGGTCGACCGGGCGGCCGCCGCGCACCGGCAGGCGGAGGTCGCCCGGATCCTCGACCGCCCGTCGACGGGCCAGGGGGTCGTCACCGTCGTCCGCGGCGCGCGGCACTCGCCGCGCCCCGTCGGCGGTCTGGCGTGGCGCGACATCGACGGCGACGGAAGATACCTCGTGTGGGGCGACACCGCGGTCGCGGTGGAACCGGGCACGTCGTGGGACCTCCTCGACGCCGTCACCCAGCTGACCGGACCGATCGCGGCCGGTCACCCCGTCTGAGCGCCGCACCCCCTGCTGCGCTGCGGTGTCGGCGATCGCCGCTACCGTATACAGCGGAAGTAGGTGACCTGTGGCCGACCCGGACGGAGCTGACATGCAGGACTTCGATCTGGATTCGAGCGTGAACCGCGACTGGGCGGAGTTCCAGCGGCGCCTCGCGGACTATCTGGCGGCGATGCAGGACGAGGACCTTCTGGTGCTCGAATCGGGATTCGAGGAGCTCGACGTAACCCAGGGGCTGATGCCGTGCATCCAGTTCGTGGTGTGGGACGGCGACACGGTGCGCTGCGAGGTGCCGTCGAACCACTACCTGCACCCCGACCGCGCGCTGACCGAGGCCGAGCAGACGTACCTCACCGAACTGGGCTGGAACCGTCCGACCCGCGGCCCGGACGACGAACCCGACGACGGCTCCCCCGCGTTCTACGTGGACAAGAAACTGTCGTGGTCGGATCAGCTGGCCGCGATGGCGGTGGCCGCGTTCCGCGACGTCTGGGGAATCACGCATCCCGCGTTCCTGAGCACCGAGACGTCGAGCACCGACCCCGCGGCGACGTTCGACCCCGTTGCGGTGCGGCCGCCGCTGGTCGCGCAACTCGACCCCGCGGCCGCCGTCGTTCCGCGCGACGTCGAACACCTGCACGAGCTGATCACGCTCTCGTTGGTGCCGATGCTCGGGCTGCTGCCCGAACGCGACCCCGACGGCGACGTCCCGATCCGGATGGGCAACACCATCCTGTTCGTCGGGCCGCTCGCCGACAGCGTCGACGTGCAACTGTTCGCGCCGCTGGTGCACGACATCAGCGACCGCACCCGGGCGGCCGAGGTCACCGCCGACCTCAACCGCACCTGGTCGCGGATCAAGTTCGTGCTGGTCGACGACCGGTTGTCGGCGTTCCTGGAGGTGTCGGGCAACCCGTTCGTCCCCCAGCACCTCACGGACAGCTGCAAGTCGTTCGCCGATTTCCTGCGCACCGTCGACAGCGACTTCGCGGCGCGGTTCGGCGGCGAACTGTTCTTCAACCGGGACTCCGGCCCCGACGAGGACACCGAACCAGTGTCGGCGCCCCGCACCGGGAACGGGACTTCGGCGACCGAACTGCCGAAGGAACTCCAGACGCTGTTCCATCTCGATCCCGGGTGCGGTGGCGACACCGATCCGGCCGTCGTCGCCGACGTGTGCGGTCACGACCGCGACCGGATCCTCGCACTCCTCGACACCGGCACCGCGTGGGTGTCCCGACTGCGGGACACGGACGACGCGTCGGTCGAGCACTGGGAGCGCGTCGTCCGCACACTGCGCAACGCCCTCCGGACCGTCGTACTGCCGCCGCCGGAGAACGCTCCCGACACCACACCGCGGCCCGAGCAGATGGGACTGTTCAACAACCCCGAGGAGCCGTAGGCGCTCCGCGCCCGTGCGCGGTTAACGAGTCCAGGGACTCGTCAACCACTCACGGGCGTAACACTCCTCACAATCGTGACGAATAGGACTTCGGATGCTCCTTCGTTCGGAGTGAGCGCCTGCGACAGGGGTGGGTCACGTGAGCGACGGGGTGGACAGGCGCAAGGACCGCTGGACGACGGGCCTGGTCGTGGTGTCGATCATGGCGAGCGGGGTGATCGTCGCGGGACTGCTCGATTCCGGATCCGGCCCGGCCACCGTCGAGGACGCTGCCGCGGTTCCGTCGTACGTCACGCCGGCGGTCGAGTACCCCGTCGACATTCCCGGGTGCGCGGCGGTGGAACCACCCTCCGAGGGAGAGACTTTCGGCGTCACCATTTTCGGGGAACAGAGTTACGACAACCCGCGCTACCCGTGGTTCTCGGCGCTGAAGGCGTCGTCGATGACCGCGGCGGTCCTCGACGCGCTGCCCGAGGACGTGGAGATCCCCTTCGTCAGTCCGACGGAGTCGCTGCTGTTCGAACCGATTCCGGTGTACGACCAGGCCGAGGTACCGGACTTCGAGGACGATTTCGGCGGCGTCACCAGCGCCCGGGGACCCCTGGTCCGGGACTCGGTTCCCGGTTCGCTGTGGATGTCGGTCAGCAAGGCGGACAAGCCGGTTCCGCCGTGCGTGGCCGGGGAACTCGACCGCCGCACCACGCTGCCCGACGGCACGGTTCTGGATGCGGACGACACGTGGACTGAGTACAACGGCCGCCGCACACTGTCCCGGAGTGTCGCCGGCTACTTCCCGGACGGCACCTGGATCCACGCCAACGCGACCGACGAGAATTTCACCGAGGCCGACCCGGTCGGCAAGCACAGCGGAACTGTCCCGCTCACGCTCGACGATCTCACCACCATCGTGCTGCGCCCCGAACTGCGGGTGAGCACACCCGTTCCACCGGGCACCCCGCCTCCCCCGACTGCCTGCGGTTCCGGGATCGGCTCCGAGGACGAGGGATCGGCATTGACCCGCGACGATCTGGACCGGCTCAATTCCGTCCTCGACGCCGCCTGGCGTGATCGGACCATCGCGCTGTCGAAACCACTCGGGTCCCTGCAACTGGCCGAATACAGCGACAACTCGGTGTGCGAGAGCGTCGACGTCACCACCCCGGGATCGGAGGGCACCCTGAAAATCTCGATCGAGGGCGGCCACAGCATTCCGGCCGAACCCGACAAGTACGACCCGTCCTACGACCCGCAGGCCGCGAAGGCCACCCGACTGCCCGACGGTTCGGTGCTGGAGCGGCAGGACGGGTACACCACGGCGGCCTCCGGGCCCGGAGTGCCCGCCGTCGACGAGGCCGGTCGTTACGTGACGCTGACGCGGCCGTCGGGCACGCAGGTCTCGGTCAGCTCGACCACCGTCTCCCCCGCGACCCCACTCCCCTACGAGGTTCTCGAATCCCTGGCCACGACACCCGGACTGGAGCTGTAGCCGACATGGGCCTCGACAAGAGCACCCGAAACCTGTGGGCCGCAGCCCTCGTGGCGGCCGTGACCGTCGCCGGCGCCGTCACCACCGTGATCGTGCACGAGCCGACGCCGCAGCAGGAGGTGAACATCCCCGGGCTGTCCGGATTCAGCACAAATCCCGACACCCCGGATGCGTCGCCCGACGCACCGGCCGCCGAGTGGTCGCTGGATGCGGCCGCCACCTACGACCGGCAGTTCGCCGTCTTCCGCAACCCGGTGTACGGCAGCGGATTCGACTCGGGCGAGCCTGGATTCGTCGACGCCGGCGACACGCTGGTCACCATGATCGGGCTGGTGAACCAGCAGACGTCGGGACTGGACGAGACAACACTGGTCGGCGTGGACGCCGACACCGGGTCGGTACGCTGGCAGACGCCGATCGAATCGCTGGGCGGATGCGCCGACACTCTCGCCGTCGGGCGGATGGTCTGCTACACGACGCCCTACGAGGAGGCGCCGACCATCCTGGCGGTCGACACCGAGAACGGTTACGTCACCCGCACCCCGACCGACTGGACGATCCTCGCGATGACCGCCTCCGACGACTGGTTGTACGTGATGGAGGGCGACCCGGAATCCGACGACATCCGGGTGCACGGCGGCATCCCTGCCGACCCCGATGCCCGCTGGTCCCAGCGGTTCGACCTCGGCGCCGCGTGGGAGGACGCGTTCGGCGGCCACCTGATGAGCACCGATCACGGGCAGGGGGTGCTCGAACTCGGCGGCGAGGTCGCAGGATTCGACCTCGCGACGGGAAGCCCGACGTTCACGCGGACGCTCCCCGATTGCACGCAGTCGGCCCGGGCAACCGAGGGTGGCGTGGTCGTCCGCGTCCACAGCGACTGCAACCTCGGCAAAGTGCTGGGCTCGGAGGCCGTCGACCGCACCGGTCGCGTCCTCGCGACGTCGGAGGTGGAGGCGGTGCACACCCTCGCCCTCGATCGCCCCACCGACGCGACGATTCCGATGCTGCTCGGCGACGCCGCCTACGATCGCGCGACGGGCGAACTGTTGTGGACGAGCACGGATCTCGTGTCGACGCCGCGAGTCGACACGCCGGAGTCGTACGGCCCCAACACCACGCAGGGCACCGCCGTAGCCGTGCTGGGCGACGTGGTGTTGCTACGCGACTACGAGGGCAAGACGGAAACCGCACTCGACCTGCGGTCCGGGGAACGGTTGTGGCACCGGGACTCCGACTCGCACGGCACCGTCGTCGCCGCGGACGACGACACCGCGGTCACACTGGAATCCGACGTCCTGCACGCCCTGGACGTCCGTTCGGGCGAGGAACTGTGGGTGCTGCCCCTGCACACCGTGATCGACGACGACTCGTGGGACAGCACCCCCGTCGTCGCGGCGTCCGATACGCGCCTGGTGTACATGACGTCGGGGTCGATGGTCGGGCTGGGTTCGGCGAAGTGAGTCGCCATGTGCCCGTCAGTCCTGCGCGCCCAGCCGCCACAACGACGTCACTTCCCGCTTGCGGGCGGCGTGCAGCGCATCGGAGCGGTCGGCGACCTTGCCGTGCCGGGGCGCCACGTCCCGCCGCCCGAGAACGGTGAGGCCGGCGTCGTCGATCAGGGTCAGCAAGTCCTCGCGGGTCCGCAGTCCGAGGTGCTCGGCGATGTCGGACAGGATGAGCCAGCCCTCTCCCCTGGGTTCGAGGTGCTCGGCCAGTCCGGCGAGGAATCCGCGGAGCATCCGACTGTCCGGGTCGTAGATCGCGTACTCGATCGGTGAGGTGGGCCGGGCCGGGATCCACGGCGGGTTGCACACGACCAGCGGTGCCCGGCCGTCGGGGAACAGATCCGTTTCCACCACCTGCACCCCATCGGCGTAGCCCAGCCGGTCCAGATTCGCCCGCGCGCAGGCCAGCGCGTTCGCGTCGAGTTCGGTCGCGATCACCTTCTCGACACCGCGGTGCGCGAGGACGGCCGCCAGCACACCGGTGCCGGTGCCGATGTCGAATGCCTTCGCGAGCGAGGGCAGCGGGGTGTCGGCGACGAGGTCGACGTATTCGCCGCGAATCGGTGAGAACACCCCGTAGCCGGGGTGGATGCGCGCGCCGAGGGCGGGGATCTCGACGCCCTTCTTCTGCCACTCGTAGGCGCCGATCGCGCCGAGCAGATCCCGCAGCGTGGTGACCGTCGGCTGATCCGTCGGTCCGTACGCCGCGAGCGCCGCCTGCCGCACGTCGGGGGCGCGGCGCAACGGGACGGTCTGGTCGGCGTCGAACGGCACCAGCAGCATCCCGAGGATCCGCGCCCGCCGCGACTGCGTCTGCCGGTGCAGATGGAACGCGGTGGCCGGGTCCGTGGACGTCTTGCGGGCCTTGCGGTCTGTGCGGGCGGCGACGGCGGTACCGAGCTGGCGGGCGTTGTGGAAATCGCCGCGCCACAGCAGCGCCGTCCCCTCACACGCCAGACGGTAGGCCTCGTCGGCGGTCATCGAGTCGTCGGCGACCCTGATCTTCTTCGGGGGCGCCGCCCCGCTGGTGGACCGCCACACCGCCGAACGCTCGGTGCCGTCCTCGGTCCAGCGGACGAACTCGGTTTCCATGAGGGAGAGCCTAGGCCTACGGCCCGTGAGTGGTTAACGAGTGCAGGGACTCGTTAACCACTCACGGGCGGCGGAGCCGCCTACTTCGCTGCCGCGATCCGGGCCTCGGCGACGGCGTCGGCTGCGGCGCCGGCGAGGATGCCGTCCCGCTTCGCGACGTCGAGGATCTGCACGACGGTGGCGAAGATCTTCTCGACCTGTGCGCGGACGTCGTCGGCGGACGTTCCGAGTCGCTCACCGGCGACCTGGATGAGTCCGCCGCCGTTGGCGACGTAATCGGGGATCCAGGTGATGCCGCGGTCACCGAGATCGTGCTCGACGATCGGGTGGGCGAGCTGGTTGTTCGCGGCCCCGCAGATCACCTGGGCGGTGATCGCGGCGACGGATTCGTCTGTGAGGGTGGCGCCCATCGCACAGGGCGCGTAGACGTCGAGTTCCTGGTCGATGACGCTGGACGCGATCTTGACGTCGGGGAAGTCGCGGGCCACACGGTCGAGTGCGGCGACGTTGACGTCGGTGGCAACCACCGAGGCACCGTCGGCGAGCAGCAGCCTGATCAGCTGGTAGCCGACCTTCCCGACACCCTCGACCCCGACGACGCGGCCGGTGAGGCTCGGGGTGCCCCACTTCTCCTGTGCGCCGGCGCGCATGCCCTGGAAGACGCCGAGCGCGGTCATCGGGGCGCTGTCACCGGATCCGCCGGCGGCGGTGTTGCGTCCGACGACGTACTCGGTGGCGCGACCCATCACGTCGAGGTCGTCGGAGTTGGTGCCCACGTCGCCGGCCGTGATGTAGCGCCCGCCGAGCGTCTGCACGAAGCGGGCGTACGCCTCGAGCAGCGCCTCCGACTTTCCGGTGGCCGGGTCGCCGATGATGACGGCCTTGCCGCCGCCGAGGTCGACTCCGGCGATCGCCGACTTGTAGGTCATGCCCCGCGACAGCCGCAGGACGTCCTTGAGGGCGGCGGCCTCGTCGGCGTAGGGGTAGAACCGGGTGCCGCCGAGCGCCGGTCCGAGGGTGGTGTCGTGGATCGCGACGATCGCCTTGAGTCCGGTGGCGGGGTCCTGGAAGAACGTCACCTGCTCGTGCGCGGTGTCGGTGGGGAAATCGGTCCGTTCGAACACTCCGGCGTTCTGGAGCGGTGCGGTGGCGTGACGTTCCGCGGTGAGAGTCATGTCTTCTCAGGACCTTTCCGAAGGGGTGGCGATGGTGATGGTGGAGGTGTCGACGCCGAGTTCGGCGAGACGCTGGAGGTAGACGGTGACGTTGCGCAGCTTGACGTCCTCGTAGCCCCGGACGAGGTCGGGAGTCGCGGCGATCAGCGTGGCGGTGTCGTAGGTGTCGGCGGTGAGGTCGGCGATCAGGTCGGCGACCGTGACCTCGTAGTGCGCGAGCAGTTGACGCTCGAGACGACGGACCTTGGCGTAGCCGAACGGGTCGAACGCGGTGCCGCGCAAAAACTTCGCCTTGGCGAGGGTCTTGAGCGCGACGTGGGAGCGGGGGCCGAATCCGATCTTGGTCTTACGGCCCATGGCCTTGAGGACCGGCGGGTGCAGCTTGTAGGTGAGCTTCCCCGCGCCGGGGACCTCACCGGCGGCCGCGTCGAGGAAGGCCTGATCGGTGAGCATCCGGGCCACTTCGTACTCGTCCTTGTAGGCGGTGAGCTTGTGCAGCCCGGCGGCGACGGCCTCGCTGAACTCGGTCCGGTCGCCCAGCTCACGCTCGGCGTCCCACGCCTGCTGCACGAGCGCGATGTAGCGGGCGGCGACGCGGTCACCCTGGAAGGCGACCAGGTTCGCGGCCCGGCGTTCGGTGAGCTCGCGCGTCGTGCCGTGGAGGGTGGACCCGGCGAACAGGTGGACCGGGACGACGGTGTCGCTGCGCTGCGGCACGGCCGCGGAACTGGTGGCGGCGAGGAAAGCTTCCCGATCGGCGACGGCGACGCGTCCCCAGTGGAACGCGGCCTTGTTGGACTCGACGGCAACCCCGTTGATCTCGAGGGCTTCCTCGATGAACCGGGCGGGGACGGGCAGCCCGCCGGCCTGGTAGGCGGCGCCGACCAGCAGGAAGTTGGCGGCGGCGGTGCTGCCGAACAGCGCGGTGGCGGCGGCGAGCCCGTCGATCGCGGTGAGTTCGCGGGCCGAGACGTCGAGACGCTCGAGCAGCTTGTCCTCGTCCGGGTAACGGACGGCGGGGTCGTAGACCATGTCGCCGGTCGGGGTCTGGCTCGTCGACGCGACGGTGATGGTGCGGTCGGAGCTGCCGAACCCGGCGTATTTGGCGTCGGCGGCGGTCAGCAGGTCGAACGCGAGGACGCAGTCGGCGGTGGCGGGGCTGATCCGGTTGGACGGCGCCGAGCTTCCCGACCGTGTCTTCTGGTCGCTGAGCCGCAGGTGCGACGTGACGGGTCCGGCCTTCTGGCTGAGACCGGTCTGGTCGAGTCCCTCGACGTGCAGCCCGGCACGCAGTGCGGCCATGCCGAGCACCTGGTTGACGGTGACGATGCCGGTACCACCGACACCGGCCATGAACAGGTTGTGGGTTCCGGTCCACACGGCGGGATCAGGGTCGCCGACCTCCGGCGGAACCGGGATCTCGCGCAACGTCTTCGGCGCGCCCTCTTCGGGCAGTTCGACCGTCACGAACGACGGGCAGTCGCCCTCGAGGCAGGAGTAGTCGGTGTTGCAGCTGGTCTGGTCGATCTTGGTCTTGCGGCCGAACTCGGTGTCGACGGGCTGCACGGACAGGCAGTTCGACTTGACGCCGCAGTCGCCGCAGCCCTCGCAGACGGCCTCGTTGATGACGACGCGGGTGCGGCGGGCGGGCAGCTTACCGCGCTTGCGCTTGCGGCGGGCCTCGGCGGCGCACTGCTGATCGAAGATGAGGACGGTGACGCCCTCGATGTCGCGCAGGACGCGTTGTGCCTCGTCGAGGCGGGTGCGGTCCCACAGCAGCGTGTTGGCGGCGAAGTGGGCACCCTTGTGCCGCTTCGGGTCCTCGGCGCAGACGATGATCTGCTTGACGCCCTCGGACGCCAGCTTGTGGGTCAGCTGCGGCACGGTCAGCCCGGCCTCGGCGTCCTGGGCGCCGGTCATCGCGACGGCCGAGTTGTAGAGCACCTTGTACGTGATGTTGACGCCGGCCGCGACGCACGCCTGCACGGCGAGCTGGCCGGAGTGGAAGTAGGTGCCGTCGCCGACGTTCTGGAACATGTGCTTGACGTCGCTGAACGGGGCCTGCCCGATCCACTGCGCGCCCTCGCCGCCCATCTGGGTGAGCATGGTGACGGCACTGTCGGTGCGGCCGGACATGGTGACCAGGGTGTGGCAGCCGATGCCGCCGCCCGCGATCGATCCCTCGGGCACCGCGGTGGAGCGGTTGTGCGGGCAGCCGGAGCAGAAGTACGGGGTCCGCGACGTCGGGAGGACGGTCAGCTCGAGGCGCGGCGGCGGGGCCGGGGTCAGCGCGACCCGGTCCTTCAGGACGCGGCGCAGCGGACCGGTGAGCCGGGCGGCGGTCAGTTCGCCGTCGACCGGGATCAGGTTCTTGCCCTGCGCGTTCTTCTTGCCCAGCACGGCGGGTGCACTGGCGCCGCCGTAGAGGATGTCCTTGAGCTGCGACTCGACGAAGGGCATCTTCTCCTCGACGACGAGGACCTGCTCGACGCCGTCGGCGAGTTCGCGAACCTTGTCGGCGCCCAGCGGGTAGGGCATGCCGACCCGGAGGATGCGGATGCCGGCGTCCTCGAGCTGGGAGTCGCCGAGCCCGAGGTCGAGCAGGGCCTGGCGCAGCGAGTCGTAGGCGGTGCCGACGGCGGCGATGCCCAGCCACGCGGTGCGCGGGTTCACCTCGATCGCGTCGATGTCGTTGGCGGCGTTGAACGCCTCGACCATCGCCCAGCGCGGGCCGTAGAGGTCGGCCTCGGCGTAGACGCTGTCGGGCGGGGACGCGAGCACGCGCTGCCGGTACGACCACGGCTTGCCGTTCCACTCGATCTCGGGGAGCACGATGTCGAGGCCGGCGAAGTCGCGGTCGAGGGTCCAGAGTCCGTCGGCGACGTCGGCGACGATCTTCATGCCCGACCAGCAGCCGGAGATCCGCGACAGCGCCACCCCGTAGAGGCCGAACGTGATGACCTCCTCGGCGTTGCGCGGGAAGAACACGGGCATGCCCATCGCGGCCATGGACCGTTCGCTGGCGCAGGGGATGGTGGAGGACTTGGCGTTGGGGTCGTCGCCGACGAGGACGAGGACGCCGCCGCGCGCATTGGCGCCGTACATCGCGGCGTGCCGGATGGAGTCGCTGGCGCGGTCGAGGCCGGGGCCCTTGCCGTACCAGACGCCGACGACGCCGTCGTGGGTGCGCTCGCCCTGCGGGAGGTCCACCTGGCTGCCCCAGACGGACGTCGCGGCGAGTTCCTCGTTCATGCCGGGCACGAACTTCACGTCGTGGTCGGTGCTCAGCGTGGGGATGGCGGCGATGGTGCGGTCGAGGCCGGCGAGGGGGCTGCCCTGGTAGCCGGAGACGAACGTCGCGACGTTCAGGCCCGCGCGGCGGTCGCGTTCGTGCTGCTCCACCAGCTGGCGGGCGATGGCCTGGACACCGGTCATCAACACCGGACCCGAGTCGGCCCGGTATCGGTCGGCGAGATCAAAGGATGCTGCACTGGTGCGAGCGTCGTCTAGCTGAGTCATTGCGATTCCCGATCCGTCGCGTTGAGCATTTCGTGAGCTTGATCCTGTATCTGCTCTATGATTTGGTCAACGCAAATCGGATCAACTGATCAGTTCACGCAATAGGTGACGGTGGTCACTTCCCGGAGGTACCCAAAGTGCTCAGCATCGACAAGCTCGACGTGCAGTTGCTCGGACTGCTCGGCCAGGACTCACGCATGAGCGTGGCCGAACTCGCCAACTCGCTGGGCGTCGCCCGCAACACCGTGCAGTCCCGGATGAAGCGCATGGAGACCAGCGGGCTGCTCACCGGCTTCCGCCCCAACCTCGACCTCGCCGAGGTCGGCATTCCCATCCAGGCGTTCGTCGGGCTCGAACTCGAACAGGGCAAGCTGACCGCCGTCGGCAACCGCCTCGTCGACCTGCCGGAGGTCATCGAGATCCACGCCACCACCGGCCGGGAGGACCTGCTGGTGCGGGTGGCCACGTCCACGCACGCGGAACTGCAGAAGTTGCTGGAGAAGATCGCGAACCTGCCCGGCATCACCCATTCGACGACCACCATCGCGCTGACGAGCCCGCTGCCGTACCGGATTCAGCCGCTGCTCGAGCACCTCACCGACGACTCCGGGTGGGGCCGGTCGACGGCACTGCCCCGTTCACACCGCTAGGACCGGTGCAGTAGTTTCAGACCATGAGTGAGAGTCAGGGACGAATCGCGTTCATCCAGGCCACGTGGCACCGCAACATCGTCGACCGCGCACGCGACGGCTTCACCGACGAGGTGACCACGCTGGGCTATTCGAAGGACGACCTGGACTTCTTCGAGGTGCCGGGCGCGTTCGAGATCCCGCTGCACGCACGCCGCCTCGCCCTCACCGGGCGTTACGACGCCGTCGTCGCGGCCGCGCTCGTCGTGGACGGCGGCATCTACCGGCACGAGTTCGTCGCGACCGCGGTCATCGACGGCCTCATGCGGGTGCAACTCGACACGGACGTGCCGGTGTTCTCGGTTGTGCTGACCCCGCACCACTTCCACGAGCACGACGAGCACCTCACCTACTTCGGCGAGCACTTCGTCAAGAAGGGCGCCGAGGCCGCACGGGCCTGCGTCGCCACCGTCACATCGCTGAAGGCGCTGCCGACCGCGAACTGACTCGCCGCCCGAATCCGCAACGAGAACACCACCGCCGGTACACACCGGCGGTGGTGTTCTCGTATTTCCGGGTCGGGTGCGCTACCCGGCGACGAAATGCGACAGAATCGCCTGCACCTCGTAGATGTCCACCGACTTCGAGAACCGCTTCTGCAGCGGAACCGGATTGCCGGAGATCCAGATCTTCAATTCGGCGTCGAGATCGAAGTTCCCGGCGGTCTCCACCGCGAAATGCGTGATCGACTTGTACAGCACGCTGTGGTACTCGATCTTCTTTCCCGTGATTCCCTGCTTGTCGACGAGAATGAGCCGCCGGTTGGTGAACAGGAAGGCCCATCAGGCCGTTCATCAAGCCCATATTCATCTCCGCGATTCCACTCGAAATGTCGACAGTCACGCTGGCTGTCGTCGGCGGGAGCGAGATCGTTACGGCACCGAACTATCTGCGCACCGCGCTCCGGTGCTGAACGAAGAGGAGCCAGAACACCGGAGCGCCGACGACGGCGAGGATGGTCGCGAACACGCGGAGCCCGACGTTCCCTTCGCCGAAGGGGGCGACCATGAGGACGATCGTGCAGACGACGGCGCCGAGGAGTTGCCAGTGCGCGCCGAAGAAGCCGGCGACCATCGCCCATGCGTTGCGGGCGACGATGCGCGCGGGCGATTCGGGCTCTGGCGGGGGCGGCGGGGACGGGGCCACCGCAACCGTCGAGTTACGCGCGGCAGCCACCAGTTTCGGGGCGTGGACGCCGACCGGCGGGGTTTCGCCGTCGGGTTCGCACCGGAACAGGGCGATGCCGACCGTGTCCGCGTAGTCGACGGCTTCGTCGGTGTATCCGGGGCCGGAGAAGTACAGCAGTTTCCGGGCGTGACTCGTTCCGCGGGTGCCGTAGAGGTTCGCGAGGTCCGACTTCCCTGCGCTGCCACCTCGCCATTTCACCTGCGCGTACGCGCGCGACGAGTAGACGTCGATGCCGCCGTCCGCTCCGCCGAGTAGCGCTGTCGCGTCGCCGTAACCGAGCTTCTGCATCTGCTCGGCGGCGTTGATTTCAGCTTCAGCCGCCGTGCGTATGCGTGCCATGCCTCACTCCCCCAGATCGAACCAGTCATTCCCCTCGAAGATACCCGCGGATCCGGCCAAACCAGCTATCCGCCGGTGAACGTCACACAGTCGTCGTCGGATTGCAACGCACTGCAACCCTTCCCGGCCTCGTGGCGGCGTCGTACCGTTCGGCCCATCAGCACGTTCACAACGAGGTGAGGGCGGATTCATGAGAGCAGCGCGCTTCCACGGACGACGCGACATCCGGATCGACGACATCCCCGAACCGGAGGTGCGGCCGGGCGCCGTGAAACTCCGGGTCGGGTGGTGCGGCATCTGCGGCACCGACCTGCACGAGTACCTGGAGGGCCCGATCTTCATCTCCCCGCCGGGACATCCGCATCCGCTGTCGCACGAGAACGCGCCGGTGACGATGGGCCACGAGTTCTCCGGGACGGTGGAGGAGGTCGGTGAGGGCGTCACCGATGTCGCGGTGGGCGACAACGTGGTGGTGGAGCCGTACTTCGTGTGCAACGAGTGCGCGTCCTGCACGGCGGGCAACTATCACCTGTGTACGAAGATGGGTTTCATCGGATTGGCCGGTGGCGGAGGCGGACTCAGCGAGAAGGTGGTGGTCGACCGCCGGTGGGTGCACAAGATCGGCAACATCCCGCTCGACGAGGCGGCCCTGATCGAACCGCTCAGCGTCGCGCATCATGCGGTCGTCCGCAGCGGGGCCGAGGCCGGCGACGTCGCGCTGGTCGGCGGGGCCGGACCGATCGGACTCCTGGTCGCCGCGGTCCTGAAGGGTCTGGGCGTCACCACGATCGTCACCGAACTCAGTGACGCCCGGAAGCAGAAGGCGCTGTCCAGCGGGGTCGCCGATCACGTCGTCGACCCGTCCTTGGAGGACGTGAAGGCCCGGGTTCTCGAGTTGACCGGCGGCGTCGGCGCCGATCTCGGGTTCGAATGCGCGGGTGTGAACGCCGTCCTCGACACCATCCTCGACGCCGTCCGTCCCGCGGCCGTGGTGGTGAACGTGTCGATCTGGGGCAAACCCGCGACGGTCGACATGCAGAAACTCGTCCTCAAGGAGATCGACCTGCGCGGCACCATCGCCTACGTCCGCGATCACGAGGCGGTGATCGAGATGGTCCGCAGCGGGGTGATCGACCTGGCCCCGTTCATCACCGGCCGGATCGAACTCGACAACCTGGTGTCCGAGGGCCTCACCACGTTGATCGAGCACAACGACACGGCGGTGAAGATCCTGGTCCGGGCGTGAGCGCCGGTCGGCGTAATAGCTGACAGATAGCTGGATTGACGTGCACCGCGTCACATCAGGACCCCGCCGGGTTGCGGACGCAGGCTCCCGACGGTGTACTGGTGAGTAACCCTGCCCGGCTCGGCCTATCGCGAAGGTGCACAGATGACGGACGAACGGCCCGGCAAGAATCAGACCCGACCGGACAAGGCGACACGATCGACGCCGAAGGAGGAGACCGCGGACGTCTCCAAGACCGATCTCGCGGCCGTCGTCGACGCGCTCACGGCGACGAACGAGAAGAACTTCGACTTCTGAAACCCGAGCGTCAGTCCCGTTCCCGGTGCGACACGAATTCGAACGTCAGGCACGCGAACGCCACCGGCAGCAGGTAGCGGAAGCGCAGGAGCACGTAGCGCCGGTTCCCCGTCGCATGGAACTTGCCGAGGTAGCGGTACAGCGACTCCAGCGCGATCAGCGCGTCGCCCAGGTGCAGGACCCGGCGGAAGAGCCGGGCGCCGGCACCGGGTGCGTCGGGGTCGAGGAGTTCGGGAAACGCCGCGAACGACAGCGAGACGTAGCGTGCACCGGTCCGCTCGGCGTACCGGATGACGTCGACGGTCATGCGTTCGTCGGTGCCGTTCGGTGCGCCGTCACCGCGCCACGGAACGTCGAGGCTCAGCTCGCGGGCGGAATCGGCGGTGCCGTACCGCTGGAACCCGACAGCGCGACCGGTGCCGTCGCGGGCGACCACCAGAAGAACACCGGGGAGCGTGCCGTCCAGCAGGTGGTCGAGGATCATCGAGAACCCGCGGCGCTGATGTCCGGCTCGGGCGTCGTCGACGATGTCGGTGAGTTCGCGGCGTGTCGGTTCGTCGAGCGCGGCTTCGGGGACGATCTCGGTGGTGAGCCCGGCGTTGCGGGTGCGCTGCACCGCCTGCCGGAGGTTGCGGAACTGCCGGCCGTGCAGGGTGAAGGATCCGACGTCGATCACCACGTCGCGGCCGATCGGGACCGCCGTCAGCGGCTTTCGGGTGCCGCCGCCGATCTCCCACAGCCGCGTGACCCGCTCCCCCGCGCCGAGTACCGCGACGCGCCACCCGCGTTCGGCCGCGAACTCGTCGAACTCGTCCAGGAGCGCCGCGAACTCGAGCGGGTCTCCGATGGGATCGCCGGAGACGACGGCGATCCCGGACCGGGCCCGGTAGGCGATCGCCGCGGTGCCGGACGCGTTGAAGTAGTACGACTTCGCCGAATTGAGGGCGAACGGCGACAACGGGTCGCCGCTGGTCTGCTGGATCAACGTGAAGACGCGGGCCCGGTCCTCGGGCTGCGGCACACTGCGCACCGGAAGCATCAGGACGGGTCCGGTGGCCACGAGGAGCAGGAACCCCGGGGTCGAATGTGCGCTCGAATACGCCACATCCGCGGCCGCCACCATCAGCACCGCCGCAGCCGCATGCGTGACGGTGACGGGCCGTCGCAGGTGCAGTCCCCGGGCCACGAGCAGGACGGCGATTCCGGCCGCCACCATCCACGTGCGGACGGGACCCGACCGTCCCGCCATCCACATGAGCACGAACCCGACCACGACCGTCGCGCCGACGAGCGCCATCCGCGCCGCGGGCGATTCGGGCCGGTAGACCCGCAGCCCGGGAACGGTCGCCGGTGTCGATTTCGAATTCTGCACGCGCACCCCTGCACCCGGAAACGACTGCTTCCGTACCTCCAATCTAGCGGCTCCGCCACCCGTGAGTGGGTAAGGAGTCCCTGGACTCGTTACCCACTCACGGGCGGAGCCTGGGCGGCGGCGCACCGTGCGGCAGGGACGGCCCGACCGCGGTGAGCGAGCCGGCGGCGCGCCCCTTGCCCCAGCCGAGTTTCTCGCGGTACCGGCCGATGTGGTCCTCCGGGATGCGCTGCCCGTCGACGAGCGGGGTGGACTGCGGGTCGACGTACAGCGCGTCCACCGGGCAGTACGCCTCGCACATGAAGCACGTCTGGCAGTCCGATTGCCGCGCGATCACAGGGATCCCGGTGTCGGTGCGGTCGAACACGTTGGTGGGGCACGCGTCGACGCATTTGTCGCAGCCGATGCACGCCTCGGCCAGCAGCACCTCGATCACGAGGCCACCCGCAACAGCCCGTCGTGCACCGCGGCGGTCGAGGTCCAGACGTCGTCGAGCCCGCCCGTGAGGATGTGGTGGTGCTGGGTGGGGTCGAGGTCGGGATAGTCGGCGCGCTTGCTCATTCCGCGGGTTTCGGTCCGGGCCAGCGTCGAGTGGTACATCCACCGGCCCACCGCGGTGATCGCGGCGGCCTGCCGGGCACGGACCCGCTCGTCGCCGGAGTCGCCGCCGAGGCCGGCGGACAGTGCCGTCCACAGCGACTCCAGTTCGCCGAGCGCACCCTGCACGCGCGCCCCGTCCCGCAGGTAGTTCTTCTCGTACGGGATGAGTTCGGCCTGCGCGGCCGCGACGACGTCGGACGCCTCCAGCCGCGGCCGCCCCGCCGGACGCAGCCCGGCCCGGCCGGCGGGACGCAGTTCGCCCGCCGCGACCCGACGTTCGGTTCGCGCGAACCGCGCGGCCCCGGTCCCGGCCCAGCTGCCGGACGACATCGCCCACGCCGAGTTGTGGCTGCCGCCGCCGGTGAAGCCGCCGCAGATCCGTTCCCGGGTGGCGGCATCCCCGGCCGCGAACAGTCCGGGCACCGAGGTGGCGCAGGTGTCGTCGACCACCTCGATGCCACCGGTTCCGCGGACCGTGCCCTCGGCGAGCATGCTGACCTCGAAGCGGTCGGTGAACGGGTCGATCCCGCGGCGGTCGAACTGCAGGAAGAAGTTCGGCTGCCCGAGCCGCATCTGGCGTTGCACCTCGTCGTCGGCGCGGTCGAGCTGGGCGAACACCGGCTCGGACAGCAGCGTTTTCGCGATCACCGACCGCCCCTTGGTGGAGCCGGCACCTTCGAGGACGCGTCCGTCGGCGTGGAAGAACGTGGCGTAGCCGTAGTAGGCGGTCTTGGTGATGGTGGAGTTCGCGGGGACGATCGCGTAGGCGTTGGAGAATTCCATGCCGGAGAACGTGGCACCCACCTCGGCGGCCATCAGCGCGCCGTCGCCGGTATCGACGTTCGTGCCGAGCGCGCGGGACAGGAACGCGCAACCGCCGCTCGCGATCACGACGGCGCCCGCGCTGATCCGGTAGTCGCGGCCGTCGTGGCGCTGGTAGCCCGCCGCGCCGCGCACCCGGCCGTCGGTGTCGACCAGCAGTTCGAGGGCCGGTGAGTGGTCGAGAATCCGGACGCCTGCCTTCTTCACCCACGCGCGCATGCGTCGCATGTATTCGGGCCCTTGCAGTCCGGTGCGGATCTGCCTGCCGGTGTCGGGATCGACGGGGAACGGGTACCGGCCCTCCTCGGCAAGCAGGTTCATGTTCGCGTACGTCTGGTCGAGGACGCGGTCCATCCAGTGGTGGTCGGCGAGGTGACCGCCGAGTGCTTCGCGGCTGGCCTTGGCCTTCGCCCGCGCGGACGGGTCGGGGTCGACGTACCAGACGCCGGTGCCCGAAGGCGCGGTGGCGCCGCTGGTTCCGCAGTACCCCTTGTCGACGAGGACGACGTCCGCCCCGGCTTGGCGTGCGCGCAGCGCCGCCCACGTTCCTGCGGGGCCGCCGCCGATGACGAGGACGTCGGTGCTCAGGTCGAGAAGTTCGGTCATGAAGGGCGCTCCTGTCGAGGCGGAACAACTGCCCTCCGACGCTTCCGCACTTCGGGCGTCCTCGCCATCTTCAGAATCACCGTGAACCGAATCGCCCGTGCGTGGTTAACGAGTCCCTGGACTCGTCAACCACGCACGGGCGCTACGCGCCTTTGCCGTAGTCGACGCTCAGCCAGTGCTCCGGCCGCATGCGGATGACGATCGCGTTGTCGTCATACGCCTGCTCCACGAACGGGTCGACCTCCTCGGCGGGGAGATAGCGGGCGGCGAGCTCGCGGACGATGTCGGCGGTGGGTGCTTCGTCGAACTCCGCCGGACCTTCGACACTGACGTACCGGTACGGCGGCTTCTCGTGCTGGGCGACGAGGCTGAAGCGGCCCGCGTCGCGGATCAGCCGCTCCTTCAGCGAGCCGCGCCCGGTCCAGACGTACGGTTGGCCGCCGGGTTCGTAGCCGTACCAGATGGGCACGGCGAGTGGGGCGCGTCCGTCGCGGTCGACGGCGATCACCCCCACGTGCACGTCGGCGAGGAACTTCTGACGTTCGTCACTGGTCATCGACAACTGCGACATTTCAGTCTCCGCTCTGGTGATCGGGTTTCGACGGTGGTGCGGGGTCGAGCAGTTGGGCGAGGTGTTTCGACGATCGGTTCGGATCGAGTTGCCGCACCTGCATGTGGCAGCTGAACCCGTCCGTCAGTATTTCTGCCTCTTCGGGACTTTCGCGCAGGGCCGGGGCGAGTGCCTGCTCCGCGACCTGCATGCTGAGGTCGTAGTGGTCGGCCTCGAATCCGAAGTTACCAGCGACGCCGCAGCATCCGGTGGCTTCCCGCACGCGCGGCACACCGACAGCCTGCAGCGCCTTCCGCTGGGCCGCCGCGCCGAACACCGCGTATTCGTGGCAGTGCGTCTGCACGGTGACGTCTTCGGGCACCGGCGTGCTCGGGCTCCATCCGGACTCGGCGCGTTCGAGCACCGCACCGGCGAAGCTACGGATGCGGGCCGCGACGCGTCGTGCGGCGTCGGTGTGGACGAGTTCGGGCAGGTCCTTGCGGAATGCGGCGGCGCAGCTCGGTTCGAGGACGACGATGGGCCGGTCGGTGCCGTCGTCGAGGAGTTCGGCGGCCCTGGTGAGGGTCTTGGTGGCCTGTTTCAGCTGTCCGGTGGAGATCCAGGTGAGCCCGCAGCACACGTCGCTGCGGCATTGCGAACTCAGGCCCGCGTCGGCGAGCACCCGCGACGCGGCCCCGACCACCTCGGGGCGGAACCCGCGGGTGAACGTGTCGGCAAGTATCACGACGTCCGCGCCGGCGTCCCGCGACGTCTCGCCGACCTCGCGGCGGATCTGCTTGCGGGACGCGAACTCCGGCATCGACCGGTGCGGGGTGAGACCACCCAGCCTGGCCGCGACCTTCGCGAGCCGGCCGGCGGTGAGCCGATTCACGACGGGCGCCGAGCGTTCCGCGATCTTCAGCCACACCGGCAGCCAGCCGAGGGAGTAGTGCGACAGCGGCCGCACCCGGCCACGGTAGTGGTGGTCGAGGAACTCGGACTTGTACGTGGCCATGTCGACGCCGACGGGGCAGTCGGTGGAGCAGGCCTTGCAGGACAGGCACAGGTCGAGGGATTCCTTGACGTCCTCGGACCGCCAGCCGTCGGCGACGGTCGGCGAGTTGCGGACCATCTCCTGCAGGGCGCGGGCCCGGCCGCGGGTGGAGTCCTTCTCGTCGCCGGTCGCGCGGTAGCTGGGGCACATCACCCCGCCGGTCGACGCTCGGCAGCGGCCCACCCCGATGCAGCCCTGGACGGCATGCACGAACGGTGCGATGGGGACGTCGCTGGTGGGGGTGAGGTCGAAACTGGTCTGCCACGCCCGCGGATTCACGCCGTCGAGGGCGAGGTTGCCGAGCAGCGGTTCGGGCTCGACGATGCTGCCCGGGTTCAGCACGGCCGCCGGGTCCCACAGCCGTTTGAACGTGGCGAACGCCGCCATCATGGTGGGGGTGTACATCATCGGAAGCAGCGCCGACCGGGCGCGGCCGTCGCCGTGCTCCCCGGACATCGATCCGCCGAACCGCACGCAGAGTTCGGCGGCGCGGTGGATGAACCGCGACATCACGTCCCGGCCCTCGTCGGTGCGCTGGTCGAAGTTGATACGGATGTGCATGCAGCCGGCGCCGAAGTGCCCGTACATCACCCCGGTGAGGTCGAATTCGGCGAGCAGCGCCTTGATGTCGACGAGGTAGTCGGCGAGCTGGTCGGGTGCGACGGCGGAATCCTCCCAGCCCGTCCAGGATTCGCCGCCCTCGACGAGCCGGGCGGACAGTCCGGCACCGTCCTCGCGCACCCGCCACAGCGACGCGCGTTCGGCCGGGTCCCCGACGACGCGCGAGTCGACGAGGCGTCCGGCCGCGCGCAGCTTCGACACCAGTTCTGCCCCGCGGAGTTCGACCTCCGCGAGGTCCTCGCCGTCGAGGTCGACGTACAGCCACGCCTGACCGTCGGGCAACCCGACCACGGAGTCGGCGCCGCGGAGATGCCGCATGGTGTCGACGATCGCCGAGTCGATGCCCTCGATGGCGGCGGGTGAATAGTCGAGGATGATCGCGTTGTCGCGGGCCGCGTCCACCAGGTCGTGGTATCCGAGGCACAGCAGCATCGCCGCGGGCGGCACCGGGACCAGCGCGACGGTCGCGGCCACGATCACCGCGCACGTGCCCTCGCTGCCGACCAGGGCGCGGGCGACATCGAAGCCGTTCTCGGGCAACAGGTTCGCCAGGTGAAATCCGGACACCTGGCGTGGGATGCGGCCGAGCTCGAGCCGGAAGTCGCCGAGATGCTCCCGTGTCAGCTCGTCGAGTCCGGCAGCGATCCGGGCGGCCTCGCCCACCGCGGGCGTGTCGTCGGGATCGGTGGCCCGCAGCCCGTCGCGGGTGGCGGTCAGCCGGTGCCCGCTCGCGGTCACCACGTCGAGTGCGACGATGTGGTCGGATGTGCGGCCGTAGCGGACGGAGTGGTTGCCGCAGGCGTCGTTGCCGATGGCGCCGCCGACCGTCGCGCGGGACTTGCTGGACGGGTCGGGTGCGAAGGTGAATGCGCCGTCCGTCGCCAGTTGCACGTCCTTCTGCAGGTCGGTCAGCACGATGCCGGGTTCGACGACGGCGGTGCGGGCGGACGCGTCGACGGTCCGCACCCGGTTCATGTGCCGGGAGAAGTCGAGCACCACTCCCCTGCCGATCGCGTTGCCGGCGAGCGAGGTGCCGCCGCCGCGGCTGGTGACGGGGATGCCGCGGTCGGTGCAGGCCCGCACGATCGCCACCACGTCGGCTGGGGTGTGCGGAAACGCCACGGCCAGCGGCGGCACCCGGTAATTGGAGGCGTCGAAGGAGTATTCGGCGCGCCGGCGCGTTCCGGTGTCGAGGTCGATGCCCAGCTCGGCGAGCTGGGCATGCAGGTCGGCGGCGGGGCGCGTCTGCTCAGCCACGCGCGGCCCTGCCCTCGGAGTCAGCAACCGGAATCGTCGTCAGCGGGGCCATGGCTACATCGTCGAGCCGCCCCCGAAGATTGTCAACAATCCACTCCGTGAGCCGGTACGGTACGGAGGGGTGAGCGTCGCGCGAACGTCTGCACCCGCCCGGCGACAGCTGGCCGTGCGGGTGGGCGGCGCCGCGTGGGTGCTGATCGCGCTGTATTTCGTCGCGGAGGTCGTGACCGCGCGGGCCTGGCCGCGGCCGTACCGGGTGCGGACGAACTCTGTGAGCAATCTGGGTGTCACGGGCTGCGACGGGTCGGCGGCCCAGGTCGCGGCCGTCCGGCTGTGCTCGCCGCTGCACACGGTGATCAACAGCGCGTTCGTGCTGACCGGGGTGCTCATCCTCGTGGGGGCGGTGTGCCTGCGCGGATTCCTCCCGCCCGGCCTCCTCCGACGCGCCGCGCTGGCCCTGTTCGGTATCGCCGCGGTCAGCGCCGCGCTGACGGGTTTCGTCCCGATCGACGTGGACGCCCACCTCCATCAGGTCGTCGCGACCCCGACGTTCGTCGCGCGCAACGCCGCCATGATCATCGTCGCGATCGGGCTGTACGGGCGGTGGCGCCTCTTCGCACTGTGGACCGGTTTCTGTGGACTCGTCGGGATCGTCGGGATGGCGGCGATCCTCCTCCGAGAGGGGCCGTTCGGCATCACCGAACGCCTCGCGCTCTACCCGTTCACGGTGTGGGTCGTGACCGCCGGGTTCAGTGCGCTTCGCGCCCGTGCGTGGTTGACGAGTCCAGAGACTCCTTAACCACGCACGGGGCGCCGAAGGTGCCACCATGGCGCATCCGGGTGTTCTTCGGCGGTCAGCCGGTCGCCGACACCACCCGTTCGGTGTACCTGTTCGAGAAGGGTCACCTGCCCGTCTATTACATTCCCCGCGACGACGTGAACTTCGACGTCCTCGAGCCCGTCGACGCGACCACCACCTGCCCGTGGAAGGGCAAGGCGCGGTACTGGGATCTCGTCGTCGGCGACCGTCGCGCCGAGCAATCGGTGTGGGGTTACGACGAGAAACTCGCGGATTCCCTCGACCTCGGCGCGTACGTCGCGTTCTACTGGCACCGGATGGACGCCTGGTACGAGGAGGATCAGCAGGTGTTCGTCCACGCCCGCGACCCGTACGTCCGGGTGGATGGCCTGCCGTCGTCCCGGCACGTAGAGGTCTTCGTCGGCGACACCCTGGTCGCCGACACGGTCCGTCCGCGTCTGCTGTTCGAGACGTCGCTGCCGGTGCGCTACTACGTTCCCCGCATCGACGTGCGGTCCGAGTTCTTCACCGCCTCCGACACCCGGACGTCCTGCCCGTACAAGGGGACGGCGTCGTATCTGTCGTTCACCGGGACCGACGGCACGGATCCGGTGGAGGACGCAGCCTGGTTCTACCCGTTCACCACCGCGGAGGCGTCGGGCATCGACGACCACGTCTCGTTCTACCCGGACCGTGTGCGGATCGTCGTCGACGGCACCCCGGTGGAGAACTAGCGGGCCGGCAGCGGCGGCAGTTCGAGGTTGTCCCGGAACGTGCCGCCCACGTAGTCGTCGCCGACGATTCCGCGTCGCCGCAGTTCAGGCAGCAACCCGTTGACGACGAAGTCCCGGGTCCGGTCCTCGGCGAGCCCGCTGAGGGAGATGACGTCGAGAACACCGGCGTCGTAGCGTTCCTGGACGGCGTCGGCGAGTTGATCGGGGGTGCCGGCGACCGCCCAGTGCCCGGTGTCCTTGGACGCGATGATCAGCTCGCGCAGCGTCCGCCCGGACGCGGCGAGCCGGCTGAAGATCTCGACCCGGCCGCGGCGGCGGTTCACCGACCCGACGTCGGGCAGCACGTCCGCCGGGATCGGCTTGTCGAGCGGCAGCCCGGACAGGTCGATGTCGCCACCGAACATGTCCTCGAGCCGGATCCGGCCCGCGTCGAGGTCGGTGGCTTCCTCCTGCTCCCGGACGAGCCGCCGCACTTCCACCTCGGACGCGCCGTAGGTGGCGTGGAACGAACTCATGACCAGGGGCAGTCCGTCGGCGCGGCCGAGTTCGGCTGCCCGCGCCCGGATGCTCTTGGTGTAGGTGACGGCGTCCTCGAGGGTGGGCAGCGACGTGAACACCACCTCGGCGAAGCGGGCGCCGAGTTCCACGCCGGCCGCGGATTGGCCGGCCTGGAACTGCACGGGCCGGCGCTGCGGCAGCGGCGGGATGTTGAGCGGGCCCTTCACCGTGAAATAGGTGCCCGCGTGGTCGATCGGCCGCACCCGGTCGGCGTCCAGCCTGGTACCTCCGGCACCGTCGGACGTGAGCGCCCCGGGTTCCCAGCTGTCGAACAGTGCGTTGACCACTTCGAGGGATTCCGTTGCCCGGGCGTACCGCTCCTCGGGGCTGGGGAGGTCGCGGTCGCTGTAGTTCTCCTCACCCAGCGACGACGTCACGGCGTTCCAGGCCGCGCGACCGTTGCTCACGTGGTCGAGGGTGCCGAACAGCCGCGCGAGGTTGTACGGGTGGTGGAACGTGGTGGTTGCCGTCGCGATCAGCCCCACGTGCGAGGTCACGGCGCTCAGCGCGGACAGGAAGATCAGCGGTTCCTGCGCACCGATCGCGCCCTGCGCCCCGAAGCTCAGCAGGTCGGCGGCGAACAACGCGTCGAACTTGTTCGCCTCCGCGATCTTCGCGATCTCGATCGAGGAAGCGACGGTCGACTGCTGAGGGTCGATCGCCGCCGCGTAGGTGCTGACGGCGCCGCTGACTCCCGTCACCGTCTTCAGTGGGCGGCGTCGCGCAGTACTCATTCGCCCAGCCTAGGAACGGCGGGCCGGTCGGCCCAGCGTTCGGATCAGCCGGATTCTGACCGCCCACGACACCGTCCCGCTACCGTCGGGGTGTGCTGTTCTCGCAGATCGTCGCGACGTCCCGGGACGTGGGTGCCACCCGGTCGCGGAAGGTGAAGGTCGGGGCGCTCCGCGAGGTCCTCACCCGGCTGGAGCCGTCCGAGGTGGAACCGGTGGTCGCGTGGCTGTCCGGGGAGCTCCGGCAGGGCCGCATCGGAATCGGCTGGCGGACAGTCGCGGACATTCCGGCGACGCCCGTCGACGTCGGTTCCGTCACGGTGTCCGAGGTCGACGGGACCGTCTCCGCCGTCGCCCAGGTCACCGGTTCCGGGTCGGCGGCACGCAGGCGTGAACTGCTCGCAGACCTGTTCTCCCGCACCACCACCGACGAGCGGGATTTCCTGATCCGGCTGGTCACCGGCGACCTCCGCCAGGGCGCACTCGAGGGCGTGATGACGGACGCGATCGCGGCGGCCACCGATCTGCCCGTCGAACCGGTGCGCCGGGCATTCATGTTGTCGGGACGGCTGCCCGCGACCGCGGTCGCGGCGTTCGGCGGCGGGGTCGACGCGCTCACCGCGTTCCGGCTGGAGGTGGGCCGTCCGGTGCGGCCGATGCTGGCCTCGCCCGCCGAATCCCTCGCCGACGCATGGACCGAACTCGGCGGCGATGTCAGCGTCGAATACAAACTCGACGGCGCGCGGATCCAGGTGCACCGCAACGGCGACGAGGTGCGGATCTTCACCCGCACGCTGCGTGAGATCACGGCCAGTGTGCCGGAACTCGTCGAACTCGTCGCCGGTCTGCCGTGCACGTCGGCGGTGTTCGACGGGGAGACCCTCGCACTCACCGACAGCGGCAGACCCCGGCCGTTCCAGGAGACGATGAGCCGCTTCGGCGCCGAGTCCTCCCGCGACCTGCTGCTGCACCCGTACTTCTTCGACTGCCTGCATCTCGACGGCGTCGACCTGCTGGACGCTCCGCTGGAGCAGCGGTTGGACGCGCTGGAACGGGTCGCGCCGCAACACCGCATCCCCGGACTGATCCGCCCCGACAGCAACGGGGCCGCAACCCATTTCGACGACGCCCTCGCCGCCGGGCACGAGGGTGTGATGGTCAAGTCGCTCACCGCCCCGTACGCGGCGGGACGACGCGGCCGGGCCTGGCAGAAGGTGAAACCGGAGCACACCCTCGACCTGGTGGTGCTCGGCGCGGAGTGGGGATACGGGCGGCGCACCGGATACCTGTCCAATCTGCACCTCGGGGCGCGCGACCCGGACGGCGGCGCACCGATCATGGTGGGCAAGACGTTCAAGGGCCTCACCGACGCGCTGCTGCAGTGGCAGACGGACGAATTCCCCCGCCACGAACGCCACCGCGACGACCACACCGTGTATCTGCACCCGGACCTCGTCGTGGAGATCGAACTCGACGGCGTCCAGGTCAGTTCCCGCTACCCCGGCGGGCTCGCCCTGCGGTTCGCGCGCGTGCTGCGGTATCGCCCCGACAAGGCGGCCGCGGACGCCGACACCATCGACGCCGTCCGCGCCCTGCTGCCGGGGTGAGCGCTCGTCCTGCGTGGCGCCCGCCGGGGCGGTAGCCTCCCCGGCACAACAAGTCGCCGTGCCGCGAGGGGGTCGACCAGTGACATTCGTTTCCCGCTTCGTGCCGTCGTGTGTCGCCCCGGTGGTCGAGGACGCGTACCGGAGGGCGGCAGAGGCCGCGGAGGGTCCCGTCCGCGTCGCCGTGTGCACCGTCACCGTGCCGATCGAGGTCGGAAAGACGTCGTTCCGCATCCTCCGGCTCACCGAGGAACTGCTCGAAGAGGTCGTGTTCCTGCTGCGGACGATGCGTCCGGTGGTGGAGGCGGTGAGCACGGGCAGGCAGTCCGACAATGTCGACACGATGTTCCGGACGCTCGAGCAGATCCAGCAGTCGGCGGACGCGATCGCCCGCACGCCGATCGGGGTGGTCCGGAGCGTCTTCTCACCGGCCCGTCCGGCGCCCCAGCAGGTCGACCGTCATCCCACCGTCATCGACGCCGAGCCGCCGACACCTCCCGGTCTCGCGGTCCGGATCGCATCGATCACGGTGACGGCGCCGAGCATCACGTTCGGCAGGCCCCCGCGCTGACCGCGCCCACCCGGATACGCTCGTATGGTGAGCGAACACATCCTCGTCACCGGTGGATCGCGCGGCATCGGCGCCGCCGTCGTGCGCCTGGCCGTCCATCGCGGCTATCAGGTGACGTTCACCTATCAGAACGACGACGAGGCCGCCGACCACCTCGTGCACCAGTGCGGCATCCGCGCCACCGCCGTGCGTGCCGATGTGCGCGACGCCGCACTGGCCGCGGCGGTGGTGGGTGCGGCCGACGACCGCGGGCAACTGGTCGCGGTGGTCAACAACGCCGGGACCACCGGCCCGCTCGGCCAATTCCTCACCACCGCCGACGCGTCGCTGCGGGAGGTGTTCGACGTCAACGTGTTCGGGACGATCAACTACGCCCGCGCGGCGGCCGAGCACTGGGTTCGGGAGGGACGACCCGGCGTGATCGTCAACCTCAGTTCGGTCGCGGCGGGAACCGGGGCACCCGGCGAATACGTCGGCTACGCGGCCTCGAAGGCGGCCGTCGACAGTCTCACGACGGGGCTCGGGCGGGAACTGGCGGCCGCGAACATCCGGGTCGTCGGCGTCGCTCCCGGCACCACCGACACCGACATCCACGCGGCCGCGGGCGACGCGGGGCGACCCGACCGCATTGCCGGTCGGATCCCCCTCGGCCGGGTCGCGACACCCGAGGAGATCGCCGAGGCGGTGCTGTGGGCCCTGTCCCACCAGGCGTCCTACGTCACCGCCACCACCATCGCCGTCGCCGGCGGTCTGTGACTACCGCGGCTGTGCGCCGCACCTCGGGACGAGCATCGGCACCCGCGCGCGGTAGGTGCGGTAGTCGTCGCCGAACGTGTCGATCAGGTCGTGTTCCTCGAACCGCACCGCGACCAGGATGAAACCGGTGGTCCCGACGGCGAACAGCAGCCGGCCCCAGGTCATGGTCGGCGCCACCCAGAACGCGATGATGAAACCGGCGTACAGCGGGTGCCGGACCACCCGGTACAGCAGGGGTGTCCGAAAGTTGCTGGGCAGAGCCGACTTCCCGCTCTGATTTCGCAGCACCTGGCGCACCCCGAACAGATCGAAGTGGTCGATGGCGAACGTCGCGGCCAGCACGAGGGCCCATCCGCCGAGCGACACTGCGAAGATCACGACACGGACCCAGCTCGTCTCCACGTGCCAGATCTGGTCGGGCAGCGGACGCCACTGCCACATCAGCAGCGCCAAAGCGGCCGTGGCGAACAGGACGTACGTCGAGCGCTCCATCGGTTCCGGGACGATCTTCGTCCAGCGCTTCTTGAACCAGGGCCTGGCCATCACCGAATGCTGCACGGCGAACACCATGAGTAGCGCCACGTCGACGACCACGGCCACCGCGACGGGAGCGGCGTGACCGTCGTTGATCGTGTGGGGCACGACGAGGCCCTCGACCCATCCCATCGCGTAGAGAAACACGACCAGGAACGTGACGTACACGACCGTTCCGTACACGGTGATCAGTGTTCTGGCGACGCCGCCGGTGCGGTGTTTCTGCGGTGCTTCGACCATCTCGGCCATGATGTTCTCTCCGATCCATGGGGTTCCCCCGACGCACCGAAGTCTGCGACCACACGACGGGCGCGACCAGTAACCCTGGGGTGAGGGTCACCGCACCCCAGGGACCTGTCGGAGCGGTTGACTACGCTGTCGGCATGCTGCCTGGGGAGTTCCGCGACATCGACGTGGCGTCGATCAAGGCGGTCCTCGGAACCACCACGTACACCCGCGGCGAGCAGTACGCCCGCGACCACGCGGTCATCGAGATGTCGTGGGATCCGGCGGCCAAGGAGCTGTGGGGCGAGGTGGTGGGCACGGCGAGGGAGCCGTACTCGGCATCGGCCTTCGTTGCGCCCGTTCCCGGCCGCACGGTGTACCGGTACGGAATCTGCACGTGTCCGGTCGGGATGAACTGCAAGCACATCGCGGCCCTGCTGATCACGGCGATCCGTGAGGCGACGTCGGAGGCGCAGGCGCCTGTCTCAGCCTCCTGGGACGGATCGCTGAGCTCGCTGCTCACCCCGGCCGATCCGTTCGGCGATTCCGGCCGCCGGTCGCCGCTCGCCGTCCAGTTCCGGGTCCAGGCGCCGGCCGGGGACTCGGCACCTCAACTGCTCGTGAAGCCGGTCCAGCCCGGTTCGAAGGGCTGGATCGTCGGCGGGCTGGCGTGGAACAAGCTGGGTAGCCACTTCCAGCATCCCGCCGAGCAGATCCGTGTGCTGCACGAGATCCATCTGCTGGCCGGCGGGGGCATGAACTACCGCCGGCAGAACCACACCGACCTCGACCTCAGTGTCTTTCCGAGCCGCCAGCTGTGGTCGCTGCTCGACGAGGCGGCCAGGGTGGGTGTCGAGCTCCTGCACTCCTCGAAGCGCCTGGGCGCACTCGCCCCCTACCGCTCGGCCGAGATCTGCCTCGACGTCACCCGGAACCACGACCTCGACGCGCTGGTCGTGCAAGCGGTGATCGTCGTCGACGGCGAGCGGGTCGACCCGTCGGCCGTGGGCTTCATCGGGCTCCGCGCGCACGGCCTGTTCTACGTCGACGCGGACGACCGCATCCACCTCGCCCGGCTCGACTCCGTAGTGCCCGGCCCCTTGCAGGATCTGGTGCGCCGCCGCACCCGCATCGAGGTTCCCGATTCCGAGGAGTCCCGGTTCCTGACGGACTTCTTGCCGAAGTTGCGCAATCTGGCCACGGTCATCTCCTCGGACGGCTCGTTCGTCCCACCCGAGATCTCGGCACCCACCCTGACGCTGCGGGCCACGTATCTGCCCGACCACGAGGTCACCGTCGACTGGGAATGGTTGTACACCGTCGGGGACGACGAGCACCGCACGCCGCTCACGGCCACGTCCGGTGACGACTACCGCGACGACACCCGCGAACAGGCCCTGCTCGACGCACTCGACATCGACTGGAGCAAATACGGATTGGGGCCGGAGAGCCCCGAATCGACGCTGCTGCGCGGACTCGACACGATGCGGTTCACCACCGAGGTCCTGCCCCTGCTCGACGGCAACACCGGGGTGTCCATCGACGTCTCCGGCGACCGCGCCGACTACCGCGAGGCCGGCGATTCGCTCGCCATCGGGGTCTCCACCGCGGCGTCCACCGGCAGCACCGACTGGTTCGACCTCGGGGTCACGCTCACCGTGGAGGGCCGGGACGTGCCGTTCGACCAGGTCTTCTCCGCGCTCAGCGCGGGAAAGTCCGAACTGCTGCTGCCCGACGGCGCCTACTTCTCCCTCGACAAACCCGAACTCCACACGCTGCGGAAGCTGATCGACGAGGCCCGCGCCCTCCACGACCGCGCCGACGGGTCGCTGCGGCTCAGCCGGTTCCAGGCGAGCCTGTGGGAAGAGTTCGCGGCCCTCGGCACCGTCGAGCGCCAGGCGAAGGCGTGGCGGCAGCAGGTGGACGGCCTGCTGGCCCCGGGCACCGTCCATCAGGTCGACGTCCCGGGCACGCTCGACGCGCAGTTGCGCCCGTATCAGCTGGAGGGGTTCCGCTGGCTGACGTTCCTCTGGGAGCATGGGCTCGGCGGCATCCTCGCCGACGACATGGGGCTCGGCAAGACCCTGCAGGCGCTGGCGCTGATCTGCCATGCGCGGCGGTCGAATCCGGCCGCGCCGCCGTTCCTCATCGTGGCCCCCACCAGTGTCGTGTCGAACTGGGAGTCCGAGTCGGCGCGCTTCGCCCCCGGCGCGGAGGTCGTCGCGATCGCCGATACCCTGAAACGACGCAAGGTTCCGCTGGACGAACTGGTGCAGGGCGCCGACATCGTGGTCACGTCGTACACCCTGTTCCGTTTGGAGTTCGAGGCGTACGCGGGATGTGCGTGGTCGGGGCTGATCCTCGACGAGGCGCAGTTCACCAAGAACCACAAGTCGAAGATCTACCAGTGCGCCCGCCGGCTGGAGGCCCCGTTCAAGCTGGCGATCACCGGCACGCCGATGGAGAACAACCTGATGGAGTTGTGGGCGCTGCTCTCCATCACCGCCCCGGGCTTGTTCCCGAATCCGGCCCGGTTCACCGACTACTACCGCAGGCCGATCGAGCAGCAGGGCGACGCCGAACTCCTCGCCCAACTGCGCCGCCGCGTCAAACCGCTGATGTTGCGCCGCACCAAAGAGCAAGTGGTGAAGGATCTTCCGGCCAAGCAGGAGCAGGTGCTCGACGTCGACCTGCACGCGAAGCACCGCACGATCTACGACACCCACCTGCAGCGTGAGCGGCAGAAGATCCTCGGCCTGCTCGCCGACGTCGACAAGAACCGCTTCACGATCCTGCAGTCGCTCACCTTGTTGCGACAGCTGAGTCTCGACGCCGGACTGGTCGACGACGAGTACCGGGACGTCCCGTCCGCCAAGGTGGACGCGCTGCTCGAACAGCTCGCCGACGTCGTCGCCGGGGGCCACCGGGCGCTGGTGTTCAGCCAGTTCACCGGGTTCCTCGGAAAGGTCCGCGACCGCCTCGACGACGCGGGCATCGCGCACGCCTACCTCGACGGGGGCACCCGGCGCCGCGGCGACGTACTCCGCGATTTCAAGGAGGGCGACGCCCCCGTGTTCCTGATCAGCCTCAAGGCCGGCGGCTTCGGGCTGAACCTCACCGAGGCCGACTACTGCTTCATCCTCGACCCGTGGTGGAACCCGGCCACCGAGGCGCAGGCCGTCGACCGCGCGCACCGCATCGGGCAGACCCGCAACGTGATGGTGTACCGGCTGATCGCGAAGGACACCATCGAAGACAAGGTGATGGCGCTGAAGGAGAAGAAGTCGGCACTGTTCGCGAGCGTCATGGACGCCGACACCCTGCTCAGCTCCACCCTCGACGCCGACGACATCCGAAGCCTGTTCGAGTGAGGAGTGCGAGTTGAGTGGCGATGCCCGGCAGCAGCGTGCGCCCCGTCCCGACATCGAGGGTGCGGAATCCTTGGTGTTCGCCGGAATCGAGTTCGCGTACGGACCCTGGCCGATCTGACCGGCGACCGCGAACGCATCACCGGCTGAACCGAGAGGAGTCCGATGTCCATCACCGCCGACGTCCATCGGCTTCTTCGCCTGCGCCAGGACCACGCCGCGTGGACGCTGCTGCGGGCCGACAGGGCGCCGGCGATTCTGGCGCTACTGGGCCGGCACTTCGATCGCGGGACCCGCCGCCTCCCGGCTCCGGAACTGTTCGCCCGCTTGGACTCCGACCTTCAGACGATGCGCGACGAGGGCCTCGACTTCCCGCGCACCGGTCAGGCGTACTGCACCGAGTGGGTGCGGTCCGGTTATCTGCTCCGCCGGGCGGCGGCCGGAACCCGTGAAGAGACTCTGGAACCGACCGAGGGCGCGTTCGCCGCGATGGCGTTCGTCGCGAATTTCACCAGTCAGGCGAGTTCGGCCACCGAATCCCGCCTGACCACGCTCTCCACCCAGTTGCAGGCTCTGGCCCGGGATTCCGATCCCCGCACGGAAACTCGCCTCACCGCGCTGCTGACCGAACGGGCGGCGATCGATCAGCAGATCGCGGCGGTGGAGTCGGGGGTCTTCCCGGTCCTCGACGGTGATCGTGCCGTCGAGCGTTCCGCGGAGATTCTCGCGCTGGCCTCGGAGGTCCCCGCGGACTTCGCCCGGGTCCGCGCCGAACTCGAGGAACTCAACCGTGACCTGCGGGCGCGCATCCTCGACGACGACGGTGACCGCGGCGACACCCTGGGAGATGTGTTCCGCGGCGTCGACCTGATCGGGGACTCCGATGCCGGTCGCAGCTTCACCGCGTTCTACGACATGATTCTCGATCCGGCCCGGTCGTCGCAGATCGACGAGTGGATCGACGCGGTGCTGCAACGGCCGTTCGCCGCGATGCTGACCACCGATCAGAGATTGCGGTTCCGGACGTTGCTGACGGAGATGGAAACGGCCGGCTCCGAGGTGCATTCGACGATGACCTCACTGTCCCGGTCGCTGCGTCACTTCGTCCAGTCTCGTCACTACGAGGAACACCGCCGGCTGCAGCGGTTGCTGCGCACCGCACAGCAGAGTGCCGTCGCCGTGGCCAAACGTCGTAGGCCCTACGACCTGCTCGACCTCGACCTGGTACGGGTGGGTATGACCATCGAATCGGTCGCAGCTCTTCGCCTGCACAATCCCGCCGACAACCTCGTCACCGAACCGGTGCTCACCAACGACGCCGGCACCGTCGATCTCGACGAACTCCGAAGGCTCGTCCGAGAATCCGAGATCGATATGGACGAATTGTCCGACAACGTCGCGGCCACGCTGCGGGAGCACGGTCGCGCCACGATCGGTGACGTCCTGCGCGACTACCCGGCCACTCAGGGACTCGCGAGCGCGGTGGGATTGATGGTCCTTGCCACCCACCACGGGCACGCGATCGACGGCACCGAGGACATTCAGTGGGTGTCGGGGACCGGCGTCGCACGCCGGGCGACGATTCGACGTCGCCTGTTCGATCCGGCCGCCGACGAGTTCACCACCCGGCCGGCATTCGAACCCACGGGGAGCCCGACATGACCGACGAGCCGACGACCCGCGGCCTGTACCCCGGAGACACCGGCGAACTGGATGTGGAGACGCGGCGCGCCTTCGTGCAGCTGCTCAAGGGCCCGCTCGTCACCGCGGCCAAGCATCCCGAGGTGTGGCGCGCGGTGATCCGGGACGAGCGCCGCCTCCGGTCCCGGCTGTCCGACGTGTTTCTCGTTCTCGTCATCGACGACGAGAACGAGCTGGCGTTCACCCGCCCCGCCGAAACCGGCGACGCCAGTACTCCCACGGTGCTGCGCACCGAGCGTCTGACCTTCATGGACACGGTCATGCTGCTCGCGTTGCGCCAGCGTCTGCTGCGCGCGCAACCGGGTGAACGGGTGATCGTCGATCTCGACGAACTGCGCGAACAGCTCGAGATGTATCGCGCGGCGAGCGACACCGACCCCGCCGGCTACGCGAAACGCATCAACGCGTCGTGGAAGAAACTCGACAAGTATTCGCTGCTCACGAAGACCTCGACCGACGATCGGATGGAGGTGTCCCCGGTGTTGCGGCAGCTGTTCGACGCCGAACAGGTCGCTCTCGTCGAGGCGGAGTTCCGGCGGATTCTGGAGGAGGGCACACCGTGATCCATCCCGGTCAACGCCGTCTCGCGCGCGTGCAGGTCGTCAACTGGGGGACGTTGCACGGCCACCACGATCTCGCGGTGGCCCGCAAGGGTTTCCTGATCACCGGCAATTCCGGCTCCGGCAAGTCCACGCTCATCGATGCCATCTCGGCGGTGCTGGTCCCGGGCAATCAGTTGCGGTTCAACGCGGCCGCGCAGGAGGCCACGAACTCGGGACGCAACTTCGTCACGTACATCCGGGGTGCGTGGCGCAGGGAGGCGGGCGCGGACACGGAGGGGCTGGTCGCCTCGTACCTGCGGACCGGCGCGACGTGGAGCGGCATCGCTCTCACCTACCGCGTGGGCACCGACGATCCGCCGATCACCCTCGTAAAGCTCATGCATCTCGGGCGGGGGCAGAACGCGGCCGGCGATGTCAGCCACCTCCATCTCATTCTCGATCACGAACTGGACCTGACGGATTTCAGCGCGTTCATGGCCCGCGGTATCGACACGCGGGGAATCCGTAAGCGGTGGCCGGAGGCGGCGGTCAACCCGACGTACGCGCCGTTCGCCCGCAGTTTCCGTTCCCGTCTGGGCATCTCGACGGAAGGCGCGCAGCGACTGCTGCACCGCACGCTGTCCGCGAAAAGCCTCGGCAGCCTCGACCAGTTGTTCCGCGACTACATGCTCGACACCCCGGGCACGTTCGCGATGGCCGAGCGCGCGGTCAACCAGTTCCACGATCTGCAGGAGGCCCACCGCGTCGTCGTCGACGCACGGCTTCAGGTCGAGATGCTCGCACCGCTCGTCGACCTGGCCGACACGCGGCGACGCGGCCTTCAGGCCCTGCGGGACACGGAGGAGGAGAACGCGCATCTCGGGGCGGTTCACGCCGAGATGACGCTGTCGCTGCTGTGCAGTGATCGCACCGAACGCCGCGCCCTGACTCCCCTGCTGGAGTCGGGCGCGGCCGAGGCCACGGCAGCGGCCGAACGCGCCCGCCAGGAAACCCTCGATCTGACCGTGAAACTCGAGGGCATCGGGGGCGGCCGGCTGGCCACCCTCCACGCGCAGCGCGACGCAGAACTGAAGACGTTGGCGCGGGTGCGTGCCAGGCGGGATCTGATCGCCGAGGCGGTGTCGGCCTGGGAGGGAACCGTTCCCGGCACCGCCGAAGAGTTCGCACGGTTGCGCGGGCAACTCGAGGATCAGTTGCGGCAGGCGTCCACCACCCACGAGGAGCGGTTCGGTGACCGCTATCCCCTCGCCGAACAGCGCGGCACCGCGCAGAAGGAGCGAGCGGAGCTCATCACCGATCGGGAGATCATCGCCCGAAGACGCTCCAACGTCGATCCGGGACTGCTGCGCGCCCGGGAGTCGATCTGTTCCGCCGCGGGCGTCCCCGATGACACCGTGCCGTTCGCCGGCGAGCTGATCGCGGTCCGGGACGAGCACTCCGAGTGGACCGGCCCCATCGAGCGGGTCCTCGGCGGCCTCGGGCGCACCCTTCTCGTCCCGGAAGAGGTGTATCCGGCGGTCGCGGCGGCCGTCGACGCCACCCACCTCGGCGCGCGGCTCGTGTATCGCCGGGTGCGGGTCGGGGCCACGGCGACGACGGTGCCGAAGACCGGGGCGCTGTCGCTGGTGCGCCGAGTGGAGGTCTCGGACGGTCCGCTCGCCCCGTGGATCCACCACCATCTCGCGGACCGCTACGACTACGCATGTGTCGACACCGCGGCCGGCTTCGCGGATCACGCCCGCGCCGTGACACGCGCCGGTCAGGTCAAGCACTCCGCGGAGCGGCACGAGAAGGATGACCGCAGCCGCATCGACGACCGGCGGCGGTGGGTTCTCGGATTCGACAACGAAGCCAAACTCGAGGACATTCGCCGTCGAATCGCGGATCTCGACGGCACGATCGCGGGCGTCACGAGCCGACTCGACGCGCTGGACCGTGAGGATCAGCGGATCGCCCGGCAGAATCGCGCAGCACAGACAATCCTCGACGCGCAGTGGGCGGATGTCGACGTCACCGCGGCGCAGTCCGCCGTTGATGCGGTGGACGGACGCCTCGACTCCTGGCGGCAGGACAACCCGGAGCATTCCGCGATGTCGGCTGACCTCGAGCTCGCGAAGAAGGCGGAGAACGAGGCCGACGCGGCCCGGCGTCAGGCGGACACAGCGTTGACAGTGCACCGGACGGCGCTCACGGAACTCGAGGCGAGGATCGCGCGGGCCGAACTCGACGCGGGCGAGACGGCTCCCGATGCGGTGGCCGCCCGGATCAAGGCGCGGTTCCAGAAGTTCGCGCGCCGCGTCACGTCGGACAATATCGACAGGGCGCTGTTCGAGGTCGGCCAGGGCATCGGCAAGGACCGGGGTGAGGCGCAGAACGCGGTGTCTAACGCCGGCGCGTCGATCGTCCGGATCCTGTCGCAGTACCTGGCGCGGTGGGAGTCCCGCGGCGGTGAGTTGAGGGTCGACGCCGAATACGTCGACGACGCCCTGGCGATTCTCCAACGGCTGCGCTCCGACGGTCTCCCCCGGTACGAAGATCGGTTCTTCCAGCTGCTGCACGACCAGTCACACCGCAACATCGGCGAACTCGCTCGCACGATCCGCAAGGCGCCGGCGGAGATCCGTTCCCGGATCGACCCGGTGAACGACTCATTGCGCCGCTCCGAGTTCGACACCGACCGGTGGTTGCGCATCGATGTCCGCGAGCGACGTTCGCCGGCGGCGGCCGACTTGCTGGACGACCTGACCCGGATCACGAGCGGTGGTTGGGACGTCGAGCAGCGCCCCGCGGCCGAGGAGCGATTCGAGCGGATGGCGGCGGTGCTGGAGCGTCTGGCCTCGAAAGAGCCCGCGGATCAGCGCTGGCAGCGGCAGGTCCTGGACACTCGCCTGCACGTGGGATTCATCGGCGTCGAGATCGATGGCGCCGGGGAGGCTCGCAACTACCACGATTCGAGCTCCGGGCTGTCAGGCGGTCAGGCGCAGAAACTCGTGTTCTTCTGTCTGGCAGCGGCATTGCGGTATCAGCTCGCACCCGACGGTGCAGACCTTCCCCGTTACGGCACTGTCATCCTGGACGAGGCGTTCGACCGCGCCGACTCCGCCTACACACGCCGGGCGTTGGACGTTTTCGCGCAGTTCGGTTTCCACATGGTGCTGGCGACGCCGCTGAAGTTACTCGGCACACTCGAGGAGTACATCGGCGGTGCGGTGACCGTGAGTATCCGCGACCGGATGCACACCGAACTCAGCCTCATCGAGTTCGACGATGTGGGTAGTGCATGAGCACACGATGCGTTCTGCCGCCCGCAGCCGCTGCGAAGGCACTGGCCGCCTACAACAGTCGCCGACGACGCTGGCTGGCCGACTCCGTTTTCGCCGATCAGGATTCGCTGACGGTGGCGCTGCATCCGCCGTCCGAGCAGCAGATTGCCGAGGACCCCGACACGGTCGTCGCGTGGGTACGCACCTGGCGCGGCTACGCCGGCGACGGCCGGGTGGAGTGGGCGACGCGGCGTTGGCCGAGCTTCGGCACCCAGGAGGTGCCGGTGCGGTTGACGCTGGCCGGGGCCGGCCGGATCGCGTCCGCGGGTGGCCGCGGATCCGAATGGCGCGCCCTGGTGATGCGCCGTGACACACTCGTCGACCGGCTCGGCCCCGGCACCCCCGCGTTGTCGGCCGCGGTTGCCGCGACCGCGGCGAAGTGGCTCGACCTGGACGACGACGACTTCGGCAGGCTCACAACCATCGCGCGGTGGTTGAGCGAACACCCGGACTCCGGGTATTTCATTCGTCAGCTTCCCGTTCCGGGGGTCGACACGAAATGGCTCGCGCGTCACCGCGGTCTGGTGGAAACACTGCTCGAGGGCGTCCGCGGCAGCCGCGACCTCGGCATCCGAAGCCTTCCCCACCTGCGCGACCTCGCATTGTGCGATCCCGGTCTTCTGGCAGGCAGTCCGCGACGCTTCGCCACGTCGCTGGGGGAACTCGGCGCGTTGCCGCTGAACCCGGCGCGCGTCCTCATTCTCGAGAACAAGGAGGGCCTGTACGCGCTCCCGCCACTGGCAGACACCGTGGCGGTGCACGGCAGCGGCTACACGGTCCACGAACTGGCCGAAGTCCCGTGGGTGGCGGACTCGGAAGTCTGGTACTGGGGCGACCTCGACAGTCACGGGTTCGCCATCCTCGACCGCCTGCGCCGGCGCCTTCCGCACGTGCGGAGTCTGCTGATGGATCAGGCCACCCTGGATCGGTGGCGGGGACTCGCGGTCCGGGAGCAGTCACCGACGTTCAACGACGTGTCCCACCTGACCGGGTCCGAAGCCGCCGCCCTGGGGTCATTGCGCGAGGGTGATCTCCGACTGGAGCAGGAGCGGATCCCCTGGCCGTACGTGCTCGAGCAACTGAACGCCGCCTTCGGTCGGGACCTGTCATCGCCGTCCTCCGGCTGCGACGCCCGTCCGGGCAGCAAGTAATGTCCGATCCATGCCTCGTTACACGCTCCCCCTGCGGAACAACCCGCGCCCGGACGCACCGGAGTCCGTGAGCCGCCATGTGCCGTTCTACTGCGCGCACGAGGCGGCGGCCGCGGCGTGGACGCGGGCGATCGGCGAGGCGTGCGGCGACCTGCTCGACCCGGTCACGCAGACCGCCGTGGTGAACGTCGTCAGCAACTTCGGGCGCGAACTGTTCACCGGCGACGCGGACGTCGTCGTCGCGCTGGACCGGATCGGCACCACGTCGCTGACCCTGCTGATCACCATCGAGCAGGGCGGCGTACAGGCCGCCGAGGTGACCGCCACACTCGTCCAACTGGATTCGAGTCGCGTCAACTCGGCGCCGTGGTCGCCGGCTCAGATCGCGGCACTCGAGACGTTGCGGAGCGAACTGGCTGTTCAGACACCCTGACCGAGCCCACTCGGCCACCCATAGAAACACTCGGCCACCCATAGAAATCTGTGTAGAAATCTGTATAGTTTTTCTCATGACGAGCTTGAGCGATCTCCACGCCCTTACCGTCACCGAAGCGAGCAGCCGAGGGATCGCCCGTTTGGTCAAGGACGCAGAGAACGGCGAAAATGTGGTTGTCTCACGCCACGGAACGCCCGTCGCTGCCGTTGTCGGGGTGAGCCGCCTGGGTGAACTTCAGGAACTGGAGAATGACCTGCGTGACCTCGCACTAGTACTTACCCGTGCAGCGACCGACACCGGTCGGCGCACGGATCTCGATGCAGCGATCGAGCGGTACGGCTTCACTCGCGCAGAACTGGAATCCGATTCAACCGGCGATCCCGACTCTGACAAGCAGTGACGGCACGCAAACGGCCGCGGCACCCTGGTGCGAAGGCAACCCCTGAGCCGAGGGCCGGTGAGCGCCACCCCAGCGCCCAGACCACGGTCGTTCGACTGACCGACGCGGCAATCGACGACCTGGATACACTCCACCGCCGTGACCCGCAGATCGTCCGCGCGGCGCTCGCCAAGATGCTGATTCTGGAGAAGAATCCGGAAGCCGGAGAGCCACTCCGCGGAACGCTCATCGGGTGGCGCAAGATTGTTGTCGGAGATCGTGACTGGCGCATCGTGTGGCGCGTTACCCATGATTCGTCGGGCACAGTCATTGTCGATGTCGCCGAGGTCTGGGCGGTCGGCGTTCGCAGCGACGCCGAGGTGTATGAGGAGATGCGTAATCGCGTCGCAGCACTCGACCAGGGAACCCCGACCGCTGTTGCACTGGCCGAGGTGGTTGCACGATTCGGCAAGACTGCTGCCGCAATTGATCCGACTCCCGAGCCCACGCCCGAGAAACTTCCCGATTGGCTTGTGACGCGGCTACGGCAACAGGTCGGATTGAATGGCGACCAGATTGCCGGCCTTTCCCTCGAGCAAGCGTTCGACGTGTGGGGTGAATGGTCCGCCCGTCCCAGCACCTGACGAGGTGTCCCCCGCCCTCGACCATCGAAGTTTCAACCAGGCCTGATCTGGGCATTTGATGGTTATGAGTATCGAGGACGGGCCCGGTGACACGCTGAGCCCCAGCGAGAGCCTGGACTCCGACGACGTGCGCAACAACGACGGCGACGACGTCGTCGATCCGCCCGACGGCTGGAGTGAGGCCGACCGGTTCGGTACCACGCTGCGCGAGGAGCGCGAGGGTGAGTCGCTCGACGAGAAGTTGTCCGAGGAGGAGCCCGATACCCCGCTGGAGCAGCAGCAGGAGGTGTCGTTGCGGGACCTGCCCGACGACGAGTTGACCGAGGACGTCGACCGGGTAATCGACGACGAGGAGATCGACATTCCGGTGTTCGGCACCAAGCACGCCTCCGTCGTCGAGGGTGTCATCGTGGAGGACTCGCGCACCGACCGCGGTCAGATCGACGGGTCGGCGGAGGACGGCGACTCGTTCTTCACGGTCCTCGACTGACCCTCGCCCCGCAACCTGGGCCTACACTGGCACTGTTCGCACTCGCGACCGTCACCGGAAGGCCCGACATTACTCATTCTTCTGCTCCGCACGACGTGTACCTGGTTCCTCCGGAGCAGGAGACCGCCGACGCTGTCGCGCATGCCTCCGCCGCCGCGTCGTCGCGGTTGCGGGACCGTCCCGACGTGGTGCGGTTCAAGGGCCGGTTCGCGCTGCCGATCACGCACACGACGCCGCACGAGGCGATGGTCGAGGACCTGTTGTTCGTCCGCGACGTCCTCGACGCGGCCGGCATCGAGTACCTGCTGGTGCGGGGTAACGACGAGCGTCCGGTGATCGCGATCAACTGGGCGCAGCGCAAGGCGTTGCGCACCGCGCTCGTCGCCGCGTGTGAGGACCGCGAGTTCTATTCGAAGACCGTCGACTCCAAGGGGCCTGCGGTCCTCGTCTCGGACGGCCGGCTGTCCTCGACGTCGAAGGCCCGCATCTTCCGGTTGTTCCGGCCGCGGGTGCACCTGACCAGCGGTCTGGCGTATGGGGCGTCGACGGGCGTGCAGATCGAACTGTGGTCGATCAGCGACGACGAGATCGTGCTGCCGATGGAGAATTCGCTGACCCGCCGTGTGGTGCGGTCGGAGGAGGCGGTCCGCGGCACGGTGGAACGGTTCGGCCGGGTGTGGCCGACCATCGAGAACATGTTCGCCGACCACGCGTCGGACATCAATTTCGACGTCGACCTGGTGTTCTCCTGGGTGGACGGCTCGTCGGCGGAGTTCCAGGCGCAGCGCGCGAAGCGGATGCAGAACTACGTGGTCGGTGAGGGTGACGACTCCGCCGCCCGGTTCCGGCAGATCGACGAACTCAAGTACGCGCTGCGCTCGGTCCACATGTATGCGCCGTGGGTCCGCCGCATCTTCGTCGCCACCGACTCCGACCGTCCGGCGTGGCTGGCCGACGACCCGCGGGTGACGTTCGTGCCCAGCGAGGAGTTCTTCGCCGACCCGTCGGTACTGCCCACCCACAACTCGCAGGCCGTGGAATGCCAGCTGCACCACATCCCCGGGCTCGCCGAGCATTTCCTGTATTCGAACGACGACATGTTCTTCGGCCGCGCGGTGGGCCCGCAGATGTTCTTCTCCCCCGGCGGGATCACCATGTTCATCGAGGCGACCACCCGAATCGGGCTGGGCCACAACGACGACGAGCGCAGCGGCTTCGAGAACGCGGCCCGCGTGAACCGCCGGCTGCTGCAGGACCGGTTCGGGCTGATGACCACGCGGCACCTCGAGCACGCCGCCACCCCGCTCCGCAAATCCGTGATGGAGGAGATGGAGAAGGAGTTCCCCGACGAGTTCGCCGCCACGGCCGCAAGCACTTTCCGCGCCAGCTCCAACATTTCGGTGACCAACTCGCTGTATCACTACTACGCGCTGATGAGCGGCCGCGCGGTGGTGCAGACGGCGGCGCGGGTGAAGTACGTCGACACCACCATGAAGTCGGGGCTCCGCGACATGGATTCGCTGCTCGCGAAACGGTCGATGGACTTCTTCTGCCTCAACGACGGCAGCGCACCCGAGATCGACCTGGATCTGCGGACCCGGAAGGTGACGCAGTTCCTGGAGAACTACTTCCCGATCCCGGCGCCGTGGGAGACCGGGAACTGATCAGACGCTGGGGAACGCGTCCGCCGGGCGCTCCCCCTCGTCGTAGACCGTTGCGGGAGAACCGATGAGGAGCGAATCGGGTTTGCCGACGAGGCGTGCGTCCTTGCCGGTGTAATCGAAGCGGTGCAGGATCCAGCGGATCGCCTCGAGCCGGGCCCGTTTCTTGTCGTTCGATTTCACGACGGTCCACGGCGCGTGCGGGGTGTCGGTGTAGAACAGCATGGCCTCTTTCGCCTCGGTGTAGGCGTCCCACTTGTCGAGGCTCGCGAGGTCGGTGGGTGAGAGTTTCCACTGCTTGACGGGGTCGGTGCTGCGGGAGACGAACCGGGCGTGCTGCTCTTCCCGGCCCACGGAGAACCAGAACTTCACGATGTGGATGCCCGACTGCACCAGCATCCGCTCGAACTCCGGCGCCGACCGGGTGAACTCGAGGTACTCGTTGGGGGTGCAGTAGCCCATGACGCGTTCGACGCCGGCCCGGTTGTACCAGGAGCGGTCCATCATCACGATCTCCCCGCCCGCGGGCAGGTGCTGCACGTACCGCTGGAAGTACCACTGGGTGCGTTCGCGTTCGGTGGGCTTCTCCAGCGCCACCACCCGCGCGCCACGGGGGTTGAGGTGTTCGGTGAACCGTTTGATCGCACCACCCTTGCCTGCGGCGTCGCGGCCCTCGAAGATGATGACGACCTTCTCGCCGTTCTCCTTCACCCAGGCCTGGAACTTGAGCAGTTCGATCTGCAGTTTCCGCTTGCGGTTCTCGTACTGCCGCCGCGTCATCTTCTTGTCGTACGGGTAGCCGTGCCGCCAGGGCTCGTCCTCGTCGTCGACCGCGTGTTTGCGGCCGGACTTGCGCAGCAGCTCCCCGATCTCGTCGATCTCCGGGGTCACGTCGATCTGGTCGGCGCGTGCGAGTTCGAAGGCAGTGGGATCGCGCAACTCGTCCATCTGCAAAGGCTACCGCTCTGCGCCGTCGCCCGGCAGGCCCATGAGATCGTAAACGGCATGAGCATCGACCACATCGTTTCCGCGCTCGGCTCGACGGCCGCGGCCGAGCTTCGGACCGCCCTGGACGGGTCGCCGGTCGTCACCCTCGACGGGATGGTGCTACCCGACTCCGCACGGGACGCCGTCCTCGAACTGCTCACCCTCCTCGCCGACGGTCAGAGCGTGGCGCTCGGTGCGGTGGCCGACCTGCTCACCACGTCGCAGGCCGCGGAGATCCTCGGCGTCTCCGACACCTATGTCCGCCGGCTCGCCGACTCCGGCGCGCTGCCCATCGAGATGCGCGGCACCCATCGCCGGTTCCGCCTCTCCGACGTCATGGCCTACCGGGAACAGTTCCCGCGCAGCAACTGATCAGACCCGGACGGGCTTGACGGCCTGCTCGCCGGCGTCGGGGATCCGCACGCCCTCGGCCGCGAGCCGCTGCCCGGTCTCCTCGGCGGTGACGTATTCGCCGACGGTGTCGTAGCTGCCGATCGGGACCACCGAGTGCACGACCGTCTCCGGGTACACGTGGACGAGGTTGTAGCCCTGGGCGCCGTCGCGTCCGCGCAACGCCCCGGCCGGGACGTTGAGATCCTGGGTGTAGCAGGTGGCCGACGCGACGGAGACCGGGATGCCGGCGAACGTCGCCGTCGTCGAGTAGTGCAGATGCCCCGCGAGGATCGACCGGACGTCGCTGCCGCGGAGCACGTCGGCGAGGCGCGGTTGGTCGCGCAGTTCCACCAGCACCGCCAGGTCGAGGACGCACGGCACCGGCGGGTGATGCAGCGCCAGGATGGTCCCGTGCGGCGCCGGGACCGCGAGCTGCTGTGCTAGCCACATCAATTGGCTCTCGGAGATCTCCCCGTGGTGGCGCCCAGGGACGGTCGTGTCGAGGGTGATGATGCGCAGCCCGTCGACGTCGTGGACGTGATCGATCGGCTCGTACGACGGTTCCTGCCCGAGCAGTTCGGCCCGGAAGTTGCCGCGGTCGTCGTGGTTGCCCATCGCCCAGATCACCTGCGCACCGAGCGACGCGGCCACCGGTTCGACGATCGCCCGCAGCTTCTCGTAGGCGCCGGGCTGGCCGCGGTCGGTGAGGTCGCCGGTGAACACCAGGGCGTCCGGGCGGGCGTGCGACGCCTCGATCTCGGTGAAGATCTGCCGCAGCGTGGCTTCACTGTCGACGGCCCCGTACAGCAGGTCGTCGTCGACGAGATGGGTGTCGCTGAGGTGCAGCACGAAGTGCGACGGTCGCGGATACTCGGCCGTCCGTATGTCGGCTGCCTCGGTGCCGCTCATCGGTCTCTCGCTTCCGCTCGCCCCGACGGGCAGGTGCCCGGGTGGACTCCTGCTGGTTGTCCAACCCTAGCCAAGCGCACCGCGGTCACCGGCCGGGGTACGCGCGGTGGCCGAACGGTGAACGGTGGGGCACGTCAGTTTCGTGCGTGGTGCGGGGTGCGTGTCTCCGGGCCGGCGGGCGGGATCATCGCGGCGAGGTTGGCCTGGGCCTCGAACCGGGCGCGCTCGTCGCCGTCGTCCGTGGCTGCCGCGTCCTTCGCCGCCGCGAGGAACGGGCGGACCAGGTCGAGGGGCATCGGGAAGACGACGGTCGAGTTGTTCTCGCCGCCCATGGCGCTGAGGGTCTGCAGGTAACGCAGCTGCAGGGTGGTCGGGTTGCGGCTGATGACATCCGCGGCCTCGACCAGTTTCGTGGAGGCCTGGAACTCGGCTTCGGCGTTGATGATCTTGGCGCGGCGCTCGCGTTCGGCCTCGGCCTGCCGGGCGATGGCCCGCTGCATGTTGGCGGGGATCTCGACGTCCTTGATCTCGACGGTGGTGACCTTCACGCCCCACGGTTCGGTCTGCTGATCGATCACCTTCTGGAGGTCTTCGTTGAGGCGTTCACGTTCACCGAGGAGGGCGTCGAGGTCGGCCTTGCCGAGGATCGAGCGCAACGTGGTCTGGGCGATCTGCAGGGTAGCCGCGAGGAAGTCCTCGACCTCGACGATCGCCCGGTCTGCGTCGACCACCCGGAAGTAGGCGACGGCGGTGACCTTGGCCGGCACGTTGTCGTGGGTGATCACTTCCTGGACGGGGATCTTCAGGGTCACGGTCCGCAGGCTGACCCGTTCCATCCGGTCGATCGCCGGGATCAGCAGCACCAGCCCCGGACCCTTCAGGTCGACCAGCCGGCCGAGCCGGAACACGACGGCCCGCTCGTATTCGCGGAGCACCCGGATCGAGCTGCTCGCCACGACGGCGAGGAGGGTGATGACGACGCACAGGATGACGATAATGGTGGTCATAACGGCAACTCCCATGGTTCGCGGCGGCGCACGGTGAGGGTGAGCCCGCGGATCTGCTCGACCACGACGGAATCGCCCGCGGTCGGGGTCTCGTCGTCCCCGAACAGGGTTTGCGCCCGCCACAGGCTGCCGGCGGCCTCGACCTGACCCTGCCTGCCTTTCCAGTTGCGAACGGTGGCGTCGGATCCGATGAGGGATTGCATCCCGGTGCGCACCGGCGCATGCCCGGCCGCGAGTGCCTTCCGGCCGCCCACGACGGCGAGGCCCACTCCGACCACCGCGACTCCGGCGGCCGCCGGGATGGCGATCATCTGTGCGGTGTCGCTGGACGTGAACAGCAGCCACACCCCCGCGCCGACGAACAGTGCCCCGAGTCCGCCGAGGACACCCGCGGTCGGTGCGTGTGCCTCGACGACGATCAACAGCACACCCAGCACCAGCGCCAGCACGCCCAACGCGGTCATCTCGTATCACCCACGATCACGCTTCGCGAGGGCCCGGTCGCACTCGCATAGCCACTCGGCGATCGAGCCCTCAGTTCAACGGTAAGCGCAGGTCGACGGCAATGCCACCGCCAATTTGCGGCGGGGTACCGTTCAACGAATGACCAACACAGATCATGGAGATCCCGGTGACGCCCCGACCGTGCCGCCGCCGTTGGAGGAGGTCGCCAACCCGGCCCGCCCGTCCGCTGCCGAGGAGGCCCGGACGGTCGCGGCCACGACGAACGTGGGCACCCTCGCCAGCCTGACCAGGGACGGCGACCCGTGGGCGTCGTTCGTCACCTACGGTCTGCTCGACGGCTCACCCGTGCTGTGCGTGTCGCAGATGGCCGAGCACGGCCGCAACCTCGCGCACGATCCCCGCGCCAGCATCGCGATCGTCGCGCCGAACCCGCCCTCAGATCCGCTGGCCAGTACCCGCATCACCCTCGCCGGGTACGTCTACCGCCCGGAAGGCGACGAGCTAGCCGCCGCCCGGGAGGCACACCTGGCGGCCATCCCGGCGGCGCATGTCTACATCGACTTCAGCGACTTCTCGCTCTGGGTGCTGCGCGTCCAGCGCGTGCGGTGGGTCGGCGGCTACGGGCGGATGGACTCGGCGAGCGAAGAGTCCTACGCCGCCGCGACAGCAGACCCCGTCACCCCGCATGCCGGCCCGGCGATCGAGCACCTCAACGCCGACCACGCCGACGCCCTCCGCGCCATGGCCCAAGCGCTCGGCGGCTTTCCCGATGCGAAGACGGTCACCTGCGAGGGCGCCGACCGCTACGGACTGGACCTGCGCGTCACCACACCCCGCGGCGTGGCCGTCACCCGCGTCGGATACGCGGAGCCACTCGACTCGGTCGACCAGTTGCGCGCGGCGACAGTCGCTTTGACAGAGCAGGCTCGGGCACTGACCGGGCGTTGAGCGCGTGACGCCGGGGTGGCGTCCTCCCCTGCCGAACAGCCTCGATGAGGGCGGCGAGCCTCGTGCTCGCCGCCCTCGTGCATCGCCGGGTTACCTCAGCGGGAGTCCGTTCTTGTCCTTCGGCTCGCCGGCGAGGAGCACGATTCCGTCGATGACGGGCCAGATCCACGCGACGAAGAGCCACATTCCGAGGGAGACGACGGTGAGCACGATGTTCACGATCAGCATCGCGAATCCGAGGCCGGTGTGGCCGGCGTAGAACCGTCCCGCGCCGAAGTATCCGAAGAAGATGCTCAGCAACCCGGCGGCGAGCTTGGTCTTGTGCGAGTACGGCAATCCCGTCACCGGGTGGTACCCGTAGGCCGCGGGTTGTTGCAGTCCCGATCCGTGGCCGAAGTTCTGGGCTGGATGCGCGAAGGGCTGCTGCCCGTATGGCTGCACTCCAGACGGCTGTTGCGGTTGTTCACCGTAGGGAGGCTGGGGCTGGGTCATCGGCGGTGTCCTTCGGAGATGTATGAGAAGCATGAAACTTGACGACGCACTGAGTCGACCACGCCGATCCGCGAAGCAGCAGTACCACTGCGGCGCTTTGTAATCCACTCAACGCTCACTAGATAACACGGACCCAAGCTCGTCTGGTATCGATCGCGTAACCGTATCTTCCGTACACAGGCACGCATTCGGATCCATCGCTCCTCGCGACCCGACCGCGCAGAATCTCTGATCAGCGCGACGTAGCACAGAGCGCACTTCACACAGGCCGGCTTTCCCACCTCGATCTTTCGAATGCGTCTCCGATCCCCGCTGGTATCGAGTTCCTGCTCGGCGACGACGCGTTTGATTCATCGGCGTCGAGGGCCGAGAGTTTCTCGAGTCGTGGCGCGGACTCGTACAGCGCCGGCCCTCACTGACTCAATCATTGACTCACCAACAGATACCTATCCAACTTGAATCACAGCCCGAGCCCTGCCATCGTTCGTTCCAGCGGCTGACCAACGTGCCAACGCCACCGTTGAACAGCGTCTAATCATCCGTCGGATCTTGCGCGAACCCAATTTGAAACGCGTGGATTTCCGACGAGCCATACCGTAGGAACCTCATCCTGCACCCAGGAGTCCGGTGCCACCACCGACTGAGCGCATAAGGAAGCGTTGGGACGACTCCACCGCGCGATGCCCCGTGCACAACCCGTATCCCCGCCGTAGCGCCCAACCCGACGAGCGACACCCCGGGGTTGCCAATCACTATTGCCTCCAGCCACTAGTGTGTCGGTCCGGAAATTATCGCTGTAATTACCTATGGTGTTGTAGTGGCGGATTTCGGGCGTGATGGCGAGTTTGTGTTGACCGGTGACG
>NZ_JBHVEY010000035.1:0-61825 GCF_042802055.1 Rhodococcus sp. NPDC057529
ATCCCGAACGGTTCCGGGCCAGACCGGTAGCACCAGCCCTTCCCGGACCGACGGGAATCAACACCAACGTGTCTCAGACAGGTTGACAACTTCCGGAAAACGGGTGCGGCTACCCGGAAGGAGTGCGTCCGCTTCGGGGTCGGGGGATCAGGGGTGTCAGGTCGTGGTGGCCGACACGAGCGCGGCGGCGATTTCGGGCGCGGCGGCGATGGCCAGCGCGGGCAGGGCCTGGACGTTGAGTTCGATCAGTTCTTCGCGGGTCAGGTGGGGGTCGCGCAGCCAGGTGATCGTGACTTCCTCGACGTAGGCGATCCAGCCCCGCACGGCGAGGTCGACCGCGCGAGTGGGCTCGATGCCGATCGCGGGCAGTTGTTCGAGGGTGCGCTCGGACATCACCGCGCGGGTCTGCTCGAAGACGGCCCGCATGTCCGGGTCCCCACTCGCCGTTCCCCGCAGGAGCGAGACGTACGTGCCCCGGTTCTCGGTGACGTAGTCGACGTACGACGCGAGCACCGAGCGCAGGATCTGCATCGGGTCGCGCGCTTCCTCGATGTACGGGTCGGGTGCGGTGCGGGCGAGCATCTCGCTGCTGGTGTGCCGCACGATCTCGAGATGGAAGTCGTGTTTCGAGGCGAAGTAGTGGAACAGCAGGCCGCGGGAGACGCCGGCCTGATCTGCGATGTCCTCGACGGAGATCTGCTCGAGCGGGCGCTGCGCCAGCATCTTGGCGCCGAGGTCGATCAGTTGCGCGCGCCGTTGTTCGGGGCTGAGACGGGTCCGCTTCACAACGTCCATGAGACAAGACTACTGAATGGAGGTCAATAGGCTATTGACTGCCCCTCAATAGCGCCCTATGGTTGCTTACATGAGTCTTCCCGTCACAGATACTTCCGCCCCCACCGCAGGTGTCCGCCACGTCGACACACTGATCATCGGCAGCGGGTTCGCCGGCCTCGGCGCGGCGATCAAGCTGACCCAGGCAGGCAAGACCGACTTCCTCGTGCTCGAACGCGGCACCGAGGTCGGTGGTACCTGGCGGGACAACACGTATCCGGGTGCGGCGTGCGACGTTCCCTCGCATCTGTACTCCTACTCGTTCGCGCTCAACCCGGAGTGGACCCGGTCGTTCTCCACGCAGCCCGAGATCCAGAAGTACATCCAATCGGTGGCGGACAAATACCAGGTGCGCGACAAGCACCTCTTCGGCTGTGACGTGCAGTCCGCCCACTGGAACGAGGCGACCACTCGCTGGGAGGTCAGCACCACGAAGGGAAACTTCGTCGCGAAGGTGGTCGTCTCCGCGGTCGGCGCACTGTGCGAGCCGTCCCTCCCGGACATCAAGGGCATCGAAGGCTTCGAGGGCGAGATCTTCCACTCCGCCCGCTGGAACCACGACGCCGATCTGACGGGCAAGCGCGTCGCCGTCATCGGCACCGGCGCCTCGGCCATTCAGATCGTGCCCGCCATCGGCAAGAAGGTGTCGCACCTCGACGTGTACCAGCGCACGGCGCCGTGGATCCTCCCCCGGGCGGACCGCGAGTACACGACGCTCGAACACACCGCGTTCAAATACCTTCCCGGCTTCCAGAAGCTGTGCCGCACCGGCATCTACTGGATGCGCGAGAGCCAGGTCGTCGGACTCGCGAAGGCACCGGTCTTCATGAAGCCGCTGCAGCTCGCGGCCGAACGCCACCTGCGCCGCCAGATCAAGGACACGGTGCTGCGCAAGAAGGTGACGCCGAACTTCCAGATCGGCTGCAAGCGCATGCTGATCTCGAACAACTACTACCCCACCCTCGCGCAGGACAACGTCGACCTGGTGACCGACGGCATCGCCGAGGTCACGGCCAACGCGGTGGTCTCGAAGGACGGCACCGTCCGCGAAGTCGACGCCATCGTCGTCGCCACCGGCTTCCACGTCACCGACTCCCCCACGTTCGAGGGCATCTTCGGCAAGGACGGCCGCTCGCTCGCCGAGGTCTTCGACGAGGGCGGGCAGCAGGGTTACAAGGGCGCCGCGATCGCGAACTTCCCCAACATGTTCTTCCTGGTCGGCCCGAACACGGGTCTGGGCCACACCTCGATGGTCTTCATGATCGAGTCGCAGCTCAACTACCTCGTCGACGCCCTGCAGACGATCGACAAGTACGGTATCGGCAAGATCGAGGTCCGTCAGGACGCCCAGGACCGGTACAACGCCGACCTCCAGGAGAAGCTGTCGCACAGCGTCTGGAACAACGGCGGGTGCGCGAGCTGGTACCTCGACAAGCACGGCAACAACACCACCCTGTGGCCGGGCTTCACGTTCCAGTTCCGGAACGAGACCAGGCGCTTCGATCTCGCCGCGTACGACAGCGTGGCCACCGCCGACCTGCCCGAGCCCGTGCACGTGAACGGCAAGACCCCCGGATCCGCAGCCGTCCCGGCGCAGATCGACCTCGACGACGACAAGGTGACAGCACAGTGAGCGAGTTCGCAGGCAAGGTAGTCGTGATCACCGGAGCCGGCTCCGGCATCGGCAGGGCGCTCGCCCTCGACCTCGCCCGCCGGGGTGCCCGGCTGGCGATCTCGGACATGGACACGGTCGGACTCGCCGAGACCGCACGCCAGGCGGAGGCGCTGGGCGCCGAGGTCAAGTCCGATCACCTGGACGTCACCCAGCGCGAGGCGGTGCTCGCGTACGCCGACGAGGTACGGGCGCACTTCGGCAAGATCAACCAGGTGTACAACAACGCCGGCATCGCCTACCACGGTGAGTTCGAGAAGTCCGAGTTCAAGGACATCGAGAAGATCATGGACGTGGACTTCTGGGGAGTCGTCAACGGCACCAAGGCGTTCCTGCCGCATCTCATCGCGTCGGGCGACGGCCACGTCGTGAACGTCTCCAGCCTGTTCGGACTGCTGTCCATGCCCGGCCAGAGCGCCTACAACTCGGCGAAGTTCGCGGTGCGCGGGTTCACCGAGTCGCTGCGCCAGGAGATGCTGATCGCCAAGCATCCCGTGAAGGTGACGTGTGTGCATCCCGGCGGCATCAAGACGGCCATCGCCCGCAACGCCACCGCGGGACCGGGCGAGGACCTCGACACGTTCGCGAAGTTCTTCGACCAGAAGCTGGCACGCACCACGCCGGAGGCGGCGGCCGAGACCATCGTGACCGGTGTCCGCAAGGGCAAGGCGCGGGTGCTGATCGGAGCGGACGCCAAGTTCCTCGACGCCTGGGTGCGGCTCGTCGGACCGAGCTACCAGCGAGTGGTCGCCCTCGTCGCCGGACGCGTCCTCCCCAAGTCGAACTGAGGTCCCGATGAGCTTCCACCTGCCGCTGCCGGTCGTCGCGGCGGCGCTCCGGCCGTTCTACCGCCTCAGCCTGAATGCCCGGCTTCCGTACTCGGTGCAGCGGATCCTTCTCGACGTGGGTGCTCCGCTGCAGCAGGTGCCCGCCGGTGCCGTCGTCCGCCCGATCGTCCTGGCCGGGCGCCCCGCGGAGCGGATCACGGTGGGAGCCACCGAACGCCGGACCGCCGTCCTCTACCTGCACGGTGGGGCGTACACGATCGGTTCGCTCGCCACCCACCGCTCGCTGGCCGCCCACATCGCCCGGGAATCGGGCAGCGTCGTCTACACCCTCGACTACCGGCTGGCCCCGGAACATCCGTTCCCGGCCGGGCTCGAGGACGCCGTCGCCGCGTACATGGAACTGAACACCGAACACGGTTACGAGGCAGAGCAACTCGCCATCGCGGGCGATTCGGCGGGTGGCGGCCTGACCGTCGCCACCGCACGACGCCTGATCGACCGGCACGGCGTGACTCCGGCCGCGTTGGGGCTGATCTCCCCGTGGGTCGATCCCGGCAGGCGCGACACGTCCCGGGACCGGGATCTCGTCGTCAACACCGCGTGGTCGTTCGACGCCGCCGAGAAGTACCTGGGCAACGGGGACGCGCGGGATCCGGGTTACGCTCCGTTGCAGGGAAATCTGGCGGGACTGCCGCCGACGTTGATCCACGTCGGGGTGGACGAGGTGCTCTACCCGCAGATCATGGAGTTCGTCGACAAGCTGAACGAGTCGAACGTCGACGTCACCCTCACCGAGTACGCCCGGCTGTGGCACGTCGCCCATCTGCAGGCGTCCCTCGTCCGCGAAGCCGCGGACGCGGTCGCGGAACTCGGAGGGTTCCTGGGTTCACAGATGGGCGTCCAGCCACACCCGCGCCACGTCGGCTGAATCGGCACCACCGCGGACTTGGCCGATCATGTCGGCCAGGTCCGCGGTCGTCAGTTCACCCGCCACCACGTTCAGCGCCTTCAGCTGGGCTTCGCTCAGGGTCCCGATCCGGAACAGCGGCACCACGTTCTGCGCGGTGAACACGTGTTCGTCGTCGGACAGCAGCACCAGATCCGCGTCCGCGACGTCGGGTGACGCCGTGGTCACCCCGGCAACCACCGCACCGTCCGCCGGCGCAGGGACGGCGAGTTCACCGACCGCGGCGGCGTCGTCGGCCACCCTCCGCGTCTGCGCGAACGTGCACCCGGTGAGGCCCGCGAGAGCGTCGGCCTCGAAGGCCGGGGCGAGGACGGCGGCGCTCCTTCCGCACGCGGGAACGAGGTCGTCCAGCGTGGTGAGACCGAGCTGTTCGGATGTCGGCGGAGTCACCGCGAGCGCCGACCTGTCCTCGGCCGCGGCGAAGTCGGAGATCGAAAGACCCTGCGGCAGAGCCCTGCTCAACGCCTCGAACACGTCGTCCGGCTCGGTTTCCGTCGACCCGGGGTCGTAGTAGCGCAGCAGCCGGCCCGTGAACTCCGGTACCAGCGTGACGCTCCCGGCATCGAGTTGCCCGAGATAGGCAGTCCGATCCCCGAGACCACCGTCGGTGGTGACCGGCGCGCCCGTCGAACGCAGGGCACCCGCGTAGATCTCGGCGAGGACGCGGCTCTCCGCGCCGTCACCCGCACCCACCACGATCTCACCCTGCCCCTGCCCCGCGGAACCGTCGAGAGTCGTGTCGCCACCAGCGCATCCCGACGCCACCCCAGCGGCCAGAAGCACCGCGGACGCGGCGGTCAGTGCGCGGGACCACGCCGCCGGGCGAGGCCTGCGGCGGGCCGATCGGTCTGTGCGTGTGTGTGCCACGTCGCGCCTTTCGTCTACCTCGAGCCGGCCGAAAACCGCGCTCTGTCCGCCCCTATCGTTACACTGGCCAACCGATGGCGCGGACACGCGTCCACCGGCTTTCGGTCGGCAGGCCCGGCGCCGGTGACAACGGGAAGGACGCTCATGCGCACCTCACGAATTCTGTCGGGCTTCACTCGCCGCTCCGTGGGCAGTATCGCTCTCGCGACGGTCGCCGTCGTGTCGCTCGCCGCGTGCGGTGGCGGCGGATCCGACCCCCTGTCCGGCGGCGGCGAAGGCTCCGGTGACGACCCGAACGCCATCATCGTGGGATCGGCGAACTTCCCCGAATCGGAGACGGTCGCGAACATCTACACCGAGGTGCTCCGCGCCAACGGGTTCGACGTGACGACGAAGTTCAACATCGGCTCCCGCGAGGCCTACATTCCCGCACTGAAGGACGGGTCGATCGACGTCATCCCCGATTACACAGGCAACCTCCTGCAGTATCTCGACCCGGATTCCACCGCCACCAGTGCCGCCGACGTCGACGCGGCGTTGCCCGCCGCGCTGGGCCCGGAACTGACGATCACCACCCCGGCCCCCGCGGAGGACAAGGACGCCGTCGTCGTCACGAAGGAAACGGCGCAGCGCTGGAACCTCACCTCCATCGCGGATCTGGCGGTGCACTCGAACGAGGTGAAGTTCGGCGCACCGGCCGAATTCCAGGAACGTCCCGGTGGCCTGCCCGGACTGAAGGCCAAGTACGGCCTCGACATCACCCCCGGCAACTTCGTCCCGATCGCCGACGGCGGCGGTCCGGCCACGGTGGACGCTCTCGCGTCGGGACAGATCACGGCCGCCGACATCTTCACCACGTCTCCGGCGATCGCCGAGAACGGTTTCGTGGTGCTCGCGGACCCGCTGAACAACTTCGCGGCGCAGAACGTCGTCCCGGTGTTGCGCACCACCAAGTCCTCCGACAAACTGACCCGCGCCCTCGACGCACTGTCGGCGAAGCTGACCACCGAAGAGCTTGTCGCACTCAACACTTCCGTCTCGGGTGACGCGAAGACCGAGCCGGCGGCGGCCGCCAAGCAGTGGGTGACGGACCAGGGGCTCGACAAGCCGGTCTCGTGAGGAATCTGCCGTGATCACATTCTCGGGAGTCACCAAGCGGTACCCGGACGGCACGACCGCGGTGGACGGCCTCGACCTGCGGATCGAGGCCCAATCGTTCACGGTCTTCGTCGGGCCGTCCGGCTGCGGCAAGACCACGTCGATGCGGATGATCAACCGGATGATCACCCCGACCGCCGGGACCATCACGGTCGACGGCCGCGACATAGCCCGGACCGACGCGGTGAAGCTGCGCCTCGGCATCGGCTACGTCATCCAGAGCGCGGGACTGTTGCCGCACCGCACGGTGGTCGACAACGTCGCGACCGTGCCGGTGCTGCGCGGCGACTCGAGGCGCAACGCCCGCAAGGCCGCGTTGGCGGTGCTCGAACGTGTCGGACTCGACCCGGCACTGGCCTCCCGCTATCCCGGTCAGCTCTCCGGCGGACAGCAACAGCGCGTCGGGGTCGCCCGGGCGCTGGCCGCCGATCCGCCGATTCTGCTGATGGACGAACCGTTCAGCGCCGTCGATCCCGTTGTCCGCGAAGATCTGCAGGCCGAGATGCAGCGGCTGCAGGCCGACATGCGCAAGACGATCGTGTTCGTCACCCACGACATCGACGAAGCCGTCAAACTCGGTGATCGGGTGGCGGTGTTCGGGCCGGGCGGCCGGTTGCAGCAGTACGACGCACCCGACACGGTGCTGTCGGCGCCGGCCACCGATTTCGTGGCGTCGTTCGTGGGTCGTGACCGCGGGTACCGGGGGCTGTCGTTCCGGACGGCAGAGGAGGTTCCGCTGCACACCCTCCGGACGGCGACCGAGAACGAATTGCCCGGGCTGCGCCTCGAACAGGGTGAATGGGTCCTCGTCGTCACCGACGCGGGCGTGCCGCGAGGGTGGATCGACGTCACCGGCGTCGAGGGGGCGCGGGCCGGTCGGCCCGTCTCCGAATGCACTGCGGCGGGCGGATCACTCTTCACCCCCGGCGCCGACCTGCGGCAGGCGCTGGACGCGGCGATCTCCTCGCCGTCGGGCATCGGGGTGGCCGTCGATTCGGACGGTGCGGTCTCGGGCGGCATCCTCGGCTCCGAAGTGATCGCGAAGCTGGCCGAGCAGCGGGCGGCGGAGGATCGCGCAAGGGGTGAGCACTACTTCACTGCCCAGCCGGCGACCCCGGACGGACCGTGATCGCGTGCGCTGGCTCATCGACAACTTCTCGGTGGTCGTCGACCTGACGAAGACCCACCTCTACCTTGCGCTGGTTCCGCTGCTGATCGGTTTGCTCATCGCCATTCCGGTGGGGACGGCGATCCGGGGTGCTTCGTGGTTGCGGAAGATCACGCTGATCGTGGCGGGCATCGCGTTCACGATCCCCTCGCTGGCACTGTTCGTGACGATCCCCTCCGTCTTCGGACTGCAGATCCTGGACCCGCTCAATGTTGTGATCGCGCTGACGATCTACTCCACCGCCCTGCTCATCCGCGCCGTTCCCGAGGCTCTCGACTCCGTTCCCGGCGACGTCGTCGACTCCGCGACCGCGATGGGTTTTACGCGCCTCCGCCGGGCCCTGACCGTCGAATTGCCCCTCGCACTACCCGTTCTCGTGGCGAACGTCCGCGTGGTGGCGGTGACCAACATCTCGCTCGTGTCGGTGGGTTCGCTGATCGGGATCGGCGGCCTCGGCACCCTGTTCACGCAGGGCTATCAGCGGGACTACCCCGACCAGATCCTGGCGGGGATCATCTCGATCGTCGTGCTGGCCCTCGCATTCGACCTGCTGCTGTTCCTCGTCGGCCGGGCACTGACACCGTGGACCCGGCAGCAGAAGGTCCGGCACGCACCGCTGGTCGCGGGACAGTCGACGGCCCCGGCGCCGGAGGAGGCTTCGTGAACATCTTCGGCGGCGCGTGGGAGTACATCGTCGACGCGGGTAACTGGTCGGGCAGCACCGGAATCGGCGCCCGCATCCTCGAGCACCTCTGGTACAGCTTGCTGGCGGTCGCACTGTCCGCGCTGGTGGCGGTGCCGATCGGCCTGATCATCGGACATCTGCGCAAGGGTGAGGTGGTCGTGGTCGGTCTCGTCAACGCGCTGCGGTCGCTGCCGACGCTGGGCCTGCTGACATTCCTGGTGCTCCTGCTCGGGCTGGGCCTGATCCCGCCGATCCTGGCCCTGGTGATCCTCGGGATCCCGCCGGTTCTCGCCGGCACGTACGCGGGCGTCGCGAACGTCGACCGGACGGTCGTGGATGCCGCCCGCGCGATGGGAATGACCGAATGGCAGGTCCTCACGCGGGTCGAGGCCCCGAATGCGCTGCCACTCATGCTCGGCGGGCTGCGCAACGCCACCCTGCAGATCATCGCGACCGCAACGGTCGCCGCGTACGTCAACCTCGGCGGCCTGGGCCGCTACATCTTCGACGGACTGGCCCTGCGCCAATACGACCGGGTGCTCGTCGGAGCGCTGCTGGTGACGATTCTCGCTCTCGTCGTGGACGGGTTGCTGGCGCTCGCGGTGTGGGCGTCCGTTCCGGGAACCGGCCGCCTGCGGCGGAATCCGACTGCCGGACAGATCGCCGAGCGCGCGTCGTAACGAGTTCTCCCGCAACGGCAAACACCCCGACACCGGAACCGTGGGTGCGGGTTCCGGATCGGGGTGCTCGACGGATTCTCGCTAGTCGGTGACGCCTTCTGCGCGAGCAGCGGCGGCGACTGCCTCCGCGACAGCGGGGGCGACGCGAGGATCGAGCGGGCTGGGAACGATCTTGTCTACAGCCAGCTCGTCACCGACGACCGAGAGGATTGCCTCGGCGGCGGCGAGCTTCATGCCTTCGGTGATGCGGCGGGCGCCGGCGTCGAGCGCGCCCTTGAACACACCGGGGAAGGCGAGCACATTGTTGATCTGGTTCGGGAAATCCGACCGTCCGGTGGCGACGATCGCCGCGTGCTTGCGGGCGACGTCGGGGTGGATCTCCGGGTCCGGGTTCGACAGCGCGAACACGATGGAGTTCTCCGCCATCGTCGCGATGAGCTCCTCCGGGACGGTGCCCGCGGAGACGCCGAGGAACACGTCCGCCCCGTCGAGGGCTTCGACGATGCCGCCGCGGCGGGCGGCCGGGTTGGTGCGCGCGGCCAGATCCGTCTTGACCTCGTTGAGATCGGTGCGGTCGGCGGAGACGATGCCCTTCGAGTCGAGCACCGTCACGTCCGCGATGCCGGCGGCGAGCAGGATGTTCGCGCAGGCGACGCCGGCGGCGCCGGCACCGGAGATGACGACCCGCAGGTCGTGGAGGTCGCGGTCCTGGACCTTGACCGCTCCCTTGAGGGCGGCGAGGACGACGATGGCGGTGCCGTGCTGGTCGTCGTGCATGACCGGGCAGTCCAGGGCCTCGATGACGCGCTGTTCGATTTCGAAGCAGCGGGGTGCGGAGATGTCCTCGAGGTTGACGGCGCCGAAGCTGGGGCGCAGCCGGATCAGGGTCTCGACGATCTCGTCGGGGTCCTTGGTGTCCAGGACCAGCGGGATCGAGTTCAGCCCGGCGAAGTTCTTGAACAGGGCGGACTTGCCCTCCATCACCGGGAGGGAGGCACGGGGCCCGATATCGCCGAGGCCGAGGACCGCGGAGCCGTCGGAGACGACGACCACGAGCCGGTTGGTCCAGGTGTAGCGGTCGGCGAGGGTCTCGTCGGCGTGGATGGCGCGGGAGACCTGCGCGACGCCGGGCGTGTAAGCGATGGACAGGGCGCGCTGCGAATCGAGGGCGGCCGTGGTCTCGACCGAGAGCTTCCCCCCGATGTGGCCGGCGAAGATTTCCTCGTCGGTCAGTTCGACCTTCTGCGGTGTGGTGGGTTCGGACACGATGGACACGATGACACTCCTGATAAGTCCAGGCTCACTCGGGGCCGGGTTACTGAGAAGTAACCGTGGGGATCGGCGCTGATCCTCACAGTTGCTCCACGAACGACAACTGGGGTGAAGCTTCCGGGGTGCGCGATCACGATGGCCGCAGAACGTCCGAAGCGTCATGGCACTGGGCGGGTGAGCCCCTGGCAACGCTGCCATAAAACCCCCGCCGAAGGGCGGTGGCGCCGACGTCGGAGTGGTGCTAAGTCTGGCACGAATATCGATGCACAATCAAATTGCCACGACAGTCAGATGTCTCACGTTTTCGGGCCTCTACCTGTGAGAACAAGTTACCCGCGGGTCACTGTGAGAGCCGGTTTCAGGTATCGGGCCGAGCGTCGCTCATCCCCACCACTGGGTGGCAAGCAGAAGCGCCGCCGCGGCGAGGACGGCCACGGACGCGACCACGGCGGCGAACCCGTCGCGGCGGTCCGCGATCCGCTGCGCCACGATCACGAACACGGACGCCACCACATGCGCGGTGATCGAGATCGCCCCGGGGCCCGGGAAGCCCCGGCCCCCGCCGACATAGGCGGAGCCGATCACGACGAGGCAGAGGATCACCACGCCGGCGGCGACGGCCCCGCTGAGGGCGCGTAGCGCACGGACCGGAAGGGGGCTGCGTGGCGGTTCGACGGCCACCACTGTCCTCGGGCCGGCGGGGGCGTACGGTTCGTATCGCTCGGACTCGTGCGTGTTCATGCCGAAACCACCTGGACCCCCGATGCTTTCGATACGAGGGTGTCGAACTCGTCGGCGTCCGTCGTGAACTCGCCGAGCCGGATGGCCTTGTTCGTCCCGTGGTAGTCGGAGGAGCCGGTGACGACCAGACCGAGCTCGTCGGCCAGGCCCTGCAGCGCCCGCGCGTCTTCCGGCGAATGGTCGGGGTGATGCACCTCGACCCCGTGCAGACCGGCTCCCGCCAGGTCACGGACGTGATCGAGCGACAGCAGCCGTCCCCTCGTGCGGGCCCGGCCGTGAGCGAGGACGCTCACGCCCCCGGCCTCCGCCACCAGCTGCACGGCCTCGTCGAGCGGGGTGTCCGATTTGTCGACGAAGTACCGGCCGCGCGGGGCCAGCAGGTCCACGAACGCTTCACCGATGCTGCCGACCACTCCTGCGCGCACGAGGGCCTGCGCCAGGTGCGGGCGCCCCGCCGCCGGTCCCGCTTCCGCGAGCACCTCGTCGGCGTCGATGGGGAGGCCGTCCTCCATCATCAGCTCCGCCATGGCGCGGATCCGGACGATCCGCTCGTTCCGCAGGCGTTCCCGTTCCCGTGCGAACGCCGCGTGCGCGGGGTCGAACAGGTAGGCGAGGAGGTGCACGGCGACGGGGCGCCCGTCCTCACCCCGCCCCTCGCAGGACATCTCCATGCCCCGCACCAGTGCGAGCCCCGCGGGCAGCGCCGCGACCGCTTCGGCCCACCCCGCGGTCGTGTCGTGATCGGTGATCGCCACGATGTCGAGTCCTGCCGCCCCTGCGGCGCGCACCAGGTCGGCCGGGCTGTCGGTTCCGTCGGAGGCCGTCGAATGGGTGTGGAGATCGATGAGCACCAGACCAGTCTGTCAGGTGTCGCCGCACGGGGTTCGAGCGTGCGGCCCGGAAGCCTGGCGTGTCGTGCGACGCCGCCGGGCGGGACCCGGCGCTGACGTACGATTCACCGGCAGCGTTTCCGACTCGACGGTGAAGGAGGGTCCCGTGCCGTCTGTGCCCTCGCTCCCCCGGCGCGGCAGCGACAAGGAACAGCGCGACGGCGACAAGGACCCGGGTTCCAGGATCCGCATCCCGACCGCGCGGGCCATCGTGGACTGCGGGGTGTACGTCGACGGCACGAGGCTTCCCGGCAAGTACACGCACCAGGCGGCGATGGCCGAGGTCCGGAAGCGGGGTCAGGGATTCGTGTGGGTCGGGCTGCTCGCGCCCGACGAGGGTCAGATGGAGAGCGTGTCCGAGACGTTCGGGCTGCACGAGCTGATGGTCGAGGACGCCGTCCACGCCCACCAGCGGCCGAAGCTCGAGCGGTACGACGACGTGCTGTTCCTGGTGCTGCGAACGGTCAACTACGTGCCGCACGAGTCGGTGGCCACTGCCAGCGAGATCGTCGAGACCGGCGAGATCATGGTGTTCGTGGGAGCCGACTTCGTCATCACGGTGCGGCACGGTGACCATTCCCCGCTGTCGACCGTCCGGCACGCGCTGGAGGCGAACCGGGAGCGGCTCGCTCTCGGCCCGTATGCGGTGCTGCACGCGGTCGCGGACCACGTGGTGGACACCTACCTCGAGGTCACTCAGGCCATCGAGGAAGACGTCGACAGCATGGAGGAGGCGGTGTTCAGTCCGCGCAGCAGTGTCGCGGTCGAACACATCTACCTGCTCAAGCGTGAGATCGTCGAACTCCGCAAGTCGGTGAACCCGCTGTCCAATCCGTTGCTCCGGCTGACGCGGTCGCCGGGCAATCCGGTGCCGAAGGAGATCCGCCGCTACTTCCGCGACGTCCTCGACCACCACACCACCGTCGCCGAGCGGATCGCCGAATACGACGAGGTGCTCAGCTCACTCGTCGATGCCGCCCTCGCGAAGGTCGCCGTGCAGCAGAACACCGACATGCGCAAGATCTCGGCGTGGGTGGCGATCGCGGCCGTGCCGACGATGATCGCGGGCATCTACGGCATGAACTTCGACAACATGCCCGAACTCCACTGGCAGTACGGATATCACGGCGTGGTGTTCGTGATCGCGTCGGTGGCGGTGGGCCTGTTCGTCACGTTCCGCCGGAACAACTGGCTCTAGAGCGACGCGGCGCCGCGGTGCGGATCGCGCACGTCGATGCCCGCCTCCGCCCACGCCTCGCGCAGGGCGCCTGCGCCGCGCAACCGGACCCACGCCGCCTCGGTGCCGGTGAGCGGAACGACCGCGAGGAATCGCACGGCCTCCGCGGGTTCGGGCAACGGGAGGTCGGGGATCGTCGACGCACCGAGCAGCACGGCGGTGAACGGTGCGTCCTTCCACAGCGGCTCCCCCAGGTCGAGCAGCGCGTCCTCGACGAGAACGACACCCTCCACCGACGGCGCCGCCGCCAGCACCGCCAGGGTGCGTGCGACTCCCGACGCCACCCCCGCGCCGCCGCGCAGGGTGAGGATCAGTTCGGCGCGGGGGCCGCGGAGGGGGTCGGCCACCAGTTCGCCGGGGTCGCCCATCGGGTGCCGGGAGCACCCCAGGGTCACGTATCGGACCAGATCCTCGTCGTCGGGTGCGAACCGCAGCACGTCCAGCGGTTCGACGCCCAGGAACGTCACCGACGCCGCCGTCGGCTCCGGTCCCCCGATCTGCCCCAGCAGGTGCGCGCGAACGGAGGCCACAACGCTGTCAGTCACCTCGCCATCAAACCATCGAACCCGCTCACCCGTCCTCCGGCCTCTCGAGCCGGTAGCGTCGGAGCATGGTCTCGGTACTCGCAGTGTCCGACGAGACGATCGAGTCGCTGTGGAGTTCGCAGGTGCGCGCCATGGACGTCGACCTGATCCTCGGTGCGGGCGACCTCCCGTTCGACTATCTGGAATATCTGATCGACGCCCTCGACGCGCCGTGCGTCTTCGTGCCGGGCAACCACGACGCCGACCTGTCCGGCTACTCCGCGGGACGGGTCGGGTGGATGCGGGCCGGACTGCCCTCGGCGTGGCCGGGACCGTGCGGTGCGGTCAACGCGGACGGCCGGATCGTGCGGATCGCGGGCCTGCGCATCGCCGGCCTCGGCGGATCCATCCGCTACAACGACGGGCCCAATCAGTGGACCGAGCGGCAGCAGCGGCGGCGGGCCCGCAACCTGGCGCTGACCAGCGCGTGGCACGCGCGCCGCTCCGGGGTGTCCGGCGTCGACGTGCTGCTCACGCACAGCCCGCCGCGGGGAGTCGGCGATCAGGAGGATCCGCCGCACCGGGGTTTCGAATGCTTCGAGAACCTTGCGGGCAGGCTGCAGGCCCGCGTCATGATCCACGGGCACGTGCACCCGTACGGCCGTGCGGCCGAGGACCGCACGCTCGGCGCGACGACGGTCATCAACACGGTGGGATTCACCCTGATGGAGTTGTCGCCGGGCGCCGAACCGAGCATCGTCAGGCGCCGGCATGGCACGTGACACCGGGTTTCCCGCCGCCGACGCGGAGAACGACTTCACCCGCCAGCGTCGTCGCGCCGAGTTGTCGCGCCTGGTCAGCTGGCTGCGGCGCGAACCGGACGACGTCAACGAGATCCTGCCGTTCGACGAGGTGGTCGCGGCCGTGGGCCGGGTCGGGGAACGGCCGCTCGGGCTGCAGGTGATCCCCGTCAATTCCATCGTCGGCAGCGTCGACCGGACGCGCGACTTCGACCGGTTCTTCCGGCCCACGTCCACCCGGGTGCGCGAGCGTTGGCAGCGACTGGCGGCCGCGCAGCGCCGGGGCGAGTCGGTGCCTCCGATCCAGGTGTACCGGATCGGGTCGATGCACTTCGTCAGCGACGGCCACCACCGCGTCTCCATCGCGTACGCGATGCACTGGAGCACGATCGACGCCTATGTCACCGAGATCCAGACGAAGATCTCCCCGGACGGGATCGCGCAGCGCGGCGACCTGGTCATCAAGGACCACCGCCGCCTGTTCCTCACGCGGGTGCCGTTGAGCGGGCCGCAGCGGGCGGCCGTGGTCGTCACCGATCCGTGGGAGTACGCCGAGATCAGCCAGAGCGTCGAGGCCTGGGGGTTCCGGCTCATGCAGGAGGTGGGCGAATTCCTCAGCCGTGAGACCGTGGCCCGGCGCTGGTTCGGTGAGGAGTTCCTGCCGGTGGTCCGGATGCTGCGGGCGGCCGGGATGCTGCCCGACCACACCGACGCCGAGGCCTACCTGTGGGTGGCACGCGAGCGGTACCGCCTTGTGCGCCAGCACGTCTGGAACGACGAGATCATCGCCGAGCTCAGCCACCTCGCACCGCGGAGGCACAAACCCGCTAGCTCATGAACCGCACGGCGCGGTCGGTCGCCTCGGGGTGCGCGAACTTCAGTAGTCGCCTGCCCTCCGCCTCGATCGCGGCGCGGTGCGTCTTCGCGATCGGCGCCAGTGGCTCCACGTCGAGTACCGCACGGGACTTCTCGACCACCGTCGTGGTGAACGCCGCGACCCTGCCGTTCACGAGGACGGCCGGTTTGACGATGCCGTTCTGCGTGAAGATCTTCTTCCGCACGTCGTCGTCGACGAGGCGCCCCCGGTCCGCATGCGAGAGCAGCACGTTGTCGAACGGTGCGAGGATGCGGACAGGGGCCGGAGTGCTCGGATCCGGCCGGGGCGCGTCGGGGAGGTCGAACAGTTCCGGCCCCGACTCCCCCGCGAACACCCGGAGCCCGGGCCGCAGCCGGTCCAGGACCTCACCGAGCCGGGTCAGCCCCGACCAGGCCTGGGCGTCGCGCGCACTTGCGGGGCCGAACGCGGCGAGGTAGCGGAGCAGCATCCTGTCGATGGACGGCGCCTCGGACAGCGGGCGGCCCACCCACGACTCCAGGGTCGCCAGCGCCGGTTGCCCCGCCCTGCCCCACAGCCCGCGCGGCGGCACCTGGACCATCGGGACCAGTCCCCGCACCCCGTGGGCGAGCGCGGCACCGTCGCGCCCGGGGAACCGCTGCTCGAGCAAGGGCCGCATCTGCGACTGGGTGCGGGGCTTCTCGCGCACCAGGTCGCGTCCCGCGGCCGCGAGCGCGTCCAGGTCGATTCCGTCGAGACTCGACCGGTACTGCGTGTTGGTGTGGAGGTCCCGGTCGAGCAGCGGTTGCGCGAGCGGACGGAACGAGAGGGCGTCCGGCGCGGACAACGCGAAGACCGTCCCGCGCATCGCGACGATCCGCACCACCGCGCGGTTCTCGACGAGGTCCGACAGCGTTTCGGCGCGGAACCTCCTGAGCCGCGCCCACAGCGCGAAGTACGGCGGGGCCGGCGCCTGCGCCTGCAGTCCGCAGAGGTGCTCGATCATGTCGAGCGGGGACAGTTCCGAACGGCTCAGCAGCGATTGCCTGGCCAGCGTCGCCCGGCCCAGCGCTCGATTCGACATGCGTTCAGACCCCACCGTGCACCCCTTCGTTAGTTAGCCCCAGTACCGTGTTGGTTCACGCCCGTTCACCGACCCTGCAGGAGGACCCCCATGGCCGCCGGATCGACCACCGCCGCCAGGGCTCTCCTGCCCGTCATGTGCTTCGTCGTGATGATTGTCGCCGTTCTGCAGACGCTGGTGGTACCGATCGTCGGGACCATCGGTACGCAACTCGACGTCGGCCCCACCGCCGTCGGCTGGCTTCTCACGGCGAACCTCCTCGCGGCGGCGACCGCGACACCCGTCCTCGGCCGCCTCGCCGACCTCCGCGGCAAACGGCCGGTTCTGCTCGGGGTGCTCGCGGTGGTGCTGGCGGGGTCCCTGATCGGTGCGGTGTCGACGTCCGTGGAGGTGCTGATCTTCGCCCGGGTGCTCCAGGGTGTGTCGTTCGCGCTGTTCCCCATCGGCATCGCGGTGCTGCGCGACGAACTTCCGGCCGAGAAGCTGACCGGGGCGATGGGGATCTTCTCCGGCACTCTCGGTTTCGGCGGATGTTTCGGAATCGTCCTCACCGGTGTGCTGGTCTCCGACGGCGCCGACTTCCATCGCGTCTTCTGGCTGTCCTCGGCCATCACCGCGGCAGGACTCGTCCTCGCCTGGATCGCCATCCCCCGCCGCCCGCGCGCAGGCACGGGTTCCATCGACTGGATCGGCGCGGTCGGTCTCGCCGCCGGACTGGTGCTCGTCCTGCTCCCGCTCGCCGAGGGCGGCACCTGGGGCTGGACGTCTCCCGTCACGATCGCCAGCGCAGTCGCCGGAATCCTGGTTCTGGCCGGCTGGTTCCTCTACGAACGCCGGATCACCGATCCGCTCGTCGCACCCCGGCTGCTGACCAACCCACCCGTCCTGGTGACCCACCTGTCCGCCCTGGTGGTGGGCATGTCGATGTTCGTGATGTTCCTGGGCAGCTCGTACTTCGTCCAAACGCCACACGCCGTCGCCGGGTACGGCTTCGGGGCCACCGTCCTCGAGGCCAGCACCGTGTATCTGCTGCCGGGCGCGATCAGCGGCGTCCTCGCGTCGATCGCGAGCGGAAAACTGATCCACCGCTTCGGTTCCCGCGCCGTCCTGATCGCCGCGAGCGTCGTCGGGGTCGGCGGTTTCGTCGTGTTCGTCTTCGCCCACGACCGCACGTGGGAAGTCATCGCGGCGATCGTGCTGATCAACACGTACATCAGCCTCGCCTACGCGTCGCTGCCGTCGCTGCTCGTGGCCGAGGTACGGCAGAACGAGACCGGCGTCGCGAACAGCATCAACTCGATCGCCCGATCCGTGGGCAGCTCGGTCGCCAGCGCACTGCTCGCGACCCTGCTCGCCGGGATCACCCTGCCCGGGACCGATGTCCCGACCGAATCGGCGTACGTCATCGCGTTCGTCGTCGGCGCGACCGCCGCCGCGCTCGCCGGACTGCTGCCGTTCTTCGGGATCACCCGCACCACCCGCACGCCGTCCGACGAGGAGGAGGACGAGGTCCACGCGACCGCCCTCGCCGCCGAGTGGGGCACGGTCGGCGGTCTCGGCGGAGCGAACACCAGCCGTCCGGGTGAGCGCACCACCCCGGTCAGCGGGTGAGGTTCGCCCCCGAGTTCTGATCGAACAGGGCGATCTTCGCCCGGTCGAACCACAGTTCCACCGGCCTGCCGTGCACCGCGGACGACTCGGCCGACAACCTGGCAACCAGCTGACCACCCCCTGCGACGGCGGTACCCGAGTCGGCGGCCAGTTCCTCGAGTTCCCGGGAGTTCACCTGCGGCCCCTCGGCCGTGAAATAGGCATACTTGTCCGAGCCCATCGACTCGAGCACCTCGACGTTGGCCGTGAACGTGGCACCGGACTCCCGCTGCCCCGCATCGACGAGCGCCACGTCCTCGAAGTGCTCGGGACGGATCCCCACCACCACGTCCTTCGCCGAATTCGACGACGCGACCTTGTCGCGGGTCTCCGGCGGAAGCGTGAACTCGCCGATCGGCGTCGACACCCCGTCGGCGGTGAGCTGTCCCGGGAAGAAGTTCATCGACGGCGAGCCGATGAATCCCGCGACGAACAGGTTGTTCGGGTGGTCGTACAACTCCTGCGGCGCCCCGATCTGCTGGACCACCCCGCCGCGCAGCACCACCACCCGGTCGCCGAGCGTCATCGCCTCGGTCTGATCGTGCGTGACGTAGACCGTGGTGGTGCCGAGTCGCTGTTGCAGCCGGGCGATCTCGGTGCGCATCTGCACGCGGAGCTTGGCGTCGAGATTCGACAGCGGCTCGTCCATCAGGAACGCCTTGGGGCTGCGGACGATCGCCCGGCCCATCGCGACCCGCTGCCGCTGACCGCCCGACAGATTGGCGGGTTTGCGGTCGAGGTGCTGGGTGAGGTCGAGGATCTTGGCGGCGTCGTCCACCTTCGCCGCGATGTCCGACTTCGACATCTTCGCCAGGGTGAGCGGGAACGCGATGTTCTGCCGCACCGTCATGTGCGGGTACAGCGCGTACGACTGGAACACCATGGCGATGTCGCGGTCCTTCGGCGCCTTCTCGTTGACCCGCTCCCCCGCGATCCGCAGTTCACCGGACGAGATGTCCTCCAGCCCGGCGATCATGTTGAGAGTGGTCGACTTTCCGCAACCGGACGGCCCGACCAGGATGATGAATTCGCCGTCGGCGATCGTGATGTCGACGTCGCTCACCGCCTTGGCGCCGTCCGGGTACAACTTCGTCACCTTGTCGAGCACGATTTCGGCCACAGCATTATCCCTTCACGGCGCCGGAGGTCAGGCCGGCCACGATGCGTCGTTGGAAGAACAGCACGAAGACGATGATCGGGATCGTGATCACCATCGCGGCGGCGGCGATCGAGCCGGTCGGCTCCTCGAACTGGGAGGCGCCGGTGAAGTTCGCGATCGCGGCAGGCGCGGTGATGGAACGTTCCGTCGAGGTCAGCGAGATCGCGAACAGCAGATCGTTCCAGCAGAAGATGAAGACCAGGATCGCGGCGGTGACGATGCCCGGCGCCGCCAGCGGTGCCACGACCTTCCGGAACGCCTGCGCCGGGGTGGCGCCGTCCATCTTCGCCGCCTTCTCCAGCTCCCACGGGATCTCCTTGAAGAAGGCCGAGAGCGTGTAGATGGCCAGCGGGAGAGCGAACGTGATGTACGGCAGGATCAGGCCCGCCCAGGTGTCGAACAACCCGAGCCTGCGCTCGATGTCGAACAGTGGGCTCACGAGGGAGATCTGGGGGAACATCGCGATCAGCAGCGCCACCCCGACCAGCAGCTTCTTTCCCGGGAAGTCGAGGCGGGCAATGGCGTAGGCGGCCATGGTGCCGATGACGACGGCGATCACCGTGGAGATCAGACCGATGCCGATGGAGTTGATCAGCGCGCTGGTGAACGCGTTGGTCTCGAAGATGCCGCGGTAGTTGTCGAGGGTCCACTTCTGCGGAATGAACTTGCCGTCCTTGATCGTTCCCGCGGGTTTGAACGACAGGCTGGCGATCCACAGCACCGGGACCAGCGCGTACAGCAGGACCAGCAGGTTGACCACGGACCAGCTGATCTTGCGGCGAGGGGTGTCGACGACGGCCATGGTTATCGGTTTCCTTCCGTGTCGGCCCCGGGAGCCGACGCGCCGAAGAGCTTGATGAACACGAAGGCGAGCAACGCGACACACAGGAAGATGAGGACGCTGATCGCCGAGCCGATACCGAGGTTGAACGCCTTGAACAGGTTGTCGTAACCGAGGATCGACAGTGACCCGGTGTCGTTGGCGCCCTTGGTGAGAACGTAGATGTTGTCGAAGATCCGGAACGCGTCGAGAGTACGGAACAGCAGCGCCACGAGGATCGCCGGTTTCATCAGCGGCAGGATGATCCGCACCAGCCGCGTCCACGCCCCGGCACCGTCGACCTGCGCGGCCTTGAGGAGGTCGTCGGGGACGAGGGCGAGCCCGGCGAGCAGCAGCAGCGCCATGAACGGCGTCGTCTTCCACACCTCGGCGAGCACGATGATCGCGAGCGACGGGATCTGCTCCGTCAACGGGGCGCTCCCGTCGGGCAGCAGGTTCGCGAGGTACCCGGTTCCCGGCGTCCACGCGTAGTACCAGCTGTACGCGGCGGCGACGGTGACGATGCCGTACGGAATCAGCACCACCGTCCGGACGAGGCCCTTCCCCACCAGCGTCCGGTGCATCACGAGCGCCAGGATCAGGCCCAGGACGAACTCGATCACCACCGACACGACCGTGATGCCCACCGTCACCCAGAACGCCTGCCACCAGTACCCGTCCGTCAGCACCGACACGTAGTTGGCGAGGCCGACGAACTTCCGGTCGTCGGGGAACCGGAGGTCGTAGCGCTGCAGGCTCAGCCACACCGCGTACACGACGGGATAGGCCGTCACCGCGATCATGAGGATCGCGGCGGGGGCCACCAACCACAGCCCCAGCCGGCGTTCGGCCCGCTTCCCCTCCGAGATCTGGCCCTTCGACGCGGCTTTCGGCTCCTCGGCGCGGTCCGCCTGCACGGTTTCGGTCGTCACGGAATCAGCCCTTCCGAGTTGACCGCCTTGCGGACCTGCTCGGCGAGTTCGTCGACGGTCCGCGGCGGGTCGATGTCACCGACCGGATTCAACGTGGCGGTGATCAGGGTCGAAATGCTCTGGTACGCCGGTGACACCGGGCGGACGGACGCGGTGTCGAGGCTCTCCCGCACCTCACGCCACGCGGGGTATGCCTCCTGGAACGCCGGGTCGTCGTACAGGCTCGCCAGCGTCGGCGGCACACCACCGTTGACGGCGTTGTTGCGCTGGTTCTCCTCGTTCCGCAGGCAGGACACCGCCTCGAACGCCAGGTCCGGGTGCTGACTCGTCTTCGCGACCGCGACGTTGAATCCGCCGATCGTCACCTCGGCGGGCCTGCCGGGGATCACCGACGGGTACGGCGCAGGCAGGAAGTTCTGCTGACCGTCGACCGTGAGCACCGTGTTGCCCGTGTCCACGGACGTCGGATTGCCCTTGTCGTCGATGAACGGGAGGTCACCCTTCTCGGCGTTCTCGATCATGCCGGGCAACACGAACGGCCAATTGACCTCGAACGCAGCCTTTCCGCTCTCCATCCCGAGCCGGGACGACGCCTCGTCGCCCTGGGAAACCGACGGGTCGGCACCCTTCGCGGTGGCGACCCGCTTCATGACCTCGAGCGCCTGGACGGCGGCGTCGCCGTCCGCGACCGTCACCGTCGTCCCGTCGTCGGCGACGACGGACCCGCCCGCACTCGCGAGCAGGGTGTTGAACCACACCATCAGACCCTCGTACTGCTTGCCCTGCACCCCGATCCAGCTGGGCCGGCCCTCCGCGGCGAGGCCCTCCGCGATGTCGATCATCTGATCCCACGTCTGCGGCGGCTGCCCGTCCGGCATGAGGTCCTTGCGGTACCAGAGCAACTGGGTGTTGGTGTTCAGCGGTGCGGCGTACAGCTGGTCCTGCCACTTGGCCGATTCGAGGGGGCCCTCGAGTGTGCCCTCGGTGACCTCGGCGGCGATGCCGGGTGGGAGCGGCAGCGCCCATCCCGCCTCGGCGAACTCTGCGGTCCACACCACGTCGAGCGTCATGATGTCGAGTGACGTGTCGTTGCCGGTGAGCCGGCGGGCCAGCTGGAGACGTTGATCGTCCGCGCCCTTCGGCAGCGTGCGTTGCTCGATCGTGTACCGGCCGCCCGCTGCGGCCGTGCAGTTGGCGGCGGCCTCCGCGTACTGTTCGGCGCCGTCGGCGGCCGTGTAGAAGCTGAGGACGATGCCGTCTTCCGACGACCCGCACGCGGCCAGCAGGGGAACGGTGAGGACGGTGGCCGCACCGATCAGTCCCCACTTCAGCGAGCGTCCGGGCTTGGTGCGACGCAGCACAGCCGCCTCCTCGAGCGGCCCTCACGGATCCAGTCGCGGTACGGCTGGGCACGCGGGCCCGCACATTGGTTCCTGCCGGAACGCGCGCTCCACCGACAGGTCACGGTTTCGGCGAGGGCCGGGGCCCACGCATTGCGCCGTAAACCTATCCGACATCACCGGCGAACCGGGTGAAATCGCGGCGAACGTCGCGAATAGGACGCAATCCGTGACCCGACCGCAACCCGCCGCTCGACGTGGTCGCGCCGATCAGAGCGCCAGCTTGGCCAGCATGTCCCTGGCCCTCTCCGCCGACTTCGGCTCGCACAGCACGTCGTACCGCCCGGCGACCAGCTGCATGGTCGACGCGAAGTCCCGGGTGCCCCGCGTCGCCGCGTACGGGATCGTCGTGGAGATCAGCCCGAAGATGATGCCGCCGACGATGCCGACGACGAGCGGCGCCAGGAAGCCGCCCGTGACGATGCCCAGCAGCAGACCGAAGAACACACCGAGCCACGCGCCCGAAACGATGCCCCCGCCAATCACTTTCGCCCAGGTGAGGCGGCCCAGCACCCGCTCCACCTGCATGAGGTTGACCCCCACGATGGTGACGTCCTCCACCGAGAACTCCTGATCGGAGAGGTAGTCGACGGCGCGTTGCGCCTCCGCGTAGGTGGGATACGAACCGATGGGCCAGCCCGTGGGGGGTTCCGGCAGAGCCCCACGCCGCGCCCCGTTGGACTGTCCGAGTGGATTCGTCATCGTCAGCTGGTCTCCTCGTGTGGTTACCGCAGGATCTGTCCTGTGAGAACCATTCTGCCTGCCGAGACTAGTTCGCGTCGGGTCGCACGAACTCGGTGGTCCGTTTCATGCCCGCGGCGCGCCCCTTGGCGGAGATCACGAGCGCCATCTTGCGACTCGCCTCGTCGATCATCTCGTCGCCGAGCATCACCGCACCGCGACCGCCGCCCGCCGCGGACGTGTGGAATTCGTAGGCGTCCAGGATCAGTTCGGCCCGGTCGTAATCGTCCTGGCGGGGGCTGAACACGTCGTTCGCCGCCTCGATCTGGGTGGGATGCAGCACCCACTTGCCGTCGAAGCCGAGCGCGGCCGTGCGCTGCGCCGACCGCCGGAACGCCTCCACGTCGCGGATCTGGAGGTACGGACCGTCGATGGCCTGGACCCCGTGCGCGCGGGCCGCCATCAGGATGGTCATCAGGATGTGGTGGTAGGCGTCGCCGCGGTCGTAGCCGTCCGGCTGCTCCCCGACGACCAGCGTGCGCATGTTGATGCTCGCCATGAAGTCGGCGGGACCGAACACCAGGGTCTGCACGCGCGGGCTCGCCGTCGCGATCGCGTTGATGTTGGTGAGCCCGATCGCGTTCTCGATCTGCGGCTCGATGCCGATCCGGCCGACCTCGAGCCCGTTGGCCTTCTCCACCTGGGTCAGCAGCAGGTCCAGGGCCTGAACATGGCTGGCATCCGGCACTTTCGGCAGCAGGATCGCGTCGAGGTGGGCACCTGCCCGCCCCACGACCTCGACGACGTCGGCGTACGTCCACGCGGTGGTCCAGTCGTTGACCCGGACCACCTTGATCTGCTCGCCCCACCCGCCCTCGGCGAGCGCGTCGCCGACGGTGCCGCGCGCCTCCTGCTTGGCGAGCGGTGCCACCGCGTCCTCGAGATCGAGGAAGATCTCGTCGGCGGGCAGCCCCTTCGCCTTGTCGATCATCTTGCGGCTGCTGCCCGGAACGGCGAGAACGGATCGCCGTGGCCTGTAGACGGAACTCATGACGGACGATCCTCCACTTTCGCAGGTGTTCGATTCCCTGTATCTCTGAACAACGATCTAGCCTGGCAATCATGGCAGCTGCGAACAAGGTTTTTGCAGCCAGGCTGGCCGGCCTGGTGGTGCTCGGCCCCGACGGGGAGTCGATCGGCCGCGTCCGGGACGTGGTGATCACGGCCCGCGTCGGCAGGCAGCAGCCGCGCGTGCTCGGGCTGGTCATCGAATTGTTCACGCGCAAACGCATCTTCGTCCCGATGCTCCGCGTCACCGCCATCGAGCCCAGCTCCGTGACCCTCACCACGGGCAACGTCAGTCTCCGCCGCTTCCAGCAACGACCCGGCGAGGTCCTGGCCCTCGCCCAGGTCGCGGATTCCCACGTGCGCGTGGACGACCCGGAACTGGAGGAACTGCGCGACGCCGACATCATCGTCGTCGACCTGGGCATCGAGCAGACCCGCACGCGGGACTGGGTGGTGTCGAAGGTGGCGGTGCGCGGGCACCGCGGCAGGCTCGGCCGTCGGGCCGCCATGCACGTCGTCGGGTGGCAGCACGTGCAGGGCCTCACGCAGACCGACCTGGCGATGCCCGGTCAGGGCGTCTCGGCCCTGCTCACGCAGTTCGAGGGGATGCGCGCCGCCGACGTCGCGAACGCGATGCGCCTCCTGCCGGAGAAACGCCGCCACGAACTCGCCCTCGCACTCGACGACGAGCGCCTCGCCGACGTCGTCCAGGAACTACCCGCCGACGACCAGACGGATCTGCTCATGCACCTCGAAGTGGAGCGCGCCGCGGACGTCCTCGAGGCCATGGATCCCGACGACGCCGCCGACCTCCTCGGTGAGCTTCCCGAGACCGAGGCCGAATCGCTGCTGCAGTTGATGGATCCGCAGGACTCCGAGCCAGTCCGCCGCCTGCTCGAGCACTCACCCGACACGGCGGGCGGTCTGATGACTCCCGAGCCGGTGGTCCTCACCGCGTCGACGACGGTCGCCGAGGCCCTGGCCCGGGCGCGCATCTCGGACGTCACGCCCGCGCTCGCGAGCATGGTGTTCGTCGTCCGTCCTCCGACCGCGACGCCGACCGGCCGCTACCTGGGATGCGTGCACCTGCAGAAACTGCTGCGCGAGCCGCCCGCGAGCCTCGTCGGCGGACTGCTCGACACCGACATGCCGCGGCTGGCGCCCGAGGACTCCCTGACGGCGGTGACGCGGTACTTCGCGACCTACAACCTGGTGTGCGGACCCGTGGTCGACGACGAGGAACACCTGATCGGCGCGGTCACCGTCGACGACGTCCTGGACCATCTCCTCCCCGAGGACTGGCGTGAAGAGGAGATCGACGTATGAGCGAGAAGTCCCCCAGCGCGGCCGCCCGGAACCTGTCGGACCGGCAGCGCCTCGACACCCCACGCGGCACCCGCCGATTCCGGGTCTCGTACGACGTGGAGGCCGTCGGCCGGGCCAGCGAGAACTTCGCCCGGTTCCTCGGTACGGGGCGCTACCTGATGATCCAGACGGTGATCGTGATCGTCTGGATCCTCGTCAACGTCTTCGCCGTCCGCCTGCAGTGGGATCCGTATCCGTTCATCCTCCTCAACCTGGCGTTCTCCACCCAGGCCGCCTACGCCGCGCCGCTGATCCTGCTGGCGCAGAACCGCCAGGAGAACCGCGACCGCGTGGCCCTCGAGGAGGACCGCTCCCGCGCCGAGCAGACGAAGGCGGACACCGAATTCCTCGCCCGGGAACTGGCCGCGTTGCGCATCGCGATCGGCGAGGTGGCGACCCGCGATTACCTGCGGCGCGAACTCGACGAGATCAGGACGCTGCTGGCCGACGAGGAAGACACGCGCATCCGCCGGAAATGAGTCCGGCGAATCCCCCCAAACCTCGGCAGGGCCCATCACGGATATGTAACGTCAGTCACATCTTCTCGGATGTATGCGGTGTGCACAGGCGAAGAGCACCGCAGGGGGTGATCGAGTGCGGATACGTGGACTGTTGACGGTGACTGCCCTGACCGTGGGCGCAGTTGCCACCCTCGGGTCCTCGACCGGCGGTTCCGCGATCAGCGGCGCAACCGTGAGCACCACCGCCTACTCGTCCACGGGTGCGGCGACGGCCCTCGCGGCGTCGTCGATCACGCCGGGAAGCACTCCCCCGGCCGCGTACCTTCCGCCCGCGGGAATCGTGGCACCCACACCACGGGTCGCGCGGTCGCAGCGGGCCGCACCCCCGCCGCCCGCACCGGCGCCCGCGGTGACAAATCCCACATCCCATCGTTCGTCGGCGTCGCCGTCCGACACCGGGCTCATCGCCGCACCGGTGATATTGAGCGCTCTGGGTATCCCGGAGATCGTGCTCAACGCCTACCGGTCCGCGGAACTCGAGATGATGGCGGAGTCCCCCAAGTGCGGTCTGCCGTGGCATCTGCTGGCCGGGATCGGCCGCATCGAATCGGGGCACGCCGGCGGCGGCCGGACCGACTCGGTGGGCACCACGATCACCCCGATCCTGGGTCCAGTTCTCGACGGCAGGCTGGCGGGCAACGAGATCATCCGCGACACCGACCGCGGCGCCACCGACGGCGACCCCGGGCACGATCGCGCCGTCGGACCGATGCAGTTCATTCCGTCCACATGGGCCAAGTACGCGTCGGACGGCAACGCCGACGGCGTGGCCGATCCCAACAACGTGTTCGACGCGACGCTGGCGGCCGCCCGGTACCTCTGCTCGGGCGGTCTCGACCTCCGCGATCCGCTCCAGGAGACCCGTGCCGTGTTGCGCTACAACAACTCGGCCGCATACGCCGCCAACGTCATCACCTGGTCGAATGCGTACAGGAACGGAGGAACTCCGACGCCGAGCCAGCTGGCGGAGTCGGCCTCGCCGACGCCTGGACGGGTCGCCGACGCCGCGGCCGCCGCGGCCGAGTCGGACCTCCCCCGCGATCTCGCGACCACCCCGCAGCCGTCGACGGACGGTGCCGCCGCACCCACGACGCCCGATCCGGCCCCGCCGATTCCAGGGCTCCCGCCGCTGCCGCAACTGCCCTGTCTGCTCTTCTGCCCGCCCGCCGATCCGTCGGCTCCCGCGGCCGCCGTGCCCGACCCGGGAGCCCCCGCTCCGGTCGCGCCCCCGGCCACCGCTCCGGCTGTCGCCGTTCCCCGGTAGTCACCCCCGCGCCCGCCGCGCGCTCTGCCCATTCGCAGGGCGCGCGGTGACGTGCATGCGCGGGTCACCGGGCGCGTGTGCCGTCGACCCACACGCTCTCACCAGCCCCCGTTGCGTCCTGGCGTGACCTTGCCGTGTTCGTTACCCTCGCTCACGTGCGTTCCGAGTAACGGAACCCTCCGATACAAGTCCGTTTGATCACGGTTGAATAACGGAAAGATATCGAATCAGGTAGCCTCGATCCGGTCAGTTGAACGGAACACCCCAAGACGGGGGTCGCAGGAGGCAATCGAGTGGGTCGGCACAACAAGAAGACGGATTCCCATATCCGCCGCAATTCGGTCATCGCGCTTACCGGACTCGTCCCCATCGGACTGATCACCGCAGCCAACACGGCCGGCGCCGCACCCAAGGTCCCGTTCCTGTCCACGAGTTCCTCGTCGGAGGTCGCCGACGTCGCCCAGGAGGCGACCGACACCGCACCCGAGGCCGCAGAAGCCGTCACCCCGGTCGCGGAGACCGCCGCCGAGTCCGCACCCGCGGTCGAGGCATCGCCCGCGCCGCCGGCACTCGCACCCGTCCAGGCGACGCCGCCGCTCCCGGCGAGCATCGCGCAGGGCGCACTCGGCATCCCCGCCGTCAACGTCGCGGCCTACCAGAACGCCGAACGCATCCTCGCGGTCGAGCAGCCGGGTTGCGGCATGTACTGGACGCTCATCGCCGGAATCGGCCGAGTCGAGTCCACCCACGCCTACGACGGCAAGACCGACGACAAGGGCAACATGCTCAAGCCCGTCCTCGGCCCGGTCCTCGACGGCAGCCTCGGCGGCAACGCCGTCATCCGCGACACCGACGGCGGCAAGCTGGACGGCGACGCCAACTACGACCGCGCGGTCGGCCCCACCCAGTTCCTGCCCGAGACCTGGAACCGCTACGCGGGCGACGGCAACGGCGACGGCGTCGCCGACCCGCAGAACGTCTTCGACTCCGCGCTCACCACCGGAAAGTATCTGTGCGACGGCGGATTGAACGTCAAGGATCCGATCCAGGCGGCCAAGGCCGTGCACCGGTACAACAACTCCGCCGCCTACGTGGCGAACGTGCTCGCATGGTCCGCCGGCTACTCCAGCGGAATCATCCCGGCGGCCGCGGACCTGCCGCGCATCCACTGAGCGCGCATCCTTACCATTGAGTCATGCCAGTCCTGAGCGAGTCCGCTGTACGTAGCGCCTTGGCGCGCGTCCAGGATCCCGAGATCCGGAAACCGATCACCGAACTCGGGATGGTCAAGAGCATCGACATCGCGGCCGACGACAGCGTCGACATCGCGATCTACCTGACCACCGCGGGCTGTCCGATGCGGACCGAGATCAGCGACCGTGTCACCAAGGCCGTGGCGGACGTCCCCGGCGTCGGTGCGATCCGCGTCGAACTCGACGTGATGAGCGACGAGCAGCGCACCGAACTCCGCAAGTCGCTGCGCGGAGACTCCGCCGAGCCGGTCATCCCGTTCGCCCAGCCCGGTTCGCTCACCCGCGTCTACGCGGTGGCGTCGGGCAAGGGTGGCGTCGGCAAGTCCAGCGTCACGGTCAACCTGGCCGCCGCGCTGGCCGCCCGCGGACTGTCGGTGGGTGTGCTCGACGCCGACATCTACGGCCATTCCGTGCCCCGCATGCTCGGCACCGACGCCAAGCCCACGCAGGTCGAACGCATGATCATGCCGCCCGTCGCGCACGACGTGAAGATGATCTCCATCGCCCAGTTCACCCAGGGCAACACCCCGGTCGTGTGGCGCGGGCCGATGCTGCACCGCGCCCTGCAGCAATTCCTCGCCGACGTCTTCTGGGGCGATCTCGACGTCCTGCTGCTCGATCTGCCGCCGGGAACCGGCGACGTCGCCATCTCCGTCGCGCAACTGATCCCCGGCGCGGAGATCCTGGTCGTCACCACCCCGCAGCAGGCCGCCGCCGAGGTGGCCGAGCGCGCCGGCGCCATTGCCCTGCAGACCCGTCAGCGCATCGTCGGCGTCGTCGAGAACATGTCGTGGATGGACATGCCCGACGGCAGCCGAATGGACATCTTCGGTTCCGGTGGCGGTCAGGCCGTCGCCGACCGCCTCACGAAGGCCGTGGGTGCGAAGGTGCCGCTGCTGGGCCAGATACCGCTCGAGCAGGCTGTCCGGGAGGGCGGCGACGGCGGCGTTCCCATCGTCCTCGGCCAGCCGGATTCGCCGGCCGCGACGGCGCTCCGCGACATCGCCGACAAGCTGGCCGTCCGCAAGCGCGGGCTCGCCGGAATGTCGCTGGGAATCGACACCACCCGGCACCTCTAGGCGCTCCGCGCTCGTGCGCCTTTCTGGTTGTTCCCGCAACCACAACGGCGCACGAGCCCGAAGGGCCTACGTGGCGTCGAGGTCGATCGGGGGGCGCTCGCCCGCCGCGAGCGGCTTGTTCTGCGGAGCAGTGGGCGTCGACGGATCGGCGCTGACGGCCTTCGTTCCCGGGTTCGACTTGTCGAACGACACCGAACTCGGCTTGTCGAAGTTGCCGGTGAGAATCGAATCGTCACCGTCGAGAAGGTGTTTGGTGATGACGGCACGCGGGGTCATTCCGCGGAGCTGATTGAGATCCGCCAGCGGTTTGCGGAGATCCTCGAACTCCGGACCGAGTTCGTCCTTGAGTTGCTGGCTGGCGCCGCTCGCATACTCGCGGACCTGCCTCAGTGACTTCGTAACCCAGCTGATCGCACCCGGAAGCCGCTCGGGTCCCAGGATGACCAGAGCTGCGACGAGGAGGACCATGAACTCGCCCCAACCAATGTTGCCGAACACGTGGTCAGCCTACTGTGCGGTGCGGGTGCATGCCCAGGTGGCGGAGCGATTTCACAGCAACCTCTCGAGTCAATCGGAGGCCGGGGTCACGTCGACATCGACGAGCCGGCCCTCGCGGATCAGCTGAACCCGGACGGGCTCACCGATCTTCTGCAGGTTGACAGCGACGACCAACTCGTCGGCACTGGTGACCGTGCGGTCGCCGACCTTGACGATGACATCGTTCTCGACGATCCCCGCCCGCGCGGCCGGGCTGTCCGAGCGGACGTTGGCCACCTGGGCGCCGCTGGTGTTGTCGTTGACGACGGTGCGGGCGTTGACGCCGATGTCCGGGTGATGCATCTGCCCGTCCCGGATGAGGGTCTGGGCGACCGTGGTGACGTCGTCGATGGGAATCGCGAAGCCGAGACCCACCGAGCCACCGGATTCGCTGAGCATGGCGGTGTTGATGCCGATCACCCGGCCCGTGTCGTCGACGAGCGCACCGCCCGAGTTGCCGTGGTTGATGGCGGCGTCCGTCTGGACGGCGTCGATGACGGCGTTCGTGTCGGAGCCCTCGCCGGACAGTCGCATCGGGCGGTGCAGGGCACTGACGATGCCGCGGGTGACGGTCTTGCTGAGTCCGAGGGGCGAACCGACGGCGACGACGTCCTCCCCGACCTGCACGTCCCCGGACCTGCCGAGTTCGGCGACCGTCAAATTGTCGGCGGAGACCTTGAGCACGGCCAGGTCGGTCTTGATGTCGCGACCGACGATCTGGGCGTCCGCCTTCGTTCCGTCGGAGAAGATCACCTGGATCTTGCCGCCGTCTGGGGCGGTGGCGGCGGCGGAGATGACGTGATTGTTGGTGACGATGTACCCGGCGCCGTCGATGACGACACCCGAACCGGTACTGCCCTGGTCGCCGACCGCCACCTGGATGGACACGACGGAGGGCAGGACGGCGTCCGCGACCTGCGCGACGGGCGACTGCCCGAGGTCCTCGTCGCCGCCCTGCACGAGAGTGACGCTGTCGCTGGTCAGCGAACTGCGATCGGCGGTGATCACCGCCGCGAGCAGGCCACCGACCAGACCGATCGCGAGTGCGATTCCGCCCAGCGCGGCCAGCGCCTTCGGCGCCACCTTCCCGCCGAACAGAACCTCCCGGGCGCTGAGCGCGGGAGCCGGCGGCTGCGAGTGTTCCGTGGCGTGCAGCGCCGGAGAGCCGAGTTCGACACCCGCCGCGGGGTCGCGCCACGGGTCCGCCGGCGGCGCCTCGCCTGCCGGGACGGAGGGCGTGCGGTGGGGATCGCGCTGGATGGTGTCGACCTCGCCGTCCGGTCGGCCGAACGCCTCCGCCAGCACAGGGTCGGGTGCACCGACCTTCATGGAAGGTTCGCTCGCACGCCGGGCGTCCGACGGAGCGAAGGAACCGGTGACACCACCCGGTCGGCCGAACGCGCGGCTGGACGCCGCATCGATCTGCGGCCGGTAGACGGGTCTCGGATCGAGCCGGGGGGCGTCCGCCGGACGCAGCGTGCCCGACTCGTCCGCCACGGGACCGTCGGGAGCCGTCGCATCGGAACCCGGAGTCTTGTAATCCGCCGTCACGCTGTCGTGTCCCCCTCGTGTGCGTCAGTCACGCGCCCCAGTATCACCGATGCCCCGCCGGACACGGACACCGCCGTCGTCGGTGCGGCTGCGCTCAACGGCGCCAGCGCCGGGACCAGATCCGGCTGGTGATCGAGTACTCGCTCCCGACCGGCGAGTCCGGGGTGCGGGAGTCGAACGGGGACTTGTCGGCGGGATCGCCCTGGTTGCAGCTGGGGATCTGGCTCAGCAGTCCCAACAGGCCCGAGGGCATCGCGACGTCGCCGCTGCGGCGCAGGGCACGACGTGCCTGCTGCTGGGAGTCCACCTCGAACGCGCACTCGGCGCAGATCGACAGGTGGTGGGCGGCGCGCAGATAAGCGGACATGCGGAGTTCACCGTCGACGAAGGCGGCGATCGCCTCACTCGCCAGATGTTCGGTGGAGCCAAACTGGCGAGGTACACGCCCCTGCGTCATTCGTCCCTCCTGGTAACTACCCGACGCCGATCTGATCGGAGTCAACCTTTCCGTTCACAGCCAGATGCTCGCGCAGAGCCTGCCTGCCGCGGTGGATGCGGCTGCGCACGGTCCCGAGCTTCACACCCAGTGTGGCACCGATCTCCTCGTAGGACAGTCCTTCGATGTCACACAGCACGACCGCGGCGCGGAACTCCGGGGCCAGCGAATCGAGCGCTGCCTGCAGATCTGCGTCCAGGCGGGCGTCGTGGTAGATCTCCTCGGGGTTCGGCCCGTCGGCCGGGACCCGATCGTAGTCCTCGGGGAGCGCTTCCATGCGGATGCGGTTCCGGCGGCGGACCATGTCGAGGAAGAGGTTGGTGGTGATGCGGTGCAACCAGCCCTCGAACGTGCCGGGCTGGTAGTCGGACAGGGATCGGAACACCCGGATGAACGTGTCCTGGGTGAGGTCCTCGGCGTCCTGCGCGTCACCCGACAGCCGGTAGGCCAGCCGGTAGACTCGGTCGCCGTGCTCGCGGACGAGTTCGTCCCACGACGGCATGGCGGACTTCTCGCCTGTGGCGTCGAACACAGCCGTGCCCGTCAGCTCGGCCTCCGACAGCTGCTCGTCGGTGTTTCTCTCGTCTGGAGCCATCGTGTGGTTGCTCATCGAGTTAAGTGGATCCTCCTACTCAGGACCGCAGATCACTGAACGTGTTATAGGCGTCAACTCCCGGGAGCCGGGATTTGTTCCCGGCTCTCGGACTTTTCCTCCGTCGTCGTGATCTCCCCGCCGGGCGGTCTTCGGATCTGGCGTTGGGCTTACTCTTTCCCACCCCGATATGTGTGTGGTGTGAGCAAGCTGAGGTATTCCTGAGAATCGCGACCGGCCGGGTCACGGCATTGTTGTCGAGCGCGCCTCGCAGCGGCGATGACGAGACCCCGATAGCCTCATGTGCGTGCAGACAAACGCCGAACGGATACTCACCCACGCAGAAGGGGCTGTCCGTGAAGACGAGGCCCTCGGTGCGGCCAGGGAGCGGGCGGACGACCTCGGTGCCGAACCGGTACCTCCCGCGGTCGGTGCTGCTCTCGCCCTGTTTGCCCGCATGCTGGACGCCAAGACGGTCGTCGAGGTCGGCACCGGCGCGGGTGTGAGCAGCCTGTGGCTGCTCCGGGGCATGCGCGAGGACGGCGTCCTCACCACCATCGACAGTGAACCCGAGCACCAGCGAGCCGCCAAGCTGTCGTTCCGGACCAACGACATCGCACCCGCCCGGACGAGGCTGATCAACGGCCGGGCGCTCGACGTCCTGCCGCGACTCGCCGACGGCGCGTACGACCTGGTGTTCGTCGACAGTGCACCGGTCGACCACCCGCACTACGTCCGCGAAGGGGTTCGGCTGCTGCGCCCGGGCGGGGCGATCGTCCTGCACAACGCCCTGCACGGGGGCCGGGTCGTCGACCCGAGCCAGCGGGACGCCGCGACCGTCGCCGTCCGCGAGGCCGCGAAGGCGCTCGCCGAGGACGACAAGCTGATCCGGGTGTTGCTGCCGATCGGCGACGGCCTGCTCTGCGCGTCCAAGCTCTGAGGGGCCGCGTCCGTCAGATCCAGACGCCCTTGCCGATGGCGACGACTCCGCCGTTGCTGACGGCGAAGCGCTGCTTGTCGCGCTCGAGGTCGACGCCGATGATCTCCCCATCGCCGACGACGACGTTCTTGTCGAGGATCGCGCGGCGCACGACGGCACCCTTGCCGATGCGCACACCCGGCATGAGGACGCTGCCCTCCACGGTCGCGCCGCTGTCGACCATCACGTTGGAGCTGAGCACCGAGTTTCGCACCGTGGCCGCCGACAGGATGCAGCCGGCCCCGACCACGGACTCCTGCGCGAGGCCGCCCTGCACGAACTTGGCGGGCGCCAGGTTCTCCGTCTCGCCGCGGATCGGCCAGCGCCGGTTGTAGAGGTTGAAGATGGGGTGGACCGACACGAGGTCCATGTGGGCGTCGTAGAACGCGTCGAGCGTTCCCACGTCCCGCCAGTAGCCCCGGTCACGGTCGGTGGCACCGGGGACGACGTTGTCCTTGAAGTCGTACACGGACGCCTCGCCCGCCTCGACGAGCGCGGGGATGATGTCGCCGCCCATGTCGTGGTCGGAATCGGAGTTCTCGGAGTCGGCCCGGATGGCGTCGACGAGCACCTTGGTGGTGAACACGTAGTTACCCATCGACGCGAACGTCATGTTGGGGTCGTCCGGGGTTCCCGGCGGATGCGCCGGCTTTTCGAGGAACTGCACGATGCGGCCCGACTCGTCGCTGTCGATGCAGCCGAACGCGAACGCCTCGCTGCGCGGCACCCGGATCCCGGCCACCGTCACTCCGGCGCCCGACTCGATGTGGTGCTGCACCATCTGCTCGGGGTCCATGCGGTACACGTGGTCGGCACCGAACACGACGATGTACTCGGGGTCCTCATCGTAGACGAGGTTCAGCGACTGCAGGATCGCGTCCGCACTGCCGGTGTACCAGCGCGGGCCCAGACGTTGCTGCGCGGGAACGGGAGTGATGTATTCACCCGCGAACCCGGACAGTCGCCACGTCTGAGAGATGTGGCGGTCCAACGAGTGCGACTTGTACTGCGTCAGAACACACAGGCGGAGGTATCCCGCATTGACCAAATTGCTGAGCACGAAATCGATCAACCGATAGGCGCCTCCGAAAGGCACAGCGGGCTTCGCCCGATCCGCGGTGAGCGGATAGAGACGTTTGCCCTCGCCGCCGGCGAGCACGATTCCAAGCACATGTGGCTGGCTCCTCACCCTGTCAACCTATCGGGCGGCCACTCCCCCCGCCAGCGAAGCGCCGACTCACAATTTCTCCGATACCCGAATGTGTCCGAGACCGGTGGCCCGAAGCGGCCCGGGCGGTTACGTTAGGCCGGTGCGGGTGGCGATGATGACGAAGGAATACCCACCGGAGATCTATGGCGGTGCGGGTGTACACGTCACCGAACTGGTTGCTCAGTTGAAGCAGCTGTGCGAGGTGGACGTGCATTGTATGGGTGCTCCGCGCGTCGGGGCGGTCGTGCACACCCCCGATCCCGCGCTGGCCGGGGCCAATCCGGCGCTCGCGACGCTGTCCGCCGAACTGCGCATGGCGGACGCCGCGACGGGCGCCGACGTCGTGCACTCGCACACCTGGTACACCGGCCTCGCCGGCCATCTGGCATCCGCGCTGTACGACGTGCCGCACATCCTCACCGCCCACTCCCTCGAGCCGCGCAGGCCCTGGAAGGCGGAGCAGCTGGGCGGCGGCTACCGCATCTCGTCGTGGTCCGAGCGCAACGCGGTGGAGCACGCGGACGCGGTGATCGCCGTGAGCGCCGGCATGCGACTCGACGTCCTCGACGCGTACCCGTTCGTCGACCCGCACCGGGTCCACGTGGTGCGCAACGGGATCGACACGTCCGTCTGGCACGCGGGACCGGCAGGCCCGGGGCAGTCCGCGCTGGCGAAGATCGGCGTCGACCCGGACCAGCCGATGGTGGCGTTCGTCGGCCGCATCACGCGGCAGAAGGGCGTCGGTCATCTGATCGCCGCGGCACACCACTTCGCGCCCGAGATCCAGTTGGTGCTGTGCGCGGGCGCCCCCGACACCCCGGAGATCGCCGCCGAGACCGAGCAGGCCGTCGCCGCCCTCGCGGCGCACCGCGGCAACGTGTTCTGGGTGCGCGAGATGCTCCCCACCGAACAGGTGCGGGAAATCCTCTCGGCCGCAACCGTCTTCGTGTGCCCGTCCGTGTACGAGCCGCTGGGGATCGTGAACCTCGAGGCCATGGCCTGCGAGACCGCGGTCGTGGCGTCCGACGTCGGCGGCATCCCGGAGGTGGTGGAGGACGGGGTCACCGGCCGTCTGGTGCACTACAACTCGTACGAGCCGGAAGCGTTCGAGCAGGCGCTGGCCGAGTCGGTCAACGCGATCGCCTCCGATGTCGGCACCGCCGAGGCCATGGGCAAGGCCGGGCGGGCGCGGGCGATCGCCGAGTTCTCCTGGGCGGCCATCGCGCAGCAGACCCTCGACGTCTACCAGGACGCGCTGGCGCGCCGCTGACGGAGCTCAGAGCCGGGTGTAGGTGGACACCGTCACCGACGCCGTCACCGGATAGTCCTGCGGCAGCGCCGCGATCGAGGATGCGAGCCGCTCGGGTGTCAGGTGCCGCGCCGACGGCCCCATCCCCACCAGGCGGGTCACGTCGAGATGCGACAACGACATCGGGTATTCCACCGCCACATGGCCGGTGCGCTCGAACCGCCCGGACACGGCGGCCCCGAGCCGCTCGACCTTACGGTCGTCGACCCGGACCATGCCGAGCAGGTCCACGAGTTCCCCCAGGTGCCGCTCCGTGGGCGTGAGGACCACGAGGGAGCCGTGCTCGGCCAGCACCCGGTGCGCCTCGTCGGCGTTGCGGGGCGCGAACACGCACAGGACGTGGCTGAGGACGTGGTCGCGCACCGGAAGGTGTTGCCACACGTCGGCAACCACCGCCCCGGCACGCGGGTGGGCCCTGGCGATGCGACGGGCCGCGTACTTGGACACGTCCAGCCCGATTCCCCGGCCGGTCGGGGCGGCGTCGAGGACGCGCGCCAGGTAGTGGCCTGTGCCCGCGCCGATCTCGAGGATCCGGGGATCGTCGCCGGCCCCGGTGCCCGCCACCACCGCGTCCGCCACGGCATCCATCAGCCGGTCGAAGCTGCCGCCACCGAGGAAGTCCGCACGTGCGGCGATCATTTCGGGGCTGTCGCCGTCGAACTTGCCGCCTGCCCCGGTCATCAGGGTGACGTAGCCCTGACGCGCCACGTCGAAGGTGTGCCCTGCGTCGCACAGGATCGCGCCTTCGTCGAGTTCCACGGGCGACCGGCACTGCGGGCAGGCCAGCAGGTCGGTCACATCGGACAGCACGAACGTTCGCCTCCCTGTTCCGGACACGGAACAGGCCCCGCACCGAGAACGGCGACGGGGCCTGCCCTGTGAGGTTCTCTCCGCACTCGACTAACTGGTGACGCCCTTGAGCTCTTCACCGAGTGCGGCAGCTTCCTCCGGGGTGAGCTCGACAACCAGACGTCCACCACCCTCGAGCGGAACCCGCATGACGATTCCTCGTCCCTCTTTGGTTGCTTCGAGGGGACCGTCCCCGGTCCGGGGCTTCATGGCCGCCATCCTCTGCTCCCTCCAGATCTGCGCTGCCTGCTTGCGCCTCGACAAATTTTGGCACCCCGCCAACACTCGGCGAGGCTTGTGACATCCATTCTTCCCTATGGACACGAGTACCGGGAACCTGAGTCACGAATACGCAGGTTCCCGGTACTTCAGGCAGTGATCGGGACCCAGCAGCCGACGACGTGGTCGTCCACCATCCCGGTGGCCTGCATGAGTGCATAAGCGGTGGTAGGGCCCACAAACTTGAACCCTCGCCGCTTCAATTCCTTCGCCATCGCGGTGGACTCGGGTGTGACGGCCGGGACGTCGCCGAGGGTGGCGAGGCGGCTCGGGCGCGGCGGCGGGGCGAACGACCACAGCAGCGTGTCCAGGTCGGTGTCCGACAACTCCAGCAGGGCCCGCGCGTTGCTCACCGACGCCTCGATCTTGGCGCGGTTCCGGACGATCGACGCGTCCCCGAGCAGGCGCTCCACGTCATGTTCCGTGTACCGCGCGACCGCCTCCGGATCGAAGCCGGCGAACGCCGCCCGGAAGGCGTCACGCTTGCGGAGAATCGTGATCCACGACAGCCCGGACTGGAACGCTTCGAGGCACAGCCGTTCGTACAATTCGTCGCGGCCGTGCAGCGGGCGGCCCCACTCGAGGTCGTGGTAGTCGCGGTACAGGCTGGACCCGTCCGAGTCGACCGCCCACGCGCACCGCACCCTGTCCTCGGCGCTCACCGGGCGTCACCCGGATCTTCGGACGCGGCGTCGACCGCCGCCAACTGCTCACGCAGCGAATCGATTTCGCGACCCAGCCGGGCCAGCGCCCAGTCGACCTCGCTCGCCTTGTACCCCCGCAGGGTCTGCTGGAATCGCAGCGCCTCCACGTCGGCGCCCGTCACGCCCTCGGTGGGCAGGGCCGTGAGTGTGGTGCCGGGCGGCAGCGGCGCGAGTTCCTCCGAACGGCCGAACACCGCACTGGCGGCGAGGAACAGCATCGCGCCGACGAACGCCATGACGAGCAGATAGAGCAGGGCTGTCACCATGCCCCGATCCTGTCACGGACGTCCGACAGCCTCCCGCGTCAGGGGCGCCCGGTCAGGGGCGCACCGTGTTCATCGGCGGACGATCGGCCAACGCGACGTCCGTCGTCGTCGGCACGAAGGAGTCGCCGTCCACCAGGAACTGGGTCAGGCCCGCCCCCGAATCGGGCACCCCGCAGCGCCGCATCATGGTGCCGATGATCTGCCTGCTCATCACCCCGAGTTCGGACAGCGGACGGTTCCGGTGCTTGCGCACCCCCAGATTGACCTGGCCGATCGCACCGAGACCGAGACGGTCGTACGTGTCGAGCAGCAGCCCGATCTCGACGCCGTAGCCGGGGGCGAACGGAACCGCCGACAGCAACTCCCGGGTGCCCGCGTACTCTCCGCCCAGCGGCTGCAGCACGCACGTCAGCTCCGGCCGGAGCGACGCCAGCATCGGGCGGGCCACGAGTTCGGTCACCCGGCCGCCGCCGTTGGCGTCTTCCGTCCCGCTGAGCCGGAGCGGACGCCGGTAGTAGCCCTTCACGAGATGGATGCCGTCGGCCGTCAGCAACGGTCCGAGCAGTTTCGGGACGAATGCCGGATCCGGGTTGATGAGATCCGAGTCGACGAAGGCGATGAGATCGCCGGTGCTCGCGGCGACGGAGCGCCACAACACCTCCCCCTTGCCGGCGACGGGCGGGAAGGCGGGCACCGCCTCCTCCCGGCTGATCACGGTGGCGCCTGCGGCGCGTGCGCGTTCCGCCGTCAGGTCCGTCGATCCGGAATCGAGCACGATCAACTCGTCCACCAGACCGCCCAGCAGCGGATGGATCGTGTCCACCACCGCGGCGACGGTCTCCTCCTCGTTGAGCGCGGGCAGGACCACCGACACGGTGCGCCCCGCCTTGGCCCGTTCGAGTTCGGCGATGCTCCACGACGGCTGATCCCAGCTGTTCGCCTCGGCCCAGCTGCGAGGGGTTCGCTCCTCCGCCACCATCGTGCGGGCCGCCCGAGCCCCCACGGTACTCATGCCAGCCCCCGCACGGTGCGGGCCGGGGCGCGTCGGCCCTGAATCGCGGCCACCATGTCCACCACTCGACGCGTGGGGGCAACTTCGTGGACACGGAAGACTCGGGCGCCTCCTGCGGCGGCCATCGCTGTCGCTGCCAATGTTCCCTCCAACCGCTCGACGAGATCTACCCCTAGAGTCTCCCCGACGAAGTCCTTGTTGCTCAGCGCCATGAGCACGGGCCACCCCGTATTTACAAGATCTTCCACTCGCCGCAACAACTCGAGCCCGTGATAGGTGTTTTTCCCGAAATCGTGGGTGGGATCGATGAGGATCGAGTCGGCGGGCACGCCCAGCCGGGCCGCATTCTCGGCGGCCGACACCACTTCCCCGAGGACGTCCGCGACGACGTCGGAGTAGCGGACGCGGAACGGCCGCGTCCGTGGCACCGCTCCCCCGGTGTGCGAACAGACGATGCCGGCACCCGTCTCCGCGGCCACCTCGACCAGCGCCGGATCGGCGCCGGCCCACGTGTCGTTGATCAGGTCGGCACCCTCGGCGACCGCCAGCCGCGCCACGTCGCTGCGCCAGGTGTCGACGCTGATGAGCAATTCCGGATAGCGTCCGCGGATCGCGGCGACGAACGGCACCACCCGCCGGGTCTCCTCCGCCGAGTCGACCACGTCGCCGGGACCGGCCTTCACGCCGCCGATGTCGACGAGGTCGGCGCCCTCGTCCACGGCACGTTCGACCGCCGACATCGCCGCGGAGTCGGTGAACGTGGCCCCGCGGTCGTAGAACGAATCGGGTGTCCGGTTGACGATGGCCATCACCAGCGCACGGTCGACCGCCACGGGCCGCCCGCACAGCGTGGGTGACGGACGGTCGGGCGCGGGCGGTGCGTCTGTCTCGGCCATGCCACCAATATTGGCACGCAGCGAAATCGAAACCACCCGTGAGTACTTGTTAACGGCGGGCGGTTAACAAGTACTCACGGGCGCGGCAGCGCACCCTTCGCCACTTCCTCGACGTACCCGTCGTATGCACGCTGGTAGCCGTCGCTGCGGCCGGACAGCACGTGCAGCGTGTCGGTGTCCTCGACGTCGTAGCCCTCCTTGCGGAGTTCCACCTTGCGACTCTTGAACGTCGACGTCTGCTCCAGCGAGTCGACGACGCGGACGAACAGCGGCACCGCGTACGACGGCAGCCGCTGGAACAGCAACTCCGCCACGTCGGAGCCGTCGAAGTCCTGGTTCTCGTGCAGCGTCACCGCGGCCATTCCGGCGCGACCGTCGGTGCCGGGGATCTCGACGCCGTACACGACGGCGTGCTCGACCGCGGGATGCGCGAGAAGCGCGCCCTCGACCTCGGTGGTCGCGACGTTCTCGCCCTTCCAGCGGAACGTGTCGCCGAGCCGGTCGACGAACGCGACGTGCGACCAGCCCTGGCGGCGCACCAAGTCTCCGGTGTCGAACCAGCAGTCGCCGTCGTCGAAGGCGTCGCGGACGAGTTTCTTGTTCGTGGCGTCCTCGTCGGTGTAGCCGTCGAACGGCGCCCGGTCCGTCACCTTCGACAGCAGCAGACCGACCTCGCCGGTGCGGACCTTGCGCAGTGTGCCGTCGGAGTGCCGTCGGGGGGATCCGCTGTCCTCGTCGTACTCGACCACGGCGTGCGGGAGCGGGCAGACGCCTGCGGTCCGGTCGACGTTGAGGGCGTTGACGAACGCGATGTTGCATTCGCTGGCGCCATAGAACTCGGCGACCCGGGAAATGCCGAACCGGGTGGTGAACTCGGACCAGATCTCCGGACGGAGCCCGTTGCCGACCATCAGCCGGATGGCGTTGTCGCGGTCGCCCGGCTTCTCGGGCTGGTTCAGCAGATACCGGCACAGTTCACCGATGTAGGTGAACGCGGTGGCCCGGTTCAGCGCGACGTCGTCCCAGAACTTGGACGCCGAGAACTGCTTGCCCAGCGCGAGCGTCGCCCCCGACCCCAGCACCGACGACAGCGACACTGTCAGCGCGTTGTTGTGGTAGAGCGGCAGGCAGCAGTAGAGGACGTCGCTGCCGCGCAGCCGGACTCCCATGTTGCCGAGTCCGGACATGCTCTTGAGCCAGCGGAAGTGACTCATCAGGCTGGCCTTCGGCAGTCCGGTGGTGCCGGAAGTGAAGATGTAGAAGGCCTTCTCCCGGGCCTGGATCTGTTCGCACACCTCGGGGTTGCCGTCGCCGGCCTTCTCGGCGAGCCGGTCGAGGTCGTCGAAATACACCACGGAGGCAACGGCGGGCGGTTCGCCGAGCGAGTCCACGGCCTCGCCGCACGCCTCGGACACCACGAGGACGCGACTGTCGAGCAGCGAGATGCTGTGCGCGAGCACGTCTCCGCGCTGATTGTGGTTCAGCATCCCGGCGGTGGCGCCGAGCTTGACGGCGGCGAGTGCGATTAGCAGTGTCTCGGGGGCGTTCTTGCCGAGGATCCCGACGACGTCCCCGCGCGACACGCCGAGGTCGGTGAGCACGTGGGCGTAGCGGTTCACGCGGATGTTGGCGTTCCGGTAACTCAGGGAGTCGCCCTCGAACCGCAGGAACGTGCGGCGCGGGTGCGCGGCGGCGGCGCGCTGGAAGACCAGGCCGATCGACTCCTTCGCGTCGGGGGTCCGGATGAGGCCGAGGACTCCCTTCGCCATGGTCGGCAGCTCCGGGATCAGGGCAGGCAACCGCCTGGCCAGATCGACCACACCGATTGTCGAACGTGCTTCAGAACGCATGACATCCCCTCGAGCCAGCAGTATGAACCAGGTCACCTTACTGCACGGTAACAACGTGCGCCACGACGGCGATCGGGCGCCCCCTCAGGAGAGGCAGGCGTCCAGCGCCTCCCCGACGTCGGTCCGGACGAGCAGCCTGTCGAGGGCGCGCTGCGCCACGAAGCCGCCGCCGCGCAGACCGTCGATCCAGTCCAGCAGGCCCGTGTAGTGGCCGTGCGGATCGAGCAGGACGACCGGCTTCTCGTGCATGCCGAGATAACCCGCAGTCCAGGTTTCGAACAGCTCCTCGAGCGTGCCGATACCGCCGGGCAGCGTGACGAAGGCGTCGGCCCGGTCCTCCATGACCTGCTTGCGCTGGCGCATGGTGTCGGTGACGACGAGCTCGTCCGCGTCGACGTCGGCGACTTCCCTGTGCACCAGGGCTTTCGGGATGACCCCGACGGTGATCGCCCCGGCGGCGCGGGCAGCCTCGGCCACCGCCCCCATCATCGAGACGTTGCCACCGCCGGACACGAGTTGCCAACCGCGCTTTCCGATTTCGGTGCCCACCTGGGCAGCGAGTTCCAGGAAGTGGTCGCCCACGGGACCCGAGGCGCAGTACACGCATACCGAGAACGGCTGCGACGGAACGGTTTCCGACCTCACCACTGGTCCTCCGTTCCGAGCAGGGCAGCCTCGTCGACACCCTGCTGCGATCGTACGACGATCTGCACCGCTTCCTCGACACTGTCCGTGACGTGCAGGAGGTTGACGTCACCTTCCGAGATCTTGCCGCCGTGCTGGAGAGTTCCCCGTAACCACTCCACGAGCCCGGACCAGTACTCGGAGCCGAAGAGGACGATCGGGAACCTCGTGACCTTGCGCGTCTGCACCAGAGTCAGCGCCTCGAACAGTTCGTCGAGCGTCCCGAACCCGCCGGGCAGGCAGATGAACGCCTGCGAGTACTTCACGAACATCGTCTTGCGCGCGAAGAAGTAGCGGAAGTTGATACCCAGGTCGACCCATTCGTTGAGGCCCTCCTCGAACGGCAGCTCGATACCGAGGCCGATGGAGTATCCACCCGATTCGCTGGCGCCGCGGTTGGCCGCCTCCATGACACCCGGGCCGCCGCCGGTCATGACGGCGTAGCCGGCCTCGGCCAGGCTCGCACCCAGCGCCCGCCCCGCCTCGTATTCCGGGTGGCCGTCCGGTGTGCGAGCGGAACCGAAGACGGTGACCGCCCGCGGCACCTCGGCCAGGGCACCGAAACCCTCGATGAACTCGCTCTGGATCCGCAGGACCCGCCAGGGGTCGGTGTGCACCCAGTCGGTCGAGCCCCTCTCGTCGAGCAACCGCTCGTCGAGTGTGGTCGTATCGTCCTTACGGGCGCGCCTCAACTGCACCGGACCCCGGTGCTTCACGGACGAGGACTTCCGTCCGTGAGTGTTCTTCTCGGGTGCCATGCGCCCCAGGCTAGCGGGTGGCCCGCTCGGGGCAGCGGGCAGTCACGGAGTGCTCAGATAGGCGCGGAGCACGGTCGTCACGTCGGTGATCTGCTGGACGGGGACGTGCTCGTCCCGCTTGTGGGCGAGGTTCGGATCGCCGGGACCGTAGTTGACGGCGGGGATGCCGAGCGCGGAGAACCGGGACACGTCGGTCCACCCGTACTTGGCGCGGAACTCGCCACCTGCTGCCGCGATCAGGGCCGCAGCCGCCGGATCGCTCAACCCCGGCAGGGCACCCGGCGACAGGTCCGTGACCTCGAAACCCAGCTCGAGGCCGTCGAAGACCTCCCGAACGTGGTCGATGGCCTGCTCGGCGCTGCGGTCGGGCGCGAAGCGGAAGTTCACGTCCATCTCCGCGGCGTCCGGGACCACGTTGCCCGCGACACCGCCGGCGATCCGCACGGCGGACAGGCCCTCCCGGTACACGCAGCCGTCGATGTCCACCGACCGCGCGGTGTAGTCGGACAGCCGCTGGAGGACCGGGGCGAACCGGTGGATCGCGTTGTCGCCGAGCCACGATCTCGCGGAGTGCGCGCGGGTGCCGCGGGTGGTCAGCGTCACCCGCAGCGTGCCCTGGCAGCCCGCCTCGATGAGCCCACCCGTCGGCTCGCCCAGGATGGCGACGTCCGCGCGCAACCACTCGGGGATCTCACGTTCGATCCGTCCGAGCCCGTTGTGGACGGCCGCGATCTCCTCGCAGTCGTAGAACACCAGCGTCAGGTCGTGCGCGAGGTTCTCCACGGTGGCGGCGAGATGCAGGAACACCGCGTCGCCCGACTTCATGTCGACCGTTCCGCACCCGTGCAGCAGGTCGCCCTCACGCCGGGACGGCACGTTGTCCGCGATCGGCACGGTGTCGAGATGCCCGGCGAGCATCACCCGGCTCGGGAGTCCCCGATCGGTGCGGGCGAGCACCGCGTTGCCGTTGCGGATGATCTCGAAACCGGTGGTCTGCTCCCGCAGCGCCGACTCGACGGCGGCGGCGATCGCCGACTCGTCGTGCGAGACGCTCGGGATGTCCACCAGCGCGGCGGTGAGGTCGATGGGATCGGCGTGGAGGTCGAGTGTGCTCACCCGTCCACCCTAAGCCGACCCGTCTTCCCGCTGCGGCGTTGCTACCCGTCGACGCCACCCGGGATCTCGTAGATCGCACCGTCGAAACCGATGCGGAACAACCGTCCCGCGGAGAAGCCGCCGGACCCCTGCCCGTACACGACCATGCTCGACGTCGGCAGTCCCGACGCCAGCACGCAGTACTGCCCCGGCGCGTCGACGCGCCAGATCTCGCCGCGCACGTTGGCCGGGACCACCGGGCGGCCCCGCGAATCGAGGGTCAGGCCGTCCGGTGCCGCGAACGTGTCGAGGCCGGACAGGTCGAGGATGCTTTCGGGGGCGCCCGGGTTCGCGATCGGGATCCGGCTCACGCCCGGATTCACGAATGTCCGCGACACGTAGAGGTACCGGTCGTCCACACCGAGCACCGCACCGTTCGCGCTGGGCAGCGTCGCCCAGTTCGGTTCGACGCGGCCGTCGGGGAACACCCGCCCGACCTGCGTTCCGAAGTCGTTGGTGGCGTACGCGGTCCCGGCGGCGTCGACGTCGAGTCCGTTCGCCGCGCTCAGGCCCGACACGAACGGGGTCAGCCTGCCGGTGGCGGTGTTCAGCTTCGCGATCGCGCCCGGACGCAGGATGTCGCCGAGGAGGACGCGGGCGTCCGCGCCGTACCCCACCAGCAGTGATCCGTCCGACGCCCAGGCGAGGGCGCCCGCGCCGCTGCCACCGGGGACCGTCGCGACGGGGACCGCGGGCGCTCCCGGCGCGTCGAGGCGGAACACGCGCCCGCTGAGGAGGTCGGTCGTGTAGAGCCGGCCGCCGCCGTCCACGGCGACGCCCTCCAGCGCGGCACCCGGCACCCGCCCCACGAGAACCGGTGGCTGGCCTGCACCCGGGCACACCGGCGCGGCGGACGCGGTCTGCGGCGCCGCCACCGACACCACCCCGGCGAGCAGCGCGCCCGCGGCCACGGCCCGCAGGCCGCGTCCCGTGACTCGGCTCCACTCCGAAATACGCATTGCCACGCCCTTTCCCGGTGTCTCGCACGTGCCCCCGTGCATGGTCCCCCATGAGCCCGGAAACCGCTTGGTTTCGAATCGATCACGCCCGGATAACGACCGCTCGAGGATGCCCGAGTAATGAGGCAGTAACCTCTACTGCCGTGAGCACACAGGGAGCATCAGCAGTAGGCATCGCCAACGTGACCGTCGGCGGCACGATCCTCGACACCTGGTTCCCGGCGCCTGAGCTGGGAACCTTCGACAGCGCGGGCACCGTGCGGATCGAGGGTGGCGACATCCCCTCCGATCTGGCACTTCTCGCCGGACCCGACGAGGCACGTGAGGTCGACCAGGTCGTGGTGCGCACCACCATCGCCGACCTGTCCGCGCCGCCGGCCGACGCCCACGACGCCTACCTGCGCCTTCACCTCCTCTCGCATCGCCTGGTGGCCCCGCACGGCGTCAACCTCGACGGACTGTTCGGGTTGCTGTCCAACGTGGTGTGGACCAACTTCGGACCGTGCGCGGTCGAGGGCTTCGAGAAGGTGCGGTCCCGCCTGCGTATCCGCGGCGTCGTCACCGTGTTCGGTGTCGACAAGTTCCCGCGCATGGTCGACTACGTCGTTCCGTCGGGCGTCCGTATTGCCGACGCCGACCGTGTCCGTCTCGGCGCGCACCTGGCCAGCGGCACCACCGTGATGCACGAGGGCTTCGTCAACTTCAACGCGGGCACGCTCGGCAGTTCGATGGTCGAAGGCCGTATCTCCGCGGGTGTCGTCGTCGACGACGGATCCGACGTGGGCGGCGGCGCCTCGATCATGGGCACCCTGTCCGGTGGCGGCAAGGAGACCATCTCCGTCGGCAAGCGCTGCCTGCTCGGCGCCAATGCCGGTCTCGGAATTTCGCTCGGCGACGACTGTGTCCTCGAGGCCGGCCTGTACGTGACCGCGGGCACCAAGGTCACCGGCCCGGACGGCACCGTCGTGAAGGCGAAGGACCTCAACGGCCAGTCCAACCTGCTCTTCCGTCGCAACTCGGTGTCCGGGGCGGTCGAGGTCGTGCCGTGGAAGGGCACCGGCGTGGAATTGAACGCCGCGCTGCACGCCAACGACTGACACTGTGAGCGGTTCGCGAACACCCGGCACCATGACCGATTCGACCGGCACTCTCGGCCGGGGCCTGAAGGTCCGTCACCTGACGATGATGGGCCTCGGTTCCGCGATCGGTGCCGGACTGTTCCTCGGTACCGGTGTCGGCATCGCGACCGCCGGTCCGGCCGTCCTCGTCTCCTACCTGCTCGCCGGCATCATCGTCGTCTTCGTGATGCGGATGCTCGGCGAGATGGGAGCGGCGATCCCCGCCAGCGGATCCTTCTCGCACTATGCGCGGATCGGCATCGGCGACTGGGCCGGATTCGTGATGGGGTGGCTTTACTGGTTCATGCTGATCATGGTGCTCGGCGCCGAGATCACGGGCGCCGCCGGCATCGTGAGCGGCTGGCTGCCCGAGGTGCCGCAGTGGGTCGTGGCGCTCGTGTTCGTGATCTTCTTCGCGGCCGTCAACCTCGCGAAGGTCAGTAATTTCGGCGAGTTCGAGTTCTGGTTCGCGGCCATCAAGGTCACCGTCATCATCGGGTTCCTGGTGATCGGTGTGCTGCTGGTGTTCGGCCTGCTCCCGGACACCGAACCGGTGGGCACCACCAACCTCTTCGGGCATGGCGGGTTCATGCCGGAGGGCTTCGCCGGTGTCGCTGCGGGACTGCTGGTGGTGGCGTTCGCGTTCGGCGGCATCGAGATCGTGACCATTGCCGCCGCCGAATCCGAGGACCCGGAGCGTTCGATCGCCGTGGCGGTGCGCAGCGTCGTCTGGCGCATCAGCGTCTTCTACCTCGGTTCGATCTCGATCATGGTCCTCGTTCTTCCCTGGGACTCGTCGGATCTCAAGAGCGGGCCGTTCGTGGCCGTTCTCAACCAGGCGCACATTCCGTATGTCGCCGGGTTCATGGAACTCGTCGTCGTGGTGGCGTTGCTGTCGGCTTTCAACGCCAACATCTACGGCACGTCGCGGATGGCGTATTCGCTGTCGCGGCGCGGCGACGGTCCCGCGTTCATGGCCCGGATCTCGAATTCCGGGGTGCCGCTCAATGCGGTGCTGCTGTCGGTGTTCTTCGGTTTCGTCAGCGTGCTGCTCAACTGGTGGCTGCCGGACGACCTGCTGGGACTGCTCCTGAACGCCGTCGGTTCGGCGCTGCTCGTCATCTGGATCTTCATCGTCGTCTCACACCTGAAGTTGCGCCCACGGCTCGAACGCGAGGGCAAGCTGACGGTGCGGATGTGGTTGTTCCCCTGGCTCAGCTATCTCACGCTCGCGATGCTCGCCGGTTTCGTCGTGCTCATGCTCTTCGACACCGACGCCCGCACCCAGCTGATCTCCACGTGCGTGCTGTTCCTCGTCATCGCCGCACTCGGCGTGCTCAACACCCGGTTGCGGAGGCGTTCCCGGGCGGTGTGACCCGGGTCCCGGACACTCACCGGTTCCAGGCGTCACGGTGGGTGCTAGCTGCGGCCGCGGGCGGCCAACGCGTTGACGAACACGTTGGCGATGTCGGCGGGATCCTTCGCAACGTAGCTCGACCCTCCGGTCACCCGCGAGATCTCGGCGAGCGTGGCCGCGTCGGCATCGTCGGTGATGCCGATGGTCACGATGATGACGGGCCGGGCCGGATCCATCTCACGCTCGAGGATGCTCAGGAGCTGTTCCTTCGTGATCGAGTCCGGGTCCTCGTTGGCGCCGTCGGTCAGGATGATCACACTGTTCACCGCGCGCGGGTCGTACGTGTCCTGCACCGTCCGGAACGCGGCGAGCGTCGTGTCGTACAGGCCGGTGCCGCCGCCGATCAGCCCCTCGACCTTTCCCGCCTGCTGGGCCATCAGCGCACGCTGCGTGAGTCCGTCCACCACGGTGTCGTAGCGGCGGATCGGGACCAGTTCCTGGTAGTCCTGCGGTCCCCCGCCGAGCCCCTGCGAGAACGCCCACAACCCGGCGGACACGCTGTCCGGGAACATCGCGTTGCCTGCGAGGGCGGCGTCGACCGTGAGATCCATGCGCGATCGGTTGCCGGCCGGGGTTTCCATCGACCCCGACACGTCGATCGCGACGAGTGTGCGGATCGGCAGTGCCATCAACGCCCACCCGCCCAGGGCGTCCTGCAACGGCGACTCGTCGTCGAGCGCGAGCGTGGTGACTCGGCCGACGCCGCGGCCGTCGGCCGGTGGACTTCCGTCCGGGCCGCGGAATCCGTGCTCGGCGAGCACCGCGCGCGCCACCTCGCCGCCGAGCACCGCGGCGACGGCACGTGCCACCTGGGTGGCCTTGTAGTGCCGGTCCGGGGCCGGCGACGTGACGACGAGCGGGAAGTTCATGAAGTTGCTGCCCGTCGGGGGCACCGTCGCTGCGAGCGTGCGGGCGCCGTCACCGTCGGTGAATTCGAGCACGGACTGTTCGGTGGCGACGGCGACGCCACCGTTGTCGACGACACCCTGGAGCATCTCCTCCCCGACGGGTTCGTCCGCGGTGCGCGCGCTTTCCTCCTGCGCGAGCGGTACCAGCGCCGCCCGCACCGTCCCGGCGGACACGGGGTCGGCCCGGCCCTCGGCGAGTGCCGCGTTGATCGGCGCCTGCGCGACCCCGGTCACGAGGGGGTTGCCCAGCTGGATGTCCTTGATCTGCAGGGCCGCCAGCCACGTCGGCGACGTGGGGGCGTCCTCCTCGCGGGAGGCCAGCACGACGGGCGAGGACGCGACCGACCCCGTCATGACCTCGACCGGTCCGGCCGCGGTGAGTGCCGCCTTGCCCACCCAGGCGCCGCTGTCGGGGATCCACAGATCCGGGGCTCCTGTTCCCTTGCCGAGCCGTCCCGCGATGTCGCCGGACGTCGCGCCGCTGACGGCGATGTTCGCGCAGCCCAGGTCGGTGCTCCTCGCTTCGCCGAGGATGCCGGCGAGGGCGGGAGCGATGCTCGGGTCGGCGGCGAGGGTGTAGTCGGCGACCTGGCCGCACTCGTCCGCCCACGAGCGCACCGACTGAACGACGACCACGACGGAGGCCACGATCCCGATCACGGCGGCAGCGCACACCGCGTAGAACGCGGGTGAGCGCCCCTCCCGCTCCGGCCCCGCGCTCGAATGACGCCCTCCGGCCATCGCCTGCCCCCTCTAACAGTTCGGTCACGAGACGACCACCGTCGCACCGGACCGAATATGATCCGGCCCACATCGTAGCGAACGGGGCGTGGTACGACTTTGTGCTGGTGACGAGGATGATCCGTCCAGTCGCGCGAGCGGACGGTCAGCGATCAGGTTGCTCGGCCTCGAGCCGGCGGGCCACGAGCGCGGCCTGGATCCGCCGGAGCCCGGAGGGGCGGGTCGGATCGCAGCCCGTCAGCTGAGCCACCCGCTTGAGCCGGTAGTCCACCGTGTTGGTGTGCAGGTGCATCTGCTTCGCGGTGCGCTGCCGGTTCAGATCGTGGCCGATGTGCACCTCGAGCGTCTCGATCAGTTCGGGTGAGCCCTGCAGCGGTTCGAGGAGCCCGGCGAGGTGGGTCCTGCCCGGCCCGGGCCGGGTGAGCTGATACTCGAGCGCCAGATCGTCCATCTCGTAGAGGCCCGGCTCCAGGCCCAGTTGATGGGCGAGGCCGAGGAGTTCGTGGACCTGGTCCGCCGCCGCGGGGATTCCGGCAGTCCGGACCCGCGTCGCCGTGGCGGTGAGGGGAACCCCGGCGGCCGCTCCGATCCGGTCGAGCAGGGAGACCATCCACGCCCGCTCCGGCGAGCCCGGCAGCAGCAGCGTTCCGCCGTCCGGGCTCAGCGAACAGAGGGCCGCCCCACCCGCGGCGTCCGCCAGTTCGATCTGCAATCGGCGCAGCTTCTGCCGGGCGACGACGGCCTTGCGCCGGTGGGTCACGGCCTCGGTGGGGTGCGACGGAATCGACAGCCCCAGCACCACGTACTCGTCGGCCAGCTCCACACCTGCGTGCCGGGCCGCCGTCGCCGCCTTTCGGCCGCTGAGCAGCGCCGTGACGAGATTGACTGCGGCGCCGTCGCGTTCGCTGTTGACCGCTTCGAGTTCCTCCACATAGCTGGTCGTGGCGGCGACCGTCACGCATTCGAGGAGGGTGAACATCACCTTCTGGATGACCAGGAGTTCGGGCAGGTCTTCGTCGCGGGCGTTCGAGGCGACGAGATCGCCGGCCTCACGGATGCCTTCGTGGAGGATGCGGAGCACGAGTTTCAGCGGGAATCCCTCGCGGGCCCAGCGCGCGGAACTGTTGCGCACCTCCGCGAGGTCCTCGTCGGTCGGGCTGATGCCCTCGTCGAGCATCTGGATGCCGAGGCCGAGACAGACGATCGTGAAATCCATGACGTCGCTCTGCAGTTGTTCGCCGGGCAGCGAACCACACGGGGTGACGTTGTCGGCGAAGTGCCGGACCAGTTTCTGCGCGACCGTCAGCGTGTCGCGCAGCGGGGCGGAGGCGGGCCTGCCGTCGACGAGGATCTGCGGACCCGTCCCCGGACTGTGATTCGTCATAGGTCTGACCGCTCCCATACGTGGATGACACCGAACTCCCGCATCATCGACATCACGCAAACATAACGAGGGTCCGCTTCTGTCACCGTTGTATCACGACAGCGCCCTGTCCAGGGCGAATACCGGCACCACAGCCGATGGTCGGTCAGTTCTCCTCGGCGACCCGGACGACCAGCTTGCCGAAGTTGCTGCCCCGGAGGAGCCCGATGAACGCCGCGGGCGCATTTTCGAGCCCGTCGACAACGTCCTCGCGATAGGCGAATCGGCCCTCCCGGATCCACCCGGACACGTCGCGCTGGAAGTCCGCGTACATCTCGGAGACGAACTCGCTCTGGATGAACCCGCGGATCGTGAGGCTCTTGACGAGCACCCGGGAAAAGAACCCGGGCAGCCGATCCGGCCCCTCGGGGGCCTCGGTGTCGTTGTACTGCGCGATCAGGCCGCACACGGGAACGCGCGCGTACAGGTTGAGCAGCGGCAGCACCGCCGCGGCCACCGCACCGCCGACGTTCTCGAAGTAGACGTCGATGCCGTCCGGGCACGCGGCGCGCAGGTCCTCGGCGAAGGTCGGGGACCGGTGGTCGACGGCGGCGTCGAATCCGAGTTCGTCCAGCAGATAGGCGCACTTCTCCGGCCCGCCCGCGATGCCGACGGCCCGGGCGCCCCTCAGTTTCGCGATCTGCCCCACGGCAGAGCCGACCGGACCGCTGGCCGCCGCGACGACCACCGTCTCCCCCGCCGTCGGTTGCCCGATCTTCAGCAGGCCGGAGTACGCGGTGAAACCGGGCATGCCGAGTACTCCGACAGCGGTCGACAACGCCGCGGCGTCGCGGTCGAGTGCGCGGAGGTGGTTGCCGTCGACCACTGCGTGCGACTGCCAGCCCGCGTACCCGAGAACGTAGTCACCGGCCGCGAAATCCGGGTGCCGCGAGTCCACGACCTGCCCGACGGTGCCACCGACCATGACCTCGTCGATCTCCACCGGGTCGGCGTACGACTCGGCGTCGCTCATCCGCCCGCGCATGTACGGGTCGAGTGACAGGTAGATGACGCGGATCAGCACCTGGCCGTCGGTGGGGTCGGGGAGATTCACCGCCTCGAGCCGGAAGTTGTCGGCGGTGGGCGCGCCGTCCGGCCGGGAGGCGAGGACGATCCGGGTGCTCTGGACGATGCTCTCGACACTCACTGTGCGCCTGCCAATCCGTGTTGGGCCGGTATCGCCCGCCACCTTACCGATTTCAGAACAGCTGCTTCTTCTGCACCTTGCCCATCGCGTTGCGGGGAAGCGACTCGACGACGCGAATCTCGCGGGGCCGCTTGTGCACCGACAGTTCGGTGGCCACGTGCTCGATCAGTGCGGTCTCCGACACGTCGTCCCCCACCACGAACGCCACGAGCCGCTGACCGAGGTCCGCGTCGGGGAGGCCGACGACCGCGGCTTCCCGCACGCTCGGGTGACCGAGGAGCGACGTCTCCACCTCGCCGGCCCCGACGCGGAATCCGCCCGATTTGATGAGGTCCGTGGACTCGCGGCCGACGATGCGGTGGAACCCGCCCTGGTCGATGACTGCGACGTCGCCGGTCTTGAAGAAGCCGTCGTCCGTGAACGATTCGGCGGTCGCGTCGGGCCTGCCGAGGTAGCCGTCGAACAGCATCGGCCCCCGCACCTGCAGACCGCCGATGGATTCGCCGTCGTGGGGGACGTCGCCGCCGCGCTCGTCGCGCAGCCGGGTCTCGACGCCGCGGACCGGCACACCGACCCACCCCGGGCGACGTTCGCCGTCGGCCCGGGTGCTGAGCGTGAGCATCGTCTCGCTCATGCCGTACCGCTCGACGAGCGCGAGCCCGGTCAGCTCCTGCACCTTCTCGAACACCGGGACGGGCAGCGGGGCGCTCCCCGACACCAGCAGTCGCGCACCCGACAGCGCCCGCGCGGATTCGGGGTCGCCGGCGATGCGACTCCACACCGTGGGGACACCGAAGTACATCGTTCCCCGTGCCGCGGCGTAGGCCGCCGGGGTGGGTTTGACCGTGTGGACGAGTCTGCTGCCGATACGCAACGGACCCAGCACACCGAGGATGAGCCCGTGGATGTGGAACAGCGGAAGTCCTTGCACCAGCGTGTCGTTGCGGGTCCACTGCCAGGCGTCCGCGAGGGCGTCGAGGCCGGCGGCGATGGCCTTCCTGCTGATCAAGACCCCCTTGGGCGGTCCCGTGGTGCCGGACGTGTAGAGCACGAACGCGATGCTCGACTCGGGCGGTTCGGGGTAACTGTGCCACGACCGGGCGTGGACGCGCACCGGCACGACGGGCAGGCCCGCCGCGTCCGCCGGCGCCTCACCGAGCCACGCCTGCGCACCGGAATCGCGCAGGATGTGTTCGAGTTCGGCGGGTCCGGAGTCGGGCGGCACCGGCACGGCGGTCACACCCGCGATGAGGCAGCCGACGACGGCGAGGACGGTGGTCACGGTGGGGGTGGCGAGAATCGCGACCCGATCCGCGCGTGCCACCCGTTCGGCCACCGACGTCGCCGCACCGAGCACGTCGCCGCGGGACAGGGTGGTGTCGCCGATCCGGATGGCGTCGGGAATGTCGTCGCCCTGGGCGACGGCCAGAGGATTCAGAGATCGCAGCAGCACATCGACAGCTTCTCACAGGGCCCGGGCACGGTCCGGTGGGTCTCCCGGCGGCGGACTGACGGTGGCGAGTGCCGCACCGAGCAGGGCCCCGGTCAGGACGGCCAGTCCGTGGGCGTCGTCGACCACCACCAGCAGGACACCGGCGAGCACGATGCCCCCGCTCGCGGCGAGGACCCGACGCTCCTTGGACTGCATCACCACCAGTCCCGCGAACGACGCGGCCAGCGCGAGCGTGGCACCCGAGTTGCCGGCGCCGGGCGACGGGAACAGGAACGCGGTGAACAGGCCGAAGATGATCTGGCTCGCCACGAACAGCAGTACCGCCCGGACTCCGCCCCACACCCGCACCGCGAGCGGCGCCACCCAGGCGAGGACGAGCAGGTTCACCACGGTTCCGGCCACTCCCCCGTCCTGCACCGCGACCGACGTGACGATCCGCCACCACTGGTGGTCCCGGATCTGGGTGGGGTCGCGCTCGAGGGCGTCGAGGACGGCCGGCACGGCGATTTGTAGCAGTGACGGCACGGCGATCAGCAGCCACAGCACCACCGCGGTGCGCGGCGGACGGGTGAATCCCCCCTCGCCGATGCGCCCCTCACCGATGCGCACCGATCCGATCAGGGAGGCGAGGACGAGAACGACGGCGAAGAGGACCGCGCTGATCCATCCCCCGCCAGAAGTCGTCACCGCGAAACTCTACAACGACGCGCCCGCACGGGAACGGGTCAGCGGGCCGCGGCGGTCAGTCCTTGGTGACCACCGAGCGCAGGAAGAACCGCAGGTTCGAGGGACGCTCGGCCAGTCGCCGCATGAAGTATGCGTACCACTGGCTTCCGTACGGTACGTACACCCGAACTTGCTTGTCCTGGTTCGCGAGCCGGAGTTGCTCGACGTCCCGGATCCCGAACAGCATCTGGTGCTCGTAGGCGTCCGCGGCGCGGCCGGTGCGCCCGACCAGCGGTGCGACCGCGTCGATGACGGCCGGGTCGTGCGAGGCCACCATCGGGTACCCGGCGCCGTCCATGAGGATGGTCAGGCAACGCAGATACGAGGCGTCCACGGCGGCGCGGTCCTTGAATGCCACGGATTCGGGTTCCCGGTACGCCCCCTTGCAGAGCCGGACCCGCGAACCGGGGCCTGCGAGGGCACGGCAGTCGTCCTCGGTGCGGCGCAGATACGACTGCACGACGGCACCGAGCCACGGGAAGTCGGTGCGGAGTTCGCGGACGATCGCGAGCGTCGAATCGGTGGTCGTGTGGTCCTCTGCGTCCACGGTCACCCACACCCCGACCGCCTCGGCGGCGGCGCAGATCGTGCGGGCGTTGTCGGTGGCGATCCGCGTGCCGTCGCCGGCGAGCGCCTGCCCGAGCGCCGACAGCTTCATCGACACCTCGAGCCTGCGGACCCCCGACGTCCTGTCCGTCCCCTCCGGCAGGGCACCGAGATCGGCGACGAGCGCCAGGTACTCGTCGACCGTGGCCTGCGCGCCCGCCGCGTCACGGGTGTCCTCACCGAGGAAGTCGATCGACACCGACCGGCCCGAATCGAGGATCTCCCGAACGGACGCCAGCGCCGACTCCCGGCTCTCGCCCGCCACGAAGCGGTCGACCAGTTTCCGGGTGACCGGGGCACCGGTGACGGCGCGTTTGACGCGCGACGACCGGGCCGCCGCGAGGATCGCCGGGCGGAGCGGATTCGCCAGAACCGTCGGCGCTTTCATTCCGACCCCATGTGTGGATATCGGTAATCGGTGGCGGGGACGAACGTCTCCTTGATGGTGCGGGCCGACACCCAGCGCAGCAGGTTGAGTTTGGACCCGGCCTTGTCGTTGGTGCCGGACGCGCGGGCCCCGCCGAACGGTTGCTGCCCGACGACGGCGCCGGTCGGCTTGTCGTTGACGTAGAAGTTTCCGGCGGTGAACCGGAGAGCCGACGTGGCCTGCTCGACGGCCTGCCGGTCGTCGGCGATCACCGCACCGGTCAGCGCGTACGGCGCCGCCGAGTCGACCGTGGCGAGTACGTCGGCGAACGCGTTCGGGGTCGAGTCGTCGTACACGTGCACCGTCAGGATCGGGCCGAAGTACTCGGTGGTCATCGCCTCGTCGGCGGGGTCGTCCGCGAGGAGCACGGTGGGGCGGACGAAGTAGCCGACGCTGTCGTCGTACTTGCCGCCGACGGCGATCTCGAGGCCTGCCGCGCCGCGGGCGCGTTCGATGGCCGCGACGTTCTTGTCGTAGGCCCGCCGGTCGATGAGGGCCCCGCCGAAGTTCTCCAGATCGGTCACGTCCCCGTAGGTGAGGGCGTCGACTTCCGCGGTGAACGTGTCCCGCATCCTCCGCCACAGCGACTTCGGGACGTAGGCCCGGGAGGCGGCGGAACACTTCTGGCCCTGGTATTCGAATGCGCCGCGGATCAGTGCCGTCCGCAGCACGTCCTCGTCGGCCGAGGCGTGCGCGACCACGAAGTCCTTGCCGCCGGTCTCCCCCACCAGCCGGGGGTAGCCCGCGTACTTCCCGATGTTCGCGCCCACCTCGCTCCAGAGGTGCTGGAACGTGCGGGTCGAACCCGTGAAGTGGATTCCGGCGAGCCGGGGGTCGCTGAGCAGCACCTCCGACACCGCCTGCCCGCTGCCGGTGAGCAGATTGATCACGCCCGGGGGCATGCCCGCCGCTTCGAGCAGTTTGATCGTCCAGTACGCGGCGACCGTCTGCGTCGACGACGGCTTCCAGATCACCGTGTTGCCCATCAGCGCGGGCGCGGTCGGCAGATTGCCGGCGATCGCACTGAAGTTGAACGGCGTGATGGCGTAGACGAAACCCTCGAGCGGACGGTATTCGAGCCGGTTCCACACCCCGGGCGACGAGATGGGCTGGTCGGCGAGGATCTGGCGGGCGAAGTGAACGTTGAAGCGCCAGAAGTCGATCAGCTCGCACGGCGCGTCGATCTCCGCCTGTTGGACCGACTTCGACTGCCCCAGCATCGTCGCCGCGGCGAGCGTCTCGCGCCACGGCCCGGACAACAGGTCGGCGGCACGCAGGATCACGGCGGCCCGGTCGTCGAACGACAGCGCCCGCCAGTGCGGCGCCGCGGCCGTCGCCGCCTCGATCGCCGCCGACGCGTCGTCGTGGGTGGCGCTGCGCAGCGTGCCGAGCACGGCGGCGTGCCGGTGTGGCTGCACGACGTCGACGCGGTCGCCGTTGCCGTGACGGTGTTTGCCACCGATCACGTGCGGGATGTCGACGGGATTGGTGGCGATGTCGGTGAGCGCGGATTGCACTCGGGAACGTTCGGGACTGCCCGGCGCGTACGTGTGGACCGGCTCGTTGGTGGGCACCGGAACCTGGGTGATGGCGTCCATGCTGCCTGCCTCCTGCCCTCAGATCGTGTGAGGAACTGTGACCGGGAACCGCGGCCGGACGGGACACCCGTCCGAACGGAACCCTCGAGCCCAGGTTAGCTCTGTACGGGGGCAGCCATCCGGTTTTGACGCGCCGACGGGCTGGCTAGCATCGGCGCATGGCCGAACGGAACCGCGTGTCACCCCGATCCGACATCGTCGCGATTCCCCTGCGCGGCCGGTTCATGGGCAATCGGGGCTGCCTGCATCGCGGGCACTCCGTGGTGCGCAATCATTCCGGCACGCGGTGGATCATCTGCGTCACCGACTACCCGGCGCGCACGGTCCCGCAGTGGAGCGAGGGCCACTACACGGTGCTGTTCTTCCACGACGAGGCGGTGGCGCTGGCCGCCGGACACCGGCCGTGCGCCCTCTGCCGGCGCGGGCGGTACAACGACTTTCGCGCCGCGTGGCGGTCCGCGAACGGCGGCGGGCTGCCGGGCGCCGACGAGATGGACGCCCGGTTGCACGGGGAACGACTGGACGGCTCCCGTCAGCGCACGCACCGGGCCGCGTGGTCGTCGTTGCCTCGCGGCGCCTTCGTGCTGTTCGACGACGGACCTGCGGTCGTGCTCGACGACACCGTCGTCCCGTGGTCGGCCGGGGGATACGGGACGCCGTCGAACCGGCCGACCGGCACTGCCACCGTCCTGACACCGCCGTCCACCGTCGCCGTGCTCTCGGCCGGCTACCGCCCGGACATCGCCTAGCTCTCCACGTCGCGCGCGTTCGCGACGAGCTGGTGGGCGTCCAGGTCGGTGGCGCCGAGTCCGAAGCTGATGATGCGTTCCGGGTGGATGCGGATGGTCGGGCCGCCGAGACCGCCCGCCTCGGCGGCATCGGCGTCGACGGCCTCGGCGCGCCCGCGGATTTCGACGCAGCGGACCCGCCACGGGTCGACGGACGGCACGTCGTCCACGACGAACGCCACCTTCCCGTTGTCGGCGACGTTGCGGAACTTGCGGCTCGCCGCCATGTTGTAGCCCTGGATGTCGATCGTGGACGTGTCGGGGTTGTAGTGGAAGCCGACGGGACTGACCTGCAAGGTTCCGCCGGGTTGCACCGTGGCGAGCCTGCCGATGCGCTGTGATGCCAGGTACTCGAGTTCCTGCTCGGTGAAGGACATGAGGTCACGTTAGAACCTGAACTGCGCTCGAGGTCAAGGTTTCCGGCACTCGTCTCAGCCGAGGTCGTCGAGTGTGCGGCGGGCCTCCTCGACCCGTCGTTCCGCCGCCTCCAGTTCGCGTTCTCCCCGGTGCACCGCCTCCGCCGACGCCTTCTCCGCGTTCCGGGTGAACTGCCGCTCCTGCTCGGCGTGTTCGAGTTCGGCGCGCAGGTTCTCGATCCGGTGGTCGATCTCGGTCAATGTGGATCGCGCCTGACCGAGTTCGGTGTTCGCGTCGTCCAGGGCGCCGCGGATCTCGTCGGCCCCGGCGGTGGCGTCCGCCAGTTCCGCCTCGGCCGCGGCGCGTTCGGCGTCGAGATCACGCTCCTGCGACTTCTTCGGCTTGTCGGCCGGCGGCCTGGAGGCCGGCTCGGACTTCGGCGGCTTCGTCGCCGTCTTTCCCTGGACGACGGTGAGTCCGGCGGGCCCGAATCCGCTGTAGCTCGCCGCCGTCACCACCCGGCCCCGCCGCACCTGCTCGGCGGTGTCGGCGTCGGCGAGCGCGGCGTGCAGCGTCTGCCCGACATCGCGCAGCGCGTCCTCGCCGACGGTCCGGCCCCGCTCGGCGGCGAGTTCGCCGGCCTTGCGCGCCAACGCCCGCACGACCTGCTGCCGTTGCGTGTTCAGCCGCCGGAGGTCCGGGCCGGACAGGTGCCGTTGCGCATCCCGCAGTGCGTCGCCGAGAGTGAGCAGTGCACCGACCTCGTCGGGCAGTTCACGGGCGAGCAGGTTGACGAGCCAGCCGACGACCGTCGGTTTCCGCAGCTTCCCGATCTCGGTGGCCAGTGCGCGGTCCTTGCTTTCCCGCGCCGCCGTCACCTGCGCGGTGCGCGCCTCGACGAACTCACCGGGGTCGAGGCCGTACAGTTCGTCGGCGACGTCGTCGAGGGTCACGGCACCATACTTTCACCGCGACCGTTCCGTCCGGGGCGAGTCGGGTCAGGCCAGTCGTTCCGCTGCGGCCGCGATGCGTTCGTCGTCGGCCGTGAGCGCGATCCGCACGTGGGTGCCGCCGCCGGGACCGTAGAACTCCCCCGGCGCGACGAGGATGCCCCGCTCGGCGAACCACTCGACGGTGTCCCGGCAGGCTTCGCCGCGGGTCGCCCACAGGTACAGCCCGGCCTCGGAATCGTCGACGGTGAATCCGGCGCCGCGTACCGCTGCGAGAAGGATCTCCCGGCGCCGGCGGTACCGTTCACGCTGCTCGTTCTCGTGGTCGTCGTCGCTGAGCGCGGCGGTCATCGCCGACTGGATCGGCAACGGCACCATCATGCCCGCGTGTTTGCGGACCTCGAGGAGTTCGGCGACCAATGCCGGGTCACCGGTGACGAAGCCCGCGCGGTAGCTCGCGAGGTTGGACGTCTTCGACAGCGAGTGCACCGCGAGGAGACCGGTGAGGTCGCCGTCGTTCACCCGCTCGTCGAGGATGGAGAGGGCTTCCCCTTCCCAGGTCAACCCCAGGTAGCACTCGTCGGACGCCACGATGGCGCCCCGGCTGCGCGCCCAGTCGACCACCTTCCGCAGATGGTCGAGGCCGAGCACCTTGCCGGTCGGATTGGAGGGCGAGTTCACGAAGATCAGCGACGCGCCCTCGGGGCCGAGCCGGTTCAGCCCGTCGGCGCGGAGCACCCGCGCCCCCGCGAGGAGTGCACCCACCTCGTAGGTGGGGTACGCGAGCTCCGGAATGACCACGAGGTCGTCGGCGCCGAGCCCCAGAAGGCGTGGCAGCCAGGCGATGAGCTCCTTCGTGCCGATCGCGGGCAGCACCGCCGCCGGGTCGATGCCGGTGATTCCGTAGCGGCGGCGCAGCGCCTCGACCGCGGCGGTGCGGAGTTCGTCCGTGCCGTGCGTCGTCGGGTATCCCGGCACCGCGGCGACCGCGGTCAGCGCCTCCTGGATGATCGGGGCCACCGGATCGACGGGGGTTCCCACCGACAGGTTGACGATGCCACCCGGGTGGGCGAAGGCCTTCGCCTTCGCCGACTCGAGCGAGTCCCACGGAAAGTCGGGAAGTGCTGCGGCTACCGGGATACGAGGCACCTCTAGTCCTCGCCCATGGGGGGCAGCGCCTTGACGAACGGCGGGTCGTAGTCGACCTTGCCCAGCTTCGCCGCTCCGCCGGGGGAACCGAGGTCGTCGAAGAAGTCGACGTTCGCGGCAATGTAGCCGTTCCACTGGTCCGGGACGTCGTCTTCGTAGAAGATGGCTTCGACGGGGCAGACGGGTTCACAGGCGCCGCAGTCCACGCATTCGTCCGGATGGATGTAGAGCATCCGCCCGCCCTCGTAGATGCAGTCGACAGGGCATTCCTCGATGCACGCCTTGTCCAGAACATCCACGCACGGTTCAGCAATCGTGTAGGGCACTGCCGCTCTCCCTGCCTTTCTGACACGAGTAAGCACGAGGTACGGGCCGCTGGTACCTCGCGGAAGCAATCATTATCGCCTGCCCGGCGGACCCCTCTGCGGTGAGGGTTACCTGACCCGGCGGATCGCCGCGGGCAGCGGCGCCCGGGCCGCGATCCGTTTCTCGGCCTGTTTCACGGCTCTCACCAGCGCGCCCCGTTCGCCGAGATACCCGGCCACCACACCGACCACCGGGATGTTCCCCAGCAGCGCGGAGGTCCCGCCCGGCTGCGGGCGCTTGTCGAGTTCGTCACTGAGCGCGCTCACCGTGCGGGCCGTGCGCCACAGCGCACCGATCAGTCCGAACGGCCGCCACACCGAGTCGCCGTCCGCGGCACCCGCAGATTCCGCCGAACCGGCGAGCACCGCACGCGCGTCCGTTTCTCGCCGGCACAGCACGGACGCCAGCAGGTCCACCTGCTCGGACCGGTCCGTGACGCCGTGTTCCCGTGCGACGGCGACGAGCACGACGGCCTGATTCGCGAATCCGAGCACGTCCTGGATCGGGAGCCGGTTGAGGAGCACACCGAACATGCCCGGGGACGCGACCGCGATCGTGTTCAGCGCGCCGATCCGCGTCACCCACCACCGTGCCCGCTCGTCGTCGCTCGACTTCTCCCACGACGCCGTCCCCGGGAACCGCACGGTGTCGAGCACCCAGGCGACGCCGTCGAGCAGCGCCTCGGCGGCGCCCCGTTCCTCCGCTGTCGGGGTGAACGTCCGGCCCTTGATGCCGAACGGGTCCGTGAGGGCCAGATCGAGCACGGGGTTGATACCCCGCGCGGCGCGATCCAGAATGCCGACGACGGTGTCGTCGCCCAGCCGATCGGTCTCGGTCATGCGGCCGGTGACCTTCCCTCGCGTCGTGCGTGTGTGGTGGTGCGTTCGCGGGCGGGGCGGCCGATGCCCTCGGCGATGGCCCTCAGTTCTGCGACGGTCTTCTCCGATCCGTGCTCGGATCCCGCCATCCGGGAGATGGTCTCCTCCATCAGCGTGCCCCCGAGATCGTTGGCCCCACCGTTGAGCATCACCTGGGTGCCGGTCACCCCCAACTTGACCCAGCTGGTCTGAATGTTGGGGATCCGCCCGTGCAACATGATCCGCGCCAACGCGTGCACCGCCCGGTTGTCCCGGTTCGTCGGACCCGGCCGCGACGCCCCCGCCAGATACAG
>NZ_JBHVEY010000036.1:0-60108 GCF_042802055.1 Rhodococcus sp. NPDC057529
TCACCAGCGGAGGATCGTGCAGGTTCGTGATGCACGGTGCATCACCAGCGGAGGATCGTGCAGGTTCGTGATGCACGGTGCATCACCAGCGGAGGGCCGTGCAGGTTCGTGATGCATGGTGCATCACCACCAGTTTCGACTCACCCCCTAGTCAGACGGCGCGGCAGCTGAGATGGAAGCCACCACGACACTATGCTGCGGGCGCATCGGTAGAAGTGTCCGCGTTCACGTCTTTGCCGTCGGCGCCGGCTCAGCCGCCAACGTCATCGCCCTCGCGGTCAGACCCAGGGCCCCGACCCCCGTGTCGTGATGCACCGTGCATCACGCGGAAGTTGGGTGATGCACCGTGCATCACGCGGGAGTTGGGTGATGCACCGTGCATCACGCGGAAGTTGATGATGCACTGCACGGTAGGGAGGTTGGCGGATTCGAGCAGCCTCTCCGGCGAGCTGTTGCCCTTTCGTTGGCGTGAAGATACATATACCCTGTGGGAAGTGCTCTGACCTGCACACTCTCTGCCGTGTTGAATTCGAGGATGTTATTAGCGTGGGTCTAGTAACGAACCGAGGAAGCGACTGGGCGCGGGTCAGGTTGTTCTCGGAGTAACTGCAGTAGGTCGGCCTGCGCCCGTCCTCGATCGACGAGGCGCAACCGGTGCAGGCCCGGATGCGATCACTACAGCACCCTCCTGACCTGCCATTTTAGGTCCGTGGGAACTCAACTTCCTTGCTAGAACGCTCCGCGAGACGTTTCCATGCCCCTCCCCCGGCGAGTGAGTAGCCCCTCGATTGCCGGCCGAACACTGCTCACCTGCACCTTTGGCCCGTTGCCCCTGGAGAACCCCGTTCCGCAGGCTTCGACCCGACCAAAGGAACGCCAACGCAGCTCGTCGGGACTCGAAGGTCGTCCAGTCTTGGAGCCGAATACCCGTCCATAGTTACGTCAAGTGACGAAATTAGCTTAAGGTGCAAGGAAGGATAATAGCTCGGTCCTCGCCTTCCTCATCGGGCATGAAGTTGCGGTCGCAATGCACCTCACCGCGACCTCCTTCGAACAGCACCACCTCCATCACCTCTTTTGGAATGACCGTCTGTATGGCCTTGCGTATGGCCTTAAGCAAGGTGTTGAAAGTGTTATCGTGGAAGTCGGACGCAGAAGGCAATCGTGAATCGGGGTTGCCTCTTTCCGGCGAAAGTGAAACGGTCATCAACTGCCAGCCAGGCCCTCCCCCAGCCTGAGATCTCCGGCCTCCAGCCCCGAATGCATTCTCTGAGACGGAAGTTCACCCCAGTGAGGACGCAGAGCAGGAACCGACCTGACGCCTAACCGCCGTGCGACAGAGCCTGCACAACTGCTGTCACGAGAACGCTTCCGCAACTGCCTCACCACGGTCCGGCCCCTGCTTGGAACCGCAAACTCGCCTCCCCTGCAGCAGATCTGCGCTCGTCAGCGAACCCAACTCACCCGTCCACGGCCCACTTTCAGTCCAATCGGTAAGCACCGAATATGACTTTGACATGCACGTATGTCTACGACACTAGGTATGGCCTTACCAACGCCCGTAACTGCCGCAGTATGACAGATCGTCGCATGGATCTACGTATAGATCGGTGCTACTACCTTTTCGATTGCCAGCTCTAGCACCGTGATCAGACTCATCGCGATGACCCTCACATTGCCCGTGTGCACGATCATCGCCTCGACCAAGCACACAACAGTTGGCAAGGTCTGCAACATGAACCATTCCCAGGGGCGGGAACACGGCCGGTGACATAGCCTTCTCAACCGCTCTTGAACAGGCCCGCTGTATCGCCTTAGCACAGGCTGGACTCACGACGTCTTACACCCCCATAGACAAGGGTGTGTCGTTGGCAATCTGACCGACTACGCAGCCGTACCGTGCTAAACATGTCGCCAACGCAGCCCACGCGCAGTCTGCTTGTCGCCAATCAAAAGGGCGGTGTCGGCAAGAGTTCGATCGTCGCCGCCCTCGCAGCCATGGTCGCGGCGGCGGGACTCCGAGTTCTCGTCATGGACGCGGACCAGCAGGCCAACGTCACATCGTCCGATCTAGGCGTTGAGGGGGACCGCGGGAGGGGCCTCAGCATGAGCCTCCAGTTCGCGCACCCCTTAGAACCCATCCGAGAGGTCCGGCCGAACCTCGATCTCATCCCCGGCGGTGCGGCGCTTGCAGTCATCGGCGCCATCGCCGCTGCCGCGGCCCAAACCGGGATGGATCTGACGGGCAACCTCGTCTCCACCCTGAACGACTTGCAGTCGGCCGAACACTACGACCTGATTCTGATCGATTCAGGCCCAGGCGATGCCCCACTCCTCGACGCACTCCTGGGCACCGCGCGCTATCTTCTCGTACCGACCAGGGATGACGATGCAAGCCTGATCGGCGTGGAGTATCTCGCTGCCCGCTATCTGCGAGCGCGTGAGAATGGTTCCGTCATCCAACTGCTCGGTGTTGTGCTGTTCGACCTGAACCCGACCGCGACAGCGCGGAACCCTGAGGTGTTCAAGCAGGTTGAGGACCTGCTCGAAGGCAGCGGCGCCGCCCCCTTCGAGACGTTCATCCGGAACGATCGTGCCGCCGCGGTGGATCTCCGAAGCCGTCATCTAACTCCAAATGAGCTCGTCACCGTATCCGCTGAACAGGCAAAGACCCGTATCCAGCGACTCCGCGACAAGGACAAGAAACTCCTCGGACGCCGCCTCTGGTCCCGCGACCCCAACGGGCTCGCAAACGACTACCAAGCCCTCACCCGCGAGGTTCTCAGCCGCATAGCGGCGGCGGAAAAGAACGAAATCTCCGGGGGAGTGGCATGAGTGCGAGACGCAGGAAGGCAGCTTTCGATCCGGGCGCCCTCGGGAATCTCGACGAACTACTCCCCACCCTGAGCATCGTCACTGAACGCGACGCGCCGGCGCAAGAACCGCCACCCCCAAAACCCACCGACGAACAAGGCGACGCCGCACCCGAACCCACCACGAAACCCTCACCCGAGGTGACGCCGAAGGTGTCGCCCGAGCCCGCCGAGACAGACAATGCGTCACCAGACACCGAAGACCCGGCTCCGGAACCCACTCACCCCGCCCCCGAGACAACAAGATTCGTCGCCGCGCCCCGCAGAAAGCCCAAAACACGCAGCGACAGCAATCCCGCGCCGATACGGATCGCGCCGCCGGAGGTCTACTTACCCCCCGCCGTGTACGCAGCATTACGCCAACTCACGCTCGAGGAGCGACAGCGGGACCGCGCCACCGCACGCCCCTACGGCCAAGTGGTTCTCGATGCCGTTGAGACGCACGCTGGCGAACTGCAGCGCCACTGGAACACCCCGGAACCCCAGACAAGTACCGGACTCTTCAAGCGTCGCGAGACCAGGGCACAGCCGCGTCGCCGTCGGCATAGCGAGATACAGGCGCGTGTGCCCCTGGGAGGCATCATCTCCTCCGATACCGCAACGCTCGATGCCCTCGTCGAAGAGTGGTCCGCCGGTAGCCGCAGCGCGCTGGTCGAACACGCGCTTCGCCTGTATCTCAATGTGCGACCAGACTGAGCACAACCGCACAATGTCAGGCCGCAGGCGGCGACGGTCCATGCAGGTGTCGAACCCGAATAGCGGACACAGCCGGAGCGACGACAACGGCCCTGGTCAGGCCGAACCAGGTCGCCAGGGGAGGCAACGCGGCCGCGGAAGAATCCGGTGTCGGCACTTCTGCCCGATACCGTGACGCAGTGACCGACATGGAGTTCTCCCGAGACACGATCGCGGGTCTCGCACTACTTCTCGTCGTCGGTCATGCAGCGCTCACCCCCGGTGTGTCCATGTCTGGAACGGGCTACACAGCCACGACACCAAATTGGCTACCGAAATCTCGCTCCTGATCCTTCTCCTCTTCGTCGGCAGCGCAGCAACCACCTACGCGTGCCGCGGACTCTGAATCCGCTTGCGCCGATTAACACACGATTGACTGGACCGTTCGACACGATCAACCCACGCAGGCCAACGCTGCAACGATCGCGACGACGAAACCCAGTGGGAAACCCTTTGTCCGCATCGACTGACTGGCGACCCGTTGGTAGCCCACGGCTGGCTCCGACAACTTCACATCAGAACGAACCATCGCGACGACCGAGCCTGCACAAAGCCGCGCCCTCGTTCCTGCACACAACCGGCGGTTTGCCTGCACGCACCCTGCGTCACACCGCCTTACCAGGCTCCAACGGCTCAGAATCGGGCCCGATCGCGCGACCATCGTTGTAGGTCTCCGCGATCACTCTCAGTTGCGCTGCGAACGCCTCCTGAGTGAATTGCATCAGCGAATACGGCCGCCCGGTCTTGCGGCGTACAAGACGTACAGCGGCCCGGGCCAACGCGTGCAGATCATGGGTCACATTGACTGTGCTCGTCGCACGCGAAGGCCGCATATGCCGCCCAACATCGTTCACCACAGGTGGCCTCCAGCCCCTAAGCGACCACTGCCCGTTGCCCGAACAGCCCCAGCTTCTGCATATGGGTCAGCGCAGCCCGGTAGTCGCTGGTGACCGTCTTTGCCCTGTAACCGTATATCGGCACCGGAACATAGTTCGTGTACGCCTCATCCACGATGCTCGCACGACGGATCGGCGGCGTAACCCTATCCGCATACTCACTGAGCAGATCATCCATCTGCTCACGGTAGACGTCTCCAATCGGCGGCACCGCGCAAGGGACGATGGATAGCAACGGAACGTCGACTCGGTAGGTCCGCTTGATCTTCCGCAGTTCCTGCTCCAACGCCGGGATGCCTTCGTTCTCCTTGCCGGAGGGCTTCGTGCACGTGATCAGGCCCCATGAACCATGAGGCCCTTCCTCATCAACTGTGGTGGCAAGAATTCCTGCGATCACCAAAACGTTCAGGGAGCCGGGGGAGTCGATCAAGGTGACGTCGACCGGATCCGCTTCCTCGAGGGCGTCACGCAGATGAAGCACACCACCTGTCACCGCAGGCAACTCCACGATCAACTTGTCGAGTGTGTCGCGCGCGGCGGGCACAATCGTCAGGTTGGGGATCTCCTCGTATACGGGCTGGTCACCTTCGCCGTAGCCCCGCAACACCCGCGCTGGGCGCTCGACGTCCTTGATTGACGCGTTGCGCCGCAGCACGTCGGCGGCGGTCTTACCCGAAGCTTCCGGGTACCCGAGCCACGTGCTCGCGTTTGCCTGGCTATCCATGTCGAGAACTCGAACGCGGTATCCGTCCTGAGCGAGCAAAGTGGCAGTCGAGGTGACAGTCGTTGTTTTGCCGGCACTGCCGGACAGGGTTGCTACTGCATAGGTAGCCACGGGAACTCCTTGCGGTTGAATGTCGTGCATTGGATTGATGTCTGATTCGGGTGATGCACCGTGCATCACCCGGCGAAGCGATGTATGAACTTCGGTGATGCACCGTGCATCACCGATCAGCCGGCGTCACGTAACTCGCGGCGCGCTGCATCGAGACGAGCTTCCTCCCATGCGGTCGGCCGGTACCCAGCGCGCTCGGACAGCAAGTCCAAGTACGTGAGGTCCGATACCCCCCACTCCCGAGAGTCATTCGCTGCCGCAAGTTCGTAACCAGCGACCGCGCAGGCCCAGGCCATCTCAGTGCGGCGCTTCTCGTCGCCGTTCTCGGCGCTCATCCTGAACTCGGTCGCGTCAAGACCTTCCAGCCGCATATACGCCTGAGCCAGGCGCCACCCTTCCGCGCTCGTCGCTAACGCGGAAACACCGTAGGCGTATTGGTCGATGAAGTAGTTCACCAACTTCTCCCGCGGAGGAACCGAGGCTACAAGCTTCTTGCCCGCCTCGCGACGAGCCTTCTGTGCCGCCGTCCGTGCTTCCGCTTCCAATCTTGCGGCCGATTCGGTGGCATCCTCATCGGTCGGCTTGTCTTTTGCGTAGAAGACAAGCGTTCCCTGACCGGAGTCGATCGCGCCGACAACGTTTCCACTCGCAAGATCGACATCGGTGACCTCAAACAGTCGATGCTCATGAAGACTATCGCCGAACCGCTCGCGGGGATCCACAATCTCGAGACCCGCAGCCATCGCCTGCTCCCGCGACTTTCGCTCGGTCAACACACGTTCAGCCGCACGGGTCGGGCTCATTCCGCGATCGGACATTAGCGCGAACGCCGCGAGCTGCTCAGCACGACGGTCATCCGTGCCCTGAGTCGGGTCCACCTTCTTCTGCCAATTTCGAGCAGGACCGTAGGGGAGCGCCCCCGCCAGCGCCGCACCCTCGGCACCACGAATCGCATCCTCCGCAATCGCGGCCTGAATCTCAGGGGCGAGCAGTAGCATCGACAGCCGCCTCGACACCGTCGCCTGGTCGACACCGAGCTTCTCCGCGATCGCACGCTGCGACAACCCCAGCTCGGAATACCGAGCGAACATCTGAGCCTCAGCCAGTTCCGAAAGGTCTTGACGACCAAGATTCTCCAGCGTCATGGCATCGAGGTCGCCGTGATCATCCATCACGGCGTCATCGATTACTGCAGGAATCGTTGTCAAGCCGGCTGCGATGGCGGCCGCGCGACGACGGTGCCCATAGATGACCACATACTCGGCATCGTCGCCAATAGCGCGAGCGAGGTCGGGCCGCTGCGCGAGGAAGCCCGCGCGCGTTACCAGCAGCGCTGGAACCTTGATGCCATTTGCCCTGGCTCCATTGACCAGTTCATCCCATTTCGGGTCACCAGTCTGAGGCTTAGACCTGTCTGGGTCATTGAATGGGTGAGGGGCGGTTTGGAGTACCGGAACCTGCACAACGGTCTGACCGTCGGCTGCAGCCAGTCCGACCAGCGCGGCGGTAATGCCGCCCGAGTCTGCATCACCGTTCGCCTGCGTCGTAGTTACATCACCGGAGGCGGCGGCCGCGAGTTCCTCACTCTCTTCGCCGCCAGCGAACTTTCGGAACCGGCTCGCAGTCTTCCTGCCCGCCGGTTTGCGCGCGGCGGGCTTCCGCTTGGTCGCGGCAGGCCCGGTCGATGGACTGGCGGCCACAATTTCGGATGTCACTCCGGCGTTCATCATCCTCCATTCTCTGCGCATGCTTTGCATGTATTTAGATGGAGAGTACTGGGATCGAACTTTCTCCTTGGATATCTGCGGCGGCGTGTCGCATATCCGGTGATGCACGGTGCATCACCGAAGCCTCAACCCACCCGGCCGGACCACATCGATTCCGCAGGAGCGCGGCGGGTGGCACTCTGCCGGTGGTGCTGCGTGCACCACCACGATCTGTCCGATCGGTGATGCACGGTGCATCACGGAGGACGCGTCCCATTCCGGACCAGACTAAGTCAGCACCGTGCCCGTGGTGGTCTACCTCGAACCCACCGACGCCCTTGGGGCAACCCCGCCGCTGGAAAACCTGGACAGAGGGACGTCTTGAGCGCGACCTCATGCCACGCTCAGGGAGCCACGCGACACTTAGTACGCCCACATCGCGGGGGTCTGACTGTGATGCACCGTGCATCAGCCGGAGCAAGGCTGTCGGCAACCCGGCGGTGATGCACGGTGCATCACTGGGACTTGAGCTGTCCGGTGATGCACGGTGCATCACCGCAGGGGTCGCGCACCAGAGTGGAAGCAGCGGCCGCTAAGTCAGCGAAAGGGCGTCGGCGACGGGAAGGCCTTCCATTGCCTTCGGTGATGCACGGTGCATCACCGAAGCCTCAACCCACCCGGCCGGACCACATCGATTCCGCAGGAGCGCGGCGGGTGGCACTCCGCCGGTGGTGCTGCGTGCACCACCACGACCTGTCTGTCCGGTGATGCACGGTGCATCACCGGGACTTGAGCGTCGGGTGATGCACGGTGCATCACCGGACAGACAGTTAGGCGAGGTGCAGCCGCAGGTGGCTGTGACAGCCAGTGATCCGGCGCCCGCGTGAGCGTGCCACTGCCGGCCGGTGATGCACGGTGCATCACCGAGGACGCGTCCCATTCCGGACCAGACTAAGTCAGCACCGTGCCCGTGGTGGTCTACCTCGAACCCACCGACGCCCTTGGGGCAACCCCGCCGCTGGAAAACCTGGACAGAGGGACGTCTTGAGCGCGACCTCATGCCACGCTCAGGGAGCCACGCGACACTTAGTACGCCCACATCGCGGGGGTCTGACTGTGATGCACCGTGCATCAGCCGGAGCAAGGCTGTCGGCAAGACGCGGAGCTACGACAACAACGTGTGCCGTCGCCCGGGTAGGGCGTTCCTTTAGTGACCGCTTGAGGAGTTCGTTTTGAGGGGCCGTGAGCCTGTCGAGCGGATCACCGTTCACGATCTTGCCGAGGTCCGCGAAAGGACGGGACCAGTGCACATTGTGAGCCTTGTGGGACGCCTCCGGCGGGCGGCGCCAAATGAGAGTGGAGCAACATCGTCGGCTGGCTGATTCGAACCTGCCCGAGGTGCGGTGGATGGCCGAGCGAGTATGCCGGTTTCGCTCTTGCAATCGGCGAGTCATTCCCCTCGACGGTGCGTCTCTGTCGCTCCGGCATGATGACGCTCCTCCGAGTTCACTGCCTTGGTCCTGCGGGATGAGTCCGTTCTCAAGACAGCGCAATCGGACCTGAGCGGCATCCGGGGGAGTGGGCGTGTCGCGACTTGATGGTAATCAAGAAGAAGGTGGGCTTGAAGTCGACTTGCGGGCGCCCACGGAGCGTTGCCCGATCGAGCCGTGGGTGATGCACGGTGCATCACCCACGGACGCCTTGGTCGAATATGACGCGGACCAACCGAATACTGTCCATCGAGTCGGGCTCTTCTGAAGTGCTCTGTGCACTTTCCCCGCCCGGTCCGGGGCAAGATCTCGGCGATCATGTTTCGGATCGCAACGCGCCGGCCATTCGAATTCAATCCGCCCGAACCCTCGGACTAGGAGACAACCGCCACGACGCGGCCACCCACCTCACCTGTCTTACTCCCACACACTAGGCCGAATCACCAACGATGCGCGCAAACGTCTCGTGATCCGTCGAGGGTGCAGAACTTTGGCGCACTGGCCAGTCTTCCTGCTAGCCCAACCCGATGGGAAATTGGATGCTCCCTTCAGGTATGCCTCGTCCATCTCTGACTTGATCGTCCTGACCTCGCCTCGCCAACTCATTGGGGTGATGCACGGTGCATCACCCCAATGCTGTCTGCTCCTCGACTTGAGGGCATGAATCCGACACCTCACCCAGTCGCAACATGACAATCGAACATGGCCGAAGAACCGACCTCCTTTGGATTCGGCAGGTCCTTGGTGAAGGCGCCCGACGCTTGGTTTAGCAGTTCGTCGCGGTCGTCCAGCACCGTCGAATCTGCCGAGATCCGTCCCGAATCCAGCGGCCGATGACTCGACATGAATCGTCCGCCACTCTTCTTCGCGCAGGGGAGGCGGCCTCATCTCACCAACGCGCTCGAACGATTGCTGGAGACTTGACTGCCGGGTGCCATCGCCCCACAGGTTTCTCATCGATCGCGCGACGCCCGGTGTGACAGCCCAAACTGTTAGCTTGCGGACCAATCTTTTACGTCCACAACGACAGTGGACCAACCGGCAAGACAGTGCCTATCGGAATTCGACTCCCGACACAAGACATTGCTTCAACTGCTTCCAGTTCGTCCTCGGTTCGAATGAACTGCTTTCCTTTGTGTCCTAAATGAATCCGAGGGACCGACGCGTCGTCGCTCTTGACGGGATCACCCAACCGATCCCATGCCGACGACGTTTACAACCTCAACTCCCGGGAGGCGGGTGATCAGTAAGTGACTCACCCCGACCGCCCACTCTCATTCCTGCCCGCGTTCTGTTCGGCCTCGGGCATGCGAGAGAGGAACACGAAATGACGCGGCGACAGCGAAAATACACTCAGCACCGTCCCGGGCCGCGGAGTGCGCACTCCGCGGCCCGGTGAGACCAACTCTGGACTGAAGACGCGATGAGCACGACGGAGAACGGACACCGACCCGACGGCAGCGATCGCAATTCGCTAAGAGCGCCGACATTCTGAGCCATCACCTACGCCGCGTTGTACCTGCGCACTTGAACGCCGTGCGAATGTGCTCCTCTGCAGAGGCTATGGCCCTCTACCGCGTTCGATCGTCAGTGTTCAGATATGCGCATCTGCCTTTCGACGCTCAAGCAATTTCGACGCAAGGGCCTTCTTGCACCGCTCACGGTGCCCAGGAGTCGCCACAGCACGATGACGGCGGCTGAGCCGCGCGTCGCGGTCCGCAATGCGCTGACGGGCTTCCTGGGCGGCTTTTTGGGCCATCTCAGATGGTGAGGGTCGGGTCCAATCGATCTGAGTCAGCCGCCACCGGAGGTATCCGAGAGGCCTCTCGAGGTGTTGTGGCCAAATCCAGCCCCGATGTTGGGTGTCGCGCGTGAGTTCAGCGGCGATGTCACGCCCACTCCAGCGATTCCCGTCAATGCCAGCGCGTGCAAGCACCTCGCACACTGCCCCAATGTGCCCAGCCGATTCGAATACCGGGGCGTGAACGAGCAGTTCAGCGGCGGTGCGCTGCAGGTCGATCGGTCGAGGTTGCCGTGTCAGGGTCGGGGGGCTCTTCGGTTGCTCGCCCGCGCGCGCCCGCGCGCGTTTTGGTGATAAATCTCTAACAAGAGATAACAACTTAAATCCCCTGGAAGGGGATAGGGGGCCACGAGCGCGCAGCTGGGGATAACTTGACCGTGCCTCCTTCTCGGAGCGTCGGACCTTCTTCGATAGCTTCTTCACCGCGCGTCCAGCGGCGATGACCAGGGACTTCGGCGACGTCAGCGCCCAAACTGACGCCGCACGACGTTGAATCCGTCCGTGATGGCATTCAGCTGCGTACGATTCGTCAGCTCTCAGGTACCTGCCTCGGGCCATCTCGCGGGCGACTGAAAGTGCCTGGAGTGCCCTTCTTGCGCGTTTTACGACTGACACACTGACTCCGCTGCGGTGGGCGATCGTCTCCCGCGCCGCGCATACGCGACGGCCCGTTGACCGCTCCGCGAACGAGGCCATCGTCACTGCCACTGCGAAGACGAATTCTGTGCTGACCTGGAATCGCCGGCAAACGTCACGTCCGGTGGGGGAGTTCAACACTTGGCGGACCTGGGATTGCCAGGCACTACGCCCGGTCCATGCTGGTGTTGAGGCTTGTCGACCTGGATCGACGGGTAACGACCAGGACCTGCCCCGCTGCTCGCTCTCCGCGTTGAGTCGCTCGACGTGATTGACCCGTTCGACAGCGGATGAGACGAGAGCTTCCCATTCGGTGTCGCTGGTCGTCGAAACCTCGCCAGCGGGGGTGATCTGAACAGAATCGCCGGAAAACGCGGCCGTATGAGCCGCGGAATTGGGGTGCATGACGCGCCTTTCACGCGCCCTTAACCAGGTTGTTGCCGTGAGTCGCTGGCATCACCAGCAGGACATGGCTTACCCTGACAAGAGCGCACGGTATCGACACGACTGCTCGCGGGACTGCCAATCACAGGAGCGGTCGTGTTGGAACGGCCAAATATGGGCGGTGGGTCTCATCCGGAAACGGTGGGACCCACCGACGTTTTCACTAGTGGAATCGACACCCCCTCACGGCATGCGAGAACGCCGGACGAGCCGGCAACATACGGTCTGCGTACACGGAATTGTCACGTTGACGCTGAGATGAGACGTCGCGGACACCCATATCACGTCGTGTCGCGTGCGCACGACGAATCGCGCGTCCTATACTCATAGAAGGCAGACCTCCTCCCTTGCGTGGCGGTTTGTACGACGAGCGGAACCCCCGGAGCTGGCGAGCGAAGGGGGGTTTCGCCTTTTCTGGGCTCTTTCAGCCCGTCATCGGCAACTCTTCCTGCCTGGCTTGCGCCGGAATCGCTGGCTCGTTCTCGAGTGCCAGCTGAATAAGCGCGATCATCCGATCGGTGATTGTCTTGACACGACCATCGTCAACCGGTGCGAGAATCCGGTCGGCGATCTCCGCGGGGAACTCAACCCCGATGTGGCGAACGGCGACGTCGCGGGCTGGGCGCCCGCCCCGACTTTTCCGAGTTGTCATGCCTTAAATCCTGCTCTTTGGGTTTAACTAAACCGCGCAGCGACACGCCGAGTTAAATAAAACTCGAAAATGTCGCGTCGGGACTTCCTCCAGGGGTGAATCTGGCTCCGAATCGTATGCGATCACCACCCCGCCTACCGAAGAAATATCTGATCAAACGTTGCGTGGCGGCCATAGGCAATCACACCACCCAAGAAACGTCACGTGATGAATCGAAATCTGTGTGGTACAGCGATTTACGCACAAATACACAACTTCGCAGGCAACGAAAGATCGGAGTCTCCCAAACACGCCGTCCACCGCAGATATCACCTGCGCTCCCGTAGACCAAGCTCTGACCTCGCCATATCCGAAGATTGGACCTTACTGCAAGACTTCCGGACCGTCCAAGATCGGCGTGCCAGCAAACTAAGAAATACCACTTGAAGGAGATGGGGAGCCCTCGGCACAGCTCGACCACCAGGGCGTCCCCGACTAATCCAAATCGTCCTACTGCCGACGCGCAACGCAGCCACCAGTTGTTTCCGATGTAGTGGAAATGCACCGTAAACGCCGCAACTCACCGAATCCGTGCCGACCTATCCAATAATGTCGGCCAGCTCCGCAGCATCATGATCAACGAGGGTTCGCCCCTCGACCATCTTGACTTTCTGCTCTCCGCGGCCGCGGCTTGCAACGGGATAGCCCCTACTCGGAGGACAGAACTATGCGCGATGTCTCGTCCCCGACACCGTTGAGCTCCCAACACCAGAAGACACAGATTGAGTTCCACGCAAAGCAAGCAATGCCGCAAGGGGTTGAGCTCGTCGGGTTCTGCGAAATGACCATTGTCGCCCCAGTCATCTATGCACGGCACGACTTCATCACCTCACGATTCGGCTGGCCCGCCGGATTGTCCAGTCAACGATGGGAAACTCGGGCAGTCGGGCAAGGCAGCCTTCGCCCCCGACCGCCTGCAACTTGCAAGACAAATAACGCCTTTCACGTATTCGTATCGCCTCCTCCACGACCAGCCACTCTTGCCTATCGCCCCGCCAGCCAGCGGTGCAACAGCCCGCAGCCATCAGCGGCCGGTCACCTACAAACGCGACAACGTCCATGCCGCCAGATTGTCCCGCTTGGGTCGTCTTGGATCCGTTCCTCGCGTCAATATGTGCGAAACTTCGTCAGCATCCAAATCTCGAACAGCTACCTCGATTCGCCGGTTCAGCATTCTGGCTCGCTGGCGGCCGAATATTCGGACGCTGGCCCTTTGTCTGCGACGAGATGCTCGCCACACAGAATGTTGGTGCACCGACATTGGTCCCAGCGGGGAACAGATGGTGATGCACGGTGCATCACCGAAGCGCACCTCCGGCGAATGGACTGGCGTGTCGGTTTGGCTTGCAGTGAGCCGGCCAGGGTTGTGACTTCTCCGCGGTGATGCACCGTGCATCACCGCAGAGAAGCACAACAAGCGGCCGCGCATATCGGCAGATTGGCGACGAGGTGGCCGTATCCGACTTGCTGCGGTGATGCACCGTGCATCACGGGTGAGTGTGATCCTCGCATCGATCGGGCCGGATAGACCTGCCCGGGCCGGGGTGTACAGCTTCGGTGATGCACGGTGCATCACCGCAGCAAGGTCATTCCGCAGGGTGTCGTGGTGTTGCGACTTCGATGTGATGGGCAGCGGAGCGCACGCCATGCCCGAGGAGATGGCAGCACCGTCCAGGGTGCCGCCCACACCGGTCTGCCGCGAGAAGGAGGCTGGTGTGGTTCAGTACCGTTGATTCCACGACGGGGCGACGACTGGTTCGGCGGAGCAGGACCATCAGGTCAGAGCACGCGTCGTCAGGCGGGTATGTCTCAGCGTGCGGCCTCGATTTCCTCGTGTTCCAAGCCTGGACGTCCCCATTGATCTGTGGGGCTGGGCCGTCGATGGTCCACGTGCTATGCGACCCGGTGCCGTCGGAGGTGAGACCTATGGAGGGAAAGGTCGGACCTGACCGGCCTGCATCAGCCGCGACCTCCGGTGCCGCGTGCAGGAATGCTTCGCCGTGTAGTGAGCCGGGTCCGGGCGGCAATCGAAGCTTTCGGAGTGGTGTCGGCACGAAGGTGGCTCGTGTTCCTCGCCGGATCGCGTGGTGGACTGGGTGTTTAGCGAACGCCAAATGACCTCAGGAAGATAAGTAGCGTCGACATACTTTCCACAGACCGATCGAATGGCTCAGCGGTGTGCGGGAACTGGGCCCGATGAAGAGGTCGGCGCCTACTTGCACGGGGCCTTCGCGACCTACCTTAGAACCATGTTCGGGTGATGCACCGTGCATCACCCGAACATCAGGTGATGCACCGTGCATCACGTAAAGCGCGGGTTGAAAACGCATTGTGGTGAGTAAGTCAGTCAGGTGTGTTGGAGAGAGGTTCAGCACGGATCCGATCCTTCCCGCTTGGTCAGGAGCGTGCAAAAGGCGGACCGTGGTCACAACCAATGCGGGAGGCCGTCGGGGGCTGGGATCAATACCGGGCTTCGCGAGCAAACCCCAGTCAGGGCGACGATTCTTAGTCTTTGCCGACGGAGCTCGGGGGTCTTTGCGGACAGAGCTCGGGGCAGATCAGGTTTCACACGAAGTGGGATCCATATGCCCGCGTGATCGACGATTATATATGATCGTTCGAGGTTGGTGCGTAAAGACGGCTGCTTCGAGAATAGTCTAAAAATCTTCTACTGCAACGAAATTCGACAGTGAAGTAGCTCTGAGAAGGGCGACTGCGATCGCCCTGCCTCCGCAGCTTCGCGCGTCAGTGGAGTTGGCGAGAATGTACGAGCCGGCGCAGATGGGCTCGTTGGCGTCACCCGTTGTCATTGAGTCGTTTCGAGTCGCCACGGGTCAAGCCACGCGGAACCCCGCCGGAGCTGGCGGACGGCGGGGCCGCGACACCGGCAGTCGAGGATCGGTCAAGCAGCGCGAACTCCGGTGGCTGAACAAGATTCAACTCACGGCGTTGCGGCACCAGCGGCCTGCACATCGGATCAGCCGGTGCAAACCAAATCGTATGACGCCGACGACTTCGATCCCAAGAGTGTGTCGTACGCCATATACGATTTCTTGGGCACTCGCATGCGAATCATCTGGATATCGGGACCCAGCCGAGCGTGGCGCACTCGTCGGCAGCTGGCCGTGTTTGCAGGCCAAGTGGTTCCTGCAGTTCGGCAGCAATATGCTCAAGCATTTCTGCATGCCAAGACTTTTCGTGTAATCGCATCTTGAGTGCTCCCAGCCACGCGCAGAAGGAACGCGACCTCGCCTGCAGCAACGGCATCCTCGCATTCGTCTGCCCAAGCCAACCCGTGGTCGCACCATGGAAATCAACCTGATCCACCGGATATTTGCGTAGAACGCGGCCCGCCGAGCGGTGGAGGCGGGATTCGGATACCTCGCCGCCCCGGAGCGGGCGGGCCGGCACACCGAAACGGGCGCCGTTCCAATAACGCGGTGTTGAGCGTCGCAGGCCAAGTGCTGACGGGCGGGCCTTTGGATTCGGCTACCCGACGCCGGTTCTGGATACTCGCCCGACGAGTAGGTCCATCGTCGGCCGCGGCTCTGACAGCCCCGTCAAGTCGGCTCGCCCCCGCACAGAACTCAACAGACATATGACGCGGTCAGGCAGACGACCGCGACACGAGCGAGCTACGCCCGCAGCGCCACCTCGATAGCGTTACCAGAGCGTGGCGATCCCGATGATCGAGACTCACTGCGAGCGTTGGAAGGCGAGCACGTCAGAAGTCCCACAGCGTCAGCAATGCAGCGCGGAGTGTGGGGGAGCGGACGTAATGATCGGTCTGCAGTCGCGGGCCAGGATGACCGAGGTCGGCGAGCGCCGCCGCGGCATCGGAGAGGGAAAGCGGAGGCAGGTCGGCGCGGATGCGTAGGAAGTACAGCACTGCGCCGCCCGACCGCGGGATCCGAACGGCATCGGAGACCACGACGGCCGGCGCGTAGATCCATTCGTCGTCGGCAGAGACGAAAACGATGACGTCGCCGCGCCGGACAGCGCTGGGACTATCGATGCGGAGCGATTCGAGTTGGTATTTCACCACAGGCCCGGCGGTCGTTCGCTGCCGGGGACGCGGCTGTTCCATCAGGTGTTGTTCCGTAAGGCTAGGTGTGTAGTCGATGGCATGTTTGACGAACATCCGGGTGACCGGGGCGGGCAGAAAATCAGCTTCGGTGTCGCGGAATCGGCCAGTGACTCCAGGGATTGGCACCGCCCTGCCGATTTCCCACTCGCGGTTGGCGTTGTCGATGAACACCTGATCGACTTCAGTGATCTCGTCGATGCCGTCGATGAATTTCCGCACTGAGGCAACGACCTCAGGGTCATCGGTGATGATCACGGCATCATCAGCGAAGGTGGAGTTCTCGGACGCATTCGCCGAACCAACCACCGCACGCCGGTTCGTGGCGATTACCTTCGCATGCAGCGTTGGGGACGACAGAACCCGAACACCTTTGCCGAGGTAATAGGCCAGGGCAGCAGGGGAAGTGGCATGCGCACGGACCGCAGCCTTGGAGGCGTTGACGACCAAGACGTCACCGGCGCGCAGAGGAAGCAGGTTTGGCGCATCCTGACCGACATAGGCGATAGCCGCGCACCGGGCACCTCTCGTGCCGATCGCGCGGGTGATGTGCGACCACGGACTCGGCCCGTGGAACGTTGTCCCCATACGACAGACGGTAGCGGGCCGGGTGGGCGAGTGCGCAGATGATCGCATGTCGATCTCAGCCAGAGGCTCACGCTGTGCAGGATCTACGGTGCACGACACAGGGGCCGGGATGATTGGGGCGGCGAACCGCGGGCCTCAACGTGTATCGAGCACTCGTACGTACCGGCGAACTCCTGACCAGAGGACGCCTACTTCGCGCCCGGACCAAGGGTCGGGCCCTCTGCGCCTCATCGGCGACGACGACTGAACGCCCAGAAACGGCCATCTCCGAGCCCCGATGAAAACAGGCAGGTGGGCGAACTGCATTGTTAAACTGCGGTGGCACAAAGTGCCTCAGATCCAATGGCACAGGACAGTCGCGGAACCTACAAGGAACGAATATCGTCTACCTCCCTCGCGGGCTTCCCTCCGTGTCACTTATGGTTTGTGCGGAGTGAGTGCTGTAGAAAAACATTTACGCAACGTCTCGCTCAAAAGGGCTGGTGAGCACACTTTTTGCTCTGCAGTGTCCTCGCTCAGTGTTTCTGTCGGAATTCCACTCGAGTTGCTGCATTGCCCGCGACACGCTCGAGATAGTCGTCGGGTTTCGGAACTCTCGGCTTCTACGCTGGGGGGGGAGCAGCAACGCCTCCGGGACTTCCGGCGACGCTGATTCGAGGACTTACGACAACCATCGTGAACGACTGTCTCCACCGCCGCCCAGAATAGTTGTTGCACTGCAGGTCAGCGCCTTGCTCCCCTGACAACTATCTTGAGCGAGGACATGCAGGGCGCCGTTGTAGTGCTTCGGCCGTGGATTTCGTGGCAGGTGAGGGCCGAAAATGGCTGTTACCGAGCCGGCGTCGGGGAGGGCTCGGTAACAGCACGGGGAACGTCGGGCAGGGCGGTAGCAGCGGTGCTATCCGCTGCCACAGATCATCCGGAACAAGATCATCAGCCACGTGGTCACCCTGCCCGACTGCGACGACGTATACGCCACCGGGCGGCCGTCATGCGCTCCCCAGGCCCGGCCAGCGCTGCCCGGCACTGCTGGTCACGCTTGTCGATCCGACCCGTGATGTCCGATTAGGGATTGCTCTAGGGTCGGCGTAGTCAGGATCGGACCGGGATCGTTGCTGTCGGTGAAGTCGAGGAGACGCGGAATGATCTGATCCGGATTCGCCCACATCAGGTCGTGCCCAACCCCCGGGAATTCTCGACTATCTGCTCGCAGGCAGTCCTAGCCTGTCGAAGAACGCACGATTTCGTTCCGTGGCCCCGTTGACGAGACGATCGAAGCTCATGACCTCGATGTATACCCGTCGGGCATCGTTGAACCCGAAGTATGCGAGGCCGTCCTGGGTCGGACGCAGACCTGCGAGTTCGCAGCGGTCGATCATCTTGGGCGTCAGATCAGCGATTACGTAGCAGAACGCTGGCGCCTCCTCCGACTTCGGAATCGGTCTGCCATCGCTCGTCTTGGCGCCGCCTTCGCGGATCTGCTTCACGTAGCCGAGGCACTGGTCGATCGGGTTGTTGTCTTCGGAGGCGTCGGTCCGCATGGGGCGCTTGATCTCGACGACGACGATCGAACTGAGCGGAACGGTCTGGCGCTCAGCTGCGAGCACAGCGCTGCCTGCGAGCCGTGTGGCGATGATGTCCGGCTCCTTTGTCGACTTCGAGTCGGTGATGGGCATGCTGTTGAACGTCTTGTCCGACGCGAGATAGTCGTGGAAAGCCAGTCTCTCGTCGATGATCCACAGGTTTGAGGCGTCCGTACCGATCTCGTTCGAATCCTTCCGCATCGGGATCAGCAGATTGTGGACCTCGTCCTCGCGACAGTACTTACCCTCGTCGTTCGAGCGGATGAGCTTCGCCAGGACTTCAAGGATCACCCGCCGACGCGCCACATACGCCGCCAAGTCCGACTGGTTGATGTCAGTGATCTTCGCCAGGTACTCGTCGAGCCGCTCCTGGTAGTCCGCAGGCCGTTCGGCACCGTCTTCTGCGAAGATCTGCTGAGTCTCGGCGAGGGTTTCGGCTTCGAGCTTCTGGAGTTTGCGGTGAAGGACCGTTTCCAGCTCCGCGTCCTTCATCGACGGGTCGACTGTCAGCCCGAGCGATTCCATTCGCTTCAGCAGAGGCCGGTACCGAGGCGCACGATTGCTGACGTATTCGCTCACCCGCGACTTGCCCTCGTCCCGGGCCGCCGCCAGTTCGTCGGTTAGCAACACTTCTATCTCGGTGAGCACAGCCTTGCGCACGTCGTCGAGCGTGATCTCGCTCTCGAGCGTGTTGCCCTCGATGGTCTCGTCGATGTCGAACGCGGTCCTGTCGGCTCGGACGTTGGTGTCGAGGTAGTCCGAGGAGAGGTAGCAGATGTAGGTGAAGTCCGCACCGTTCTCGTCCTTGAGCCGGCCATAGAGCCCGGGGACCTTCCCGGTGATGTTCTCTTCGGTCACCACGCGGCTCGCGGCGCACCAGTAGAGCTTCGGCGTCTGGTTGCGGGTCGACGACTTCAGGCAGAGGTTAACCATGTCGAACTTCTCACCCTTGACCTCGACCGTCTGCCTCGGCATCTCCGAGTAGACGAACTCGTCCATCAGCTCCCTGAGCAAGACAGTCTCGCCATCGTCGATCACCCGGATCTCGGGCGCGCCGCCAGGCCGCAGGAAGTACCAGATGCAGTGCTCGAATACTTCTCTCGCGATTGCCGCCGCTGTCTTGGGGGCGCTCTTCTGGTAAGCGGAACCGAACCGCTCCAACTCGACGCTCGTCCCGGTCTCCTCGAGTGGTTCCGCCAGCTCGATGGGCTCGACCTCGTGCTCAACGGAGAACCGGAAATGCCGACCGCAGAGGGCACCATTGTCGTCCTTGTACGTGCTCCTCACCGCCACCTTGTTGAACGCCTTCAGCCACAGCAGGCGTCCCACGCCGCGGCAGCCGTCCGCCGACTTGTAGTCGCTGTCCAGCGTCTCGAACGACTTCATGTTCTCCGCGGTGAATCCCACGCCGTTGTCGGTGACTACGAACCCGACGATCGGCTCCAGCGGAATGCGCCCAGGGCCGGTCATGCTGAGATCGAGCCCCGTTTGCGGGCTACGCACGATCTTCACCTCAAGGCGCCCTTGGGAGCTGTCGGCGTCGAACCTCGCATCGATGGCCTGTATGCCGTTGACGACGGCCTCCAGCACGGGGAGAAGCGCGTGGCTCTTTGGCAGACCGGTGTTCTTGACTCGTCCCCGAAGGGACGTCGTCATCGCCGCCATTCCGTCCTTCTTTCCCATCTCGATGCCGCCCACCATACTGGCGACGTCAGACAATCCTAGGCAGGCGGCGCGGCCCGAGGCCGCATGACCGAGACGTCGGCGATCCGCTTGCCCGGCTTCCTCGTGTCCGTTGACAGTGTTTGGCTTCGAACCGGGCAATCACGACCGGGTCGTCGAGCCAGGTCCGCCGGAGTCGTTCAGGTATCCGGATCGGCTGTGGCTACCCGATCAGGGTGAGCTGTTCGAGCCCGGGTGGGGGAGTGGGGGAGGGCATCCCCGGCAGCGGCAGGAGATTTCCGACGACGGTGGTCATCGCCTGCCCTCCCTTCGCCCGTTTCGTGCTGTTACCGGAAAAGGGTAGGGGCGGGGTCCGGCATGCTTGCTCTGTCGTTGATTGTCAGATCGGGGCCGAGCGTGCGAACCATGTGTCATGGGAAACCATCGGTGGCCGGGCATCGCCGAACTTCAGGGCGGCGGCACCCCGATCCACGGGCGCCGCACCCTCGCCGCGCAGGAGAACGTGTCGGTGGAGTTGGTCGCGGTATTCGCGTATCCGGGTGGGTTGTCACTGCGACTGATGGTGACCGCGACCGGTGCGGTAGCTGCGGCGGCGCGTCATGAAACCCGACCTCTGACGGATCCGGCGGACACGTCGGCGCGGTGGTCGTACCTGCTGGTGCGTGTCCGGGTCGACGACCAGGATGCGGTGGCGGACCCGTTCCATCCGCTGACCCGCGCCCTGGGCACGGGCCCGGAGGCGTTGTACCGCAGCGAACCCCGGTACTGGATCCCGCTGTTCCCGGCGAGCCGGGCGATCGCCGTCACGACGGGCTGGCCGGAGATCGGACTCGACCCCACGACCACCCTGGTCGAGGTCGGGCAGTGCCCCTTCACCGAGGCGGGGTAGGCGGGGCGGTGGGGCGTCTGGGCGTCTGCGTCGGGGTCACGGTGTGCGGTGGCCAAGGATTGTCGGTTCTCCCCGGTAGTGTCCGGTTCCGTGAAGATCGAACAGGTGGAGGGAACCGGCAGAGCCGCAACCGATGTGACCACCGTCGGTGGGTGGGGTGCGGTACCGGACCTGACGGAGGAGACGGCCACCCGGATCGCCGGGGCGGTATCCTCGTCCCGGGCGCCGGGCACCCGCCGGGTCTATGCCTCGGACTGGCGGCGCTTCCGCAGCTGGTGCGAGGCCCGCGGGCACAGTGCGTTGCCGGCGCACCCCGTCACCATTGCCGCCTACCTGGTCGAGGCCGCCGACACCGTCGACGGCGAGGGGGAGCGCACCTATGCGCCGTCCACCCTGAACCGGTGGGTGTCGGTGATCGGGCACTATCACCGCACCGCGGGCCTGCCGAACCCGGCAGGAGAAGTGCTGGTGGCCTCGACCCTGTCCGGGATCCGCCGCGACTACGCATCGAACGGTGACCGGCCCCGGACCCCGCGGGCACCGCTGCTGGTCGACGACGTCGTCACCATCGTCGGATCCGCCCGGCGGGCTGTTACCGGCTGGGCCGCCGAGGTGCACGAACGCCGCGATTCGGCGTTGTTGTTGATGGGGTTCGCCGGCGCGTTCCGTCGCAGCGAACTCGTCGCCCTGCACTGCGGGGACGTGACCGTGCACCGGCTCGATGGGGTGCATGTGCGGTTGCGGCGGTCGAAGACCGATCAGGACGGCACCGGGACGGTGCGGGCGTTGCCGTTCACCACTCACCATCACAGTTGCCCACCGTGCGCGTATGTGCGGTGGGCGCAGGTCGTCGCCGCATACGATCTCGCCGCCCGACCGGGGGTGATCCGGTTGCTGCGCACCGCATCACCGTTCGAGGGCCATGTCTGCCGAACGGGGTTGCCGCGGATGCGGGCCCGGGCACCGTTGTTCCGGGCGATCGCCAAGAACGGCAAGCTCTCCGACACCGCGTTGTCGGGGGCGTCGGTGCACGCGGCGATCCGCCGCCGCGCGGCCGCGGCCGGTTACGACGAGAACGTTGTGGCGCAGCTCGGTGCGCATTCGCTGCCGGGTTCGTCACCCAGGCGTTCCGCAACGGCGCCGACGCGCACGCGATCATGCGGCAGACCGGACATGTCACGCCTGCGATGGTCGAGCTCTACGCCCGCGAACACGCGCCCCTGGTCGGAAACGCCGTCAATGAGATCGGCCTCTGAGCGTGTACGTCGACCTCGCCGCCATCACCCCATCGGTGGGTAACAGCCCGGAGCTGGTGGTGCCGCGTCGGTATCGGTACGACTGGGCGCTGTTCTCGGATTGGTGCACCGCGTGCGATCACCGATCGTTGCCCGCGCACCCGTGGGTGGTGGCGGAGTTCCTCGACGAGCACCCGGCCGCCGTCGGAACCCAGCGCCGCCGGGTCGCCGCGATCAACGCCGTCCACGTCGGGGCTGGGTTGCCGGCGCCGGGCCGGGCGGAGGCGATCCGGCAGCTGCTCAGCACCAATCGTGCCGACCGGCTGGCCCGGGTCGGGGAGCGGGTGGCGCAGGTGGTGCCACGGATTCCGGTGACCGGGTGGCCGGGCGGGTTGTTCGGTCGCCGCGACGCCCTCCTCCTCACTCTGGCCGCAGCCGGGTTGGGGTTTGAGGAGATCGCCCGGCTGCGGCGCACCGACGTCACCACCGAGCGCGACACGCTGGTCGTCAAGGCGGGGGAGGGCTGGGTGCGTGTCACCGCCGAATCCGGTGTCGAACCTATTGCCGTGTATACGAATTGGGTGGAGGTCCTCGGGTTTTTGGACCGCTATCCGAGCACCAAGCTCCTCGCCGGCCGACTCGACAAAGGTGCGAGCCTCTCGGCGTTCGCGGACAGCGCGCGCCGCGACGAACAGCCGCTGCTCACACCCATCGACCGGTGGGGACACACCCCCTACGACCCGACTGCGCTGACCGGGCACTCCATCGCCGCCCTGACCCGGGCGCATCTGGCCGGGCAGGCACCGGAACACAAGCGGCCTCCGACCTGGCAGCCCACGACGAAGTCAGACGAGGACCCGCCGGTCCCGGTCGTCGTGGACATTGAGCTGGACCAGAGCTACTACGATCGCGGCATCGCGGCCCGTCGCAACGCCCACGCCCACCTCGAAGACGTCACCGACGTCCTCGACGGCATCGAGGACGAAGCCGACAAGCTCCTCGCCGACCTCCTCTCCATCCTCGACCACACCGAAATCGACTGACGGAGTGTTGGTCCCGACGCAGGGGGTAGCTTCGATTACGGTGCGATAACGGAAATTATCGTCACCAAGTGCGTACAAACCATGAGTGAGGCGCAGTTGTAGTTGTCCTGGCTCAGTGAAGGTGGCGAGATCGCACGGTAATTGTGAAGTGACAGGCGGGTCGTCCAATTGACAACCTTTCTGTCCAATCGTGCCTACGGGCTGTCCAGCCACTGAAGACCGCCCTCATGAAAGCCCCGACCGCGCTCGCTGCCCTGTCATCGCCGACAGGTCCGGACACCTCATCCCGCACGAGGATGGCTCCGGCCGGTCTTCCATGTTGGACAACGTCACTGAGGCGACGCGCACGGAGACCGACGATTTCGATCATTGGACAGGTTATTTGGCACACCGACCCGGCATTCCAGCAGCAACGCGGTGGACAACTGCCTGGTCCGATTGGACATCTTCGGTGTCACTTCACAGTAATCAACGACTTCAACTTTGTAAATGTTGCGCCACTTTTCCTTTTGCGGCAGGCTGAGTGCACTTCAGCGGGTCGCATCCCTGGGGCCCGGCGCCGAGCTCGGTCGTCCCGCCCTCGATCTGCTCCACTGACCCCTCGACGGAAGGACTGTCATGGCCACCGATACCCGCGAAGCACCCGCGGTGGTTGATCGCGTCGGCGCGGTCGGGGTGATCACCCTCAATCGCCCGCACGCACTCAACGCTGTCGATGCCGAGATGTCGGCCGCGGTCGGTGCGGCCCTGCACCAGCTCGACGCGGACCCCGAGGTTCGTGTCTGCGTCATTACCGGAGCCGGGCGAGCGTTCTGCGCTGGCGCTGATCTCAAGGACATGGCCGCCGGGTTGTCATTCCTGGCGCCCGAGCATCCCGAGTGGGGCTTCGCCGGCGTCGTCCAGCACTTCGTCGATACACCGCTCATCGCCGCGGTCAACGGGGTTGCACTGGGCGGCGGCACCGAGATTGTTCTGGCCTGCGACATGGCCGTGATGAGCGAAGATGCCCGCCTTGGCCTACCCGAAGTCACCCGCGGCATATTCGCGGGCGCCGGAGGAGTGCTGCGATTGCCCGACCAGATACCACCCAAGATCGCCGCCGAAGCGATCCTCACCGGGGAACCCATTTCGGCGGCGACGGCATTGAGGTGGGGCCTTGTCAACACGGTCACGCCGCCGCCGGAAGTGTTCTCAACAGCGATGCAACTGGCGCAGAAAGTTGCGGCCAACGCGCCGCTCGCGGTCGCCGCCAGCAAACGCGTCATGGCACGTCGCCGCGACTTCGGTTCCGACTGGAGTTCGCCCATGTGGGCGATGAACGCCGCCGAATTCGATGCCGTGTTCGACAGCGAGGACGCCCGGGAGGGGACAGGCGCGTTCGCTCACAAGCGCATACCCGACTGGAAACGGCGATGACCATCGCCAACAACAAAAAGTGGCGCCACATTTACAAATGTCGCAGTGGAGGCTAATATTGCGACCCAGGACCCATGGTGCCGCGATCGGGTGCAACGCGTCGACCCGCGAACATGACACTGCGAAGGAGGGCGTCGTGAGCGACGAAGACCAGTCGGTGAGTCAGACCGGCGAGACGGCGCGACGACCCCCGACTCCCAAGGGCAGGGATACGCGCACACGGTTGCTCACCGCCGCGACCTCGCTGTTCGCTGAACGCGGCTATGCCGGGGTCCGGATCACTGACATCACCGAGGCCGCCGGTTTGTCCGGGGGAGCGTTCTACCGATACTTCAAGGATCGCCGTGATCTCACGCTCGTCCTGCTGCGCGATCTCACCGATGAAGCATTCGATTTCGTGCGGGTGCCCTGGGATCAGACCGACCCGATGGAGTCGGTGTTGCGGTCCACGCAGCTGTATTTCAAGTTCTATGAATCGCATCGTGCGCTGTTCGGTGTGCTGGTCGAACTCGGCCAGACCGATCCCGAGGTGACCGAACTCTGGGCGGCATCACGTCGAGCGTTCTACGCCCGCATCGCGCACGCGTTGCGTCGGGGTATCGAAGCCGATCGGATCAGGCTCGATGTCGATGTCGATGTTGCCGCCGAGATGATGGGCAGCATGACCGAGTTCTACGCGTTCCAGCGATTCGTTCTCCCCGATCAGGTGGTCAAGGACGTCTCGCACGAGGAAGCCGCGCGCACCCTGGCCGCGATCTGGACATCAGGCATCATTCGCCGAACCTGACCTCACCGTACAAAGTCTGCCCGGTCGAGCCGACCGGGCAGAGGAAGTAGTCACGACATGAGCTCTACCTTACTTTCCCGGCGGGACGTCCAATTCCTGCTCTATGAATGGCTGAACGTTGAAGAGCTGACCAAGAATCCGAGATTTGCCGAGCACTCCCGTGAGACGTTCGACGCCGCGCTGGAGTTGTCCGAAACCCTCGCCGCCCGCGAGTTTCGACCGCACAACCGCACAAGCGATCTGAACGAACCGCACTTCGACGGGCGCACCGTGCACATCATTCCCGAAGTGGCGCAGGCACTGACCGCGTTCGCCGAGACCGGGCTGCTGGCCGGTACGATGGACGAGGACCTCGGCGGGATCCAGCTTCCCCACGTCGTCCACCGCGCGTGCTTCGCCTGGTTCCAGGCCGCGAACATCGCCACCTGCGGCTACCCGATGCTCACCATGGCCAACGCCAATCTCCTTCGGGCGTATGGCACCGATGAGCAGATCCGCCGCTTTGTCACTCCGATGCTCGACGGCCGGTTCTTCGGAACGATGTGCCTGTCGGAACCGCACGCCGGGTCCTCCTTGTCGGACCTGACGACGCGGGCCGCCCCCGACGGGCCCGGTCGGTACCGGATCTTCGGGCGCAAGATGTGGATCTCCGGCGGCGACCACGAACTCAGTGAGAACATCGTCCACCTCGTCCTGGCCCGGACGCAGGGCGCACGACCCGGGGTCAAGGGACTGTCGCTGTTCGTCGTCCCCAAGTACCTGGTCGCCGAGGACGGCACCCTCGGCGAACGCAACGACGTCACCCTCGCCGGCCTGAACCACAAGATGGGCTACCGGGGCACCACCAACACGATGCTGAACTTCGGGGAAGGCGTGTTCAGCCCGGACGGCGGCCCGGGCGCGATCGGCTACCTCGTCGGGCAGGAGAACCGCGGTCTCGACTACATGTTCCACATGATGAATGAGGCCCGCATCGGCGTCGGAGCCGGCGCCGCCGCCCTCGGCTACACCGGTTACCTCGAGGCGCTCGAGTACGCCCGCACCCGCCCGCAGGGCAGACCAACCGGGCACAAGGACCCCACCTCCCCGCAGGTGTCGATCGTCGAACACCCTGACGTGCGCCGGATGCTGTTGGCATCCAAGGCCTATGCCGAGGGATCGATGGCGCTGGTGCTGTACGCGGCAAAACTCCTCGACGAGAGCACCACCGCCGAGGACGGCGTGATCCGCGCCGACGCCGAGCGCCTCCTCGACGTACTGACCCCGATCGTCAAGAGCTGGCCCTCTCAGTGGTGCCTGGTCGCCAACGACCTGGCCATCCAGATTCACGGCGGCGCCGGCTACACCCGCGATCACAACGTCGAACAGATATACCGGGACAACCGACTCAACCCGATTCACGAAGGCACCCACGGTATCCACGGCCTCGACCTGCTCGGTCGCAAAATGGTCATCGACGACCGAGCCGGTCTCGAGCTCCTCACCCGGACGATCCGCGACACCGTGCACCGGGCGCCGGCCGAGCTGGCGCCGTGGGCGCAGCAACTGTCGGACCGACTCGACCGCCTCGCCGAGGTCACGGCGCTGCTGTGGTGGGACAACCACCCCGAAACCGCGCTGGCCAACGCCACCGTCTACCTCGAGGCGGCCGGACACGTCGTGCTGGCCTGGATCTGGCTCGACCAGGCCATCGCCGCCCACGGCCGCGACGGCGCCTTCTACGACGGCAAACGCGCCGCCGCCCGCTACTTCTTCACCTACGAACTGCCCAAAGTCGACGCCCAGTTCGACCTGCTGTCCACCCGGGACATGCAGCTGGTCGAGCTCGACCCCGCCTGCCTGTAAAAGGCATGTCACCGACACTGTCTGTCCGACATCCAGCCCCGGCCGGCCGACGGCCACCACCCCATGCCCCAATGACGCAATATCCTGCGTAACCCCCTTGTTCTCCATCAGAATCGAGCAACTGTCATGAACGACGCTGTCATCGTCGCCGCCGTGCGCACTCCCGTAGGCAAGAAAAGCGGCGCCCTGTCGTCGATCCATCCCGCCGACCTGTCCGCCCACGTCCTCGACCACCTGGTCCAGCGCACCGGGATCGATCCCGCGATCGTGGACGACGTCATATGGGGGTGCGTCAGCCAGGTCGGGGAGCAGACCTTCGACATCGCCCGCACCGCGGTGCTCTCGGCGGGGTGGCCCGAATCGGTCCCCGGCACCACCGTCGACCGCCAATGCGGATCCTCGCAACAGGCCGTGCACTTCGCCGCCGCCGGGCTGATCGCCGGACAGTACGACGTCGCCGTCGCCGGCGGTGTGGAAAGCATGTCCCGCATCCCCATGGGATCCGCGCAGGCCACCGGCAACCCCTTCGGACCCCGCTACACCGCACGATACGGTCCGGACGCGCCCAACCAGGGCATCGGCGCCGAGATGATCGCCGACAAGTGGGCGCTGTCCCGCCAGCAGCTCGACGAGTTCGCGCTCGCCTCCCACGAACGCGCCGCCGCCGCCACCGACGCGGGCCTGTTCACCGACGAGATCGCCCCCATCGACGTCGACGGCGCCCTCGTCGACGTGGACGAGGGAATCCGGCGCGGCGGCACCGTCGAGAAATTGGCCGGTCTGCAGCCCGCCTTCTGTGAGGACGGACGCGTCACCGCCGCCAACGCCTCACAGATCTCTGACGGTTCGGCCGCGCTGCTGATGATGACCAGCAACGCCGCCGCCCAGGCCGGATTGACACCCCTCGCCAGAGTCCACACCGCGTCCGTGGTTGGTTCGGCCCCGATGCCGATGCTCACCGGGCCCATTCCGGCCACCCACAAGGCGCTGGCCAAGTCCGGTCTGAGCATCGACGACATCGGCGTGTTCGAGGTCAACGAGGCCTTCGCCTCCGTGACCCTGGCGTGGGCCGCGGAGTTCAATGTCGACCTGGCCAACGTCAACCCCCGCGGCGGCGCCATCGCACTCGGACACCCCCTCGGCGGCTCCGGCGCCCGATTGATGACCACCATGCTGCACCACATGCGCACCAACAACATTCGCTACGGCCTGCAAACGATGTGTGAAGGCGGCGGCCAGGCCAACGCCACCATCCTCGAACTCCTCTGACCCTTAAACACTTCGAGAAGGACACCACATGAGCAACCTGACCTTCGACTTCACCGGCCAGACCGTCATCGTCACCGGCGGAGCCCGCGGCATCGGACTCGAACTCGGCCGGTTCTTCATCCGCGCCGGCGCGGACACCTACCTTCTGGACTACGACAAGGACGAGGTCGGCAAGGCCGCCGCCGACATCGGCGCCCGCCCCCTCCACGGCGACGTCAGCAGCACCGCCGACATCGAACGCGCCGTCGAGCAGATCATCAGCGAGACCGGCCGAATCGACATCATCGTCAACAACGCCGGCATCCTTCGGGACACGGTGCTGTGGAAGCTCACCGACGAGGACTGGGAACAGGTGCTGGCCATCCACGCAGGCGGAACGTTCCGGCTCACCCGGGCCAGCGTCCCGCACTTCCGGGCACAGGGCTTCGGCCGGGTCGTCAACGTCACCTCCTACACCGGCCTGCACGGCAACACCGGCCAGGCCAACTACGCCACCGCCAAGGCCGGCATCATCGGGTTCACCAAGACCGCCGCCAAGGAACTCGCCCGCTTCGGAGTCACCGTCAACGCGATCTCGCCGAACGCCGAAACCCGCATGGTCGCTTCCATTCCCGACGGCAAGAAGGCCGAGCTTGCCGCCGGAATCCCCATGGGCCGCTTCGGTGACGCATCCGAGATGTGCGCCGCGGTAGCGTTTCTCGCTTCCCGCGAGGCAGGCTACATCACCGGAGTCGTGTTGCCGGTCGACGGTGGAATCTCGATCTGATGGCGACCTTCACCTACGTCACCCTCGCCAACGCGGCCGGTACCGACCTCGGACACAGCCGGTGGATCGAGATCGACCAGACTCGAATCGACGCGTTCGCCGAGATCACCGAAGACCGGCAGTGGATCCACGTCGATCCCGAACGCGCCGCTAGCGGTCCATTCGGCTCGACCATCGCCCACGGATACCTGACGCTCTCGCTCGTCGCCGGTTTCCTCGACGAGATCTTCCACCTCGACGGCATCGGCATGTCGGTCAACTACGGCACCGATCGGGTGCGCTTCCCCCACCCGGTCAAGGTGGACAGTCGCGTGCGAGGGCGCGGGGAAATCGTCGAGGTGACCCCGGTCTCGACCGGCCTGCAGGCCACCGTTCGAATCACGGTGGAAATCGACGGTACCGATCGCCCTGCCTGCGTCACCGACGTACTGATTCGCGTCCTCCCCGCTGACGACTTCGTACGAGTGTGAGAATCGAGAGTTGAGTGCCCGGCCCGGAACCGCTGCGGCACAACCGAATCAAGTTCCTCACGCATCCCACCCTCGTCCGCCGACCGCATGTCTTCGACCGGGCCGACTTCGGTGCGACAGGCAACACACAGGCCTATCAACCGTGGTCGGACGGGCGCACCTGCGCATCCGACGCCGCCGGCACGGGGCGATTTCACGTGGCCCGTCACCGGGGCTGTCCTCACTGCCGTCCGCACGCGGTGCCGCATGCGGCCGAGGAAGGCCGGGTGCCCATTACAGTAGCGTCGGCACCACGGATCACTACGTATCTTCGAATGTCCTGTGAACGACGAAGTGGTCGCGAGGAAGCGACGGGCACCGGAGGATCTTCATGCCCGATCGGGTGAATGCAACCGCAACCCTGGCAGATGGGTGGCACCTGCGCGCCCGCTGTAGAATCACTGTCGAGCACCTGTTCTTTGCGCCCGAGGTTGAACGTCAAGGCGCTCGGATGCGGCGTGAAAAGGCTGCCAAGAGAATCTGCGTAGACTGCCCCGTACTGCGGGAATGCCTCACATACGCCCTCCATGCCGGAGTGTCCCACGGCATTTGGGGAGGGATGTCCGAAAAGGACCGCCGCTCACTCACCTCCGCTTCTGCTGACCATCTGTGCCGAAGTAACGCGACAGTCGACTGTCGGCCCGGGGCCGATGCCCGTCGCTAATCACCTCCTGGCCAACAAAGGCCCCGGTGGGCGCCGATTTCTTGGCCAGGACCATGCACGGCCAACGTGGTTACCGCACGCATCCCGTCTCGAACCTGTTGATCGGTCACCCCTCTGAGACTGATGTGCTGGCCGCTCCACACCGGTCAGGAGCGACCACACCCAGCGGACATAGTTTTCGCAGCGTCCACGACCGCGGTCGCCGCCGACGCCTTCCAGTGCCGCAAATAATTCCCCGCCAGGTCCTCCAGCTTCGCCGCGATTCCGTCCGGCAAGTCGGGCGAGACGACCGACTACCCAGCCTTCATTTGCGGTTACGGCCGGAGAGGAGCTGAGCAGACCATGCGCGGCCAGGTCGGTCAGCCCAATCGGGGCGCACGAATTAGGGCTGGTGGACCAAGGCGTCTGTTGCACGAGTCACATCTAATGGTGTCACTGCCACGTGCATCACAACTTCGTTCGCGTTCGGACCGACGCGTCGAATTCGAGCCCTCGAGAAAGCAAAGAGAGATCATGAGCGATTTCACCACCGATGTTCTTGTTGTAGGCGCCGGCCCTGCCGGGCTGACCGCGGCGGCGTTGCTCGCACGGCAGGGAACGGCGTCGATAACGATCACCAAGTACCGGAACACGGCGAACGGGCCACGGGCCCATGTCACCAACCAGCGGACCCTGGAGGTCATGCGCGATCTGGGTCTCGAGTCGCGGGTGTACGAGGTCGGCCACAAGATGACCGACGTACCCGACCTGTTCTGGGTGACCTCGTTGGCCGACCGGGAGTTGGCGCGCCGGCGCGCATGGGGAACTCGATCCGACCGGAAAGGCGACTACGAGGCCTCGAGCCCGTGCGCGACGGCGAACATCGCGCAGCACCTGTTCGAACCGATCATTCTCCGCGGAGCGATGGACCTGGGCGCCGATATCCGTTTCAACACCGAACTCCTCGAGATCGTGCAGGACGCGGAGGGTGTCACAGCGACCGTGGTGTACCGACCCACCGGTCACACCTACACGATTCGCGCCCGCTATCTGATCGGTGCCGACGGCGGGCGGTCGACCGTAGCAGCGCAATCCGGCATCGAGTTCGACGGGCAGCCGCGACTCGGCTATGCACTCAATGCGTTCATCGAGGCTGACCTCGAGCACCTGGTCGCCGATCGGCCGGGCGTGCTCTACTTCACGAACCATCCCGGGCGCGAATATTTCTTCGGCTCCGGAACGTTCGCGTTGGTTCGTGAATGGAACGAGTGGATGGTCCAGTTCAGCTACGATCCGGAGACGGACAATCTCGACGAATCCGAAGAAGCTCTCTTGCCGCGCATCCATGCGGCAATCGGCGATGCGAGTATCGACGTCAAGATCAAGAACCTCGGCAAGTGGGAACTGAAGAGTCTCGTGGCGCAGCAGTACCGGAAGGGCCGTGTGTTCATTGCAGGCGACGCTGCCCACCGCCATACCCCCGCCAACGGTCTGGGATCGAACACCTCGATTCAGGACTCGTACAACCTGGCGTGGAAGCTCGCTACGGTCCTCCGCGGCGAGGCGGACGACGCACTGCTCGACTCGTATGAAGCCGAACGTCTGCCGGTGGGACGGCAGATCGTCGCGCGGGCGACCAAGTCCATTGAATTCGTTGCAGCAGTCCCTGCCGCGGTCGGGATCCGGGCCGGGCAATCGGAGGAGGAAGGGTTGGCTGCGATCGAAACGTACTTCTCCCCGACCCCGGATGGACGCGAGCGGCGCGCCGAGTTGCGCGAGGTCCTCGACGTGTACGACTACGGGATCAATTGCCACGGAGTGGAAATGGGGCAGCGGTACACCAGTGGTGCCCTGGTCGACGACGGAACACCCTTCCCGTCCTACCAGCAGGACAGTGAGCTGTACTACCAACCGACCACCCACCCGGGTGCCTATCTGCCGCATGCGTGGTTGACGCGGCGTGGTACCCAGATCAGCACCCTGGATCTCGTTCCGGCCGACACGTGGACTCTGATCACCGGCGTCGATGGCGACGCGTGGCTCGACGCCGCGAAGCAGGTCTCGGCCGAACTCGGGTTCGACATCGCGGCCACCGCCGTCGGGGCGGAGCTCGAGGTTTCGGACGCCTACGGCGACTGGGCAAAGACCCGGGAGATCACCGACGGGGGAGCGCTGCTGATTCGCCCGGACAAGTTCATTGCCTGGCGGGCATTCGATTCGAGCGCGGATCCGGTCGTTGATCTCCGTGATGCGTTCACCGCACTCCTGCGGCCGCAGACGAACGTTGCATCGGCAACCAGCTGATGTGACACGAGATCGAGTTTTGCAACCAGAGTTGTCGACTGTGCGCCGTCAGTGCTGCCGGCGCACAGTCGACAACTCGCCACCGGCCTCCGCCCGCTGGGCGGCATGGAACCGCACACATCGAACCTCGGTCATCGAAAACGCAGACGATCGGGGTCCCGCACTGAGGCACATTACGTGCATCTCGAATCCGACGCGGCACGTGCTGTCCTTCGGTTGTCCTGTATCTGCGCACCACTCGTCACACAGTCCAGAGTTCTCGGAGGAGAAACGATCATGACCGGATATCACGGTTTCGGCGCCCGCCCCCTCGGTCTTCCGTTGAAGGACGGCAAGGTCGACTTCACCAATGAGATCGGCGTGCAGCAGATGCTGGCTCTGCTCAAAGGCGCAGCGTTGCCCCCGGTGGAACAGACAGCCGGGAAACCCTTCGTCGGAATGACCACCGATGGCGAACCGATGCAAAGCCTCTTCGGTCTTGCGGACGAAGGCTTCGACGCCACGTCCCCTACACAGGCAGCGAAGTCATATCTGGACGGACTCGACCCGGACGAGCGCGGCCGGGCAGCCTCGCCGATCGACAGTGCGGACTGGCAGTTGTGGACCAACGCCTTCTTGACGTTTCCCGAGCACGGACTCCGTCTACAGGATCTCGACGAGCACAAACGAGACGCCGCGCTGGCAGTCATCCGCGCCTCCCTCAGCGGCGTCGGTTATCGCCGGGTCCGGGGCGCGATGCGACTCAACGGTGAACTCGGCGAGTTCCTGGGCGCGTACCTCGATACGTTGACGGAGTTTTCGTACTGGTTCACCGTGTTCGGTGACCCGTCTACAGAGGAGCCCTGGGGGTGGCAGCTGGCGGGGCATCATGTCGACGTTCACTGTTTCATCGTCGGCCGGCAGGTGGTTCTGACGCCGACGTTCCTGGGAGCGGAGTTCAGATCGGAGCAGGTGTTCGAAGAACACCGGGTGAAAGCCCTCGAATTCATGGAGTCGATGTCGAGCGCTCAACGGGCGCGGGCGGTGCTGCATCGATCGATCTTCTCCGCGGATCTGCCGGCGGAGTTGGGTGGACCCGTCGACGGTCGCCATCGGGCCGGCGCGGGGCAGGACAACGTGATTCTGCCGTACGAGGGACTGCAGGGCGACAGCCTGAGCGCCGGTCAGAAAGAACTGCTTCGCGCGTTGGTCGACCCCTACATCGACCTGCTGGCCGACGGGCCCAAACAGGCCCGGAGGGATCAGATCGCGGATCGCATCGATGACAGCTGGTTCGCCTGGATCGGTGGCTCGCAGCCGAACAGTCCCTTCTACTACAGGGTGCACAGTCCCGTAGTGCTGGTCGAATACGACAACCATCCGGGAATCTTCCTCGACAACGACGAGCCGGAGCCTTTCCACGTCCACACGATCGTGCGTACACCCAACGGTGGCGACTACGGCAAGGACCTGCTGGCGCAGCACTACGCCCAGCACCACCATCACTGACCACATGGGACTGACAGCGAACCGAAGGAACTGAGCAATAATGGAATTCGTACGCCCGTTCGATGACTCGAAGGCATTCGACACCGGGTTCACCGGGTACAAGGCACAATTCGTGTCCTCGCTCGAAAGCTCGCTGCTCATCCACAGCGTGATTCAGGAGAACGGCTGTGGGCCCGGACTGCACTACCACCACAGCGACCAACTGTACTTCCTGCTCGAGGGTGGCATGAAAATTCAACTGGGTGAGGACGTCCACTCTGTCGGTGCACGCTCGCTGGTGTTCATTCCTGCCGGTCTGCCGCATCGCAACTGGAACGACGGCCCGGGCCAGGAACGGCACTTCGAGATGATCATTCCCCGGCCCGGGCCGGGAGCACCTCTCGCGTACCCGGTCGAGTCCGCAGAAGACGTGCCGGTGGAGTGGCGGGCCACGCAGAAGGGCTACGTGCGCACCGTGGACTCGGCACACCTGGAAGAGCCCATGCCCGGCTTCCGGCTGCAGCCCCTCGCCGATCCGGCCAGCGGATCGCTGCACGCGGTCGTCAACTACGCGGAGTTGGACGCCGGGTCGGCCGGCCCGGGTATGCACATCCACCGGTTCGACCAGTTCTACCTGGTCCTGCAGGGCGAACTCACCGTCGAGGTCGCCCTGCAGAAACACACCGTCGGTCCGAACACCCTGGTGGTGCTGCCCGCCGGCGTGCCGCATCGGCAGTACAACAGTGGCAACGATGCCGAACACCACCTGGTCGTGCTGTCTCCCGCCCCGATCCAAGGGGTGCCGTGGGACGACGGCGTCGACTTCGTAGCCAACGGCGAGACACACATCGGGCCCAACGACCTCACGTCGGCGGCAGCCGCAGAAAGGGGAGCCTGAAATGAGCGAGGCACTCCGTTCCGGTGTCACCGATCGACCCTGGCTCGGTTCGTATCCGCCGGGGATGCCGAGCGAGAACCAGCCCGCCTTCACCGACATGCTGGCGCTCTTCGCTGCCACAGTCGAAGCGCACGGGAGCGACGATGCCATCCGGTACTTCGACGGCACACTGACATTCGACGAACTCCAGGCGCGGTCAGACGCGTTCGCCGTGCATCTACTGGCCCACGGCTTGTCGGCTGGTGATCGGGTTGCACTGTACCTGCAGAACAACCCCTCGTTTGTTATCGCGCTGCTTGGGGCATGGAAAGCTGGTGGTGCTGCTGTCGTCGTGAATCCCATGTACCGACAACGCGAGGTCGGTTATCTGCTGGCGGACTCGGGTGCCACGGTGCTGGTGTGCCTCGACGAACTGTACGACGTCGTCACCGATATCGTCCGCGGCGGCGAGACCCGGCTACGGCACGTTGTCGTCAGCTCTCCGCGCGACGACCAGAGGCGCGACGACGAGCGGATTCTTCCGGCCGATGCGCCGCTCGACAACATCGTGCGCTTTCGAGACGCTACCGACGCTTCCGATCGGAAGCCGCCGCTTGCGCACCCCGAACCGGATGACGTGGCGGTGCTGATGTACACCTCCGGTACAACCGGGAAACCCAAGGGTGCCATGATCACTCATCGGGGATTGGCGTTCTCGAGTCAAACCTACCGCGACTGGATCGGGATCGGTCCCGAGGACCGGATCCTCGGTGTAGCACCGCTTTTTCACATCACCGGACTGGTCGGCCATGTAGGTGCCGGTCTGCTGACCGGTGCCGCATTGATCCTCAACCACCGGTTCGATCCCACCGTGTTGCTGGAGTTGATTCGTGAACACCGTCCGACCTTCACCGTCGGATCGATCACCGTCTTCAACAACTTGGCGAGTCGCTCCGACATCTCACCGCACGACTTCTCCTCGTTCCGGGCGGTCTTTTCCGGTGGGGCACCGATCGCCCCCGCGCTACGCGACACGATTCGCGACCGCACAGGCATCTCGCTGCACAACTTCTACGGAATGACCGAGACCACGAGTCCGGCGATCGGAGTTCCGCTGGGAGATGCGGGACGGGTCGACCCGCTGTCGGGTGCTCTGTCCATCGGTATCCCGGTTTTCAACACCACGGCCCGCATCATCGACGAGAACCGTCGGGAACTCCCACCCGGGGAGATCGGCGAGATCGCGATTTCCGGACCCCAGGTCGTTCCGGCATACTGGGAGCGCCCCGAGGAGTCGGCCGAGAAGATCGCTTCCGGAGAAATCGCGACCGGCGACGTCGGATTCATGGACGAAGACGGCTGGTTCTACCTCGTCGACCGCAAGAGCGACATGATCATCGCCGCCGGCTACAAGGTGTGGCCACGTGAAGTCGAGGACGTGCTCTACACCCATCCCGCCGTACGCGAGGCCGCGGTGGTCGGTGTGCCCGACGAATACCGCGGTGAGACGGTCAAGGCCTTCATTTCGCTGAAACCTGGATCCACCTGTACAGCGGAAGAGATCATCGAGTTCTGCAAATCGCAGATGGCGGCCTACAAGTACCCCCGTCTGGTCGAGTTCAGCAACGACCTACCCAAAGCGGTGACGGGAAAAATACTGAGACGAGAGCTCCGCGCGCCCAGCAAGTGAGCGTCCGAACTTCCAGGAGATACCGTGAAACTTATCAACCTCCGTGGCCGTGCCAGCGTACTCGTCGACTCCGGGGCAATCGACGTCCACGCTGCAACCGGCGGTGCGTTCGGGCCGGAGACTGCGTCATGCCTTGCAGACTGGGATCGCTTCGTGAAGGCCGTAACGGAGTCCGAATCGACCACCGAGCCCGAGCCCTTCGACGAACGCGACCTCGGTGCACCCGTGCCGGAGCCGAGGCAGATTTTCGCTATCGGCCTCAACTATGCCGATCATGCCCGCGAGACGGGATTGTCGTCTCCGGAGTATCCGGTCGTATTCACCAAGTTCGTTACCTCCCTCGCCGGTCCGGTGACAACGGTCACCTTGCCTTCGGCCAGTGTCGACTACGAGGCGGAACTCGTCGTGGTGATGGGGCAGACCGCGCACAACGTCGATGCAACGGACGCATGGGACTACGTCGCGGGACTGATGGTTGGACAGGATCTGAGTGAGCGTGAGGTCCAGACTCGCGGCGGCGCGAGTGCCCAATGGTCGCTCGGGAAGTCGTTGCCCGGGTTCTCGCCCGTCGGTCCTGCACTGGTGACGATGGACGAGATCGAGGATCGCGATGATCTGGCTATCGGTTGCCGGGTCGGTGACGAGATCTTGCAGAGTAGTCGGACCGGGGAGTTGATTTTCACCGTTCCGGAACTCGTGTCGTACCTGTCGAGAATCCTGCCCCTGCTCCCAGGTGATCTCATCTTTACCGGTACACCGGCCGGGGTCGGAATCGGAAGGGACCCGAAGCGTTATCTCCGGGCGGGTGAGACGTTGACCACCGAGATCGCCGGTCTGGGGCGCCTCGAGACCACCTTCCGGGCGCAGCCGAAGTGACAGGTGCCTACCGGCGAGCCGTTCCGCTACGAGAAGTGCGTCTGCGTACATCGGTCGCGACAGGTGGACGAGCCCCGCACGGGAGACGGCCCGCCGACACCACGTAGTGCCCGCGCTCGCCTTCCGTGTGCTGGGCATCTGCCCGGGCGGTTTGACGAGGTGATCCGAGTAGTGGTCAGCGACCCGCGCACCCGGTGGTTCGGTCACACGACCCTGAACCTACGGAAGTACTGAAAGGAACAGTGACCGTGCATTCACGAGCAGCCGACACGGTGCCGGATCCGGTTCCGGGGAGTGAGTGGCCCCTTCGCGTCCGCGCGGCAGCAACCATGGGAACCGTAGTGGCCCTGCATGTCCTGGCCCTGGGGCTGCTGGGCCTGGGCGCCGTCGAGGGCACTGCGCCCCTTGCGGCCGGGCTGGTGACCACCGCCTACCTGACCGGGGTCCGACACAGCTACGACTGGGACCACATCGCCACCATCGACAATTCCACTCGACGGTTCGTGGCACAGGGCAAGCAACCCACCAGCGTCGGCCTGGCCTTCAGCCTGGGTCACAGCAGCGTGGTCATGGTGGCGGGCACCCTCGTCGTGGCAGGAGCAGGCTTCGTCTCTTCCCTCCTCCAGGACGGCACTGCGGCCCACACCACCCTGGGACTAGTCGGTGGAACGATGTCGGGGCTGTTTCTGCTGGTCATGGGCGGCTACAACACGGCAGCATGCCACCGCTCGTGGTCGCTGCGACGACGGGTGCAGCAGGGGCAATCACTCTCCCCTGGGGACCTGGAGACTCGAGGGCTGGTCTCCCGGGTGTTGGCCAAGCCCCTGTCCCGGGTGAGAAGTCCCCGCCACATCTACACTCTCGGTTTCTTGTTCGGGTTGGGCTTCGACACCGCCAGCACGATCTCCTTGCTCATCCTCACCGCCTCGGCCTCGATGGTCGGAGTCAGCGGGTGGACGCTGCTGTCGTTGCCGTTCTTCTTCGCTGCGGGCATGTGCCTGTGCGACACCCTCAACGGCCTCGCGGTCCTGAAGATGTACCGCTCGGCCTGGCAGGATCCGACCCGCAAACTCGGCTTCAACACCGTGATCACCGGCATCTCGGCATTCTCGGCACTGTTCATCTCGGTGATCACGATCGGCGGTGTACTCCACCATGGGCTCGATCTGCACAATCCTCTCACCAGTTGGCTGGCGACCATCGACCTGGGCCATGCCGGCCTGCTGCTGATCGGAATCATCTTCGTGGCGTGGGGACTAGCCGCCCTGGCATGGAAGCCCGGTCACCCTCTCTCGCAAAAGACTTCCTGATCGGTGCCGATCCGGTGCCGGCTGTGGGTACGACTATCCCGCGCACCGCTCGCCGGGGATCGACAACAACGACCGGGCTGGGCCGGATACCCGAGGGAAAATCGAACGCACCTCGGTGTCGCCGACCGGCTATCCTCGGCTGAGGATCCGCTACGGCGAGCGCTTCGCGAGCTTTTCTGCCAACTCGCCGCGGCTGACACGCTGGAAGAAGCTCGCCACATGAAAAATGCTCCTCGCTACTGAACCGGTAGCGATCGGTTCGATGACGAGGTTGCGATTGAGCTCAGCCGAATTGAGCGTGGGGATTCCGTCTTTAAGGAAAAGTGTTGGGCATTCCAGTTGCTCCGGCACGCCCATAGGAGCGCACGTGTACTGAAGTAGGGGCGTTACAGCTCGAAGACTGAAGCACCGAGCGCCTCGGTCATTTTAAGTGCGAGAAGAAGCTCGAAACTTCGGTCTCGGACACTGTGACCCAGCGCTGCTTCCGCGTTGTGAATCCGATAGGTGACGGTGTTCTTCGACACAAGCAGTGCCCTAGCAGCTTGCGACACGCTGCCTCTCGCTTCGAGGTAGGCCAACAAGGTCGAACGGAGTACAGCTGCATCGTCGCTCATCACGCCCTCGAGCTCCCGAAAAATGAAACGGCGGGCCAACTCCAGATTGCCGACCGTCAGTGCGCCGATCTCGACTTCCGAATAATAGGCAACTTGCCGGTCGGTGAGAACCGCAATACTTTCGGCGCTGATGGCTTGCAAATGCGTAGCGCAGAATCCGTCCTGCCCCCTCTCCGGGGACCCCAGCGACACCCGAGTACCCGTCGGGGCGGGAATCGGGTCCGTAGGCATGTCGCCGGCGATGCTTGTCCATGCCCACGCGGTCGTCGGTCCGGGCTGCACCACCAGGGTGTTTCCACCATCGCCTACGGACTGCGCCAGCACCTTCGCCAGCCGGGCAAGATTGTGTGCCTGCGCAACTTGGTGGCTCTCCGCAGTCAAGACGAGGGCTAGATGCCGCTGGCGCAAATCGTAACCGAGTGCCGCCGAGGCTTCCGCTGAATCCATCTGAACGCCTTCGAGAACGGACTCCACCAACGACAGTCTCTTCGCATCCTGACTGCCGAGCCAAGCAACCTGCTCATTGTTGTACTCCTCGGTCATCGCGGAGGAGAAATGATCGATGTATTCGAACAGAACTCGGGACACACGCGCCATCTCGTCGGCACGCGCGACCTCATCACGAATATGCGGAGAACCTTCGACTGCATTAAGCAACCGATCGGAGACGATCGAATGGCCAATGCGGAATGCCCGCAACACACTGTCGAGTCGGATTCGGCGACGAGCCCAGACTCGCCCACCGATCAACGCGCCCTCGGGGGCGGTGAACGGATGGACGCCTACAGGCGAAACGATCGCCTCCAACATCTGCATGATTCCCGATTCTGTGCCGAGACGAAGTGTCTGGAATCCATCGTCGCTTCCGCTGAGCTCGGGCTCCTTCTGCGCGACAAGTCGTGCTGTCTCGTAAGCGAGTTCGACCACCCAGGAGGTGGGTCCCCGGCCCAGTGCCCGAATCCACCCTTCGACGACGGCAGGATCCGATGCGGGCTTCAAATCGGTGTCGGCCTGCGCCTCCAACCTGTACAGCCATTCACATCGTCCCGTGAGTGAGTACTCGGGTGCTGACGCACTGAGAGGGTTGTCCGCCGATTCGCCGGGTGTCTCGGATGGACCAGTGCCCCCGGCTCGCGAACCACCTCCTGCAGTCATGGAACCAAGTGTGGGACTCGCCACTTCTAAAGTAAAGTTTCCTCGGATTGGTAAGCTCCGCGGTCATTGCACCCGGATGTCCGTGGCGAGGGTGGCGGCCAGGTTCCTGCGGGGCGCCATGTACCCGCGCCCGGTCGTGGCCGAGTAGACAGGACCACCCCATCGAACCGCACGAATTTGACTGCAGCAGAGGGTGAGGATGTGTTCGAACTCCCGCCAGCGCCGTGGAGTCGGCACGCCGGGATCGACGTATCCTCTGACCGCATGCCTTCTGGAACGATGATCCAGGTGCTTGATGGCGTTGGTGGACTTCGAGGAGGAACGTGGCGATCACGGTACGCAGACTGGCAGAACATCCCGGGCTCGGCCTTGCACTCGTCGCCGGCATCGACGGGGCGGACAGGGTGATCGAGTGGGCGCATCCCATCGAACTCGCTGACCCGACACCTTGGCTATCCGGTGGCGAACTGGTCATGACGACCGGTCTGAAGATCGGGGGAAGTGCGGAATCGCAGTTCGACTACGTCTCAGCCTTGATTCAAGCAGGCACCGTCGCCCTCGCCTTCGACACCGGTACTACCTTCGACAGGGTTCCCGACGGAATCTGCGCGGCCGGTGATGCCCTGGGATTGCCGATCCTGGCTGTCCCTCCCTCGACACCCTTCATCGCAATCTCCCGTGCGGTCATTGACGAGTTGACAGCGGACCGGATCCGAGAGGTCCAGGAGGTCGTCAGTAAGCAGGAGAAACTGGCTCGGGAAACCTTGAGCGGCGGAATTCCTGCCGTTATTTCCGCGCTTGCCCGGGCAGTATTTTCGACGGTCGCCGTCATCGATACCGACGGCCGGGTCCTTGCCGAACACGGGACCGACTCCGCCCGGGTCGTGGACCTCGCCCGTTCGGCAACGGAGTCGGCTCGCGCGGCGGTGGGCCGCCGTCGGCAGACGAGTAAGGTCGTGGCCGACGGGGACGGCTACTGCATGTTGCAGAGCATCTCGGCCGCAGAGGACTTACGTGGTTTCTTGGCGGTGCGTTCGGTGGGGTCGCTGTCCTCGTCGGATCGTCTGTTGGTCTCCCACGCAGTCTCGCTGATCTCGATCGAGCTCGGCAAGCCGGCGAAGGTGGTCGATGCAGAGCACCGTTTGCGTGCCGCGGTAACGCGCGCGTTGCTGAGTCTGAGCGCGGATCTCGACGTCGGACTCCTGCGCTATTTCGGATTTGATTCGGACTCGTCCGTCGTGGCGGTCGTGTTCGCCGACATCGGTCCGCTCCTTACGGCCGAGCGGCAGGCGGCGAACGTGCTGGGGTCTGTCGGCGTACCGTACTTGATGGCATCGATGGAGACTGGGATCGTGGTGATTTTTCCCGCGGACCGGTCGGAGATCGCGGTACGACTGCACCACCAGCTCGGCGCACAGCTTCAGCGTGCCATCGGAGCCGGCCGTGGAGTATCCGCACCGATACTTCGCGCCGCACAGAGCGTGAAGCAGGCCGGCACCGCGGCGCGAGTCAGTCGTCTGCAGTCGAAGCAATTTGTCAATTTCGCTGAGCTGGAAACATTCTCGCTGCTCTTCGGCAGTCACAGCAGCGACGAACTCCGGGCACTGGAGCAGTCCATGTTGGGAGTGCTCGACGCCTACGACAGCGCACATCCCGGGAGCACCAGCACGTTGGTCGCGACACTCGAAGCATTTCTCGAACACAACGGTCAGACGGAGGTCGCGGCTGCCGCACTCGGCGTACACCGGCACACAATGCGGAACCGCCTCAAGAAGATAGTCGAGCTCACCGATCGAGACCTGGACTCCGCGCACATTCGTGCGGAACTGTGGATCGCGCTGAAAGCACGAGAACTGCTTCGGATGCTGGACTAAAGGAATCGCAATCGTCGGTCGGCGGCGTGGCGGGTTGCGTGTCTGTTGCGACGGCCCGATGGAATACGCCGCCTCTTTGCGCGTCCCACCCCCGCGAGCCGGGCGGGCTCAGTTTTCTCGAAAATGGGCGAACGTCCGGCATGCGAAGTTAGTGCCCCGGCGCAGCGCGTCGACAGAGATGCGCTCGTTGTTCAGAACACACTTGCCTTCGTCAACACCCACATGACTCGTGCGCGCTCGGTGTCCGATGGATTGCGCCAACGGTGCTGGTCTCGAGCTGAGAAGCTCAGTGCATCACCGACTTCCAGGTTAAAGATCTGGTCCTCGACGTGCACCTCCAGGAGACCCTCCAGCACCACGACAAACTCCCCGTCTACCGGCAATCGGTAGGGATCGGGATCGCTGCCGCCGCCGGGCTCGATGCAGGTCTCCAGGACCTGCATCCTGCCATCCGTCGGTGGTGTGAGTACGTAGTCGTGCACCTTGTGTCCGCCGAACTTGGCACTTCGCCTGTCCGTCCTGCGGCTGAGGAATGTGCGGGGCGGTTCGAACAGGGCGGTGATCTGGAGCGTGAGTGCATCGCAGATCTTCATCAGGGTTGCGACCGATGCGGATGTCTTGTCACGTTCGACCAACGAGATGAACCCCTTGGTCAGGCCGGTGAACTCCGCGACCTGGCTGATGGTCAGGCCGCGCTGTTCGCGTGCGCTCCGGAGACGTTGGCCGATCTGTAGCCCGCTACCGGTCCCGTCGTCTTGGGATTCGTCGCCGTCTGTGAGATTGACCTGCATCGACCCAGTATGCGCGACGGCCACCGACCACTGGCAGTTCCCCCTCGGGTCGGCGGATTCCGGCCCATCGCACGGAGCGGGGCCGTCTCCGGGGAGCCCAGTCCACTGGCGTGGGGCACCCCGGGCGTACGGCGCCATGATCCGCGACCCGATCTTGACAGGACCCCCCATTGAGCTAAGCTATATAAAACAAAAGTTTTACATAGATAAACATCGTTCGATCGGTAGCCATCCTGTTGGTTGCTCTGACATGCCGAATCGTCGGTAGGGCGGCCCCCTGCGCGACCGGTCGACTTCGAACGATCGCCGCAGCAGTTGTTCCGATTGCGGCTTCACGCGCGCCGAGGCGCCCACGACATCCAGCAGAACCAGACACGAAGGAGTTCACGATGACAGCGACCCAAGCTGCGCCGGCTGAGGACATTGTCCCGCTGCCACGAGTACGAGTTGGATCCGTGACAGGCCAAACCGATTTCAGCATCATGCCGCGCTTCTCGTCGCCATCGACCTTTGCGGGCCTTCCGCGACCGGATGAGGTCACCGACTACGAGGTCGCGGTTTTGGGCATCCCATTCGACTCCGGCGTCACCTACCGGCCGGGCGCCCGATTCGGGCCCGGCCACATCCGCAGCGCTTCCCGCCTGCTGAGGCCCTACAACGCGGACCTCGACGTGGCACCCTTCCACTACGCACAAACCGCCGATCTCGGGGACCTCGCCGTGACCCCGTTCAGCGTCGAGGAGGCCATCGCCACCATCGAGACGACCGCCCGGCGGTGCCTCGAGCGCACCCGCCGGACGCTGGTGCTCGGCGGCGACCACACCATCGCTCTACCCATGTTGCGCGCACTGGCAGCAAAACACGGGAAGATCAGCGTCCTGCACTTCGACGCCCACCTGGACACCTGGGACGGCTATTTCGGATCCGAATACCACCACGGATCCCCATTCCGTCGAGCGTCCGAAGAGGGTCTGCTCGATCCCGAGGGATGCGTCCATGTCGGCGTCCGCGGACCCCTCTACGGGATGTCCGACATCGAGAACGACAAGGCACTGGGATTCGTTGCTGCCCGTTGTGAGCAGATCGAACGGAACGGATTGCACGACGTCATCACGGCCATGCGAACTCGTCTCGGCGATCGTCCCGTCTATGTGTCCATCGACATCGACGTTCTCGATCCCGCCTTCGCGCCCGGTACGGGAACCCCCGAACCGGGAGGTCTGACAAGTCGAGAATTGCTCTCATTCCTAAGGTCATTGGCAGGATTGAACATCGTCGGAGCCGACGTCGTCGAAGTCAGCCCCTCATACGACCACGCCGACATCACCGGGTTCGCCGCCGCCCACATCGCCTACGAACTCCTCAGCCTCTGGGCAACCACCGACCCGAAGCACACATAAGACCCCCGCCGGGCCGGCCCTGAGCAAACTTTCCATGGCCGGCCCGGCCACTGCATCTGTGAGGCACTCCCACAACGGAGTCTGTTCTGCTCCAACTGCTTTCCGCAGGCACTGCGCCGTAACCACCCCACAGCGACCGCACTATACGTCTCGTACAAGGTCCGACCGGTTCATGTACGAAATGGAAGATGCGTACGAAAAGTGATGTGCCGCACAATTACAGGGAACTGCCACCCCTCAACTGTCCATGCACACGCATCGGCGAGGCAGTGAATGCGCGAACTCGATCGTCGCCCGGGCGGATAGAGCCACAGCGACGAAAGCACAGGAGCAGACATGGAATACGCCATAATCGCCCTCTATATCGGCGGAATGCTGGGCATCGGCTGGTGGGCGAAAACTCGCGTCCGGAACCAATCGGACTTCCTCGTCGCCGGCCGCAGGCTGGGACCAATTCTCTACACCGGCACCATGGCCGCGATCTGCATCGGTGGGGCGTCCACGGTCGGCGGTGTCGGGCTCGGCTATGAGTACGGAATCTCCGGCATGTGGCTGGTCTTCTTCATCGGAACCGGCTTGCTGCTGTTGAGCCTGGTGTTCGCCGGCCGCATCAACAGGCTCGGTATCTACACCGTCAGTGAGATGATGGAGTTGAGGTTCGGCAGCAAAGCTGCAAGCTTCCTCTCCGCGCTCGTCATGCTCGGATACACGTTCATGATCGCTGTCACCTCCACCATCGCCTACGGTGCGGTTTTCAGTGTGCTGTTCGATATCGATCGCACGCTGGCAACAATCCTCGGTGGAGGAATCGTCATCCTCTACTCCTCCATCGGCGGTATGTGGTCGATCTCGCTGACAGATTTCGTGCAGTTCCTGATCAAGACAGTCGGCATCTTCGGGGTGCTGCTCCCGGCCGTGCTCATCAAGGCCGGAGGATGGGAGGGCATGCGGGCGGCCCTTCCCGAATCCTCCTTCTCGTTCGGGACGATCGGTGGCGGAACAATCACCTCGTACTTCGTCATCTACTTCTTCGGTCTGGTCATCGGACAGGACATCTGGCAACGCGTGTTCACCGCTCGCAGTGAGTCGGTCGCCAAATGGTCGGGCGCGGCCGCGGGCACGTACTGCCTGCTGTACTCGGTGGCCGGCGCACTGATCGGGATGGGCGCACGGGTGATCATGCCCGACATCGCGGACCGCGACCAGGTGTTCACCGAGATCGTCAACAACACCCTGCCCGTGGCACTCGCCGCCATTGTTGTTGCGGGGGCACTCTCGGCAATCATGTCGACCTCGAGTGGAGGCTTGATCGCCGCCGCCACCGTCGCGCGCAAGGACATCGCCGGTCCGATCCTGGCAGCGATCGGCAAGCAAACCAATGACGAGAACGACTCCCGCGCCATCCGGCACGATCGTATCTACATCATCGTCACAGGAGTACTGGTACTCGCTACCGCGTCGGTCCTCAACGACATCGTCGCCGCATTGACGATCGCGTACGACATTCTCGTTGGAGGACTCCTTGTCCCCATTCTCGGCGCGCTCGTGTGGAAACGTGCCACCGGAACGGGTGCGCTCGCGGCAACGATTGCCGGTACCGTCTCGACACTGGCTGTCATGGCCTATGTCGGAGACATCTACGCCAATGAGCCGATCTTCGTGGGAATCGCTGTCAGCGCTGCCGTCTTCGTCATTGCAAGCCTCGTCACGCGACCTACCGACGCTGCTTTGTTGCACCAGTGGAACCAACGCATCGAGAACACCCGCACGCCGTCCGACGCGGCCAGCTCGACCGCACAGACCAACGTGACTACGGCACAAGAACCGGTCACAATTCACGATTGACCGTTCCGGCCCCGACGGCACCGCTGGCGCCGGAATCGACACACCATCCCAGGACAACCCGTGACCCGGACGGCTCCCCGCGGCTTCTCTACCTCGCAGCCACACCCCGGTGACACCTGGTGAATCGATTGGCCGACGTGATTGACGCTTTCGCACATACCTCCGCCCCTGTAGGAAGGACAGAACGATGACTGCCCAGTTCGAGGCAACGACGGCCGTCGAATCCGTCGATGAGACCGAGCACTCACTGCGTGTGCAACTCGCTGCGGTATACCGCCTGCTCGCACATTTCAAGATGACCGATCTGATCTTCACCCACGTCTCGGTACGGCTTCCCGGCGAGGGCCACCATTTCCTGATCAACCCGTACGGTCTGCTGTTCCACGAGATCACGGCTTCGAGTCTGGTGAAGATCGACCTCGCGGGCGAAGCGGTCGCCGAGTCTCCGCATCCCGTCAATCCCGCCGGGTTCGTCATCCACAGCGCAATTCATGCCGCACGGGCAGACGCTCAGTGTGTCCTGCACACCCATACCCAGGCAGGCTGCGCGGTGGCAGCTCAGAGATCAGGGCTTCTGCCCCTAAACCAGATCTCGATGGAATTCCACAACCGAATCGGATACCACGACTACGAAGGTGTCGCACTCAACAAGGATGAGCAAGCGCGCCTGGTCGCCGACCTCGGGTCGAACTCAGCCATGATCCTCCGAAACCACGGACTTCTCACAGTCGGCACGACACCCGCGGAGGCATTCCTACGGATGTTCTACCTGGAGAAGGCATGTCAGATCCAAATTGCCGCGCAACAGGGCGGTTCCCTTCAGCTCCCCACCCACGAGGTGGCAGAACACACCGCACGTCAGCTCAACGGCGAAGCGCACACCGACGACTTCACCGACGAGATCGGACTGGACCTGGCTTGGGCGGCGCTGCTCCGGCTACTCGACACCGTCGACCCGTCGTTCAAGAACTGACCTAGGCGATCTCAGAACCATGAATCAGGACTGCACTTCTCCAGCATCTGAACGAACCGCCACAATCGACCATCCTGTCGCAGTCCTGGTGGATCCGGACGGTGACCCTGCCATTGTCCAACACACGCTTCGAACCATGGGCGTCGATGTTGATGTCATTGCCGCCGAGACCATCCCCCGCGGCAGCGATGTCGTCGCCGTGTTCGTCGGCCCGGCGGCCGAGTTCGGCGCGTCGCATCTCGCGGACCTGCCGAACCTCACGCTGGTCGCCGCCACCTCGACCGGGTACAACCACATCGACGTAACTGCCATTGCCGCTGCCGGAATCTGGGCAACCCACGTGGCCGACTACTGCACCGAAGAAGTTGCCGATCACACCATCGCCCACATACTCGGCCTTCTGCGGCAGATCACGCAATACGACCGGGGCGTTCATGAAGGCCGCTGGCGCGAACAACCGTCGACACCCGCACGAATTGCGGGTACCCGCGTCGGTTTGGTCGGGTACGGCAGGATCGCTCGGGCAGTAGCCGAGCGTGCGCTGGCGCTGAGGATGCAGGTATCGGTCTACAGTGCAAGCGTGGTGTCGCAGCCGGGTGAGATCCAGTTCTGCGAATCCCTCGACGCACTTCTCCGGACAGTCGATGTGGTGAGTCTGCACTCACCTGCATCATCCGAGAACACCCACATGCTCGATGCATCCGCAATCGCGCAGATGCGGCCGGGCGCTCTTGTGGTCAACACCGCGCGTCCGACGCTGATCGACCACCGCGCTCTCGTACAAGCACTCAACTCGGGACATCTGGGGGGTGCGGCGTTAGATGTTCTCCCTCAGGAACCGCCGGAACCACACGATCCCCTTCTAGCGGTGCCGAATATGGTGATCACGCCCCATGCAGCTTGGCTCTCTTCCGAATCGGTGCAACGACCGTTCCAGGTGATCGCGGAGCAGCTGGCGACCGTCCTTGCAGGGTTCGAGCCGTTCGGAGTCATCAAGGCGGGGTGAGCGGTAGGAGCCGTCCGCAAGTTGTCCTGCTGGTGGACCAATGGCGTTTCACCAGCGGGTCTGTAGTTGCTCGGTCTCAACGTAAGGCCTTGCAACACCTCACGGGTGTGTCAGTCGATCCGAACCGACATTCACAGTTGACTGACATTATGTGGCGTGCCGCCACTCCTCCGATCGGCGGCACGCCACACCCAACCTGACCACCTACCACGCAGGTCAAGAACGTCCTGAACCTGCGATCGCCTGTGGTGTGGTGGGCTTTGCGGTCGAATCCTGGTGCCTACTTTGCCACGGTTGATCGTGGCGATGGTTTCAGTACGCCACCAGAGTCCAGCAGTGCTTTGCCCCCTCGGGGAAGGGGCGGCGCTCGCCGGACTGCACTGGTCGTGCATGTCGGCCAGTGACCGCACCCAAGGACCGACGTTGACAGACTCCTCGTACGCAGTGGTCGAGCTGATCTGCTGGGCACAGCCGGCGAGCAGATCGGCCTGAACAGTCTTCGCAGTGAAATCGACCGCGCGGTACCACCCACATCCTGTTTCAGTCGTGGTCGCCGCGTCCAGGGAGCGTGAGTAAATAGCATTGACTGCAACATAATTCGATGATTCACCGCTCTGCGGCGGCGAAGGGGTATCGGATTAACCGGGAGCGGGCTTCCCGAACCGGATCCACGGCGCGGTCGAACTCAATGGCTTCTGGAGGGTGTGCACCGGGTGCGATTCTATGCAGCCGGAGTGTGCCGGGCGACGTGGTCGGCTCCGCGGTGGATCAGCAGGTGCTGCGCGGTGAGCACCCGATGATCGCTGAGCAACTGGGTGGGGCGCCTGCGCATGAAAGTGTGCGTGTCGAGTCGTGCGGCGTGCCGATCAGGTGTAGTCGTAGAAGCCGCAACCCGACTTTCGTCCCGGCTGGCCGGCATCGATCATTCGGCGCAAGTTGGCGGACGGGAGATGATCAGCCTTTCCGAATTCTTGGGTAGAGGGTCGCCGAGATGGAGGCAACGGTATCGAGACAGATCAGGTCGGCCAGTACGAGAGGACCGACCGGATGCCCGCATCCCAGCCGCATTGCGTCGTCGATGGCGGCAGGTGCGACGTCTATCTCGACCGTCCTGATTGCCTCGAGGAGGTAGGGAATTTGATGATCGGGATGGAGGAGGTGTTCGTAGCAAACAACCACGTCGCGTTTGAAGTCGATCTTGTCGAGTGTTCGAAACAGCTCAGTCTTGACATCCTCCACCTCTGCCACTGCCTCGAGGATCAGATCGCAGTCGCGGAGCTCATCCAAGTCGGTGGTTCAACGGAGCGCGGCAACCGCGTCTCGGAGATGTTCGCTTTGTCGAGAGACCGTCCGAGGCCCACGAGTACTCGATCTCGTCCTCGGTCGAGTGCTGCAGCGCTCATGTTCGCACACTGTCACCGCCGCACCTTTTGTTGCGACGACCTGCGCGATTTCGGCGTCCATGATTCCATTGCCGAGGACGGCAACGTGTTCAAACACGCTGGTTGTGATGGTCGCGTCGGGATCGTCGATGTCGGTCACCGGTGCGGAGAGCTTTCTGTGTAGGGATGGGCGTGGACTCACGCTGAGCGCGCAGTGGTCAGTTGGGCGATGAGGGCGGCGACGAAGACTGCGGTGGACGCTTTCCCGCCGAGGTCGGGGGTGCGAATCCCCGCCGCGACGGTGGCTTCGACCGAAGTGTCGATCGCGTCGGCAGCAGCGTGGAGAGTCGAGAGTTCGTCTCGCGCTCCCAACCATCGCAACAGCATTGCGGTCGAGAGGATCATCGCGGTGGGATTCGCGATTCCTGTTCCAGCAATGTCTGGGGCGGCACCGTGAGCCGCCTGGGCCATTGCTTTGGAGTCCGAGGTGTTCAGGGATGGCGCGTTTCCGATCGATCCCGCCAGTTCTCCGGTCAGGTCGGAGAGGATATCTCCGAACATGTTCTCAGCGAGGACGACATCGAACGTCTCACCCCGGCGGACCATGAGTGCTGCGAGAGCGTCGATATGTTGATCCTCGATTTCGACATCCGGGTATTGCGCGCCGACCTCGTGGCACACGTCACGGAAGAGTCCGGTGGTAAGTGCGAGCACGTTGGCCTTGTGCGCGATAGTCACACGCTTGCGGCGGCTCTGCGCGAGGCGAAAGGCGACGTGCGCGATTCTCTCGCAGGCCTGTCGGGTCACCACCGCGACCGCCATCGCGACATCAGGGGTGGGCATGAACTCTCCGGAACCGAGGTGCATGTTCCTGTCCGCGTAGAACCCTTCGGTGTTCTCGCGAACCACGACGAGGTCAATGCCCGCCGCCCGTGCCTCGACCGTCGGGAGTGTGCGCGCAGGTCGGATATTGGCAAACAGATCGAAGCGTTTTCGAATCGCACCGCCGGGTGGCAGCTGAGTGCGCCACCGGTTCGGGTAGGACGCACTGTCGTGCGGTCCGAGAACCCACGCGTCCAGTCGATCGAGACCGTCGAGGGTCTGTGTGGGTAGGGGATTGCCGTGCCGCCTGATCGCCTCGTGGCCGATCGGCAACGCCTCCCAGATGATCGCCGGATGCGATCGCGAGGCCAGAGCTGCATCGACGGTTTGGACAGCCGCAGACACCACCTCAGGTCCGATGCCGTCCCCGTGGAGGACGCCGATGCGGATCGGCGTGGGCTTATCCATGGGCGTAGCTCCCATCCCCCGATGTTCGGGTGTTGCGTACCAGCAGTGCCAGTTCGGCACTGGCGGTGCAGGCGCGGGAGACGTCGACGACGCCATCACGTCGGAGTTCGGAGGTCATGCGGGTGAAGCGACTGATTGCGGCCGCGGACCGTTCCTGCCATACCTGCACAGGATCCTCGGCTGGGTGGCAGTCGAGATCGATGATCGCGCCGACGAGAGCGTGGTGCCGCTCAGAAAGGTCGTCACGTACCGTCGCGGCCGCCATCGAGTCCCACCAGTTCGTCATGATGTGGTTCTCGAGATGCCCGCACAACCAGGTCATCCCGAGTGCCGCATCGGTGCGGCTGTGGATATCGGCGGCCATCTCCACCGAGCATCCACGGTTCTGTGCAGTTTCGATCAGGTCGAAGGCCTCACCGAGGTGGCGCAAATGGTTGTCAGTGTCGTCGATCGTCAACAATGTTGGGCGTTCGCCTAGCAGAGCAGCGACACCGAGTCGATAGCGCTCGATCTCCGCAAGAATGTTCAAAGGCGCAGTCCGCCGACGCAGGATCCACGACGCGGTGTGCTCAATGAAGTGCTGCACGGCGTGCAGCAACGCCCATCCCTCGCTGATCCCCGCGTTGGCGCGACGACGTGCGTCCTCCCAGAGTTCGTCGATGTTGAAAACGCCACGTACCACGGCATATGCGGCCGCAACGGCTGGAGTCTTCACCCCGAGCCGCTCCTCGAGCTGGTAGATCAGTCCCGGACCGACATGATTGATCAGATCATCGGCGACCTTGGTGGCGATGATTTCGCGTTTGAGGTGATGCTCCGTCGTTTCTGCCGGCAGCTGAACGCGGACCGACTCGGGGAAGTACGTCGATAACACGCCGGCGAAGGCGTCGTCTTCAGGAATGCGCGATTCGAGGAGCTCATCTCGGACGATGTTCTTCGACTGCGCCAGCAGAACAGCGATCTCCGGCCGGGTGAGCCCGAGACCAGCCTGAGTCCTCGATACGAGTTCCTTTTCCGTCGGGAGGAATTCGGATGCGCGCTTGATCCCACTGTGGTGTTCGAGGTTGCCAATTAGTCGCTCGTGACGGTTCAACAGCATGGGTGCTTGCGATGCAGCCAGGCTGATGGCCAGGACTTGACTCTCGCTGTTCCGGAGAACCGACTCGGCAACGTCGGCAGTGGCCTCGGCGAGCATCATGTTGCGCTGCGAGTGGCCGATATGGCCGCGGCGTTCGGCCACGTCGAGTGCGATCTTGAGGTTGACCTCCAAGTCCGAGGTAGCCACCCCCGCCGCGTTGTCGATGAAATCCGCGTTGATGCGGCCTCCCGCGATCGCGTACTCGATTCTCGCACGCTGGGTCAGCCCCAGGTTGCCGCCCTCTCCGATCACCGAGCACCGCAACTGACTTGCGTCCACCCGAACCGCATCGTTGACCGGATCTGCCGCATCTGCGTGACCTTCTGCGCTGGCCTTGACGTACGTGCCGATGCCGCCATTCCACAGCAGATCCACACGCGCGGTGAGGATCGCCTTGATCAGGTCGTCCGGTGATATCAGCCTTCGATCGATACCCAAAGCGGACTGCGCCTGAGAAGACAGCGAGATTCTCTTGGCCGACCGCGACCAAATCCCGGCGCCATCGGACAAGACGGTGCGATCGTAAGAGTCCCAGCTCGATCCTGTCACCTCGAACAGGCGGCGTCGCTCGGCGTACGACAGGTCCGGGTCGGGATCCGGGTCGATGAAGATGTGCCGGTGATCGAACGCCGCGACGAGTTTGATCGAACGGGACAGCAGCATCCCGTTTCCGAACACGTCGCCGGACATGTCACCGATCCCCACCACGGTGAAGGGGTCGGTGTCGATGTTCAGGCCGAGTTCCTCGAAGTGCCGGCGCACCGATACCCAGGCACCGCGAGCGGTGATCCCCATTGCCTTGTGGTCGTATCCGCTCGAGCCACCTGATGCGAACGCATCGCCGAGCCAGTAGCCAACCTCGACAGCGATCGAGTTCGCGAGGTCCGAAAACGAGGCAGTGCCCTTGTCGGCGGCAACCACAAGGTAAGTGTCTGGCCTGTCGTAGGTAATGGTCCTGGCCGGCGGGACGGAGACATCACCGATGAGGTTGTCCGTCACGTCGAGCAAACCTCGAATAAAGATTGTGTATGCTTCTGCCACAGTGATATCCGTGCTCTTGCGCACGAAGGCGCCTTTCGCGCCGACGGGCACGATCGGCGAGTTCTTCACCGTCTGTGTCTTCATGAGACTGAGCACCTCGGTGCGGTAATCCTCGGGTCGATCGGAGAACCTCAGCCCGCCTCGTGCAACCGCACCGCTGCGAACGTGAATTCCCTCCACCGCGTCGGCGTAGACATAGATCTCTCGATAAGGAACGACGGGCCCGGTCTGAACCAGTTTGCTCGAATCGAGCTTGAACGCGGCGTAGGGCTTGGTCTTCCCCTGGTCATCGAGTTGGTACCAGTTGGTTCGCACGCATGCAGTGACGAAGGACTCCAGTGACCGTAATATTCGGTCCTCGTCCACAGTGGAGGTGGCATCGAGGCGTTCTTTCACTACCATAAAGGCACCATCGACATCGCGGCCCGGTAGATCCGGGTCGAACCGGACCTCGAAGTAGCGTACGAGTGCATCCGCGAATGTGGTATTCCGCAACAGAGTCTCGATGACATAGCTCTCCGAACGCCCCAACCCCGCTTGCCGGACGAACCGGCACACCGCGCGCACGAGTACAACTTCACGCCAGGACAATCCGGCCGCGCCGATCAGTTTCGCGTAGTCGTCGATCTCGAATCCGTGCAGTGCGTGTGCTTCGAACGCCTCGGACACCAGCCCCAACGATTCACTACGCCAGACCCGTGGAGTTTGGAACGTGAATTTGTGGAGCGCGGCGCTGGCCGGAATTTGCGCCGGCAACGGCAGGTCTTCTCGATCGGCAACCCGCAGCCCGAAATGTTCGAAGATGTTGGTCACGTCCGCAAGAAGTGGGCGACCTGACGGCCATAGCATGACCGCTTCCACCAGTTCTGCGGATCCATCGCTCAAAAAGATCATTCGGGGAATCACGTCGCCCACGCGATGGGTGAGGAGCAGACGCGCAATCGCCTCGTCGACACCCGAGGCCAACGGTGTGACCATGTGATCCATTGGTGCCACCTTGGTGCTCATCACTAGTTCCTTCCAACGATTCGATGCCGCAGTAAGTGTGCGCGATCACAGCCGCAAACTAATCGTCCGGATCGGCGATGATAAGCGCTTGATATGTACAACTCGGCCATATCGGTTTGGGTGATGTGGCTCATACAGTCTTCGGTAAACCGACTGGAGGACACGACATGACTGCTGTGCACACACCCGTCGGCGGACCGCAGCTCGAGCAGGTACGCCGCATCGTCACCGAGGTACCCGGACCCCGCTCCCGGGAACTCGCTGCCCGCCGATCCGCCGCACTTCCGGCGGGGTTGACCAGTGGCGCGGGGATCTACACCGCGGCCGCCGGTGGAGGAGTCCTCGTCGACGTCGACGGCAACTCGTTCATCGACTTCGGCAGCGGTATCGCCGTGACCACCGTCGGCAATGCTGCCCCGCGGGTGGTCGAGCGGGCGTCTCGGCAGCTGGCGAAGTACACGCACACCTGTTTCCTCGCCACCCCGTACGAGCCGTACATCGCGGTGGCCGAGGTGCTCAACCGGCTCACCCCCGGCGATCACGAGAAGCGGACCGCGCTGTTCAACACCGGCAGCGAGGCGGTGGAGAACGCCGTCAAGTACGCGCGGGCCGCCACCGGCCGGCCGGCGGTGGTCGCCTTCGATCACGCCTTCCACGGACGCACGCTGATGACGATGACGATGACGGCGAAGAACCAGCCGTACAAGAGCACCTTCGGTCCCTTCGCCCCCGAGGTGTACCGCGCCCCGATGGCGTACCCGTACCGGTGGCCGAGCGGCGCCGAGAACGCGGCCGACGAGGCGTTCGCCCAGTTCGAGATGTTGGTGGATTCGCAGATCGGCGCGGACGCGGTGGCCTGCGTCGTGGTCGAACCGATCCAGGGTGAGGGCGGGTTCATCGTCCCGGCCGAGGGGTTTTTGCGGCGGATCGCCGACTTCTGCCGGGACCGGGGCATCGTGTTCGTCGCCGACGAGGTGCAGGCCGGCATCGCCCGCACCGGCAGCTGGTTCGCCTCCGAGCACGAGGGCGTCGTGCCGGATCTGATCGTGACCGCGAAGGGGCTGGCCGGCGGGATGCCGCTCGCCGCGGTCACCGGTCGCGCCGACATCATGGACACCGCGCACGCCGGCGGGATCGGCGGCACCTACAGCGGCAACCCCGCCGCCTGCGAAGCGGCGCTCGGCGTGTTCGAGACCATTGAGGACGACGGCCTGCTCGAGCGGGCACAGACCATCGGCGACATCATGTTCCGCGAACTGCGCGACATCGCCGCCACCACCGACATCATCGGAGACATCCGCGGCCGCGGCGCCATGGTGGCGATCGAACTCGTCCACCCCGGCACCAAGACCCCCAACCGCGAGGCTGTCGCCGAACTGAACCGCTACTGCCTCGCCCACGGTGTCCTGACCCTGACCGCGGGCACCTTCGGCAACGTCCTGCGCTTCCTGCCCCCGCTGTCGATCTCGGACGAACTCCTGGTGGAAGGCTTCTCGGTCCTCCGCGAAGCATTCGCCGCGCTGTAACAGCCCCACACGCGAAGAAGGACCGCCCTCATGACCACCTTGACTGCGCCCCGGAAGACCGGCCCGCTGCGTCCCCTCGAGCTGTTCGGCACCGACCACCTCCTCGACGAGGACGAACGCGACATCGCCGCCACCGTGCGCAAGTTCGTCGACACCCGTCTCAAGCCGAATGTCGAAGACTGGTACGAATCCGCCACGCTGCCGAAGGAGCTGGCCAAGGAGTTCGGGCAACTCGGTGTGCTGGGCATGCACCTGGACGGATACGGCTGCGCCGGAACCAATGCCGTCAGCTACGGTCTCGCCTGCCTCGAACTCGAAGCCGGGGACAGCGGCTTCCGCAGCTTCGTCTCGGTGCAGGGCTCGCTGTCGATGTTTTCGATCTACCGCTACGGCTCAGAGGAACAGAAGCAGGAGTGGCTACCGCGCCTGGCCGCCGGTGAGGCGATCGGGTGCTTCGGTCTGACCGAGCCCGACTTCGGCTCCAACCCCGCCGGCATGCGCACCCGGGCCCGCCGCGAGGGCGGCGACTGGGTGCTCAACGGCACCAAGATGTGGATCACCAACGGCGGCCTCGCCGACGTCGCCACGATCTGGGCGCAGACCGATGAGGGGGTGCGCGGATTTCTGGTGCCGACCGACACGAAGGGGTTCACCGCCAACACCATTCACAAGAAGCTGTCGCTGCGCGCCTCGGTGACCTCCGAACTCGTGCTTGACAACGTGCGCCTTCCCGAGTCCGCGCAGCTGCCCGAGGCCCGCGGCCTGAGGGCACCGCTGTCGTGCCTGAACGAGGCTCGCTTCGGAATCGCCTTCGGGGCCCTCGGTGCGGCCCGGGACAGCCTCGAAGCCGCGATCGACTACGCCGGATCCCGCGAGGTGTTCGACAAGCCGCTCTCGGGCTTCCAGCTCACCCAGGAGAAGTTCGCCAACATGACCCTCGAGCTCGGCAAGGGCCTGTTGCTGGCACTGCACCTGGGCCGGATGAAGGACAGCGGCGGGGTGCTGCCGGAGCAGATCAGCCTCGGCAAGCTCAACAACGTCCGCGAGTCCCTCGCCATCGCCCGCGAGTGCCGCACGGTGCTCGGCGGCAGCGGCATCACCCTCGAATACCCGCCGCTGCGGCACGCCAACAACCTCGAGTCTGTCCTCACCTACGAGGGCACCAGCGAGATGCACATGCTCTCAATCGGCAAGGCCCTCACCGGGCAAGCAGCCTTCCGCTGACCAGCCCGCCCACTCTCGTCAAGACAACCCCCCGTACCCAGAGGTGAACCCGACATGACCACACCCGCGCACCTGCGCCATCTCGTCGACGGACAATGGCTCGCCGGCGCCGGCGACATCCTCGTCAGCACCAGTCCGGCCGAGCCGGACGTCGTCGTCGCCCAGGGGCGACTGGCCGACACTGCGGCACTCGACGGCGCCGTTACGGCAGCGCAACGAGTCAAGCGAGAGTGGGCGCGCACCCCGGCGCACGAGCGGGGCGCGATCCTCGTCCGGGCCGCGGGAATCGTGGAGAACGCCGCCCAGGAGTGGGGCACCGAACTCGCCCGCGAAGAGGGCAAGACGAAACCTGAAGGCATCGGCGAGGTACTGCGCGCGGCCCAGATCCTTCGTTACTACGGCAACGACGCCGACCGTGACGCCGGCGAGGTGTTCTCCTCGCCGCGACGAGGTGAACGCATCCTGGTCACCCGCAAACCCATCGGCGTGGTCGGTGTGATCACCCCCTTCAACTTTCCGATCGCCATCCCGGCGTGGAAGATCGCCCCGGCCCTGACCTACGGCAACACCGTGGTCTGGAAACCGGCCAGCACCGTGCCGCTGCTGGCGCTGCGCCTGGCCCAGGCGCTCACCGACGCGGGCCTGCCCAGTGGTGTGCTGAACCTGGTGATCGGTGACCGGACCGTCGGCAACGGTCTCGTCGAACATCCCGGCATCGACGCGATCACGTTCACCGGCTCCACCGGGGTCGGCCGCAGGATCGCCGCGGCCGGCGCCGCCCGCGGGGTCCCGGTGCAGGCGGAGATGGGCGGCAAGAACGCCGCCGTCGTCCTCGGCGACGCCGACCTCGAGCTGGCCGCCGAGCAGGTGATGTTCGGCGCCTTCCGCTCGACCGGGCAGAAGTGCACCGCGACCTCCCGGCTGATCGTCACCGACGACATCGCCGAGGACTTCCTCGCCGAACTCGGCAAACGCGCCGACGCGATGAACGTCGGAAATCCCGTTCAGGACGGCACCGAGATGGGACCGGTGGTCGACGCCGCCGCCCGCACCTCGATCCGGGCCGGGATCGAGCGTGCCCTCGAGCAGGGGGCGCGCCCCGTCGCCGGTAGCCACGACTACTCTGAGGGAGCTTTGGCAACAGGGTATTTCGTCCCGCCGACGATCCTCGAACTACCCTCGCAGGCCCCCGATGTCTGGCGTGAGGAACTGTTCGGCCCCGTCCTGGCGGTCCGGCGAGCACGCACCGTCGAGGACGCCTTCGGCCTGGCGAACGACAGCGAATTCGGGCTCTCCGCCGCCATCTTCACTCAGGACCTCACCCGCACACTGGACGCCATCGACGACATCGATGTCGGCATCCTGCACATCAACTCCGAATCCGCCGGCGCGGACCCGCACGTCCCATTCGGCGGCGCGAAGAAGAGCGGATACGGTCCGAAGGAGCAGGGCCGCTCGGCCCGGGAATTCTTCACCCACACCACCACCGTGTACCTGAGGGGAGGACAAGCCCGGATCTGACCCCGGCCACGCTCGGCGGAAGCGGGTGTACACCGCCTCGGCTCCAACGCACGTCCGGCCGGATGTCCCGCGAATCCGCGCTGTGGAACGGCGTCGTTGTGGGAGCACATCACGCTCCCATCGCCGACCACAACGACCGACACGTGCCGTGGCCGCCACACAGGTGAGGCAGGCGTCCGGGGCGCCCTGGAACGTCGACGAAAGGACCCCGAAATGGAGAAGGCTCAGTTCACCCGCATCGACGAGAGCACTCGACAGGATTGGCAAGTCATCGCCCAATACGATGACGAACACCAATGTGAACTCCCGGCCCGGGTATTGGAAATGCTGACGAGGATGGGCGGTGACAATCAGCCGTATCAGGTTAGTCGTCTCGAGCACTGCCTCCAGGCCGCGTCACGGGCCGAACGCGATGGAGCCGACGAGGAAATGATCGTCGCCGCACTCGTGCACGACATCGGCGATGAGCTGGCGCTCTATGACCACGCCGAATTCGCCGCATCTATCCTCAAACCGTACGTCTCGCGAAAGACACATTGGATCATCCAGCAGCACGACATCTTTCAAGGCAAGTACTACTGGGACCACCTCGACCTCAACCCAGACGAACGAGAACGGTTCCGAGACCACCCCTGGTTCGACGACTGCGAAAGGTTCTGCCGAGACTGGGACTGTCCATCCTTCGATCCCGACTACCCAACGCTGCCACTCGAACATTTCGAACCTATGGTCAAGAGAGTCTTCGGCCGAACCCCCTTCGCCGCAACCAACGACCATCTCTGACCCCGCCGGCGGCCGCCGTCCGAAGGAGCAGTCCCTCTCTCGGATCGAAGATCTTCACACACCCACCATCGCGAACTGCACAGCGGGCAGGTCCGGACATGACTCCGGCGAACTCGACGTGTCGTCTGTGCCCACGCCACCCATGATCGACGAAACGCGGATATACACGACCTAGGCTCCAACCGGCAGGGTGAACCACCAGAGCACTCCGACCGGACATCTTGGGATCCGCGAATCCGCGCTCGTCTGACCGACATTCGACACGACACCAAGGACATTCCCATGACTGCACGCACCAGGTCCGTCATCGTCGCCGGGGCCCGGACCCCCGTCGGCCGGCTGACGGGTTCGCTCGCCACCCTCTCCGGATCCGATCTCGGCGGCATCGCCATCAGGGGCGCCCTCGACAAGGCCGGGGTGGCACCGGAACTGGTGGAGTACGTGATCATGGGGCAGGTCCTCACTGCCGGTGCCGGTCAGATCCCGGCCCGGCAGGCCGCGGTCGCCGCGGGCATCCCGATGTCGGTGCCCGCCGTGACCGTCAACAAGGTGTGCCTGTCCGGTCT
>NZ_JBHVEY010000037.1:0-52516 GCF_042802055.1 Rhodococcus sp. NPDC057529
TCATGATGATCCGGCGTCAACCGACGCTCGAACATCTCACCGGTCTCACCATCGAGACCGCACGCGACCACCGACCGCGCGTGCACATCCAACCCGACACTCGTACGCTGACTCATCACTGGGGCCTCCCACATCTTGTGGCTCTACCGGCCAGGACCACATTCCTGTCGGTAACCCACGTTCACATGTGAGCGAGGCCCCAGCCACCCCCATACCGTCTAGCACTCCCATATCGAGGATGCTGAATTCTTCGTAGCCGACACCCCCGCCGGGCCGCGAGAAACGCTCGCACCGAGATGCACTCACCGACCGACACCCCCATCCTCGAAAGGAGGATATGACAGCCCTCGCCCCGTTCGAACCACCAGCAACAACCGGCCACGGGTGTTCCTCCGCCCTACCCCTCGGTGCTCGAGGCAACACGGTTCGTGTTGCCTACGATCTCGATCGTGCTGGAAGCGTCGTCGATCGCGTCGTTCTGGGTGTTCGGGCTCGGATTCGCCCTCGGTCTGTGCGCGATATTCTACGGCGCCGTCGCCACAACACGTTCTCGCGTCGCCAACGACGAAGCCGACCCCCTGCGGGCGTTGCTGGGCATCGTCGCCGGAGTCCCCGGCATCTCGGTGTCCGAGATCGCGCTCTTCCCCATACTCGAGTACCTGTGAAGCAAACACCCTACCGTGTCCGGTGGACGGATCTGTGGGGCCGGTGACCGCCACCCCAACCCGACCCCGAGCCCAGCGGTTGCGACGGCAGTACACCAGACGACACGGCGTTCCTCGACCGCCGAGAAGCGAGCATCGCCGTGACCACCCTCCTGTGCACGGCAGTCCTCGGCTCCTCCCCCGCTTGCCCTCCTCTCGCTCGCGGTCGCTGGCGTCACCGCCGCCACCCTCTGAAGGCCCAGTTGGGCATACGATGTCCGCAGCGGGAACTATTCCGGGGCACGTCCGACATTGGCGGAATAGCGCGTCCCAAGAATCCTGCCCACAGTCTTCGCAATACTCTCACTGCAACTGGATCGGCAGATGAGCCGGGTGGCAAGCGACTCGGTGCAGCGGCCATCGAGTCCGTCACCGGGCTGGCCGAGCTGTGCAGGCCGTACCTCATCACCGGCCGGTTTACGCGGTCTGGTCGATTGAATCCACCGGTTCCTATCGGCGCCCGCAGTTGCCGGTTACATCGGCATCGCACAATCGCGATGTCCTCGGTGATGCCCTCCCAGAGGGCCCCGTCCCGTGTCGGAGACCGTATCCGTTGCTTCGAGTAGCACAACAACTCAACAAGGTTCGAACTCAGCTGCAGCTGCTCCGAGGATGTACCCGTCGTGGGCAACAATCCCTGACTCCTCCCCGGGAGCTCCGAACATGGCTACTACGCAACCGGATTCAAAGCATCGGACCCCCAGCGCGAACGCGGTGAGCCTTAAGTGGTTGGGAGCATTCCTGGACAGTCTCAATACAGCTCGGGCTTGCGTGACGCCAGGTGCAACGGCGGGCCAGTAGGCATCGTTGTTATCGACGGAGGCACCTGACCAATGCAGCAACGAGTCGTCGAGCTCGTCCCAGCTGGCGGCCCTGCAATATGGTTCAACGCTGGCCAGCAACCCGTCGAATGTGTTGGCGACAGTCGCCCCGCCCTTTCGGCCCGATACCATCCACCCCTTCGGGATTGCACGCGCGTGGATCGCGGGACATACCTCTGTTACGTACTTCGCGATCGCCTGGCGCCTGACTTGGCCGGAGACCAAAGGTCCAGCCCAATCGGGCATTGTCGAGGAACAGGCTCCACACATTTCGAGTGCACCTCCAAGGGTTCGGCTGTCTCGCGTCTGGCTGACGCGGCTGGAAATAGTTTCGATAAGGATGTCGGTGCCCTGAGCAAGGGTGATGGGTTGAAATCAGGCCAGGAGGCGACGTCGTGTTGCTCCAATGTACTCGAGCATGGGATGACCCGGCCTCAATTTGTTGCCTGCTCGCGCCGCGCCAGCGGATCGACGCCGAATCGGCGTGCGCGATCGAGAACCGCCTGTGCGTGACGGCGTCGCGGTAGGTAACTGCCGTCGAGTTCCTCACCGCGGTCGGCAAGGACGTCATGTGCCCGAACAACCTCGTCCTCGCTCGGGGTGAACTCTGCATTCACGACCGGCACGTGATCGAGATGGAGACACAACATGCCGGCCATACCAAGAGCCGCACCTCGTTTGCAGTACGCCTGCAGTATGTCGGCGTCGAGTGCCGGCCCATCGATCGGAGCCGGTAGGCCCGCCGAACTGCTGGCCAGAACGAGTTGCGAACGGGCAGCCATCGCCGTGTGGGAATCGTCCAGTGCATGTGTGTCACGCCTGAAGTCACCGCTGCCGAAAGCCAACCGCGTCGTCGCGGGCACCCGCGCGATGGACGCTGACTCAAGCACTCCAGTCGCCGACTCGATCAGCGCGACGATGCTGACCTTAGGGTCCAACCTCTCCGCCGTTGCCCGGATCTGATCTGCGGACTCGGCCTTCGCGAGTACCACTCCGACCACACCAGGGCAGTGGGTCACCAACTCCAGGTCGGCTTCCCAGTCGATCGTCGGTGCTGCATTGACCCGAACCCATCCCCGTCCACCCGCCGCGCTCCACTGCTGGACAGCGTCGCGTGCTCGTAACTTGTCGGCCGGCGCCACACCGTCCTCAAGATCGACGACGACGGCATCGGCACCGCACCGGCGAACCTCGTCCTGCGCAACGAGCAGGTGTGTCGCTGGCACCAGAAGCCATGAGCGAGCATCGCTGGGATCGAGTGCGTCCTCTACAGCAGATGAATTCATCGGGTCCTTCCATTTTTACAAGAGTTCAGGGATCGAGGCGACCGGCAGGTTCTCACTCCGGTGCTGGGGCACGTTCCCTTCCTCTGTAGCCTCGGCAGAGCAGGGTTCGTCGGCGCGATCGGCCGCATGTCAATCGTTGGTCACGACCAGAGAATTGGGGTGAGTGGCCAGGTACGTTGCTGTTCCTCGGGTGGTGCTATGTGTTCATCAGACGGCCCCACCCTGGAACCGGCCTTCTGCTGGTGTCGGATAGGTCAAGGCATTTCCAGAGGGTTGCAATAACGCTGTCCACGAGGGGCATTGCGACTCTGTCTTCCAGGGCTTCGGTCAGCCGTCCCGTGGAGATGTTGGTGCAAACAACGCTGACTGCCTGGGCCGCGTCGCTAGACGCCTGCACCGCGAGATCGCCGACTTTGTCGGGGTTAAGGTTTCCGATTTCCACGTTGTCGGTGAGGCCGGCGTGGGCCTCTCGAACCACCTCAAAACCGAGTTGCGCGTAATGATCGACAATGTCCGCCACCACGTCTTCGGTATAGGGCGTGACCAGGCTCAGACGCGTGACTCCCAGCTTCTTGTATGCGTCGAACATCGCGAGCGTCGACGTCGTTGCCCGGATCCCGGTGGTGTTAGTGATGTGAGCGCATAGTTCCGAGTCCTGTGCCGGGCCGAGCCACGATCCGGACGTTCCGTTCCACGCGATCACATCCACTCCGGCCTGGGCAAGAAGTTCTGCTGCTGTGACGAGCCGGTCGGTGTCGAACGCGGCCTTTGCCTGGTCGCCGAGCGAGATCTGCGTCACGCTGAGCCGGGTGAAGTGTGCCGATACATCCTTGAGGTCGCCGAGGATCTCGTATGTGAGGGGTTCGAGGCAGGTATTGGAGGACGGGGTGATCATTCCGATTCGCGTCATCGGCGGCATTGCGGGTCCTTTTGTGATGAGTTGACGACTGGTTGAGTCGGCCGGAATCGGTGCGGGACGGATTGCGACCGACTCACGGTTAGCCGTTCGTGAGAGTGCTATGTGTCCAGGTCTCGGCCGCGGCCTTCCTTGGCGAAGGCGATCGCGGTCAGGGAAACGATGCCGCAGGCGACAATGAACAGGGCGATCGGGATGTAGGAGTCGTTGAAGGTGGCCAACATGATGGTTGCGATCAAGGGCAGGGTGCCACCAACCAATGCCGTTCCCAGTTGGTAGCCCAGCGATATTCCGGTGTAGCGGACTTCCGGCGGGAAGTTCTCCGCAAACAGAGGGCCCATGACGGCTCCGGACATGGGATAGACGACGGCGAAGCCGACGACCACGGCGACGAACAGCAGTGCGACCGAGCCTTGGTTGAGAAGCCAGAAGAAGGGCAGAACAAAGGCCATACTGGACACGGCGCCGACGACGAACGTCTTCTTCCGTCCGATTCGATCGGAGATCCAGGCGGTAAAGAGGACCGTCGGAACGGCGACCAGGGAGGCGGACAGCACCGCATTGAGCGTGTCGGTCCGCTCGAAGCCGAGCCCGATGGCGTAGGAGATGGAGAACACCGCGAAGACGTAGAAGACCGACGTTTCGATAAATTTGGCGCCGATGGTCACCAGCACCGCCCGCCAGTGATATTTGATGGTTTCCACCAGCGGTACCTTGTTCGTGTTCTCTCTGGCCAGGACCTTTTTGAACGACGGCGTTTCGTCGACGGTGTGGCGGATCCAGAATGCGATGAGGACGAGGACGAACGACAGGATGAACGGGATGCGCCAGCCGATCCTGAGGAAATCTTCTTCGGAGAAGATAGCGGTGGCGCCGGAGGCCGCCACCGAGCCGAGGGCGAGGCCAAGCATGGTGCCCGCCTGGGGAACGGCGCCGAAGAGGCCACGGTATTTCTTGGGTGCATACTCGACGGCGAGCAGGACTCCGCCTCCCCATTCGCCGCCGAGCGCAAGTCCTTGGATCAGACGCAGTACCGTCAGCAGGATCGGCGCCCAGATTCCAATGGCCGTGTAGTCCGGCAATAGACCGATGGCCAGGGTGCTGCCGCCCATGAGTGAGAGTGTCATCACGAGCGTCTTCTTCCGGCCGATCCTGTCCCCGATATGGCTGAAGATGATGCCGCCGAGGGGACGCATGGCGAACGCCAGCGCGAAGGAGGCGAACGAGAGCATCAGGGCCGCGCTCGGATTATCTGACGGGAAGAACAAGGGGCCAAAGACGAGTGCCGCCATGGTCCCGTAGAGGAAGAAGTCGTACCACTCGATGGTGCTGCCGATTCCGCTGGCCACGAGCGCTTTAGCTCTCGTGCGACGGTCGATTGTCTCGACATCTCTGATTTCGGACATGAGGGTCATCGGAATTCCTTCTTTCGTCATGGATCCACGGGGCGATGTTTACGCGCCCACGGCGTAGGGCTTGCGGGCCGCAGGGACGCGGGTTACGTCCTCTATGAAGGCGAACTCCACCCCGTTGTTGCCTGGGTTCGCCGACCGCCTCGTGCACGGCTTTGGCGATCATGCGCAGGTCGGCCAACGCCAGTCGAACGCTGTGGTCCTCTCTGTACCGACCACACACCAGGTCCGCCGCCGCGGGGCCATGGCCACCGCGTGGAACGCGCGAGGCGATGGTCTTTCCAGTGCCGAGCGGTAGAATGTGTGTCACGTGCTGCCTCTTCCCTCCGGCCAACCGGTTCCAGCACCCCTGCAACCGACGCGGAACTCACGGTGCACACCAGCACCGGATCCCAGAACTTGAGCGAACTCACACGTACCGGGGCGATGGTGTCGGCCTCTGCGGCCCCATTCACACGAATCCGCACCTGCTGGGGTACGGGCATTCGGCACAGCACTGGAGTCCACCCTGGGTGCGGGCTACCGTTCTTGTTGGTCTTCTGTCGTCAGCTCACATTCCCACTGACTGCTCTCCACCAACCTATGTAGTCCGACGCGGCCTCGGTCTCACGAAATCGAGGCTGGTACCCGATTTCTTTTTGGAGCCGAGCGATTGAGAAGGGTGGGCGCGGGCTTGGCGTCCCGTTGCCGACATTGGCCAATGCGCGATCGGCAACGATGGTGATGTCCATGTGTGGGTAGTGCCGACGGATTTCATTGCACCAACGGGCAACTGACCAACGCCTTCCGGTGGCGACGTGCAGTACCCCCTCGGCCACGTGGTCCGCTTTGAGCAGACCAACGATGGCAGTTGCTACGTCCGTGGCGTATACCCAGTCGTCGGGAAGGTCGTGGAAGACACGGGCCTTTTCGCCCAGACTGGCTAGGGACAGCAAGTGCGGGGCACGCTGAGAGCGTCGCGCATTCCGGTGGCGTATTCCCACTTTCCGAAGACCACGCCCAGTCGGGCGACGACTACGTCCAGTCCGCGTGTCTGTCTGTATCGCACTCCCAGGCGCTCGCTCGCATATTTGGTGATTCCGTATACCGATTCGGGCACCGGATGATTGGTTACTTCGTCAAGACTGTTGGCGGGATCAGAGCTGGGGCCGTATACCGACCCGCTACTGAGCTGAACCACACGTTCCACGCCATGTTTCAGGGCCGCTTCAAGGACATTGATTGTCCCGGTGACGTTCACGGCCACGATGTCTGCCCCTGAAGTCGCTTCCCGGTCGGGACCGGCAGTGATGGCTGCCCCATGCACGAGGCGCCGGACGGCGTGGGTGGACATAGTTTCGGTCAACGCGTTTCGGTCGCGCACGTCACCGATAACTGAGTGAAGGTTCCCAGGCAAGGACGCGGTACTGTCGATGAACGCCTCTGATGGTGCTTCGAGGCCGAACAACACCACATCGTCGCCAACCGCCAGTAGCGACTCGGCGATGTTGAGTCCAACGAATCCCGCTCCACCGGTGATCATTACAGTCATGTTTCGGTCTTCCTATGCCCCGACTTTGATTTCCAGTGACCGGTCTCGACTAGGCGTTTTTGCTCTGGAGTTCTTGCCCACACTCGTCCGGTGGCGTCCGGGTTTACTCCGCTCCAGATGTCGACGATCGCCTGGGCGGAGAAGACGCTCATCTGTCGTTCCGCGGCCCGGGTGTACGCGCCGACGTGGGGGGGAAAGAACAACGTTTTCCCTTCCCAACAATTGGTTGTCCTGTTGGGGAGGCTCGTGTGCAAACACATCGAGTCCGGTCCCTGCCAGTTGACCGCTGGACAACACTGCCGCCAGCGCCTGCTCGTCGATGATCCCCCCCACGTGAGGTTTGGATCAGTACCGAGCCGGGCTTCATCAGGGCGAACTCCCGTGTCCCGAGCAGCCCGCGTGTCTGATCGGACAGTGGGATATTGATGGTAATGACGTCCACGGCCTGTAGCAGTTCCTCGAGAGACTCGACGGGATCGGCCCCGCAGCGGGAAATCTGCTCAGGATTGAGGTATGGATCGAATGCCACGGTCCTCATACCTAGGCCATGAGCAATCCGAGTCGCATGCTTACCGATCCGTCCAAACCCGAGAATTCCGATGGTGGAGCCGAACAGCTCGTCCCCGAGGAAGGTCACGTCGCGATTTGAAAAGTCACCGCGCCGCACGAGTTGGTCTCCTCGCGGAATGTGTCGACGTATTGCGAACAACAGGGCGAAAACCTGCTCGGCCACAGACCGGAAGTTCGACTCGGCAGCATTGACTACATGGATCCCCCGGGCGGTGGCTTCGGCAACGTCCACGTTATCCACGCCAACACCGTGGCGTGCGATGATCCGCAACTCTGGCGCCTGATCGAGGAACTCCCGATCAACTGTTTGCCAGTGCAGCACTATCGCCCCGATGCCGGCTATCGCTTCATCGAGGGATACCGCGTCGGGTCCGTAGCCCAACAAGACGGTCCCGTGGGCCTGCAACAGCTCGAGTGCGTCCGGGTGGATGGGCTGGCCGACGTAGACGGTGCGGTTCATCGGGGTTCCGTTAGTTCACGACCGAGTCCGGCCAAGGTCTCGAGCATCGCGCGCCGTTTCGCTGGCTCCGCCTTGACCTCGAAAGTTGCGGCACCCTCGTACCCGGCACGGACTCCATTGTCGACAAGAGAGAGCATGTCTGCCCAACCGAGGTTAGCGTCGTCGGCACCGAAGAGTGGGTGACTGTCGACGGGCTGGCCGTGGGGATCGATCCCCCCGGCGGCCAACTGCAGGTAGTCGACATGCTCCCACGAGTCCAAGGGCAGGCTGCTACCTGCCAGGGTGTGGTGGGCCGGGTCGAACATGATGCCCAGTGCTCCGCCCGCGGCTTTGCACAATTCGACCGCGGTGTGGTGATCTGGTACCAAGGACGCACTGAAGCTGCAGCGAGGGAAGGCTTCGATCAAGAGTCGTACGCCACCGTCCTCGGCTCGTGTTCGCACGCCTTCGATCGCTTTGAGCGTTCTCTCCGGAGAACCGGGACGCTCCTGCGTGGACTCCCCGCCCCACATTGCCAGGTAGGTGGCTCCGATCTCGGCCGCCAGTTGCACGGCGGAGGTCAGATGTGTGTAGGCGTGATTCCAGGCGTCGTCGTCTACGGCAGCGACGCTCATCCCTTGCTGAATGAAGGAGGTCTGCGTGCCGATCAACAGTGTCTTGTCCTGCAACAGGGAGCGCACCTTGGGATCGTCGTATATGCCGTCACGATAAGGGATTTCCCAGACCTCGAAGATGTCGTGTTCTCGAATCGCGCCGAGGGCGGCTTCGGCATGCTCGACGGATCCGGACACCAGTTCCGGGTAGAGGTTGTAGGTGACAAGTCCGGCAGCAACGGGCGTGATCATGCCGTGACCGCCTGGTGTTGAGTGCGCACTGCCGGTACCCGGCGCGAGTCGATCAGAAGGAATAGGGCGACGATGGCCAGAGAAGCCAGTCCAAACGACACGAAAGAAGCTCCCAGGCTCCCCTCGGGATTGAGCACAGCGACCACAAATGGCCCGACGACAGCGCCGATCCTGCCGAGCCCGGTCACCAGTCCCATACCTGTGCCGCGGACGCTGGTATCAAACAGTCGTGGCGTGTACAAGTACGCAGAGACCGTCGTGAATCCGTACCCCGCAGCGGCAAGCCAGCCGAAAACCATCATGAACACGATGCCCGAGGACAGACCGAAAAGGATCAAGGCAATGCCGAACTCGATGAATGCGAAGGTAAGAAACCGAAGCGGGGCGAATCGGCCGCCCCAGAAGGCGCCGAGCAGGTAACCGGCGACCATGCCACTGAAGAGGAGGGAGGTGAGCAGGTAGCTCGACCCAGCATTTCCGACCGCCTCATTGATGGCGGAAGGCAGCCAGCTGCCGAATCCATACTGCGCGTAAAAGATGAGAATCCAAGTGATCACCAGGATCCCGGTGCGGACCGAGAGGATCTTCCCGCCGGTCTCCATTTCCTGGGTGCCCTTCTCCGCAGGCTTCTCAGTCGAGCCGGATTCGATGAGTTGCAGTGCAGCCTCAGCGTCGGCGGTCCTGCCCTTGCGAGCCAGGAAGACTGGGGATTCGGGCAGGGCTCGCCGCGCCCAGAGAGCAACGACCACGGGGATGACCAATGCAAGGAACAATCCACGCCAGCCGACGACGGGCACCACGAACATGCCGATCAGCGGGATCAGCGCGAATCCATAGGCGTAGAACGCGGAAGTGAGTCCGACAATGCGGGCACGGTAGCGGGTGGGGCTCATTTCGTTGAGGTAGGTCCCGATGATGGGGAACTCACCGCCCATGCCAATTCCCTGGATGAATCGGAAGATCAGAAGCCACCAGAAGTCCTGGGACAGCCCCGCCATTACTGCAGCCAAGCTGAAGAGAACGATGTTGCCGGTAAGCAGTGTGCGACGGCCCAGGATGTCTGCCAACCGTCCCGTGAGGATGCCTCCGAGCATGAACCCGACGAAGGTGGCACTGACAATGAATCCCCCCTCCGCTCTGCTAATCCCTAGATCGACCAGAATCAACGGAAGGACCAGGCCCAAAGCGGCTACATTCATGGAATCAGCCATCCAGCCTAAGCCACTGGCAATCCAGAGCTTGCGGAAGAATGGACCCCATCCACGATTGTCGATACGGTCTCGAACCGCTTGTTCGTTCATTTCAACTCCAGTTCACAAATGACCATTGAGGTGCGAGGTAACGCGCGCGTGCGATACATCGCCCCACTGCGGATTTCGGATAGTGGATTTCAATACGCAAGAGTCATGGCGGTGTTAGTCACCTAGTCGGCCCAAGAGCGACTCGACAGCGGTTCGGGCGCCATTGAGGGCAGCCTCGTCGCGGGCGGTCCATGCCCGCTGGCTCAGGCTGTGAACTGAAAGAAAGCCGGTCAAGTGACCGTCGAGGATCACAGGCCCAAGCATCTGCGCCTGGACGCCATAAACCTCGATGAGCGCCTTCGGGGGGAACGGTGGGCGACCAAAGTCAGGCTGAAGCAAGTTCGACCGCTCGGCCTCGAGCCACGCCACGGTATCGAGCTGTCGCATGTGCAGAGATTTCTCGTGTCGAATATGCCTCACCCCGGAGTTGGCCGCCTCGGCTGCGGGGGTATCAATGTGCAGCCCGTGCTTGTCTATGTCGATGCGCAGCGTGGTGCGGTCTCCGCCGGTGGATACCAGCAGGTCCTCGCAAATGCGCTGCATTTGCGCGCGCACCATGCCGTCCCGCAACAGAGTGCCAGCCCCCGGATTGCCGGTTCCTCCACCGAGACGCAGCGCCTGCCACAGCAACGCTGTCGCCGAATCCAACACTGGCAGACCGTGAACGCACTCCAATTGTTCGATGTCGACGGGAAGGAGTGGTTCAGCTCCGAGGACCACACAGGCGTGCAGTTCTGGCTCTTGCTGCAGAAGACTTCCTATCACAGTCGACACCTGTGTAGCGCTACCGACCGAATCATGCGGAAGATTCACGGGCAGTGCATTCACACCTTGTTCTGCCAAGGCTTGACATATCTGCGTAGTCAGGTCATCTCCGAACGCGCTGAATAGTCCCACCTTCGTCGCCCCGTATACGTGGAGGGCATCCATCAAGGCTGCTGTGGTAGTGATAGCTCGCTGCCTCGCACGCTCGGCTGCCCACTGACTCTCAAATGCCTCGGGATCCGCACCGATGCAAGGTTCGGCCCGCGCGTCCAAGAAGACGACGTCGTGACCGTCATGGCACTGCTGAAGTGCAGATGCCGACTGCACCGTGGTCGCCGACACGGTTGGGTCGCCGATGCCGGCTTCGGTGGTCGCCTGCTCCTCTACGCTGTCCGAGAGGTTGACGTCGACGTCTGTGCGACCAGCCAGCACCTCACGCAGGTAGTTCTCGAGCGTGGGGATGCACTGCCGGGTGTACCACCGCATGCGAAGCTTCGATGGGGCAGGTGCGGCTGGAGCCGCCGATGTGTCGCTGGTTTCGGCCATGATGGTCCTTAGATGGTGCTGATAATCGGTTGGCGGTACGAGACAGGATGCTTGGGGTTAGCCGATTCGTGTCGCCCGCACCGCACCGAGGCTCTGAAACGGCCTACTCGGCGCGGCGAGGACGACACACAAGGACCGGCGACCACCCCGTACTGGACACCAGAGTTGTCGATCCTTCACGGGTACTGGTCGACTGCGGATCGCAGGAGAGGCCTCAGCGAGGACTTCTCTTCGCGAAGTCGCGGGCGACGTCCTCCATGAAGGCGAACTCCACCCCGTCGTGGCCGTCGATGTGGTCGAAGAGCCGCTCGAGCATCAGCAGATTCTGCGGCCGACCGGAGACATCGGGATGGATGGTGATCGGGAAGACGGCGTAATCCATCTCGTGGTAGACCCAGTCGAACTGGTCCTTCCACAGTTGCTCGACGTCGCGGGGGGAAACGAAGCCGTGACTGTTTGGGCTGGATTTGATGAACATCATTGGAGGCAGATCGTCGAGGTACCAGCTCGCCGGGATCTCGATCAGGTCGGTTTCCTCACCGCGCACCAGCGGCTTCATCCACTCCTTCGCCGAGTCCGCCGCATAGTCGATCTTCGTCCAGGTATCGCCGACCCGTACGTAGTACGGAGTGTGGTCGTTGTGCATGAGTGAGTGGTCGTAGAGAAAACCGCGCTCGAGCAGAATTTCATTGGTCACCGCAGAGAACTCCCACCACGGGGCCACGTAGCCAACCGGTTTCTTACCGGAGCGCTTCTCAATCAGATCGGTGCAGTAGTCGAGGATCTCGGTTTCCTGCGCGCGGGTCATCGCGATCGGGTTTTCGTGACTGTAGCCATGCACCCCGATCTCGTGTCCGGCCTCCACGACCGCGTCGAACTCTCGGGGGAACGTCTCGATCGAGTGACCAGGCCAGAACCAGGTCACCGGCATCTCCCGCCGCTGCGCGAGCTGCAGCAGCCGTGGCACACCGACCTCGCCGGCGAACAGGCCCCGAGAGATGTCGCCCGGAGAGTCCTCCCCGCCGTACGAGCCGAGCCAGCCGCCGACGGCGTCGACGTCAATCCCGACAGAAACATAGATCTTCTTGGACATGTTCACTTCCTCTGATGGTTGTGGATCCGAATCGGGTGGTGGATCCGGTATTGCGACGGTCGACGTCGCCTTCGGTAGATGGGAACTAGTGGAGGTGTGCCTGAAACGCACTGGACATCTCGGCTGCCGGGATCCCATGGGAAAGCAACAAGGCAGCGAGGATGCGCGCTTGAAAGGGGTTGAGGTCCCCGGACGGAATGGCCCCAGCCTTGACAAGGTCGGCACCTCCGCCGTTGCCGTAGAGCGGGACAACGGGCCCCCACGGGGCGCGGGTGCTGAGGATCACCGCGCACCCGCCCTCGACGACTTTTGCTACCGTCTCCGCGAACTCGGGGCCGGCGTTGCCGACGCCGGTACCGGCCAGCACCACCGCCTGGGCACCCGAGCTCACCGCGAACCCCAACATGTCGGGCGTCGCGCCGGGATAAGCGGTGACGATCTCCACGCGGGTAGTGTCGAACGCCACCGCGGGGACGGGCAGCGGCGGGTTGCGCCGCGGCGCCGCCGTGACCACCAGTTGCTCTCCCTCCATATGCGCAACCTCGACGCCACCCTGGAACGGGCTGCTCGCAGTGGTGTGGGCCTTGCGGGCACCCCGGGCGGAGCGGACCGTGCCGTCGAAGGCGATGAGCACGCCGCTGTTGCGCAGTCGCACAGACGAGGCCGCGAGCAGCGCCTGCTCGACGTTGCCGGGCCCGTCTGGCACCGGGCTGTCCGCAGGACGCTGGGCTCCGGTCAGCACTGCCGTTTTGGTCGAGGTGTGCACTAGATTCAGCAGAAACGCCGTCTCCTCCAGGGTGTCTGTGCCGTGGGTGACTACGACCCCGTCGTTGCCTGGGTCGTCGAGTGCCTCGTGCACGGCCTCGGCGATCATGCGAAGGTCGGCCAACATCAGCCGAAAGCTGTTGGTCATCAATATGTCTCGGGCCGACACGCTCATCTGTCCGTACCGTCCACACACCAGGTCGGCCGCCGCATCGGTGGCCACCGCACCCGCTGCGGCATCACCGCGTTGACCGCGCGAGGCGATGGTCCCTCCCGTGCCGAGCAGTTGAATGTGTGTCACTTGCTGCCTCTTCCCTCCGGGACGACCGGCCCGGCGGCAAACGTCCTAAGCAATCGAATGCCGCAATCGAATGCCGCAATCGATTGTGTAATGTGATTGGCACGACATTAGAACAGAACTAGGGTGATCCGCAACATGATGAGTGAAGATCTATCGTTCTCTCTGTGCACCTGCCCACAAGAAGAGGGGATATGAGTCGACGATCTGCAGTGACGCTGAAAGCGCTGGCCGAGGAGTTGGGGCTCAATGCCTCTACCGTTTCCCGCGTCCTCAACGATCCTCAAGGCCCGGCATCAAAGTGGGCTGCACCGGAGACCACGGAGCGGATCTTTGCCCTCGCCAACGAGCGCGGCTATCGCAAGAACCCGTATGCCGCCTCACTGCGCACAGCCAAGTCCACCATGATCGGGGTCGTTGTTCCCCGCCTCCAGGACTACGTCCTGGCCACGATGTACGAGGGCATCGACGAGGCCGCGGCGGAGCACGGTTATTTCACCGTGGTGTCCAACTCACTGGACGACCTGACACAACACCGCACCAAAGCGAGAGAGCTCCTAGACCGACGAGCAGACGGGCTCATCTTCGGCGATGCTCGCTTCGAGGACCCGTTCCTCGACGAGTTAGCCGAGCAAGGCATCGCCTTCACCCTCGTGAGCCGTCGCTCCCCCGGACATCGGTCGGTGACATGCGACGACCGCGCCGGCGGCCGGATGATCGCCGAGCATCTCATCGCATCGGGTCGAACCACCTTCGGCCTCATCGCCGGCGATCCCCAGGTCTCGACCTCCATCGACCGCTGCGCCGGCTTCCTCGAAGCGCTCGAACAGCACGGCTTCCACGTCGACCCGGCCCACCTTGTCCCGAGTGGATTCGACGCTCCCGCGGGCGACACTGCAGCCGCCAAGATCCTGGCCGAAGCATCGTTGCCCGAGGCGGTCTTCGCGGTGAACGACTTCGCCGCCATCGGCGCACTCGGGACGTTCACCCGGGCAGGCCTGACAGTCCCGGACGACATCGCATTAGCGGGGTTCAACGACACACCACTCGCCGAAAGCGTCGGACTCACCACTGCACGCTCCCCCATGCACCAAATCGGACGCCAAAGCCTCGAGATGCTGATGGCCATCCTCGACGGCAAGGACGTCGAATCCCTCCAACTGACCCCGGAACTCACGGTGCGCACCAGCACCTGACACGACAGGCGCCCTGAACATCCTGGGACCTCGCCGAGATTCACACCGATCGGGCATGGCCTGGAACGAAGCGGTGGCCCGGTTCCATGGAATCTGTCCCGAACCCCGGTCCTTCGACTCCGCGAGTCGACCCTTCGAGAACATCGAGGGCGATCACCACAGTCAAATAGCGCAGATACCAGATATCTACGCCCTTCGCCAGATACTGGCCTCGTCCTGAAGCAGGTGAGGTACTGCCCGGCGGTCGGGCGAGGTAGGGATCCCGATCTGGGTTCGGCAGGGATCTAAATGAACTCAGGATGATTGGCATCACAACCGCTCAAAGTTGGCCGGGGACGGGAATACGGGCCACGGAAAGTGGCGTTGACGCGCTCAGTGCTCGGCGATTCGATCGGTCGGTGCGGATCCTGGTCGGCGCAGGGAAAGGACACACGACCGACGCGGCCCGACCGACGCCGCGGGCCGGTTGGAGTCGGCCGCCTGTCGGCCGCTTTCGGCCTGAGCGCATCGACGTTCACCGTCACCCACCAGTCCGCCGTATCGACAGAAAGCAAACAGAAGTCACATGTCCGCTCGCACTCTCGATGCCCACTCCGCACTGTTCGGTTCGACCGAGATCGCCAAGGTCTTGCTCGGCAATCGGATCGCGCTGGCCCCGATGACCCGGGTCAGCGCGACCGCCGACGGCGATCCCACCGACCAAGTCGGCGACTACTATCGGGTCTTCGCCGAGGGCGGATTCGGTCTACTGATCACCGAAGGCCTCTATATCGACCAGCAGGCGAGCCAGGGCTACCTGTTCCAGCCCGGCATCGCCACCGAGGCCCACGCGAAGGCCTGGGCCCCGATCATCGCCCGGATCCACGAGACGGGTGCGAAAGTCTTCGCCCAGCTCATGCACGCCGGAAGCCAGTCCCAGGCGAATCCATTCACTGACGTCACCCTCGCCCCCTCGGCGGTACGCCCCAAGGGCGAACAGTTGGCCATGTATCGCGGCTCGGGTCCGTATCGCGAGCCCACCGCCATGACCACCACCGACATCACCGCGGCCCGTCGTGCATTCGTCTCTGCCGCGCGCCTCGCCCGCGACGCCGGCTTCGACGGCGTCGAGATTCACGGTGCCAACGGCTACCTGCTCGACGAGTTCCTCACCGACTACATGAACATCCGCACCGACGAGTACGGCGGATCGGTCGCCAACCGGGTCCGCCTCGCCGCCGAGGTCTGCGCCGACGTAGTCGACGCGGTCGGCGACGACATTGCCGTCGGTATCCGGATCTCCCAGGGCAAGGTCTCCGACTACGCGCACCGGTGGGCTGGCGCAGACGAGGATGCCGCAGTGATCTTCCAGACCCTGGGCCGCACCGGCATCGACTTCATCCACACCACCGAGTACAAGGCTCTGGCGCCCGCGTTCGGAGAGGCCGGCAAGTCCCTCGCCGAACTGGCCACCGAGCACGGCCGGGTGCCGGTCATCGTCAACGGCAACCTTGACGATCCGGATGACGCGGCCGGACTCGTCGAATCCGGTGTCGCCGACATCGTCGCGCTGGGCAAGCCCGCCCTCGCCAACCGGAACTGGCCGCAGCGGGTGCGCGACGGCCAACCGCTCGCCAGCGATCTCCCTGCCGACATTCTCGGCCCGCTCGCGACAATCAAGGACTGGGAAACCAAAACACGACGCGAAAAGGGAGGGCTCTGACCGCCAGCGCCTGCCTACTCAGGCTCGCAGCACTTCGAACACGCGCGCCGGGACGAGGCGCCTACTGTCGTCGGCGCACGCAGATGGCGCTCTCGATGAGTTCGGCCCGCTCCACCTGCAGTTGCATCCCAGCCATCAGCGGGCAGAGCCCCCTGGCATCGACAAGCCTCTGAGCGCGAGCCGAGGCCTTTGCGGACGAAGAATCGGCCCGTTCTACTCGGGCTCCAGCGGTGCGGCAACGCTGAGAGCTACCACGCGAAGATGAAGAAGACCGCCACACGATGTTGTCGGGGTTTCCTTGCCCGCGTCGGCGACCCGCCCGGTGTGGCCACGGATCGCGGTGGACCGGACCGCCATCGAGATGTCGCGGACGATGACGGCCGGATCCGAGGAGCTCGCGCGAGCGGACACCCTCGCCATCTCTCACCACGTCAAGATCATGGGCTTCGCAGTCTGCTGCCATGATCGTCGGAACCCAGCGTGCCCTCCGCTCACCTATCCCACACCTCACCATTGACATTCCAGCAACATGTTGCCAATATATTTGTGTAGGAAATGTGACGCTGGTCATCGCTCCGATGGCACATTTCCTCTCGAAAGGACTCTTGTATGCGCAATTCATCGTCCCGTGTGGGACTGCTGGTTCCCTCGTCGAACACGACGATGGAGATTGATTTGGCCCGCGCCCTCACTCCATATGCGACCGTCCACGTCGCGAGGATGCACCTCGCCGACTGCGATGCCGCCGCAGAGAACCGAATGCTCGACCACCACGTCGAGCCTGCAGTTCGAGACCTCGCCAGCGCCCGGCCCGATGTGGTTGTTTTCGGCTGTACCAGCGCGGGCGCATTGCGCGGCAATGACTTCGACGCCAAACTTTGCCGAGAGATCGGCCTCAAGACCGATGCAATACCGGTCAGCACGCTGCAGGCTGCGCAGATTGCAATTGCGGCCACAGGCGGGACCCGGGTCGCGGTCGTCACCCCCTATCCCGACGAGCTGACGAATCGAGTTGCAGGCAGCCTGATCAACGCAGGCTTGTCAGTTCCATCGACCGGAAGCATGGGGTTGCTGGACAACTTTGCGATTGCTGCAGTGACTACCCCCGAGATCGTCGACTTCACGGTACGAAGCGTGGGCGAGACCGAGATCGACACCGTGTTTCTTTCATGCACCAATCTTGCGGCCTCCCAGGCCGCCTCTCAGATCGAGGATGCGCTCGGCGTCCCGGTAGTAACCAGCAACCGGGCGGTAGTCGCGTCGGTGCTATCCGCTCTCGAAATCCACCCTGAAGTACGAGGAGAATAGTGTCGAACGCAGTATTGACCATCCGGAAGGTCTGGAGTCAGGTCGAAGAGATCCGAACGGTGTCATTATCCGAGGACGACCGCGGGCCCCTGCGCAAGGTTGCCATGTGCGCTGTCGTGAACAACCCGTTCGCCGGACGAGGCTATGTAGAAGATCTCTCTTCTGTCGTGACTGCCTCGGGCGACGTGGCGGCGTATCTAGGCGCCGAGGCAGCTCGACTTCTCGGCGAGCCCGTCGAAAGCTACGGGAAGGGGGGTATCGCCGGAACCGCGGGCGAGCAGGAGCATGTCAACGCGGCCCTGACATCGGTGTTCGGCGACGCGTTCCGCAACGAGATCGGCGGCGGCGATGCGTGGATCACGTCGGTGACGAAGGTCGCTGCACCGGGATCGTCGATCGACGTGCCGCTCGCCTACAAAGACGATGTCTGGGTGCGCAGTCACTACGACGCCTTTACGGTGACGATTCCCGACGGCCCGATGCCCGACGAGTTGGTCATTATCGCCGTGGTGGCGAACCGGGGACGCATCAATGCACGTCTGGGTGGAATGTCTCTCGCCGAAGCTCGAGAAAAGGCGACGGCGTGAGCGCGCGGTTGGCGGTGACCGGCGCAGGAGCGGTCCTATCCGGGGACATGACGATTCCGGTCCTGGACGGGGTCGATACCGTGTTGTGTGAGGACGGCATCATCACTGCGATCGGCCGTGCGGAGGATCTTCGCGCCCTGATTGACGATTCCGATGTCGTGTTGGATGCGGTGGGAAGTACGGTCGCACCCGGGTTGATCGACTCGCACTGTCACGTCGTGCTCGGTGACTACACTCCCCGGCAGAAGACCGTGGACTTCCTCGCAAGTTACGTGCACGGCGGGATCACGAGCGTGGTCTCGCCTGGCGAGATTCATGCGCCGGGCAGGCCGCATAGTGCCATCGGTGTCAAGGCCCTCGCAATTGCTGCCAAGACTTGTTTCGACAATTTCCGCCCCGGCGGGATGCGCGTGCACGCCGGTGCAGTGGTCCTCGAACCGACGCTTACCCGTGAGGATTTCGCAGATCTTCAACGGGCGGGCGTCCATTTGGCGAAGTTCGGGTTCGGCCTGTATAAGGATCCCGCAGACGGCGTCGATCAGGTTCGGTGGGCGCAGGAACATGGAATCACAGTCATGTGCCATTCCGGCGGTGCGAGCATCCCGGGCAGTCAGCCAATCACTCCTGACCATCTCATGAAGCTGGCACCCGATGTGTGCGGGCATGTCAACGGCGGACCGACCGCCCTGAGTGTCGATGGTGTTGACGCGATCATGGATCGCACCGATATGGCGTTGCAGCTGGTTCAGGCCGGAAACCTCATGTCGTCGATACGAATCATTCGACGCGCCCTGGACTCCGGCCAATTTCACCGAATTGTTATCGGCTCCGACACACCCACCGGTACCGGTGTCATGCCGCTCGGAGTCATGAAGACCGTCGCCGAACTTTCCTCCCTCGCGGGCCTCGATCCGGCATTGGTCTGGGCGGGTGCCACCGGAAACAACGCGCGCACCTGGGGTCTTCCTTCCGGGTTTCTCCGTGAGGGTGCCGTGGCCGACATCGTGGTCATGGACGCGCCCTGGGGATCGACGGCCGACACGGCCCTCGGTGCCCTCGCCGTCGGCGACATCCCTGGGATCAGTGCCGTGATCACGGACGGCACCGTTCGCGCGCTCAAGAGCCGGAACACGCCGCGTGCCGCGCGACTGGCATCTGCCAACCCGCCGCAAGCACACCTTGACGTCGGCCACTGATGATGATCCCCCAACTGCAACGACCTTGAAAGGAGTCGACCATGGATGAAGCAGACGTACTGATCATTGGAGCCGGGGCTTCCGGCGGCGTCGCTGCAGGCGCGCTCGTCGAAGCAGGTTTCGATGTGGTGTGCCTCGAGCAGGGGGAATGGCCCACACCGTCGGACTACCCGGCCAATCGGTCCACCTATGAACTCGAAGCACGCAAGCAATGGTCGGCCAGCCCCAACCTTCGCGGTGCCACCACCGACTACCCGATCAACGAATCGTCGTCCGACATATCTCCACTGATGTACTCCGGAGTCGGTGGAAGCATGGTCTTGTACGCCGCAGACTGGCCCCGTCTTCTTCCGTCCGACTTTCGAGTCCGCACACTTGACGACGTGGCGGACGACTGGCCGTTGCGTTATGCCGATCTCCAGCCGTTCTATGACAGGACAGATCGCGCGTTCGGAGTCTCCGGAGTCGGTGGGGACCCCGCCTACCCCGATGGAGACGAACCGCCTCTGCCTCCGCTGCCCATCGGAGAAATCGGTCTCAGAATGGCCCGGGCGCAGGACAAATTGGGGTGGCACTGGTGGCCGGCACCACAGGCCGTGCTTTCTGCCAACTATGGCGGTAGACGCGCCTGTGTTCAGTACGGTTCGTGCATGTACGGGTGCCCTGAGGGCGCCAAAGCGTCCACCGACGTCACTCACTGGCCCTCCGCGGTCGAACGCGGCGCGCGGTTGATCACCGGTGCTCGCGTTTCTCGCATTCTCGTCTCTAAGAAGGGTCTGGCCACCGGAGCCGAGTACGTGCGTCCGGACGGCTCTTGGCACACCATCAAGGCGAAGGTTGTCGTCATGGCCGCAAATGCCATCGGCACATCCCGCATCCTGCTGAACTCCGCCAGTCCTCGCCATCCTGACGGATTGGCGAACTCGAGCGGACTGGTGGGCAAGCGGTTGATGATGCACCCATATGCAAACGTTATGGGCTACTTCAGCGACGACATGCACAGCTGGAACGGACATGTAGGCGGCAAGATCTCGAGTTTCGAGTTCTACGAGACCGACACCGATCGCGGCTTCGTGCGAGGTGCGAAGTGGGGCGTAACGCCAACCGGAGGCCCTCTACAAGCTGCGATACCCACTCGGGCAGGGCACGCTGTCTGGGGACCAGAGCATCACGAGCAAGTTCGAAAGCATCTGGGCCGCACCATCAACTGGAACATCTATGGGGAGGATCTGCCGGACGAAGCCAATCGGGTCACCATCGATTCGGCGTTGACCGACTCGTCCGGGATCCCCGCACCGAAGATCGACTACACGGTCAGCGACAATTCGCGCCAACTGCTCGACTTCAATATCGACCGTGCGACCGAGTCACTTCGCACCGCCGGAGCCTATGAAGTGGTCGCAGAGCCTCTGATGCGCTATTCCGGTTGGCACCTACTGGGAACGGCTCGCATGGGCGAGGATGCGCAATCTTCCGTGGTGGATGGTTACGGACGTTCACACGACATTCCCAACCTTTACATCGTGGATGGCAGTGTCTTCGTCACCTCGGGTGGAGTCAATCCGACCAGCACGATTGCGGCCCTCGCCCTGCGGTCAGTAGAGCATCTGATCGCAACCCGCCGTCACCAACAGATACCGATCTGATGACCGCCGATACGGAGAAGGAGGAAAGATGGACATCGCATTGACACCGACATGCGCGGCGGGTCCGCCGGTCGAAGACTTGGCGAGGAGTTGGCTGGCCGATATCTGTGATCTGCTCATTCCGGCCGGCAGCGCCTGCGGTCGTGAGATGCCCTCAGCTAGCGCGATGGGTGTCGCCAAAGGACAGCTCGATATCGTTGCCCGGGCACGCCCGGATCTGATGCGGCACCTCGTTCGCGCTGCGACCCTGACCGAAGGGATGTCGCCTGAGTCAGCCCTCGAGGAACTGAACGCCAGCGATCCCGTTGCCTACCAGTCGGTCTGTCTCGTCGTCGCGGGTGGCTACTACACACACAGCACGGTCCGCTCACTCCTCGGATACACCGGGCAGGAGCCGAAGCCGGTGCGCGTGGACCAGCTGCCCGAGTACATCGAGGAGGGATTGCTCGAACGCGTCATCGAACGCGGTGGCCGCTTCCGCCACGTGTAATCGTTGTTAGACACCCATTGTCGACCGCTGTTCGACAACAGTCCTTGGAGAAAAACCATGACCCCGATCATCCGCACATTCAATCCGGCCACAGCGGCGGAGCTCGCGCAGTACGAGACGTTCACTGCTTCCCAGGTCGATGGGGCCATCGCTGACACTCACGCCGCCACAGCGATCTGGTCGGCGCGTCCAATTGCAGAGCGTTGCACGACAATGGCGCAGCTGGCTCAGGTACTGCGTAGCGGGCGAGAAGAGTTTGCCCGACTGATCACCTCGGAGATGGGCAAACCTCTTGCCGAAGCCCTCGCTGAGGTGGACAAATGTGCACTGAACTGTGATTACTACATCGAGTCCGGTCCCGCCTTCCTCGAACCCGAGCATGTCCCGACCTCTGCCGAATCCAGCTTCGTCACATATGAGCCTCTCGGCGTGATCTACGCGGTCATGCCGTGGAACTTCCCGTTCTGGCAGCTCTTCCGGTTCGCGGTCCCTGCCATGCTTGCCGGCAACGGTGTGTTGCTCAAGCATTCGCCCAACGTAACCGGATGCGCGGTGGCAATCGAGAAGATCATCGTGGATGCCGGATTCCCCTCGGGACTGCTCCGCACCCTGATCATCGACGATTCCGACATCTCTGAAGTCACCGACACGGTGATGACCGACCCACGCGTAGCTGCAGCGACGCTGACCGGCAGCACTCGTGCGGGCGGATCGGTCGCGGCCGCTGCAGGCCGTGCCCTGAAGAAGAGCGTCCTCGAGTTGGGCGGCTCGGATCCGTTCATCGTCCTGGCCGACGCAGATCTCGAATCTGCGGCCAAAGCAGCAGCAGCATCACGTTTTTTGTGCACAGGACAGGTGTGCATCGCTGCCAAGCGAATCATCGTCCATGCCAAAGTGGCGGACCGTTTCCAGGAGCTTTTCGTCAAGGCGGTGGAGAATCTGAACGTCGGCGACCCGCTGGCAGAAGGTACGACGACCGGCCCGATGGCTCGCCCCGACCTTCTCGACGCCATCGACCGGCAGGTCCGCGACTCGGTTCGCTCAGGCGCGAAGGTTCTTGTCGGCGGCCACCGCCGCGAGGGCGAGGGATGGTTCTATGAACCCACCGTCCTCACCGAGATCGACCGCACCATGCCGGTATTCGCCGAGGAAACATTCGGGCCGGTAGCAGTGCTGATCTCCGCCCAAACCGACGATGAGGCCATCGCCATTGCGAACGACACCGAGTACGGTCTTGCCGCCAGCGTCTGGAGCCAGGACCGTGACCGAGCCTTGGCGCTGGGCAGAAAGATCGTTACCGGATGCCTGTTCGTGAACGCGTCTGTGGATTCGGACCCGCGTATCCCCTTCGGCGGCATCAAACGCAGTGGCTACGGACGTGAACTCGGCAGATCTGGAATCCGGGAGTTCACGAACCTCCAAACCGTCTGGATTGCACCGACGCCCACCGGCGCACAGCAATAGCCCGTGCACTGCTCTACCCATCCGCTAGTGAAGGCAACTGCGCTCGATCTTGGCCGCGCCAAGGCCCGCTGAGCCGCTGCATAACCGCCTTCTGAAGATCGAAAACGGCAATGGCACAGAGTGTGGTTGCCCTCAATCTGTGGTTCCTATTCCTCCCGCTGCCGAATGGGCGGCACCGAACTATTAGAAGGTGTCATGTGCGATTCACCTATCTCATCAGCCGGACATGCGGCGACCGCCGGCGGACTGCCGACCCTTGTAACACGTGGTGACGACGATCCGCGGGTGGTCGCCGATGCCGCCGTCGACGACTACTCCCTGCACGCCGTCCCGGATACGTGGCGACTGAATCGCGTGCAGATCGCTTTTGCTTGGTCTGCGCTGCTCGCGGCGCTGTTCTGGGTCGTGCTTTCGGCAACCGGTGCGATGCTCGTCGGCGCGGAGCAAGCGCTTATCGGCATGGCGGCCGCAGTGGTTTGTCACGGAGTCATCAATTTCTACCTGCAGAAGGCCGCCGCGGAAACGGGACTGACGCTGGCACTCTTTTCGCGAAATCTCTTCGGGCACATCGGGGCGGCAGTTGCATCACTCGTCTTCGGGATCACTGCGACGTTCTTTGCCATCTTCGAGGGATCCGTCCTGGCCGTCGCCTTCCACACCTACATCGGCGGCAGCCTCTATCTGTGGTATGCCGTCGTTGCGGTCTTCTGTGTGGCGATCTGTCTCGGTGGTGTTCGAGTGTGGCTGGAGAAGTTGAACGCTTGGCTGCTTCCGGTGTTTCTCTTGGGGCTGATTGGAGCGCTGGTCTGGTCCATCGTCGAATACGGCTACCACTCCGAGTGGATTCACAGCGAGGCTTCGGCACCGGTCGACATCGTCGGACCGGGTTGGCTCTACGTGTTCGTGCTCTACATGGGCGCTTTCTCGAATATGTTCTTCACATTCGACTTCGCCAGAATGGGCAAGAAGAAGGATGTGCGCTACAACGGTCATGTCACCTTCGGGTGGGTCTTTTACATCCTGGCTTTTCTGGGCGTCGGCGGGATCGGCATCTACCTCTCGCAGACGATTCCAGTCGATGGTGTGAGCGAAGTCGGAGTCGTCTCGGGCATCGTGAAGATGATGGGTTTTTGGGGACTGATCTACATCTTTGCGACCCAAACCAAGATTCAGACAGCGAACCTCTACCTCGGGTCGAGTAACTTCCAGAGCTTCTTCTCACGCATCTTCCGGCTGCACCTTCCGCGCACCTTCTGGCTGCTCGTCGTCGGTGTGATCATGGTGGCAGTCATGTACGCCGACGTTTTCAGCTTCCTGACCGAGTGGCTCGCCTACCAAGGTGCGCTCCTCGTTGCATGGACCGCGGTGGCGATCGTTCAGATTGCGCACAATTCGCGCGGCGATGGCAAGCGATTCGAGTTTAGGCCGGGGCGGATCCCCTCGGTCAATCCTGGCGGACTCGGTGCGTGGGCGGCCGGATCGATTGTGGGTATTGGTCTTCTCGCGACCGATTCCGCGTTCTCACTCACATTCGCATTGATCGTGACGTACGTTGTGTCCACGGTTGCCTACGCGGGCGCGTTGTTCTTCGCTCGCGACAATTGGTTCCGACTCGCAAGACCGCATGACCCGCTCGACGAGGTCTCCTCTCCTTGGGATACACGCGTTCAGTGCCACGTCTGCGACAAGTACTACGTGGCAGTCGAGATGGACCGGGATCCCGAACATGGACACCGCGCGATCTGCGCAGAATGCGCAGCCGGCCAAAGCTTCCTCAGAGCGGCTCGTGCCGAGGCGGCGGGCGTTCGGCAGCCCACGACACCGTCCCGGCGGAGCAGCGCGCAATAGTAGTACTGGCGCGGAAGAAGGATGATCTTGTGCAGGGAATTCAAATGTACAAGAATCCTTTTCGGCAACGCTCGCCAAAGGCAATCGACTTAGATGATTCTCCGCACTTTCGGTACAGGCATCCGTGTGGCGGTGCGGCGTGTCGGCGTGGCGCAGAGCGGCGAACCTCCGGTGGAGGTGCTTGTCGAGAGAGGGCACATCCACCGGGGGTTCCACGGTTCGGCTCTAGTGCGGCGCGAGCTACGTAAATTGAGCCGGGATGGGCACCACAGGCGTCCTCCACGAAGCCCACACTGCGGCTTCGGCGTCCAGAACTTTCGAGGGGCTTCCACAGTCCCGCTTAGAGGTGTGAAGTCCAATGAACTCTCGTGAGTATCGTCATATGCGCCAGCGCCGTCATGTCGCTTGGCTTGGAGCCAACCGCACACGCACTCATCCTGACATCGAGGCGCAGCGCCTCATCGAGTTCGCCAGGACGTGGACACCGTACGGGGGCGCCCCCGACGGGGAAATACTCGTGCACTTCGGAATGACAAGGCGGCGGTTCACCGAGCGATTGTGGCAAGTCATAGCCGAGTCGAACTGTACCGAAAACGAAGAAGGCCAGCTGGCGAGCGTGTACCCTTTGCGCCGGCGAAACCCTCCCCCCACTCCCTGGGCCCAACCGATCCGATACGGGGCGCTATCGACATAGTTGACGATCCGACAGGTCTCAAAGACTTCCGAGTGACATCGGGCATGCACACCCAGGTGGGAAGAGATGTGGAATAGCCTCGACGACAATGATGTACTCGACTTTGCGCTCCTCTGGGATCCGCTCGGAGGGCACGCCCCGGAAAACGTTGAATCCGCCTTCTCCATCGGGATGATCGAGTACAACCACAGGCTCCGCGATGCTGCGAGGTCCCAATTGGCCCGACTTCGGCATGGGACGGCCTCGCCGGAGCATGTCTATAAGCGGTCGGTAATTGCAGTGCTCGCGCACGCAACTCCTCCGGGAGCGTGACCTGATCTCGCCATAGCTCGTCGGTGACAACCTCGACCGTCAAACTTTTTGCCCCACGCTACCGACAGCCCGCCTAGCGGGTGTACTCGATGCCGACGGTGGCGAAGGTCGCGCATCGCGAGAATAGGGCGGCCTATTTGGCACCACGCGTTTACCAGTTCCCGGCGTGTGGCAGCACGGCGAGTCGGACACGGCGTCAACCGATCGGATTGCGGTGTTGACAGGATAGGCGGAAGCGCCTAATCCGGAAGTCACGAGGGAGGGTGTCATCGGGCCGTCCTGGGTTGCAGGTGCGGCGGCAGCGACGATGCGTGAGGGGCGCGGTGGATCCGTCCTCCGCGTCAGGGTGTATCACACAGACGGTCGGCTGCTGATGGTGAGGAACTCCCCAATCGGGGCGCGCCGGCGGTGACGACTGCCGTGCACGCCCCCGGTCGGCGACGATTACACCCTTTCGGTTACTGCTTTCTCTACTGCACGGATCACCGCGAGGTTGCTGGTCAATACCTCTACGCCGGTTACCGTTTCAATTCGCTGAGCAGCTTCGATTGCGCGAACGTTGGTGCACGAGATGAATAGCATTGCGGGGTTGGTCCGCCGGATCAGGGCGATCGCACGATTGGCGATCTCCGAAGGAGTGGGCTCGGCGAGGCCGTGGTTGTCGGTGATTCCCAGTCCTTCGATCTCGACGACGTCGACACCTGCAGCCTCGACGCTCGACTTGATTTTGACATTGAGTTCGTCGACGTAAGGGGTGAGGACGGCTACCTTCTGATGGCCAGATTCGGCGAGGGCGCTGGCGGCCGCGTCGATGGTGCTGATGGTGGTCGCACCGGTCTGTGCTTGGATGCGGGCGCAGAGTTGGCGGTCGTAGTCTGGACCGCGCAGTGCACCTGCGCTCGTGCAGCCGAAGACCATCACGTCAGGTTTGAGGGTGGCGAGGTCCTCTACAGCTCGATCGAGGTATTCGTCCAGCATCGCGCTTTCGCCGCCGTCGGTGGTCTCGACGAGGTACATACGGGCGGAATGCACGCTGGCGATGTCCTTCAGGCCGCGCTGGAGGTCTTGTTCCATGATGGTGTTCGATGAGGGGACAAGCAGGCCGAGTCGCTTGCGATCGACTGTTCCGTCAACAACGATCATTGTTCATTCCTTTGTTCATATCGGGAGCGGACATTTTCGGTCAGGGAAGTAGGGTCTTCGCGATGATGTCGCGTTGAATTTCGCTGGTTCCGCCGTAGATTGTCGCGGCAATCGCCTTGCGCGCAAGGTGTTCCATGTCAAACTCGGTGGTGTACCCGTAGCCTCCGAGCATCTGAATTCCGTTGAGCGCGACGTCTCGTGCGGTCTCGGTTGCCTTGAGTTTAGCGATCGAGGTGAGCCGATTCAGCTCGGCGGCGGTGCCCAGGCCATTCTGGAGTCGGTAGGCGGCGGTGTAGGTGAGCGCCTTCGCGGCTTCGACGTCGGCGGCGAGGTCCGCGAGCCGATGTCGCATCGCTTGGAAGCTCGCGATGGTGGTGCCGAATTGCCGGCGCTCATTCATGAACTTGATGATGTCCGCAATTGCGCGGCGGGCGTTTCCGACCCCCTGTGCGGCGATGATGAGGCGGTCACCGTTGAGGCTGGCCATGACCTGCTTCCAGGCCTGGTCGATCTGCCCGACCACGTTCTCGCGCGCGAATTGGGCGTCGGTGAGAAAGATATCGTTGACTTCGTGCTCTCCCATTGTCTGGATCTGCTTGATGTCGACGCCGGTGGTGTCTGGATCAATATCGATCATAGTCAGACCGAAATGGCGCTTGTCCTTGTCACGCGAGGTGCGCACGACGAGCAGGATCCTGTCGACGAGGTGAGCGTACGACGCCCAAGTCTTCTGACCGTTGACCACAATTGTCGAGTCGAAGATCTCGGCCTTACACGACACATTGCTCACGTCGGAACCGGCGTCGGGCTCGGACACGCTGATAGACATACTGTCGCCCTCAGCGAGAGCGGAGAGGCGCTCCTTCTTCTGCTGTTCGCTACCGAACTTGATCAGCGTTTGCGCCACGAGCTGACTACTCGCGGCCGCCGCGACGGGTGCCATCGCGCGAGAGGTCTCTTCGAAGAAGATGCACTGCTCGACCAGGCCGCCTCCCGAGCCACCGTACTCCTCGGGGATGGCAATGCCGGCCCACCCCAGCTGCGCCATCTTCTTGAACAGCTCGCGGCTGTGGATAAGCGTCCCATTGTTGGTCCAGTGAGCGCGCTGTTCCCGGGTGCCGCATTCGCGGGCACAGAACGCGCTAACGGAGGCGGCAAGGTCGAGCTGGTCGGTGTCAAAATACACTGTGCTTCCTAGCTGTTCGTTTGAACGGTCGGCTGATGCTGGCTCACACGGCGGGTTCGGGTTCCGCCTCGGAGCGAAAGGTGTCGCGCAGGACGTTGCGTTGCACCTTCCCCGCCTGATTTCGAGGGAGATCATCGACGAAGTCGATGATTCGGGGGTACACATGTCGACCGAGGCGGGTGCGTACCAGGTTCTTCACCTCGGAGGCCAGCTGTGATTCGTCCGCATCATGTTGCGCCACAATGACAGCCCGGACGACAGAGCCACGCGCCCGATCCGGAGCGGCAACTACCGCGACGTCCTTGACCTGTGGGTGCAGAGTGATGGCTGCCTCGACCTCCGCGGGACCGACATTATAGCCGGACGTGACGATCAGATCGTCGTCACGACCTTTGAACCACAACTGTCCTCGGTCGTCTCGGGTTGCAAGATCACCGGTAAGGTACCAGTCGCCGCGCCAGCGCTGCGCCCACTTATCGGGTGCATTGGAGTAGCCGGTGCACCCGACGTAACCGATATTGCGGACGGCGATGATGCCCTCGTGTTCCTGAAGGTCTCCGCGGTCGTCCATCAACGCGACCTCGAATCCTGGGACCGGTGCAGGAAGGGCACCCAGATCACTTGGGGACTGGTCGAACGCCGGGGTGGCCAGGACGAGACCCACTTCGGTGGTCCCGTACGTTTCCTGGATCGGTTCTGGGCACAGCTTCGCCCAGGCGCCTGCCAGCGTGGCGCCGAGATGCTCTCCGGCGGAGGCAGCCGCACGCAGGCTCGGTGGCATTCCCTGCTGCTTGCTCAAGGGGATGAGTTGCCGCATTGCACTCGGGGCAGAAGACAGGTAGGTGACGCCTTCTTGCCTCAGGATGTCGAGCCAGGCCTGGGGGTCGAAGCGGCCGGTGTAGATCAGCCTGGGACGGCCTGCCGCTGTCACACACATGCCCGCGGAGTAAAGCCCGTTCACCCATCCGGGACTGGATGTCGATGCGAACAGATCACCGTCGCCGAGTGCGAACGCATGGCGGACGAAGGGTTGCATCGTCAGCAGATACGAGTGCGGTAGGAGGCAGCCTTTGGGGACACCAGTCGTCCCGCTGGTGTAGAGCAGGGTGGCGGTGTCGTGCGCGGCCGTATTCACGACGGCCGCGTCGGCTGCATTTCTGTCGATGAGGTCCCAAAACGACAAGTCAGAGCTTCTTCCGAGCGGACCGACGTTCGGATCCGGGTCGGCGACTTCGATTACTACCGGGTCGAACCGGGAAGACGACGACAGTGCGCTGCCGAGTGTTGCCGCCGATGACTGATCGACGATGACGGCGGTGGGTTCGGCTGCGCCGAGCCGCTGGGCAATGCCGTCGACTCCGAAGCCGGGATAAAGGGGGACGACAATCGCTCCGATCCGCCAGATCGCGAGGGCAGCGATGTAGGCCTCGATTCCCTGTGGCAGGAGAGTGGCGACACGGTGGCCGCGGCGGACCCCCTTCGCCGCGAGAGCGGTGGCGAACCGACTCGAAGCGCGGGCCAGGTCTGCGTAGGTCCAGCGCTGCGCGGGAGTGTCCGGGGAATGCCGCACGACGATGGCGAGGCGGCGGGGGTCGTCGGCCCACCTGTCGCATGCTTCGAATGCAGTGTTCAACCCGAGGGCGGGGTGTTTGGCGAGTCGGTCTTCGGCTGCTTCCCAGACCTGTTGGGGGGTCGCTCGGCGTTCGTCCAACAGCTCGGTGACACGTTGGGAGGAGATATGCATAAGTGTTCTTCCTTTACCGGGTTTCGGTGTCGCCTCAGTGGGAACCAGGTGTGCGATGGGACCAGGGCATTTCACGCTCGAGCTCTGTGGCGAGGTGAAACAGAAGGTCCTCTCGGCCACGGGGAGCGGCGAACTGTAGGCCGATGGGTAGCCCCGCGGCGGTGGCTCCAAGGGGAAGCACGAGGGCCGGGTTGCCGCTCAGGTTGAACTGGGCCGTGTAGAGCATGGTTTGTCGAACTCGCCTGGATCCTTCGGATGGATCGGTGAGCCAACCGAGGGGAGCCTGCGGGTCCGCGAGTACCGGAGTGAGAATGATGCCGTCCCTACCGGGGCCGTCCCACCACCGTGCGACAGTCCTGCGGTATTCGTGCATGTCGTCGTAGGCGCGCGCGACAGCGCTGGTAGAGGCTTGTGTTCCGATACCCGCTAGTTGTGCAGTGGAGAGGTCCAATTGATCGGGGTAGATCGGGGCGCCGATGGTGCGTTCCCACTGCCGGATGTCGGCGAGGACGCCCGCACCTGCGAGAGTGAGAAATGTGCGACGCCAATACCTTTCCTTCAGAAAGGCCGGTGTCGTGTCGCTGGCGGAATGGCCGAGTGTCCTCAACACCGTTACCACTTGGTCCATGACTGCCGCTGTGTCCGAGTCAGCGGAGTCGGGTCGGACCACTGCAATGGACAGCGGAGCGGTCGGTCGTACGGTGAGCGAATTATCGAGCGCGACCTCTGACCGACCGCTGGTCACGAGGCTCCGCAGAGCGCTGAAGCTGTCGCGAACGTCGCGGACGGTCCGACCGAACAGTCCGGGAGTCGACAGCCCGAACCAGCCTCCGCCATCTGTGTCGTCGAGCGGGAGAGTGCCGTTGGTGGGTTTGAGCCCGATGACACCACACATTGCTGCCGGAATACGGATGGACCCGGAGGCATCCGTGCCGTGGGCGAGCGGGACGTAGCCCGCTGCCACGGCAGCGGCGGATCCCCCGGACGATCCACCGGCCGCCAGGCCGGATCTCCAAGGATTGGTGCACACACCTGTGGCATAGGGCTCGGTGGCGATCGTCGCTCCGAACTCGGCGGTGTTGGTTCGGCCGAGGATGATGAAGCCTGCAGAGCGGAGTGCCTCGGTGATTACGCCGTCCCTGTCGGCCCGGTGGTTTCGCCGTTTGAGGACCCTGTTTCCGCACCACATCGGTTCGCCGGCGATCCCGCAGCCCAAGTCTTTGACGAGGACGGGTACACCCCCGAACGGGCCCTGGTGAGGCGCCTGCTGGGCCTCTCGGATCGCCTTCTCGAACCGGGTGCTGACCACGGCGTTAATTCGGTCGTTCGAACGCGATATCTGGGTGATCGATGCCTGAACAAGTTCGTGCGAAGTGATTTTTGTCTGGCGGATGAGCCCGGCTTGTGCGGTTGCGTCCAGCCAATCCAGCTCAGTGACTGTCATGGGTGCCTCCCTGCACGGAGGACACATGCCCCTGAGATATTCTTGCAATATGTCTCAAAGCAGGTCGAAGTCCGGTTCCGCGGACGCATCGGCTCCGGCCGAGATGCTCGACGGTCGGCGACTGTCGGGTCGAAAATCCGGTGGACTGGCCGAACGGGTCCGCGGGCACGTGTACGAGCAGATCGTTTCCGGTGCGATCAAGCCGGGTTCGATAATCCAGATTGCCGCGGTCGCTGAGGAGTTGGGTGTGTCGCGGACGCCCGTACGCGAAGCGCTGTTGTCCTTGCAACAGTCGAACTTGGTGTCGGTGGTGCCGAACCAGGGGTTCCTCGTGTGCACGATGTCTCTTGCCGATGTCCGCGACATCTATACGATGCGAGCCGTACTCGAAGGGGCCACGACCGAACGCGCGGCGACCCGTCTCGATGATGCCGCGATGAAACTTCTCGCCGAGATCAACCAACTCTCCCATGAGGTGGCAGCATCTCGGTACGACATCGAGTTCGATCGTCTCTGCCACGACTTCCACCGCAGGATCGCCCAGGGCGCTGACAGTCCGCGCTTGCTGGGCGCTGTGGAATCCATTTTCGGCGACCACATGCGGCTGCAGAGCATCGGCGTGAATCCGCCGGATCCCCAGATCGTGATGGCTGAGCATGAAGCGATCTACAAGGCGCTTGCGGCACGTGATGCCACCGCGGCGCGCGAGCAGATGGAGGCACACATCGGGACGCTGCGTCGGATCGCCGTTGCAACCTTGACCGACTGACCACAGGATCCGCATCAGCGCACCCCTGCAGTCGACACTCGGAGCGGAGCAGCCGGGGGTCCATTGTGCGGCCGGGTGGTGAAGGCGCCGCTGAGCACCGGGGTGCCGCCGACTCTGCTCTCGAAGAGGGTCGATCCGTCCTCCCCCGGCTGTGCGCGCACCTCGAGAACATCGCCTGGAAACACCGGGGCGAGGAAGCTCGCCTCAATATCGCAGACACTCACTGGGGGGATCTGGAGCGCCCGCATCACCACGCGGATGACTGTGCCGAAAGTGCAGAGCCCGTGCAGGATAGGTTCATGGTATCCGTTCTCACGCGCGACGACGGGGTCGATGTGAACCGGGTGTGGATCACCGGTGAGTCGATAGAGTGCGGCCGCGTTCGCTGCGGTCTTCACTTCCACCGCCGACGCCGGGTCGGTGACTGCGATACGTCGGGCCGCAGGTCCGCGATCTCCACCCCATCCTCCTTCCCCGGGAACGAACATCACGTATCTGGCGTCGAAGAACTCGGTTTCGACGAGAACGTGCACAATGGCAGCCGAACCTTTGTCGAATACCTCGACGACCCTTGCCCGAGAATCGAAAGCCGCGGCGGCGGGCAATGCGGTGTGCAACCGCACCACCTGACTCAGGTGCAGCACTTTTGATTCGTCGTATCCGCCGACTCGGGCCGCTTCGCCGGTTGCCCAGATCCCCAGCGCCGCCGCGTACGTGGGAAGCACTCTGAGGTCACGCTCGTAGACGAGGTCGAGGTCCTCGGCGCCGGCGCCCACCGCGAGGGCGTAGAGTGCCGCGTCTGCCGCGTCGTACCGGAGCGCGCGGGCGCCGAGGAGTCGACCCTGCAAATCGGCGATGGTCATTGTGTCCTCACTTCTTCATGGCGTTCTTCTTGGCGGTGACGGACTCGTATCGCGATAGCGACGCGAACGACTCGAGGTGCTCGTTCATCCACCTATCCGGCTCATCGGAACCGGCCAGAACCGATGACAAAATCCGTGCGGTGTCGCGCAGCACGTCACTGGGAACTCCACTCAACCGGTCCGCCAGGGTTCGAGCCGTCGCGTAGACGTCGCCTGTAAACGCTGTCGTCGTCACGAGCCCGCATTGGTAGGCCTCGTCGAGCATTAACCGCTCCCCCAAGATCAACATTCGCGTTGCGGCCGCGGGGCCGACCAACCGCACGGTCCGCGAGAGCGCCGCCGGTCGATACACCAACCCCATCTCGAGGGCCGGGAAGGCGAAGAATGTCGTCGAGTCCGCGATTCTGACGTCGCAGGCCGCCGCAAGCTCCAACCCTGCCCCAATACAGCCGCGTTCGACCGCTGCGATCGAGACCACCGGACCGTTCGTGAGAGCGTCAACGACCGCTGCGACCTTTGCATCGTGTTCTTGATCTGCGATCATCCCGGTCAGCTCCGTTACATCGGCGCCGGCCGAGAAGAACCCGTTGGACCCACGCAGGATGATGATCCGATTTCCCACTGCAACAGTCTTTTCGAGCCCCACGACAATCTCGTCGAGCACCGCTGACGACAGCGCGTTGCGCTGGGCAAATCGGTCGATCACCAACTCCGATACACCGTGATCGAAGTGGTCGAGCGTGATGCCGGATCTAGTGGCTACAGCGGATCGAGAAGGTGCTTCCGGGTCAGGCATGCGGCGCCGTACCTCCACTGACCCCGTACACCTCACCCGTGACATAGGAGGCTTGATCGCTCGCCAGGAATGCGATGACATTCGCAACATCGTCAGGCTGCCCGAGCCGGCCAAGGAACGTGCGACGGTTCGCGAAACCTTCGAAGAACTCGTCCGGATAGATCTTCTTTAGAAAATCGTTGTAGATCAAGCCGGGAGCGACGGCGTTGACTCTAATGTTGTGCTGACCCACTTCGGAGGCGGCGACCCGGGTCAAGGCGAGAACTCCGGACTTGGCCGCCGAGTAGGGTGCGCCGTGATCAGGAATCGATTCCCAGGCGGCCGTCGAGCTCAGATTGACGATGTTTCCGGTTTCCCGCCCAATCATGTGGGGTAGCACTGCCCGCATACAGTAAAAGGTCCCGTTGAGGTCGATATCGACGCACCTCCTCCAATCGTCGACAGAAAGCTCGACGATGGGCTTACTGACACTGAATCCCGCGTTGTTCACCAGCAAGTCGATCTTGCTGTGGCGGTCTATGATCGCGGTGAACACGGTGTCGACCGAATCGGGATCAGCCACATCCAGCTCCCAGGATGTGAATTCCCGACCATAGGTCTCGCTGAGAGCAATGGCGAACTCTTCGCTGCGCTGCGCGTGTTTGTCGGTGACGACCACCTGATACCCGTCGTCGGCGAGTCGCCGGGCCACAGCTCCGCCGATACCTGCGCCGGCCGCGGCGGTAACTACTGCAACCTTCGGTTCGGTCATTTGGATTCGCTCGCCTTCACGAGAAGGGTCGTCAGGGTGTCGGTCACGGTGTCTGGGTCGTCGACGGACATCAGGTGCCCGACTTCGGGGATCTGCGTGAACCCTGCGCTGTCAGTCGACAGGCCGTCGAGAATGATGTCGCTGGCCTTTTGCGGGCACCACAGATCGTTCTCTCCACCGACGACATCCACTGCGCACGTAACGTTTTGCAGCTGGGGCTGCAGCGGGTGTTCTCGCATGCGAGCCATTGCCAGAGCTGCGTTGGCATACCCGCGGCCTTCGCCGATCGATGCGACACGGCGGGCGCCGTATTCCTCGGCCTTGTGTGGGTTGGCTTGGAACATGGCGCCAACTTCCTTGCGCATCTCGTCGTGGACCGCCCGCAGTTCGTGGCGATCGATCGCGGCGGCCTTGTCCCTGAAGAACCCCGCGGTGGTACGGCTGATGACCGACGAGCCCCCCATGGCGATCACGTGCCGGACGAGAGGTGATTGCTGCGATGCAGCCCAGAGCGCGATCGTGGCGCCCAGTGAGAATCCGATGACCACCGACGGCCCCGCAACACCGTCGAGGAACTTCAGTAGATCGGATCCGAGCTGTTCGAGGGTAGCGTCAGCAGCGCCGACGGTGGATTCGCCGTGCCCACGCAGATCTACCGCGTAGCAGTGGTAAGAATCAGACAACGTAGCAATTTGCTCAGACCAACAACTATCGGCGGTTTCCGCCATGCCATGGACGAATACCACGGACCGCTCACCGTCGCCGGCTTCGAGGTAGCTGATCTCGATGTCGTCGGTCCGGAATCTCTTCTTGTACATAACGATCAATTTCCTCTCATCGTGCGACACCACGCCGGGGTCGTCGCCTCAGCGATTCGGCCCATACAATTGCTCGGTGGTCATGCTCAGATCGCGGTCCCGCGTGTCGGGCCCCATCAGTGCCCCGGCCGCCACGAGAACTCCACCGAGGACCAGCAGCACCATCGGGGTGTAGGCACGGGGGATGACGGCCGTAAGCAGTTCTTGGTAGAAGGCATAGAACGACGGGATAATGATCGCGAGACTGTAGCCCAGTCCGTAGCCAGTTCCTCGCACATCGACCGGGAAGCTCTCACACACCAGCGTTGGAACGGAACCGAAGGTTGTGGTGCCCGCGAGGAGGGCGAGCGTCGCGACGATGGTGATGGCCAAGTACCCGCCGACAGTGCCAGTAGCCAGGAGGGTGACGGCTGTTCCGGAGATAACTGCCATGGTGATCCCGCAGCCGAGAAAGAATGCCCGGCGACCGATCTTCTGACTGATCAGGCCGGATGCCAAATACCCACCGATCAGAACAACCTGGCAGATGATCCAGACGCCTGTCGCGCCGGACACACTGATACCGACGTCTTCGCGAAGGATTTGGGGAAGAATGACCGAGACGACGTTGCTGCCGAACCACACCCCCGTCATCAGGATGAAAATGCGGATGAGGGAACGCTTGTTCTGCGGCATCATCAGGAGCCGGAAACTGGTTGCCTTTGTGGCGCCCTTCGAGGCGGCCTCCGCTTTCGACTCGATCCATGACTCGGATTCGTGCACCGAACGGGCATAGTAGTAGGCGAACCAGAAGGTCGCCAACGCACCGACCACGAATGGAATCCGCCAACCCCACTGAATATAGGTAGACATCAAACCGTCGGATGGCATCGTCTGGAGAAGAAGGAACGAGATGCCAGAGATGGTGCAGTAGGCCAACGGGAAGGTCGCTGCGATTGCACCACCGTACTTTCCCCGCTTGGAGATCGGGCTGCTCTCCATGGCCAGTGGTACTGCTCCGGTGTACTCACCGCCCATGAAGATTCCGCCGACGAATCGGAGTGCGATCAGAATCCCGACCGCGGCGACTCCGATGTGCTGAAATCCGGGAAGAAAGGCGGTTGCCAATGTTGTGACACCACACCCGATAACAGCATAGATCGTGGCGAGGCGACGACCGATCTTGTCGGCGAGCACGCCGAAGATGGTCGAACCGAGAGGTCTGGCGACGAGCGTGGCGGCGAAAATCATTCCCGCGATCAACGACTTCGCACCGATGCTGAGCTCGGGTGACACGAAATAGATCATCGCAGGCGCCAGGGCAATGACCGGAAGGTAGACATCGAACATGTCCACGTAAAAGCCTATAGCCGCACCTCGTACCGCGCTGCTGGCCCGGTCGTCCTGATGGACGACCGAGGTCTCGAAGGTTTTGTTCGTCACGCAAGGGTCCTTACTTGGAGGAGTACTCAGGACGGCCGTTCAAGCAATATATTACGTAGATATTGCTCACACAAGACCCCTGAACAGGAATTTTGAACTAGCACCAGTCGTCGCACGAGAAGGCTGGCGCAGCGCGTAGATCTGCACACCCGCCGTAGCAGTCGACGCCGCGCTCTGGCACGAAGAGGAACTCGCCAATGCCCTCGACCGACGAGGCGTATGAAGCGGGACACTCGAAGCCGGGACCTGAGCGTCGAACCGGTCACCGCCAGAGAGAATCACAGCGGATATACGCGAAACCTGCCGAACGAGAAAATCGTTCGGCAGGATCGCGGTCTGCAACCCCGTCGCGCTCAGGCCGCATAGGCACCGACCCAGAACCGTCGGCGCGCCTTTTCACGGCGCCCGCAACGGTCAGGTCACGTTTCATCCCTGTGCAGCGCAGAACCACGAGCGGGATCGCCGCAACGCCCGCACCGGTGTCAGGTTGCCGAACTCGCGAAGGCCGGACGCTGCTGGGGACCGCCTCGCCCCAACGCGCCCGCGGCACCACCACCGGAAGCACATGCACCTGAACTCAGCAACACCCTGGCCCGGAGTCGGCTGCGTGTGCATCCTCGAAATGTGTCAACGAGGGGGTCGATGATGCAAGTCGAGCTGCCCTCGGGGTGTTGCGACTCAGTAGTGCACGCAGTGTTCCGTCGGTCACGATGGCGCTGATTCCGGGGATATCACCGACGGCGAGCGCACCGAGCGCGGTGTCCGCGGTGGAGCCCCAGGGAGCGTCCATGATGACGAGATCTGCGGCCGCGCCCTGGCGGATGAACCCTGATGGTAGTTCCCAGGTTCGCGCGTTGTTTCCAGTCGCGGCCGCCCACATCAGGGCGGGATCGATGTCGGCGAGGGACGACAGTTCGGCGACCGTCTTCAAAACACCGAGGGGCATAACGCCGGTACCTGTCGGGGTGTCCGAGCCCAGAACGATTCGGTGGAACTGTTCAGTCTGGATAGCGCGCTTCAAAATTCGGACCGCCGACTTCAGGTTGCCGGCCTGGACGAGCTGGAGCGCCATGCTCGTCTCGTCCATGATCCGGTCGACACCGCTCGCTGTCAGCGCGGTCGGTCCACCATTGACGTGCCCGCATACGTCCGGGGCGAGCTTCAGAAGGTGCTCGGGGGTAATCGGCTGGCTCCCCGGAATGCTCGCACCCCCCGAGTGGCACATCACCGTGATGCCGTGCTCCTGCGCCCAGCGGACCTGATTCACCCCGTCGCCCGGATCTTGGTAAAGTCCGAATCCGAACTTCGCCAGGTGGACACCTGCGCGCTGCAGTTCGGCGAAGTCTTCACGCTCGAGAGTGGGTTCGAGAACCACCGCGCCGGCGTGCACTCGCATCCCGCCAGGTCTGAACTCGTCGAAGCAGGTCTTGGCTGCAATCGCTAGAGCTTTGACACCGATAGCACTGTGGGGGCGACCGGGCGCATGGATTTCTCCGGGCGAGACGACGCTCGTGATGCCTCCGTGTACGTAGCTGGCGAGGAAGTCGACTGTCTTCTGGCGCGGTGTGTAGTCACCAAGTACCACGTGGCAATGGGAGTCGATGAGTCCCGGGCCAACGGTAGTGCCTTTTGCGTCAAGCACTACGTCCGCCGACGCGATCTCATCTTTCAGTGCTTCCGCCCTGCCCGTAGCGGTAATGACGCCGTCGACACTGACAACTGTGTCGACACCGCGGAGGATGGGCTCGGTCATGTCTCCGGACAGAACTGTTCCAGCGCCGGTGATTACCAAACTCGTGCTCACAGAACTGCCTTCTCTCGTGCCTCCGCGACCGACATGCCCCCGACACGGGCGTTGATCCGACCCCTGTTCGCAACGACGGCGATGATCGCAAGTTCGTCAGGCAGAGGCCCGTCTGGGATGGTGATCGTGAGGGCGTCATAGTGGCTCCGCACCCAGACGTCGTCTTTGTAGGCGAGCGGGACGTCGATTGCACTCCCTGGGCCCCCGACCTTGGTCACTGAGGTGATCCAGGCCGCCCCGCCGCCGATCGCGTTGCGGAACGCATCGCCGAATACAGAGGTGAGTGCAGCGTTAATGTGCTCCTGTTCGCCAGCGTATCCGGCAATCCCTCCCTTGCCATAGCTTTCAACAGGCTCCCCGAGCAGACGCGCCGCCTCGACTCCGAGGTAGGTCGCGATCTCGGACGATTCGTCAATGATCGGCGAGAGGTCCTCGACGTAGCCGAGTCCCGCGCACGGATTGCTGACGATCGCGCATACCGCCACCTTGCGCAGCGGGCTATCGCCATCGGCGCTTCCGGCCACAGTGCGGATCTCCTCTACCTGGCTCCAGACTTTCCTGATTTTCAACGAAGGGTTGGACATTGCTCTCCTCGACATTGGCTTTTGTGAAGTTGGTTGATCGAGTTTCGATGCCGCATCGCGGCTCGATGGATGGCAAGCCGCCTCTCGCAGCGTTTCGTCGGCGATGCCCCCGCGCAGCCCAAATCAAAGGCGGCGCCATGCAGTTGCTGGATGTCGCCGGCCAACACGTCACGAATAGTCAGGCGTCGCGTGCCGAAATGCATGGTCTACGGCGTGCGGCACGTCACAATCAACATATGTATACTCGCAACATGTTACTGAAATGTCAATGCCTTCGCACGCCGGGGCCGCCGTTCCCTGCAGCCCCACCTGATCTAAAATTTCTGTAACATATACCCCTCAAGGAGGGACCCGTGACAGCCGAAAGCCCCAGTTCATCAACACGCAGCACGCAAAGGCGACGTACCGCCAGCGGCGCGGTGGACGGCCGCAGTACACGGACCACTCGTGATACACCGCTGTCCGAGATGGTTCGTCAACAGATACTGGCCTCAATCCATTCGGGCGAGCTAGCCCCGAACGACGTCATCAACACTGGTCAGCTTGCTGAGAAGTACGGGGTTTCTCGAACCCCAGTACGAGAAGCTCTGGGCGCACTCGAGCGGGCTGGCGTCCTCACCGTGCTTCCATACCGAGGACACGTCGTACGCCCCCTGTCACTTGAAGATGCGCTCGATATCTATTTCGTGCGGGAGCTCATTGAGACTGAGGCGGCCGAACGAGCCGCCACTCGAATGTCCGACGAAGCGCTGGCACAGCTAGAAGCCCTGGGCGAGGCGCATTCAGCCAGCGGCGCGGGATCGGGCCTGGCCTTCGATGAGCAATCGTACGAATTCCACAGGAAAATCGCCGAAGCCGCCGGCAGTCCCCGACTCCTCTCTGCACTCGAGATGATCTTCAGTGACAGTCAACGGCTCAATCTGGTCGGCTCAGGATTGGCAACGAGCGGCCGCATAACCGACGATCACACCACAATTACCGCAGCGCTACGCCTACGCGATCCCAAAGGCGCACGCGAGGCAATGCGTAAGCATCTACGCGGTCTATACGAAGGAATCCTGGATTCGCTGGCGCGCCCGTAGCTAGCCTCGATCTTGCATGCGTCTGACGTGTCGCTCTGATTAGTTTCGGGTTGGGTGTTTCGGGCGTGGATTCGGTGCTCGGCAACGCGCGGTCGCCCGACGCGGTCGGGTGGTCGTCGGGGTCCAGGGCCCCGAAAGTTGATTTCCTTTCGTTTCGGCAGTCTGATTGGTACTGGTCAGAGAGGGTCGGGGATTGCGTTGAGACGGGCCAATGCGGTGATCAGCAAGTCGATCCAGGGTGCGTGGGCGGATAGCCGCAGATGCACTTTTCGTGCGTGACGGGCGATGCGCCCGGCGATCGCGAACAGGCGCAGTCGTAGCCGTTTCGGCTCCCACCGGCTGGCTGGGTCGTCGGTGAGCGCGAGCATCTGCATCCATGCGGTGACCTCGACGGCGAGGGCGACGAGGGCGAGCCAGATCCGATTCTGATCGAAGCCGTGCAGCGGAAGGTTCTCGAGGCCGGTGTCTTTCAGGATGCGGATCCGGTCTTCGCAGCGTGCCCGGCGCCGGTGCCGCAGTTCCAGATCGGGCAATTGTCCACCTTCGGTGTTGGTGACGAACGCGGTCAGCCGCAGCCCGTCACGGTCGGTGAAGCGCAGTTGCGCGCCGGGGTGGTTGAGTCGGCCCGCAGCGCGGTACCGGTGTCACCACCGGCCCGTCTCTGCGAGCCGCTCGCCGAACCCGGCGTGCGCGTTTCCACGCACCGGGCTCTCCACGGTCTCTGCCATCAAGCGTGGTTAGCCACTGCCCAGGGATTCGGGATCTTACTGCCGCGGTACCGATATCGTGCAGTCGGTACCCGGCCGAGATTGAACAGTTCGACCCCGTCCGCCGACGGCATCTTCCACGTCCCGTGAGGGCCGATGAGGTGCCGTCGAAGATCTGTCCAACTCCACCGATGCAGCCGTATCCACCAGCGAGCAATCCTGTGCCACACGAAGATGGCGAGGGATTGCAGGACACTCTTGGCTACCGCGTACCGAAAGTAATTGGACCAGCCGCGCATGATCCGGTTGAGCCGGATCAGCACGTCCCTGGGTGGCTGCTGCGACAGCCTGCTCGTCACGGCACGAATCTTGTCCTTCAGCGACCGGAGGGGCCGGTCGGCGATGAACACGTAGACGTACCACTTGTCCGTCCCTTTCTTGCGTTTCCACTGGAGGCGGAACCCGAGAAAGTCGAACCCCTCGCCCATGTGCACCACTCGGGTCTTGGATTCGGAGAACCGAAGCCCCAACGGCGCGATCACATCAGCGATCTCTTCGCGCAAGTCGTTCACATCGTCGCAGCTACCGAACACGAGCACGACGAAATCGTCCGCGTAGCGCACGATTCGCCAGTTCGGCAGGCCTCTCCTACGACGGAGAGCGCGACCTGTCGGGGTGCTCATAACGCCGCCCGGTTGCCACGGCCCGTGAACGTGCTCATCGAGCACGCTCAGGGCGATGTTGGCCAACAGCGGCGACAAGATGCCCCCTTGCGGCGTGCCGGTCGGATTGTCCTCGTGATGGCCGGTTTCACTCATCACTCCGGCCTTGAGGAACGACTTGACCAGCAGCAACACGCGCTTGTCCTTGATCCGTTCTCGCACCCGGCCCATCAGGGCCGTGTGCTCGATCGAATCGAAACACGCTTCGATGTCGGCATCCAGCACCCAGCGATAACCCTTGGTGCCGAAATACTGAATCTCCGCGACTGCGTCGTGCGCCCGCCGCCTCGGCCGAAACCCATAGGAGACCGGCAGGAAGTCGGCCTCGAAGATCGGTTCCAGCACCAGCTTCAGCGCCGCCTGAACGACCCGATCCGCAACCGTCGGAATCCCCAGCTTCCGGACCTTCCCGCTGCCGCCCGGTTTGGGGATCTTACGTTCCCGCACCGGAAGCGGACGAAACGAGCCGTCCTTCAACTGAGTCCGCAGATCGTCCAGGAATCCGGACATCCCCACACTCGCCTCCACGTCGGCGACGGTCATACCGTCGACGCCGGGAGTCTTCGCGCCGGTATTGCCCGCAACCCGTTCGAACGCCACACGCAATGTGGCCGGATCGTGCACGAAATTGAACAGGTCATCGAACCTGCGGCCGGAATCGGCCGCCGCCCAATGGTGAAGCTTGGCCTGCATCCCCGATACCCGAGCACGTGGGCCCGGTGGGTCCGCGATGTCCGGGGCGACGATGTTCACCGCCGCGTCTTTCGGCATTACAGTCTCCTTCCCTTCTCGATACCGCTGCCGCCCTTCCCCATGTGCCGGGCTTTCCCCGGCTCGGAGTACTACGACGGCTCCGCCCCATCCCGACCTGATCGGCGGTCGGTGCGCCCAACCGTCCCCACGGACCGGATGCCCGTAGGTCGGTAAGACCGAGATGGTTCCCGTGTTCACTGTTGTTCGCTCGACGGAGGAGGAGCCCGACTCTGTCCCTGCGGCCTCACCACGGCTACCCCGCAGCAATTTCACCGTGGTCTCCCGGCCAGCCGACCTATCCGACCCAGGAGTTCCCCACCGACGAGTCGGTGGGTGCGCACCGCTGCCGGCCCAGATCCGCCAGATTCGAGCCGGTGCAAGATGAAGAGACGTAAACGCCGGTTCCTCTCGTACTCCTTTCCGTCCCGCTCGCCGGACCCGCACCATCTGGCAGTGCTGACACGTCCCGGCTTTGTCAGGGCTGCTTCCCGCCCTCCCCGGCACCACCCGGATCAGGCTGCCCTCAGCTCCACCGTCCTGCTGCGACAGGATCGGCGATGCAGGTCTTTCACCTCCATTCGAATCAACAGCGCCTCACGGCGCACTGGGCGTTCTTTGCGGACGATGACCCGCATCCCGTCGGGCCAACCGGGAAGCTCGAGCAGACTGGTTACCTCCGTCACCCAGGCGCCGTCGCGGGGTTGCCCGTCGGCGTTGTAGGCGGGGATCCAAGCCTGTTCGGAAAGGGCGTCGATGGCGGTGACAATGGTGTCGGTCAGACCGAATCCGATCGAGTACGACAACTTCTGTGTGGTCAGGTAGTCGATGAGGGCATGGGTGCCGCCGGCCGCGTCGGTGCGGATCAGTACCTTGCGGCCGATCCGTCCGCCTTTGGCGGTGAACGGCAACTGCCGCAATGCTTGCCGTATCAGTTCGATGTGGTCTGCGGCGGTGTTGGAGCCGGCGTTGCCTGGTCGCAGCATCATTGCCAACGGCTCTCCCGTGCCGTCCGGTCCGTGGTCCACGAACGCGCACAGCGGGTGGAAACCGAACCCTCTCTTGTAGGTGGCGGCAGCCTTTTCCTTTTCCGAGTGGGCGGTGACCAGGGTGGCGTCGAGGTCGATGATCAGCGGATGTCCGGCGTCGATCTCATGGTCGGGAGCCTGTTCACGGGCGGCGTTCCAGGCGATCCGTCGGGCTGTCGAACGCGCGGAGTTGATTGCCGCCAACGCTTTCGGAGCGTCAGCGGCCAATGCGGCAATCAGTCTCGAGACGGTGGGGTCGGACGCCACCCGGCCGAAGACTGCGGGTTCTTCACGTAGCAGCGCGATATCGGCCAGGCAGTCGCCGCCCAGGGCGAGTGCCATCGTCAGATCGGCGATGATCTTGCCCGGATCATGGGAGGTCGTCGGTTTACGCCACGGCTCGAGCGCGCTCGATAACGCGGTCGTCAGACCAGTTTTCTCTGCGGTGCGTAGCAACAACACCGCCCCGGCGTGCGACACGACACCGGTTCCGGCAGGGTCAACGGACAGCGACGGGTACCACGAAGTAGACTTGCCCACCAGAAAGGTGCTCCTCGAACGAAGTGAATATCGGCCCTCAGCAAGCCATATTCTTGCAGTTCAGAGCACCTTTCTTCATGATCAACACGCGGCCGGGGCATGACCAGCGTGAAAGCCCGAGGCTAGTACTACAGTCGCGTTTATTTTGATCTTGTCGGTGTGTCGGCGCAGGTTCCGAGAGTCGCAGGATGCATGGTCCGTGTGTGGGCGATGATGTGTGCGTGGCGCAGGTGCGGGTGTGGGCGGAGGGGCTGGCGGAGATCGATGCCTTGATCGGGCATCGTTTCGCCAGGTCCGAGCCCCGCAAGCACGCGGTGGAATATGTGCAGGGGTTGCTCTCGGGCGAGGAGCGGAAGAATTCGTGGACCCTGTCCGAGCGCGCGGGTGATCGGTTGCCGGACGGGATGCAGCGACTGCTCTCGACGGCGGACTGGGATCCCGACGCGGTCCGCGACGATGTCCGCGATTTACGCGGTCGGGCACCTCGCGGATCCGTCCGGTGTGTTGATTCTCGACGAGACCGGGTTCTTGAAGAAGGGCACCCGCTCGGCCGGGGTGGCCCGCCAGCACTCGGGGACCGCGGGCCGGGTCGAGAACTGCCAGATCGGGGTGTTCTTGACCTATGCCACTGCGGCGGGTCGAACGCTGATCGACCGAGAGTTGTACCTGCCCAAAGCCTGGACCGACGACCGGGACCGGTGCGCGCAGGCCGGGGTCCCCGCCGAGCGCGAGTTCGCGACCAAACCCGAGCTGGCGATCGCGATGCTCGACCGCGCCGTCGGCGCCGGCGTGCCGGCACGATGGGTCACCGGAGATGCCGTATATGGGCAGGTGCACCGGCTCCGTGCCCGTTGCGAGGAACTCGGATTGTCTTACGTGCTGGCTACTTCGGTGAACCAACGCGTCATCACCGTCGACGGCGCCGAGCTCCGGGTCGACGAGGCGATCGCGGCGGTGCCTGCCCAGGCGTGGCGGACCCGCTCGGCCGGTCACGGCAGCAAAGGTGCCCGGCTCTACGACTGGGCGCGCACGCCGGTGCGCGGGGTGAACTGGCCGACGAGGGTGTACTGGCTCCTGGCCCGTCGCAGTCGCACCGACCCGGAGGATCTGGCGTACTACCTGTGCCACTGCCCGGCGCGCACCACCTTGACCGAATTGGTCACCGTCGCCGGAACACGGTGGGCGATAGAGGACCTTCCAGACCGCGAAGGGCCAGACGGGCCTCGACCACTACCAGGTTCGGCAGTACGCGGGCTGGTACCGGCACATCACCCTCTCGATGCTCGCGCACACCTTCCTCACCGTCACTCGGTCAAAAAGGGGGCCCGAGAACCCGGCGACGACAGCGAGTTGATCGCACTGAGTGTGCCGGAGATCCGACGGCTGCTCTGCCACCTGATCTGGACGTATCTACCCGATCCCGACCACGTCCTCGCACGCTCCCACTGGCGCCGCCGCCATCAACACCGAGCCCGACAATGCCATTACCGAGCCCGAGGACACCTGCCCTAAACGCGACTGTAGTACTAGAAGCGGCGCGCCACACCGTCGACGAAACGCCGTCGTTCAGACAGGCGCCACCCGGACAGGCAGTCCCGTGCGGGAGCACACTCGACCCGAGCGATGCTCGTCCCAGCTGGCTGCATCGCATCCACCTTCGTGAGCCGTCGCTCCCCCGGACATCGGTCGGTGACGTGCGACGACCGTGCCGGCGGCCGGATGATCGCCGAGCATCTCATCGCATCAGGCCGAACAACCCTCGGCCTCATCGCCGGCGATCCCCACGTTTCGACCTCCATCGACCGCTGCGCCGGCTTCCTCGAAACACGCGAGCAGCACGGCTTCCACGTCGACCCGGCCCACCTCGTCCCGAGTGGCTTCGACGCTGCCGCAGGCAACACTGCAGCCGCCGAGATCCTCGCCGAAGCATCCGGGCAGGCCTGACGGTCCCGGACGACATCGCACTGGCCGGGTTCAACGACACCCCCCTCGCCGAAAGCGTCGGACTCACCACCGCACGCTCCCCCATGCACCACATCGGACGCCAAAGCTTCGAGATGTTGATGGCCATCCTCAACGGCGAAGACGTCGAATCCCTCCAACTGACCCCCGAACTCACAGTGCGCACCAGCACCTGACCCGACGGGTTCCCTGCACATCCCGGACCTCGCCGAGCGGCACACCGATCAGACATGGGTTTCTTGACCAAGGCAGTACCGGGTTCCATGGAATCCGAGCGGAGTCCCCTGTCGTCCAACTCTGCGAGTCGGGACCCGTCCAGAACCTCGAGGGCTATCACCAAAGGGTCGAGTGGCGCAGATACCGGGTACTGCGCCTTCGCCAAGTACTGACCTCGTCCTGAAGGGGGCGAGGTGCTGGCCGGGTGCTCGGACGAGATAGCGACCCCGGTCTTGGTTCCGCAGGAATCCAAATGAATTCAGGATGACTGTCGCCAAGGCGATTCCGATGATGACGAGCATGGGGCCTGCACCGTGATTCTCAAGCACCGGGATAAGCAGGAACGGCATCGCCGCTGACGAGAGTCGGGACAGCGAGTACGTCCAGCCCACCGCTATGACGCGGATTGGCGTGGGGAAGATTTCTGCTTGATAGATGTGGAAAGTGTTTGAGTAGATCTGGCCTGTGACTGTCGTGAGGAACCCGAACAACACGATCAGCGTGCTGTTGGTCGAGGTAGCGAAACATAAACCGAAGACTGCCAGGACTGCGATCGATCCGACCAGAAGATACTTTCTCTCCAGGTATGCGAGGAGGGGGCTGATAGCAACGACCCGACGGGGTAGCCGATGTAGCTCAGAATGTGTTTTGAAAGTGTCACGCCGCGGGTCGACTGCCATGGGCGTCGTCCGCGTGCGGGGGCCAGTCGTCGGGTCATCAACCCGATCATTGCCCATGTGATCATCGCCTCCGAGTGCGCCGCGAGACATTCGTAGTCGTGGTCAAGTCGACGACAACACACGATCCACGCCAAAGTCCGTTCGATCAGCCAACGGTGCGGCAGCACACTGAATCCGATCTACCCCTTGGGTTTCCCCACGACATCGAGCGTCATCCGGCAATGCTCCGCGACCCACCCGACGAGACGTCCGGCATAGACGCCGCCCACCCACACCAACACCATCGACGGCATCACGGTCTTCCCCCGGGACAACGCCAGGCGCCCGCCGTCGCGGTCTTGCACGCTCGCCGCGGTCACCAGCCGCGACCACCAACAGGCCCGGCGAGTCCGTGACCACGTGTCGCTTCCTGCCGTTGACCCGTTTCCCGCCGTCCCACCCGCGGGTGTCCGAGCCCACCGTGTCGGCGCCCTCGACCGCCTCCGCGTCGACCATCCCCGCCGACGCCATCGGATCCCGGCCGCTACGGTCACGGACCTTCGCCCGCAGCGCGTCGTGGATGCGGTCGGTCACCCCGGACTCGTTCCATCGCTGGAAGTACCCGAAAACGGTCTGCCAGGGCGGGAAGTCGTGCGGGAGCTGCCGCCATGAGCAACCGGTGCGGTTGACATAGAGGATCGCCTCCACGATCCGCCGACGATCGTGGACCACCCGGCAGCGCCGTGGGCACCATCGGTGCGATCAACTCCCATGGGGCGTCGGTCAGATCGGACGGATACGGCGTCGGCTTGCGACGTTTCCTGCGAGCAACCACAAACCCATCATGCCGCCACCGGCCCGTCCGCCACGCCCCGATCGAACACTTTCAAAACACTCTCTCAGCTTGTCGTTTGACCTCGGCCATCGCGTGGGGCAGTTGGTGCTGGTGTTGTTCGGCGTGTCGCCGCGGCATGAGGCGACCACCGCCTGATCATCTTGAGGTTCCTTCCACAGAACTTTCGAGACGAAAACAGGCGGTGGCCGTGAGTATCAGTGTGCCCGATCGGTGGGCGGTCGGGGAAGAATCGGTCCCCGATCCGCGTGTCGACCTGGTGTCGTTCCGCGAAGAGTTCTACCGGTGTCTGCCGGCCCGAGGTGATGCATTGTTCGAGTTGACCGATGCGCTGCTGTGTTCCGGCACCGCGGTTCGCACCCTGGTCGAGTTGTCACTGGCCGCCGAGCATCGGCGCGGTCACGGCGCCTTGTACGACGCAATCAACTGCGGCCGAATAGATCTCACTCGGCTGCGCCGCGCCCTCGGCGGGCTGACAATCCTGCGTGATCGCGGCGGCCGGATCGTGTTGGCCGTCGACATCAGTGCCTGGTTGCGCCCGGACGCATCGACCAGTCCGCAGCGCGGGTTCTGCCACGTCTACGGCCGCGGGAAGAATCAGGCGCAGCTGATCCCGGGGTGGCCGTACTCGTTCGTCGCCGCACTCGAGACCGGGCGTACCTCGTGGACGTCGGTGCTCGACGCGGTCCGCTTGCGTCCCGACGATGACGAAACCGATGTGACGGCGACCCAGGTGCGTGAAGTGAACACGCGGTTGCGCGAGGCCGGGCACCACCGCGACGGCGACCCGGACATTCTGCTGGTGTTCGACGCCGGATACGAGTTGGCGAGGTTGGCGTTCGTGCTCGCCGATCTCCCGGTGCAGGTGTTGGGTCGGATGCGTTCGGACCGGGTGCTGTGCTTCCCGGCGCCGCCGCGAGGCCGTACCGGGAAGCACAGCTCCCGGCACGGCCCCGAGTTTCGATTCGCCGACCCGATTACGTGGCCTGCACCCGAGACCACCTCGAGCACCGAGACGGACCGATATGGCACAGCCACCGCTGCGTCGTGGAATCGGTTGCACCCGAGGCTCGTCCACCGTGGCTCGTGGGCGGACCACCCAGGACCGCCGCCGATCGTCGAAGGCACGGTGATCCGGCTGACGGTCGATCACCTGCCCGGGGACCGGCATCCCAAACCGGTGTGGCTCTGGTACTCACATCCTGGTGGGGGAACCGCCGATATCGACCGATTGTGGCAGATGTTTCTGCGGCGCTTCGACCTCGAACACACCTTCCGTTTCTTCAAGCAGACGTTGGGGTGGACCGCCCCGAAGCTCCGCAGTCCCGAGGCGGCCGACCGCTGGACCTGGATCGTGCTGGTGGCCTACGCCCAACTCCGGCTCGCCCGTCCTCTGGCCGAGGACCTCCGCCGCCCGTGGGAACGGCCCGTCCCACCAACACGATTGACGCCGGCACGGGTCCGTCGAGGGTTTTCGCGCACCCGCGCGACGATGCCTGTTCCGGCCAGTGCACCGAAACCCAGTCGACCCGGACCCGGACTCCCACCCGGATCGAAAAACACCCACCGCGCACCGCATCACCACGTGGGCAAACGCGCCGAAACCAAAGCGAGAAAACCCGTCGGGGCCGCCTGCCCAGGTTAAAAAACAAGCTCAAGGCCTTCGGCCGGACGGCGGGAATGCCAGTCGGGAATCCGCCTACCAGTCAGCGAATGGCCTTCACCATCTCGTGCGGTGATCACATCGCCGCGCACCGAATCGCCTACTGCACAAATCCGCCCAATTCTCGCGACGCCATGAGCACGGTCCGCGGCACCCAATTATCAGGCAATCACCGCTCCGCGAAAATCGGCGTTAGAGTAACGGCACGTCCTGGACGAGTTCTTGTATTGCCAGAACCTGTCGCGGAATGAACTCACCGAGAGTGAAGCCCACTAGGTCGAAGTTCTGGTGCGTGGATACTGCCGAGATGATGGCCTGTACTTGATCCTTCGTCAGTCCATCGGGCTCGGCGCCCATTCCGAGGTGAAATTGGTTCGCGTCGACACTGTCGACGTCGAGGTGCAGGACCACCTTGCGGCAACCGGTCGAGTGCAGCCACTCCATGACCTTTTGTGGGGACTGCCGAAGGGTGTCCGGTGGCAGATGAGCGATGCCCCAGTTCTGGAAGTTCTCGTACTCGTCATCATTCCACGAGTGAGTACCGGCAAGGACAACCCGATCGGGCGAAACCGTCGCCGGTAACTCCGCGAGGAACTCGTCGTCGCCGTGTCCGGTGATATGAGCCAGTGCCATGTCGTGATAGCCCTGGTAGTTCCCGCCGGGCAACGAGCAATCAGGATGAGAGTCCAGCCAGACGATCGCCAGATCATCACCGTACTTCGCCGCCAGATAGGTCAGTGATGGAACGCTTACCGAGCAATCGCCGCCGAAGGTGACGATCCGGTCCGGGTCCCGATCCGCGATCAACCTCGTCGCTGTTCGAAGGTTTTCCAGAACGGCCGGTCGAGATTCGATGCCGCGATCGACACCGGTGTCGTATTCGACGACTGGAACGATCACCGTATCGTCGTCCGTCGCAGGGAAGACAGCGCTCAAGAGTCGGGAGCCGAGCTCGTAGCCATGACGAACCGACTCTCGTGACAGGTTCGCTGTGAACTCCGCAGCGTAATCGGCTCCGCAGGCCTGCCACTGGGGAAAAATGAGTCGAAGTGCATCTCGCTCTCGATCGGGCGACATGTCAGGGTCCTTTCTCGATGCAGAACAGTTGTCTGGACGAGCTCTATCGGTGAATTCGTCGTCGTGGGTGTGGTGAAACTCCCTGACCTCCCGCGTTCATGCCGCGGTTCTGGGGTCACTGAACGGCAGCGTACATCGGGTTGATGGCTACGAATGGGAGCTGCGCCGGCTGAAACACACACCGATTCCAGATACTCGCCTCGCACTCTACTCGCGGCACCAACTCCCGGCCGCCTTAGCCCCAGCATCTGGCGGCATAACGTCGACTGGGTCGTCCAAATAGGCGAAAGAATCTGCCCTGCAGTGCATGTGGGTCTTCTGGGCGGTCGAATCATGCCCGCGACCTGGAGAAGACCTTCGGTAACCACCCGTTGTCAGCGTACCTGGACCGTCCCGACATCGGCCGGGGCCAGGTGATGGCCGCGCTGCTGCGGTCCGGGAATGCCGGGGAGCGATACCACTGCCGACCGTGTCACCGTCTTGCCCCGGGCGCTGCACTCGCTGCCCGACTACCGGCCGGCGCCCGGCGCTGCTGGGGGGACAGAAGATTCCGGTGCGCTCGGATTCGGTAGGCGCAGCTTCATCGGGCATGGTCTGGGGTGGCTGCAACAAGTCACTCGAAGTAGGAGCACGCGATGACCACCGCCCCGCGACTTCAGGCTGGGTTCGGGTGGTAGGTCAGTTCAGTGGGAACACGGCGACCCGATCACTGTGGTAGCTGTTCACCCACAATTCGTCCCCGAGGTCGATCGCTCCGGTAGTCATGCCGAACTCGCCGAATTCGTTTCCATTGATCAGGGTGTCGATCGTGCCGCTGGCCGGGTCGAAGCGATCGACTCGCACTCCGGTCCACGGGCAGTTGACATTGGGGGAGGTATCGCAATCCAGTGCGTCCTTGACGTTTGCGGTGGTTCCGCCGACGAAGATGGTCTTGCCATCGGCCGCCCAGGTGAGATTGTCGGGGGTGTAGTCCAAGTTTATGGTGTCGACCGCGTCCGTGGTTCGATCGATCGTCAACAACTGCTTGCCGGACCACGCCGCCAGGTACACCGTCGATCCATCCGGAGAGACGATGACGCCGTTCGGTCCGGACCGGCCCGCCACCGTCGGCAGCGAGGTCCAGCCACTGTCGGCGTGCCACTCGAGAAGCTCGCCGTTCGGCTCACCCTCGACCGCCTTCTGAAATTTTTCCTCGTCACGCGGGTCCCAGAGACTGGTGACCAGCAGTCCCCCGTCGGGGAGTGCGGCCACGTCGTCCGGCCACGCGTCCTGGGGCGCGGTCAGGCAGCCGGTCCAGGTCAGCGTCGGGTCGCCGACAGACAGATCGACCGAGAAGATCTCCACGGCTTCACGGCCGCCGTGGTTGACCACATACAGAGTCGCGTGATCTCCCGTGGTGGTGGCGATATCCATTCCGTGTGGTCTGAACACGGTCCAATCGGGGGCGCCTGCACACCTGGCGTAGGCGGGATCGGGTGCGATGCCGATTTCCTCGGCAGAGATCGTGTGGACGGTACGATCGACACCAAACAGATAGAGGTAACCCTGCTTTCCTGGTGCTGCGAGATCGCTGCCGATCAACCGGTCACCGGGTAGACGCACGAAATCCTCAACATTGTTGACACCGCAAATGTATTCGGCGCCACCCTCGGGTGTGCACTCACTGTGCTCGGTCCCCGCCGCGAGCCTGGTCGGCGCAGAGGCCGCCGTTTCCTGCACGGTGGAGCAGGACGCCAACGCTACAGCCGCGACCACGCCGAGCGCCGAGATCAGGCTTCGCCGCAGAGGGTGGCGACGGGCTGAGGCCGTTCGGCGCGACACCCATTTCCCTGGTGTCGTGGGGATCGAGTTGACCGGACGGGGCATGGATACTGCCTTTCTCGAACGGGACTTGCCGCAATGAATGTCCCGAATTCCGTCGCCTGGGCGTCGGAGCGGATTGGGTGTACAGGGGATCGATCCGGCTGCTTGTCGTTTCGTGGACGAAGCCTTTCGCGGGCCGAGTCACCGAACTTCTTCCCCGATCGCTCCGGCGGAGCGGTCAAAGTGAGCGGGTGTCGGGCCACCTCGCTGACCATCCGGTCGAGCCGGGTGCTGCGCTGGGGCGTTGCCTCGTAGAAGCGACGGTACGCGGTTGTGATAGCCGACACAAGTCCGATTCGATGGAGACCGAACCC